>CAZVFX010000037.1:0-55657 GCA_964626565.1 uncultured Myxococcales bacterium
CGCCAGGCACCGGGCGATCATGGAAGAGATTGAAGGGGGTGAACGGTTACTCTTTTTCTTTCTCTTCGGCGACTTGCTTGCGGACTTCTTCCATGTCCAACTCCCGGGTCTGCTTCACCAGGTCGTCCAGGCCCTCGGCCGGCACCATGCCGGGTTGAAGGTAGAGCAAGATCCGCTCGCGGAACACCGCCAGCGTCGGAATGGACTGAATTCCGAAAGCCGACGCCAGCTCCTGCGCCTTCTCGGTGTCCACCTTGGCCCAAACTGCATCGGGATGCCGCTCTGCTGCCTGCTCAAAGATCGGCCCGAACACCTTGCACGGGCCGCACCAGTCAGCCCAGAAGTCGATGAACACCAACTCGTTGTTATCGATGATTTCCTGGAAATTCTCGGACGACAATTCGACGGTTTTGCTGGTTTCAGTCATGGCAACCTCCTGTCCTGTCAGTGTAGGCCCCAACAACCTTGGGCTCTTAGGGGAAGAAATGCAAGGCACCGGACGCCGGGCCGCACTTTTCGCCTCCTTCCGGTTGGAGCCGGAGGGCCGAGCATAAGTTACAACGACCAGCATTTCTTGACATTTGGCGTCGAAATTGCCACAAATTATGTGGATTCCGTTGCGCAAGATTTGGCAAGCTACGGTCGCAGGAGTGACTGATGACAAAGAACAAAGACGCACACCAGGAACTGATCATGGAGGTCGTCACAAGTCTGTGCGATCCGGAGTCCTACGATCGCCTGGCCCGGCGGGTAAATCCCGATGTGCCGCTGCCGTCCGTATCAACGCTCTCCGACATAGTTGGCGAACTGAGAACGATACTCTTTCCCGGCTTTTTCGGCTCGCCGGACCAGCGGCCCCAGACCATGACTTTTGCCGCGGGCGCAACCTTGGATCTGGCGGCCAGGAAGCTGGTCGAGGAGATCAGACGGGGTCTGTGCTTCGCGTGTGAGACGGCGGAAGGTCAACGAACTGCGGAGCTGCTGGCTGCGGCCCGGGAGATCGTGTTTGCGTTCGTCGGCCGCCTGCCGGAAATTCGCGATCGCCTGCACCTGGACGCGTTTGCCGCGTACGAAGGAGATCCGGCAGCCTCCCGCCCCGGAGAAGCGATCTACTGCTATCCGAGCATTCGGGCCATGACCAACCACCGGCTGGCCCACGAGTTGCACAAACTCGGAGTTCCCCTTATCCCCAGGATTCTAGCCGAGATCGCCCATTCTGAGACCGGAATCGACATTCATCCGGGAGCCAAGATCGGAGATCGGTTCTTCATGGACCATGGCACCGGAATCGTCATCGGCGAAACCACGGTGATCGGGAACAACGTAACCATCTACCAGGGGGTGACCCTGGGTGCGAAGAGTTTCCCGCTGGATGACGAGGGCAATCCCATCAAGGGTATTCCGCGCCACCCGATGGTCGAAGACGACGTCATAATCTATGCGGGCGCCACCATCCTGGGACGAATCACCATCGGCAAAGGCGCCGTGATCGGCGGCAACCTGTGGGTGACCGCCGACGTACCTCCCGCCTCGCGCATCATGCAGGGCAAACCGCTGGAAACAGCTCTGGAAGACGGGGCCGGTATCTAGGAGAAAAAGCAACGACGGGCAGTGAGCAGTGAGCGGTGAGCATTGGGCTTCAGACTAGCGAAAGACCTGAGCCTGGCGACTGCCGCGGCTAGGCTTCCGAGAAATTCTCTTTCCCTACCCCACACACCGGGCAGAGCCAGTCTTCGGGCAGATCATCAAAAGAGGTTCCAGGGTCAATGGCGGTATCCGCGTCTCCCGCGTCGGGGTCGTACTCATACGCACAAACGTCGCAAATGTACTTCTTCATTACTCACCTCCCCCGGCCAGAGCCCCGGCCAGATCGAACGTCCGTTGCAGCGCCTCCCGGTCGACAAAATAGAGCGCGCCCGGATTGGACTCCACCATTGTGACCTTCTGGAGCCATTCATCGGCAGTGGCTTCCTCTTCAACCTGCTCATTGACAAACCAGTGCAGAAAGACCTGGGTGGCCTGGTCGTTGAGTTCGGTGGCGAGGGTGACGAGGTCATTAATGAGGGAGGTCACGTGCTGTTCGTGCTTTAGTGTTTCTTCAAACACGTGGACCGCAGAATTCCACTCAGCGGGAGGGGCTTCGATCGCTTTCAAGTCCACTTTGCCACCACGGTCGATGATGAAGCCGTAGATCTTCATGCCGTGATAGGTTTCCTCCTGAGCCTGCTGCTTCATCCAATGGGCAAAGCCCGGCAGGTTCTTGTCCTCGAAGTGAGCTGACATGGAGAGATACAAATAGGCCGAGTACATTTCTGCGTTGAATTGCTTGTTCAACGCGTCTTCCATTCGCTTGTCGAGCATCGTCTTCTCCTAGTAGTGGTCTCCCTGCACCTCGAAGTATGCCTGGGGATGGTTGCAACATGGGCACTTGCCCGGAGCCGCGGTACCCTCGTGGGCCCAGCCGCATTTACGGCAGCGCCAAACGACCTTTTCGGAACGGGCGAAGACAGTTCCTCCCTCGAGGAGTGCGATGAGCTTGTTGTACCGCTCCTCATGGACCTTCTCGGCCACGCATACCCGCTCGAAAAGTTTCGCCACGTCTTCGAACCCTTCTGCACGCGCCACCGCGGCAAAATGGGGATAAAGCTCGGTCCACTCTTCATGCTCGCCGCCTGCGGCGTGCTTCAGATTTTCGAGCGTGGTCCCGATGCTTCCGGCCGGATAGGAAGCCGTGATCTCAACGTCACCGCCTTCGAGGCAACGGAAGAAGTTCTTCGCGTGAATCCGCTCCTGCCCCGCGGTTTCCTTGAAGACGTCGGCGATCTGGCGATAGCCGTCCTTCTCCGCCTGTCCGGCAGCATAGGTGTACCGGTTGCGTGCCTGCGATTCTCCTGCGAAAGCCTTCAACAGATTCTGCTCGGTCTGTGTCCCCTTCAAGCTGCTCATACCTTCCCTCCGCGTTATGCTGTTAGAATTCAATCAATGACAAACAATTAGCAAGTCCGGCCGGAATGTCAAGGGTCCTTGCTAAGCTACGACGGGTGGTTTATACTGAGAGATGATGAACCGACAACAAAGGTCCACCCCGGGATCACGTGTCAAAGGAGGAGGCAAGATGTGCCGTAAATGGATTTGTTTCGTGTTGGCCGCGCTTTTCTGCGCCATGTCGGGACCCGCCGAGGCGCGTAAGCCGAAGAAGAAAGACCCCCCCAAGAAGATTCGTTGGAGCCCCATCGATCACTCGGGATTCAAGGTTGATGGAGAGCTGGGCACCTACATGTCTTGTGCTTACAAGATGTTTGTGCCCGGCAAGCCCGGCACTTTCTCATTCGCCAACAAGGACGAGATCAAGATTGAGCTGGTGAAGCCCGGAGCCGGGGAAGTGATCAACATTCGCATCTACGCAAATAAGAAGAAGAAGCGGATGACCCGGGAGATGGTGATAGACGCCATCGAGAATGCAGTTGAGCACTGTTATTCGGCTGAGGAGTAGCAGCCCGACTGAGACGGTTTCTGGGAGGTCAGCTATGAAGAACGTCACACGCGTCGTCTTGCTGCTCGCAGCCGTGGGGTTTCTCGCCACCTCGGCTGAGGCAGGCAGTCCGAAAAAGAAAAAAGGTGAAAAACCGATCCGTTGGGTGCCGGTGGCCGCCGCACAGTTCAACGTCGTAGATCAGCTAGGGAGCTTCACTTCCTGCGCCTACCGTCTCTGCGAGGACGGCAAATCGGCTGAGTTTGTGTTCGAGAGCAAAGTCCGGCTGGTCGCGAAGAAGAGCGAAAGCTCGGAGGTCAAGGTGGAACTGGCACTCAACAAGAAGGCGATCAGAAGCGTCAACCGCGACACGGTGGTGGAAGCGATCGAAGACGCTACCCTGCAGTGCTTCGAACGCTTGAGCGACGAGGATTAGACAGCCTACGGAGTGTGGGTGATTTCCGCAGCGATTTCGGTTATGTACGCGTCCGCGTAAGCCCAGCCGCAGCAATCTTCGGGAAGAATGGTGAACTGAACATTGAGGGCGTCCAGGTCTGAGGCATCCCAGGCGCCGCCCGATGGATCCTTGCCGGAGCCGGCGTAGAGGGTCAGGTATCCTTCGAGGCCGCTCAGGTCGTACCAGACGCTGCAGGTCTGGTCCGCACCGCCGGTGTCGTAGCAAAGCTGGACCATGGTGACGTTGGTGGGGCCGCCGCCCCCCGATATTTCTGCCCTCACTCTGGCGGTCACCACAACTTCTTCGATATCGGCGCCGTCAAGGCCGACCGAGTCTTCCATCGCGACTGAGAAGCTGGCGGGGTATGCTGTCCATTGTGCGCCGTTGAAGTAGGAGTTGCATTCGACGTGGCTGGCGTCGCCGTCGTCGGCAGCCAGCACTGCTGGCCAGCCACCGCCCTGGGGGGTGCATTCTTCGGTGGCGTCAAGGGCTGAAGGATGAAGCAACGTGCCCGCCGGCGGCTCTTCCAACTGCCCGAACAGCACCGGTGAACGCAGATACACATCATCGAAGCCGCAACTGCCGTGGCAGCCCGAACACACCGCACCGACGTTAGGCCCCCAGACCGTCCCGGTGCTCTCGGTGAGCGGAACATCCCTCGGGTCAGGGTAGTTGAAGCAATCATAGGAGACGTTGTCTCCGAAGTACTTGACCTCGAGCCCCTGCTTGACCATGGAAAGCTGGGGAGTTCCGTGGACGTTGTGGCACGTCACGCAAGTGGTCCGGCTGTCATTGCCGTGGTCGCCGTAGTCCGATTTGTATGTTGGGCCGTAGCCGCACACTGCCTTGATCGCCATGTGATAGTAATGATGGTTCCCAATTGCGCCGTCCCGGAAGTTGGTCTGGGAGTTGCCCTGGTCAATGAACGGGCCTGAGTCGTGGCAACTGAAGCAGAGCTTCGATTCGTTGGGGTCGACACCCTGGGCGAAGCAGGTGTCGTCCCGGGGGATGACCATGGGCAGCCCGCCGTCCACCGATTTCAGGCGATACCCGTTCTGGTAGTCGTCGGGCGCCCCAACTTGCGACTGGTAGTGGAAGGTCCGCTCCTCACCGTCGACGTGTGCGCCTGTGGGGTCGTGGCAATCGCCACAACTACTGCCCGCACCCGAAGTGGTGAATCCACTGGCCGGGTATTTGGCATCGCCGGCTAGTCCGTGGCCGGTGCGGTAGAACCCCCACCCCAGGCCGTATCCGGTCATCTCTCCTTCGCCTCCTACCACGTTGGGCGCGGCAACTCCGCCCACCGTCGAGGGCGATTCATCGTGGCAACCGGCGCACCACTTCTCCTTGCCCGCCTTCAGTGCGCCGTCCAGGTAGACGCTGTCGTCCCAGTTGGCTTTGGCGCCGAACACCGGATCGTTGACCCCGTCATAGGTTCCGCCGGGGCTGTGGCAATCGTCGCAGACTGAGGTGTCAGCCAAATCTTCGCCGTCGCTGAGCAAAGGCGGGTCCTCCGCCCCGTGGCAGCCCCCGCAACCCATCTGCGGCCCAAAGGGTGCATCGAGGTGGGTGCCGTGCGCGCCCCCGCCCATGGAAGGGGCAAAACCATCCTCGTGCGCGTGGCACGCGACACACGCCATGCCCGCCTGATGCGAATGGTCGGCAGAAGAGTTGTTGCGGTGGTATTTGGTTTCGGTGTGACAGGCCTCGCACGCACCGTTGAAAGGAGATCCGCCAACCACGTAATCGTTGTCCGGATTTCCCGACGGCCACGCCAACAGCGAAGCCGCACCCGGCCAACGCAGTGAGTCCCTCAGCAGGGCATTCCCCTGTCCGGAGTTGGGATCGACGTTGTGGGGATCATGGCATTTGCCACAGCCGACCACCGTGTCGCCGTTGACGATGTGCAAGCCCACTTTCCACATGTCCGACGCCATACCCGTGGGATTGTGGCAACTTTTGCATTTGGTCTCGATGTCGAAATAGGTGGTTTTGCCGATGCGGTATTCGTCTCCCGGCGCCACCGCTGCGGGAAGCGCAGCCTCCCAACTCACCGACGTGGCGTCACTGGCCGTGATGGTTCTGAACTCGCCCAAGTTGGCCCCGGAGGTGATAGTGACCACACCATCAACCCACTGCCCGGCGGCCCAGCTCTTACCATCGTCAAACAGCGACAATTTACCGGAGCCGGCCGTTGCCGCTCCTTCCGACTCTGCCGGGTTGTTGACCCCGGCGTAGGGGGTGTGACATGCAGAACATGTGATGCCCGCCCCGGCTTCGTCGTGGGGCGGCTGGGGAATCGCGTTGGCGGTGGCTACGACCAGGGCGACGCAACAGGCTGTGGCAAGGATCGCGGCGGCTCGCTTCATAGCTCTCATGGCGTCACCTCCCCAAACCCGTTAAGGGAGACGACACGCCTGCGCTCCGGATCGGTTACCAGCAACCCTCCCGACGAATCGATGGCAATGTCCAACGCCAACGCCACACACTCCTGGCACTTGCCCTTGCGACCGAGGAAACCCTGGCTCTGGCCCTTGGCGTCGAACATCTGGACGTGCCCATGGTAAGAATCCAAAACATACGTGTGCGCACCCGCGACCGCAACTGCCTGGACCCGGGTGAAACCGCCCTTGAATTGCTCCAGAGACGTTACTGATGCGGGAACCTCCTGGCCGAACGCCAGTTGGAATTCTCCCGCGGGGTTGAAGATCTGGATGCGATGGTTGCCCTGGTCCGCGACAACTAGCCGATCGCCATCGAAGGCGACGGCAGAGGGGAATCGAAACTCCCCATCCTTGGCGCCGCGGCTGCCGATGGAGGCGGACGGTGAGCCGTTCTTGTCGTAGACTTTTACAGTGTCTTCAACGCTATCCGCGACGAAGACGGTTCCGTCTGCCCCCAGCGCGATGTCGTTAGGCATGGAGAATTCGCCTACGCCCCGGCCCAGGGAAGACAAGAAGGTTCTGGTTTCAATGTCGTAGAGTTCGACGGTTCCCCGGCCCTTGTTGCCTACGTACAGGCGGTTGCCTTGCAGCGCGATGCCTATGGGCTGGTCGAGGCCTGCCAGTACGGTCACCACCGTACCATCTACAAGCTCGAACGCGGCGTTGGAAGAGGGATCGGTCACCCACATGGAGCCATCCTCGGCGGGAGCAACTCTCGCCGGGTATCTTAACTCGGCGGCTCCCGGAGGGGCGAAATTGCCCGGCACAAGTTCGCCGGCGCTGTCAGGCGTTTCCGCCGGGTCTGAGGGTGCCGAGCCGGCACCCGGGGTCCCCGAGTTGCATGCGTAGCAGACGAGAAAGGTAGCCACCATTGCTACCGCCGGGATCTTCAGATTCAATTGGAGCGTTTTCATGGTCCCCCCCTACTTCACGTGGCACGACATGCACAGGGCGCTTCCCGAGTTGTCCATTCGAAGGAGCTTCGGGATGCCCGGCGTCGTGGCGTGAACGTCGTGGCAGGTTGCACACTCCATGCGCCCGGAAAACAAGGGCAACTGGGGCGGCAGGGTCAAGGGGTCGGCGAGTTCACCGTCCTTGACCGCCAGCAGGGCGTCGTAGACGAACGACACCGGGTGGTCGTTGGAAATGTTGGGCGGGCCCGCGCTGCCCGCGTACCCTTCGCCGATGTTGGGTCCCATTTCGCCGTATGGGCTGCCGGGGTAGTAGACATCCCCGATGGCCATCATTTTCGGCGCCCCTGGCTGCCCGTTGATGAACGCGTCCACCGCGATGGTGCCGTCATGGCACGAGAGGCAGGCGAGGCTGGGCCCAGTGGGCATGGCCACGTTGGCGTCCATGGTGGAGCTGGCGTAAAGAGAAAAGGACTTGGTCAGGGGCTCCCGGTTCCACAACGGAGCCTCATTGTCCGAGGTCGAGTTGTGAGGAGTGTGGCAGAAGACGCAGGTTTCGTCCACGTCCGCCGAGCCCCAGATGCCGCCCGTCCCGAAAGCTGAAAAGTCATGCTTCGAGTTCTTGATTTCGCCAAATGCCGGGTTGTCTTGGTGGTACATCACCGACAGTGCGAGCAGCAGCAGGGTACCTGCGGCCAGCCCCCGGGCCCAATGGGGTCTTCCAGTCGTTCCCATGAACACTTAACTCCCAGGTCAACAATGACCTACTGGCGATGTGATTATTGGTACAACTGGCGATCCCGCAAGACCCACTATAACAGCGTACGTATATTTCCGCAAGCGTTTTTTTTTGCTCACCCCACCGCCTTGGCGGTGACCGTCGGGCGTGTTCAGCTCGAAGCGCCGCGACCGGCTGCGGCTTCTACGCGGGATCCTTACGCCATGCCCGACCACGCCCGCATCATAATCGGATTCGCGTTGGAATTGCAGGAAGTAGTGAGGCGACTTAGAGGCACTCCGCCTCCTGAATCCGGACGCACTCGGGCACCCCTTCGCAGAAGCTGAGTGCGAAGCCGTCAGGACAACTGTAGCCGCTGTTTTCACCGGTAGTGAACTGGGACCCGACCATGTCCCCTGTGGAGAAGACGATGTTTCCGGCGTAATCAGCCGCGATCATGTCCGCGTCCGTCACGAGACTCCCCGCCGGGAAGGGTCCGGATATCTCAGCGCCGAAAGCGGCGACGTTCCCGTTGTTGAGTCCTTCCAGGGTAATGACGTTCAGCCCGGCCGAGAGGCTCACCGAGCGGACCCACCAGCGCCGGAAGTTCTCGATGTTGCTCCCGGTCTTGGTAAGCACGGGGGTCGGATCATTGTTAAGGAAGAGCCGAAATGCGTTGTCCCCGCCCGCACCGACCAGATAGTCACCCGCTTCAGCGATGTCGATGCAAGCGGTGAAGCCGATCCACTCCTGGAAGGGTTGCGTGCCCGACTGTCCGGTAGCCGGGTCGCAGGCCCAGACCCCGACGTTGTTCAGGCGGCCGTCCGAAGAGGTCTGACCGCTCTGTCCAAAGTAGGGGCTGGCAAACGTGGTCCCGCCGGGATAGATCGCCCCGTAAACGCTGTACTCGGGGATCTGGTTCCCGGGACAGACGTCGAGGGTCACGCCGTTGTAGATAGCGTCCTCCGTTGCGATGGAGATGCAGCCCAGGCCGTCGGGCGTTACGTCGAATCCATCCGGGCACTGGCAGGAAAGGCAGAGGTCCATGGAGACCTGGGACCCATCCGGGCACTCCTCGAAGGGAACGACCTGGTATCCGTTCAGCTTGCAGCAGACGTCACACTCCATCACGTGGATCGGGAAGGTCAGGGACGTTGAGGCGCCATAGGGATCCGTCGCAGTGACCACGACCTCGTGGGGTCCAACGGTATCCGACTGGAAAGACACGACCGTGCCGAAATTCGGGGTCAGGGTATAGGTCCCCGGCGCTGGGTTCTCGGGCCAATCCGTTACTTGCCACGACACCGTCACCACGTCCCCGTTGGGGTCCTCCACCGAGACCGTGAGTTGCAGGGGTTCGCCCTCGCAGATGAACTTGCCCGGATCCATGTCCAGGGCTAAGAGCACAGGAGGATCGTTGAGACCCACGACTATGTCCACCGCACCCGCGTCCTCTCCCACGCACTGTGCCATCAGGGTGATCTCCACGGTCTCGCCCGGGATCACGGTGAATGTCTCGGAGACCGGTGCGCAGACCTTGGAAGGAGTGTCCGGATCCTGCATCGGGGTAGCCGTCACGGTACACTCACCGGCCGGGAGCAAGGAGAACAGGTCAGCGAAGGGATGCCCCGGGCCGGCGTTGGGGTCCAGCCACGTCGGCATCGGCCCGGTCCCGAGCTCGACATACTCCGTGATCATTGTTCCGTCTTCGCACTCGATCTCGTAGAGGATTCCCGAGACATCATGTGTGGAGAGGGTCAGCGCACCGTGAAAAACGGCAAGGCCGTTGGTCCCGGAGGTCGATTCATCGACCCCGCAGCCGGACGTCAGGACGAGAAGCGCCGCAGAAAACGCAATGAAATTGACTCTGCCCTTCATGGTATACTCCTAATGATTGAGTTTCTTGTGTTTGAACGAACGAGTTCTTCTCAATTCGTCCACCGCCAGAATCTGGG
Source organism: uncultured Myxococcales bacterium (assembly GCA_964626565.1). GTDB lineage: Bacteria > Myxococcota_A > UBA9042 > CAIXZC01 > CAIXZC01 > CAZVFX01. The sequence continues at coordinate 9,958 of CAZVFX010000037.1, forward strand.
CACTCGGGCTGCAGGTGGCAAGCCCGGATCGGAGGGGAGCGAGGCCGATCGCATCTAACGCTGTTCCCCGTCAATTGTCGGGTCCCGGGCAGTTGACTCTGACCCACACGAATCACATATTGATTTTCAGAAACCCGATGGGGCCTGACCAACGCCCCTCACCATAGACGGAGGCTCGTATGTTCATTTTGCGCAACAGAAACTTAAAGGTTCTCGTACTCCTTGGCGCGATCACTCTCATCGGTTCGGCTTGCGAGCCCGACGATGCCGCGCCGAACGGCGGGGAGGAGGCATTGCCGGAAGCGAACGCACCAGCCGACCCGACGCTTCCAATCGTTCAATCCGAGGGGAGCGAGCTCATCGGACCGGTAGGCGCACCCACAGACCTGCCCGCAGCCGTCGCACCCGACGAGGCGCCGCCACCCGCGGATGACCCCGTCGAGGAGATCATCGTGCCCGGCCCCGAGGATCTTCGGACGGCCACCTTCGCCCTCGGGTGATTTTGGGGCCCTGACGCCCAGTTCGGGTGTGCTCACGGTGTGTACAGGACCCGCGTAGGGTACACAGGAGGCTCCACCGCCGACCCCACTTACAAGAACCTCGGCGACCACACGGAGTCCCTGCAGATTGACTTCGACCACAGGGTGGTGAGCTACGAGGATCTCCTCGACTATTTCTTCGCCAGTCACAACCCCTTCTCGCCGCCCTGGTCGGAGCAGTACAAGTCGGCCATCTACTATGCGAACGAGGACCAGAAACTAGCCGCCGAGAAGATGAAGTCTGCCCTGGAGAAGGAGAACGGTTCGACAATTTACACAGACATCCTCCCATTGGAGACGTTCTATCTCGCCGAGGCATACCACCAGAAGTACTACCTGAGGAAGCACACCCTCCTGGTCCAGGAGCTCGAAGCGAAATACCCCTCCCTGGAAGAATTCCTCGACGCGCCCAGCGTCACCTGGACAAACGCCTACGTCTTTGGCTGTGGCATACTGGACGAACTTCTACAGGAACTCCCCTCCTTTGGACTCAGCCCCGAAGCAGAGGAACTCTTGAAGGAGATCGTAGGGAAGAATACCTGGATAAAACCTGTTTGTGGAGCATAAGCCTCGGGTGAGAATTCCTTCAGCGGAACTTTAGCGGAGTAGTGGAGCTGAAGGGATTCGCAATTCGCATAGGCAAGAAGCCGAGCGAATCGACGAGCGAACGAAAGTGAGCGAGTCCACCCTCGGGTGAGAATTCCTTCAGCGGAACTTTAACGGAGTAGTGGAGCTGAAGGGATTCGCAATTCGCATAGGCAGAAGCCGAGCGAATCGACGAGCGAACGAAAGTGCGCGAGTCCACCCTCGGGTGAGAATTCCTTCAGCGGAACTTTAACGGAGTAGTGGAGCTGAAGGGATTCGAACCCTCGGCCTCAGCGTTGCGAACGCTGCGCTCTCCCAACTGAGCTACAGCCCCAGAGAATGTACCAACCGTCTTTTCAACACGCCGCATGGGCAGTAGAGCTGAAGGGATTCGCAATTCGCATAAGCCACATGCTGAGCGAATCGAGGAGCGAAGGTTACACAGCGACTCCACCCTCGGCCTCAGCGTTGCGAACGCTGCGCTCTCCCAACTGAGCTACAGCCCCGAAAATTCAATCGGACGGTTATTTACCATGCCGCCCGAACCCCGTCAAGTTGAATTCTCGACTTGCAGATGCTAGGATCATGCCTGCCGGAGGGATGTCGGTGAAGGCAAAAAACGACGCGGGCGCGACGATCTCAGAGAAAAGCCTGGACCTTGTCAGGATGACGGTCCTGGAATGGTTTCGAGACGACGAGGTAACTGTCGTCCTGTTCGGTTCCCGAGCGTCCTCGCAGCAGCACCGTCATTCCGATATCGACATCGGCGTATTGCCGGGCGAGCAATTCGACCGTTCCCGCCTCTCGGGTTTGCTGGAGATTCTGTCGGACCTGAACGTCCCGTACGAGGTGGAGTTGGTAGATTTGTCGGCAACGTCCCGGACTTTCCGCCACAAGGCCCTCGGGGAGGGAATCATTTGGAAAAGCTGACTGCCCTGACTGCGGATGCGAGTCGAGCTCTCTCCACGCTTAGAGAAATCCTGGCCGAGGAGTTCTCCATCATCGTGAGGGACGCTGCGATACAACGCTTCGAGTACACCTTCGAGGTCGCGTGGAAACTCCTTCGCGAACACCTCAGAGTCAAGGAAGGGATTATCTCAAATTCGCCCAAAACGTGCTTTCGCAACGCGTTCAAGGCGGACCTGTTGGACGAGAAGGAAACCGTCCTGGCACTGGAGATGACTGACGACCGCAACCGCACGGTGCACACCTACCACGAAGAAGTGGCCACGGCCATCTTCGCCCGGATTCCCGAGTATTCCCAAATCATGCACACGTTGTTCGACCGACTGGCCGCTGCCGACTGGGTCTCCTAGCCACCTCCCACACAAACAGGCGGCTCGGCCGCCAGGTCGCACTCCAGGCCCGTGTGGCACGGGAAGAACTCGCCGCACTCTTCGCCAATGCCGGCCGGTTCAGCGCACTGGGGCGGGGTCAGGTAGAGGTTGCACACCTCGCCCCACGGACATTGCTCACTCGACCCATCGCACAGGTCCACACCTTCCGGCATGGTCATGCACTCCCCGGCCTGGTTCGGAATCAGGGTGCTGCACACCAGGCCATCATCGCAAGCGACGCCGACTCCACACGGCTCACCTAGCATGGGAGCGCCCCAGCATACAGGCGGTTCAGCGTAAATGTTGCAGATCAACTCCCCTTCGCACGGAAGCCAATCCGTACACGGCTCCCACTCAACAGATGCGGGCGAGCAGACGTTGGGTTCGATGGTGTTGTTGCAGAACAGATTCTCAGCGCACTGGTCGTAGTTGCCGCAGATGTCCCCCTCTTCTGCGGGAAGTTTGCACACGTTGGGGTCGTATCCCCAATTGCAGATTAGATCACCCGTGCACTCATCATGGTACTCACACTCGGCACCCTCATGCTTGATTTTCGTGCACTTTTTGTCGTTACCTCCGACGCAAACGTGTCCCTCAGCGCAGACGTTGCCCACTCCCGAGCAGGGGTCGCCCTCCAGTCCGGCCTGTTTGCACCCCTCATTCGTACCGGACCAGCCTTCCTCGGCGGCGGGACACCAGAAGCCATCCGCACAGTCGGAATCAAAGTCACACGGATATCCATCCTCCCCCGGGTTGAAGCACGTGCCGAAGCCCCAGCCTCCGTGGCACTGCAGACCGGCCTCGCAGGGGAACCAATCGGTGCAACGGTCAAATCGGCCGGCCGCGGGCGCGCAAACGGCCGGACTCTGAGTGTCGTTGCAATGCAAATCCTCGGCGCACTCGTTGTAGTAGCCGCAAATGTCGCCTTCCCGGCCGGGAGGGACGCAAATGTCGGGCTCGTATCCCCAGTTGCACACCAACTCACCAAAACACTCGTCGTTGTAATGACACTCTTCACCTTCCCCCTTAGACTGCATGCACTCACCAGCTTTGACGACGCAAACCAACCCAGGCTGGCACTCCAAGTCGCTCGAGCAGTGGTCGCCCTTGAGACCCCACGGCTTCCAGCACTGCTTGCCACTGGTGGCTGGGCCATGATGAGAGCAAACCAACAGAGACTTGCATTCTGAGTTGTTCTGACAAAATTCCCCCTCATTCAGGTACAACCGGCACTCGCTATCATCACAGAAGGCATCTGCGATGCACTCCTCGTCCCGGGAGCACAGGTCACCCGGCTCACCGAGGGGAGTACACCGCGGCGTCGCATACCCTTCGTTGCACACTTCATCGAGATCACAATCCGAGTCTACCCAGCACCCCGAGGAACACCCACTTGGAAGCAGGGCCAACAGGGACACCGCAATTAGTGCAAATCCGGTGCCGGTTTGGAACTGAGCCCGACCGTCTGAAAACCGTCTCACCATTGCCTCCTGGAACGAACTCACGATGCCGAAATAATGGTCGTCACACCATCGCAATTCATGTCGCCCGGGTCTCCTAGCCACCTCCCACACAAACAGGCGGCTCCGCCGCCAGGTCGCAATCAAGCCCGATGACGCACGGGAAGAACTCGCCGCACTCTTCGCCGAGCGCGGCCGGTTCAGCGCACTGGGGCGGCGTCAGGTAGAGGTTGCACACCTCTTCCCAGGGACACTCGTCCGCCTGTCCGCTACACGGGACCACGCCTTCCGGTAGCTCCATGCACTCTCCGACTTGCTCCGGGAGCGCGGTGCTGCATGCCAGGCCCTCGTCACACGCCACCTCAGGCCCGCACGGCTCGCCCAAACCTGAGGTGTCCCAACAGGCAGGGGGGTCGACGAGAGCATTGCAAATCAGCCCTTCCTCGCACGGCAGCCAGGTCAGGCACTCATCGCCCGGCTGGCCGGGATTTCGGCACACATCCGGCTCGCCCGGAGGCGAGGCGCAAATCAGGCCTTCTGCACAGAGTAGCCAGTCGGTGCACGGCTCCAACTCCTCGGACGCGGGCGAACAGACGTTGGGGTCAACGGTATCGTTGCAGTACAGATTCTCGATGCACTCGTTGTAATAGCCGCAGATATCCCCCTCCTCTCCGGGGGACTTGCACTTAGGTGGGTCGTATCCCCAGTTGCATATGAGGTCACCCTCACATTCGTCGTTGTACTTGCACTCGTAACCTACCTTCTTGATCTTTGTGCACTCCTTGTCGCCGCTTCCAACACAAACGAACCCCTCGGCGCAGACATCCCCGGCGCTCGAGCAGGGATAGCCTTCCAACCCCGTGACCTCGCACTCCCCTTCCGTCGAACTGAACCAGCCACTCTCGGCACCCTCACACCAGAAACCATCGCCGCAGTCCGAATCGTCGTAACAAGGATAGCCTTCTCCACCAGGAGCGTAGCAGGTGTCGAACCCCGGCTCCGAAATGCACTGTAGGTCCGGTTCACAAGGAACCCAATCCGTGCAGTGCATCCCCGGCCCGGCGGCAGGAGTGCACTTGTCGGGGACGGTGGACTCGTTGCAGTAGAGCCCATCTTCACACTCGTTGAAGTAGCCGCAGATGTCCCCCTCCAGCCCAAGGGGGGCACAGACATCAGGGTTGTATCCCCAGTTGCACACCAGTTCTCCCTCGCACTCGTCATTGTAGTGGCACTCTTCCCCCTCCAGTTTGGGATAGCTGCACTCTTCAGCCTTAACCACGCACACCAACTCGGGCTGACATCCGAAATCGCTGACACAGAAGTGGCCGTTCAATCCCGTCGGCTCTCGGCACTCCTTCTCCCCGTTTCCAAGGTAGAAACAGATCAAACCGGCCTGGCATTCGAGGATGTTCCAGCAAGCCTCGTTCTCCTGCAACCGCATCTTGCATACTTCCCCGGCACACCAGGTGTCGAAATTGCACTCTTTTTCCCTGGTGCACGGATCGCCCGCTTCGCCGGGAGGAGTGCAGCGCTTCGACGAATACGCGCGGTTGCACACGTTTGGGTGGGTGCAGTCGGAATCGTTGGAGCATTCGGCACACGCTGACAACAACAGCATCGTGCTCAACACAACTCCGGTAGTCCGGGCAAACCGCATCTCTGCCTCAAGTGTCCGTCCCATAACTACCTCCTGATACGGAGTAATGATACGCAGATGCGGCCAACGTTGCCAGCGGGCGGGACGGCCAGCCTTCGACGCGATTGTCGGAGCACTCCCTCAGGGAGCCGTGAACAGGAGTTCGAGGGTATACGGGCCCGAGTCCCAGTTGTACATACCGTCGACGACAACGAAGTATTCGGCGGGTGCGAGAAGCAGTTCCTCGATGACCGCAGGCCCCTCTTCCGACCCTGCGCAGGCCACCTCGTTTTCAGGGAGGCACTCACCTTTGAACAGATACACGGCCGGCAGATCCAGGCTCCAATCGAACGTATGCGAGATCGTGGCCACCGCCTCCTCCAGAAGCTCGAACCGCCACACTGCGTCGCCGCAGTATGTTGCTTCGCCGCTGCAGCTTCCGACATAGTCGTCGGACATTATGGTCGTGCTCTCCTCGTATGACAGGAGCAGGTCGAAGTCATCCCCATCGATCGGTTTCGCCGCGTTCACCTCCAGCGCGGCGACGCAGTTCTCCCCCGCACAATAAGGGTCGGCACCGCAGTCAGGGTCGTAACAGTTCTTCAGGCCATCCCCGTCGTTGTCGAGGCCGTCGGCACAGTCCACCTCGGTTTCAGTGATACTGTGGAATTCGAAATCCAGCGAGTAGGCATCGATGGAGGTTGCATCGTTGGCGTCGAGAATCACGTAATATGTTCCCGGCGCCAGCATCAGGTAGGCGTTCACCTTCTGGGAAGGACTCCAGGGCTCCACACATCCCACTTCCTCGCCCTGGCAGTGATCCTGGCGGACGTATACAAGTGCGTTCAGCGCATCTATGAAACCGTGCCGGATGACCACGTTCATCTTATCTTCGAGGTTCAACTCCCACACTGCATCCGGCGCGGTTCCCCACCCCTCGGCGCAAGAGGTTGGAATGAAGTCGTGTCCGACACCGGCCGTAGTCCCGGCATACTCCAACTCCAGGCCGTCCTGCTCGTTCCCCACCGGCTGGCCGCCGTAGACGAGGTTGGGCTGTTGACAGTTGTCTCCCCAACCGCACCATGGCGACTGGCTGCATTCATCATCTTCACAGTTGAGCTTTCCGTCGGCGTCGTTGTCCAGCATGTCATTGCAGTTGGTTTCCGACTCCAGGGCGGGTGCCAGGGACAGCGAGAACGCATACTCACCCAGTTGCCACGAGCTCGCGGACGATACCTTCAGGTAGTACGTGCCGGCTTCGGCTGCAGCTGCCGTCCATGTTTTGATTCCGTCGGTCCAGTCGGCCGCCGTGCTGACGAGGCTTCCCGCCGCATCGTAAAACACGGCTGTCGTGCCGTAGCTGCCCGAAAGCTGGGTTGCGATGACCAGAGTCCCCCCGGGAGCTGAGAAACTGAACCAGTCGTCCTCGAGGTGGGGGCCGATTGCGGCGCCGGCCGGGAGCTCTATTCCCTGGTCATCCAGCAAGCCCAGGTCAGTTGCTTCAGAAAGGAAGTCGTTGGGTTCAAACGGGTCGAGGCAACCCGGTTCGAGGCCGCACTCTTCGTCCTCGCAGTCCGTCTTCCCATCCGCGTCGTCGTCCAGCTCATCGCCGCAGACGCTTTCCACCGGCGGCGGAGCCGCGAACGAGAGGTTGAGGGTGTATTGTCCTGAGTCACCCTCGTTGACCCCGTCCACTGCAACATAGTGGGTTCCGGGTACCAACGGGACCGTGATATCTACCAGGGAACTCCAGTTCGTGCCCTCGCAGGCCAGGACCGCACCTGGGCCACAGCCCTCTTGCATGAGGTAGACGACAGGGTCGAACGCATAGCCTTCGGTCACGAGTTTTGCGGTCACCACGAGCGAGTCCACCGTTACCAGCTTGTACACCGCGTCCGGGCTCTCTGAGCTGGACTTCTTGCATGGGCCAGTCAGGTCTGCGGTCATCCCCTCTGTCGTCCCCTCGTAGACTAGGCCGACACCGATGAGCGCCGCAGAGACGGGCGGTCCGTGCCCCACTGGAAAAGCCGTGTCGCAGTCTTCTCCGGACGACTCTATGCACACGTCGAAAGCCTGGCATTCGTCGTCCTGGCAGTCGGTCTTGCCGTCAGTGTCGTCGTCCAGCCCGTCCACGCAGTTGGTCTCGGATTCCGGAGGCAGTTCGACCGTGAAGACCAGCTCGTAGTCGCCGTGGTCATCGCTGTCTTCGCCGTCAACCACCACATAGTAGGTGCCAGGCGGGAGCGGCACGGTCACGTGGGCCTTCGGGTCAGCCCACGAGCCTTCGTCATCGCAGGCCAGGACCGATCCTGCGTCGCAATCCCCCTTCAGCACATAAACCAGGCCCCAGTTGCTTCCTTTCAGGCTCAACTGAACGGTTACCAGCAAGTCCGCTCCGACCTTCAATTCGTAGAACACGTCACGGCCGAAGCCGTTTTCACCCTGGCAGACTTTCGCGAAGTCCTGCTTGGCTTCCGTGGTGGAGCCCTCGTAGACGAGCGCCTGCCCCAAGAGGGCGGTGGTCAGCGGTTGTCCATCATTGACCTGGAAGGCGTTGGAGCATTTGTCCCCGGCTGCCGGTGGAGTGCCGGGCTGACAGAAGGCAGACCCGCTGCAGTCGGGGTCGGCGCAGTCCTTCTGGCCGTCTCCGTCGTTGTCCTTCCAATCGTAGCAATAGACCTCAGTTTCGGGAAGCACTTTGCAGGGGTCCATTACCTGGCAATCGACGTCTTCGCAGTCTGACGCACCATCCTGATCGTCGTCAAGGCCGTTACGACACTTGGATTCGGTGGCAGGAACCGGTTGACAGTGCGAAACATGGGCGCACGTGGGGTCCAGGCAGTCAATCCAACCGTCGGCATCGTCATCGAGGCCGTTGGCGCAGTCCTCGATACACACCCACGTGCCGGGCACGCATTCCCCAGCGCTGCATATGTCCCCCTCGGTGCACGGATCATTGTCGCAAGGAAGGCCCTCTTTCGGCGAAGGCTGCGAGTTGCAACCTCCATAGAAGCTGCAACTCTCTTCCGTGCACGGATTCCCGTCGTCGCAGTCTATGTCTCCCCACTCGCAGGACCCGCCCGCCGGATCACAGTGGCCCCATTTGCAGAGGCCTAGGGAGCTGCAAGTCTTCGGGACATGATAGCATCCCACGGTAAAACCGCACCAGTCTTCCGTGCACGCCAGGCCGTCGTTGCAGGTCCCGGGATAGAGATAGCAGATACCCGTCTCCGGTTCGCATACTCCGACGCTGCAGCTAGTGCCGACGCATCTGGGAAGGTGACTGACTCCCGCCTCAGGGGTGCACAGGTCGTTGGTGCACGGGTCGCCGTCGTCGGTCGGCACGGGTTCCCAATAGCAGCCCGCTTCCGGCTCGCAGAAGTCTTCGGTACAGAGGTCCTGATCGCTGCAGTCTTTCGACGTCTCGACGCAGTTCCCGGTCGCGTCGTCGCAAGAGTAGTCGAGGCACGCCGAGGGGGCCTCGGGAATGCAATCCTTCGCCAGGTTGGAGACTCCGGACTCCGGATCGCACGAATCGATTGTGCAGAGGTCGCCATCGTCGCTGGAGAGCGGAACGTTGGTACACTCGCCGGTCTCGGAGTCACAGGAGTCCTGAGTGCACGCGTCCAGATCGTCACACAAAGAGGCATTGACACACTCTCCGGTCTCAGGAATGCACTGATCGCTGGTGCAAACGTCACCATCGTCACATTCTTTGGGCCAGGTCACGCACTGCCAGTCCTCGTCCTTGGTGTGGTACGTGCAAAGATCACCGTCGGCGCACTCCACTGGTGTGGAGAAGCACCCGGTTTCCCAGTCGCACGAGTCAATCGTCTCATAATTATCATCGTCGCAATTGACAGGCGTGTGTTTGCACCCCCACTCCCAGTAGTACCAGTCATTTGTGCAGGGGTCACCGTCATCGCAGTCCGGGTCGGGCTGGCAGCAGATTTCCTGGTGGATGCACATCCCGGTCCATACCTGGCAGTAGTCCATGGTGCAGTCGCAATCGTCGTCGCAGTCCTTGGGCTCATGCACGCAGCCGATCAGCGCATCGCAGGAGTCGATGGTACACAGGCTGTCATCGGCGCAGTCCCTGGGAGCGTGCACACATTGTGAATTCTCGTCAATTGTGTCCCAGGTGCACTTGTCCCCATCGTCGCACGCCGAGTAGTCGTGCTGGCACTCAAGGAATGCGTCGCACCAATCCACGGTTTCCGGGTCCTGATCATCGCACACCTTCGGTTCGTGATAGCAGCCGTCCACCGACTCGCACAGGTCCACAGTGCAAGCGTCGCCGTCAGAGCAATCCACGGGGTAGTGGAGGCAACCGGAGTAGTGAGACAGGCTGTCCATGGTGCAGGCGTCACCGTCGTCACAGTCCAGGTCGTCATGCGCACAGTCTCCGGTTTCGGGCACGCAATAGTCGACCGTACCCTTCTTGCCGTCATCACAGCCTTTCGTCACGCTCACGCACTTGCCGGTTGCAGGGTCGACCGTACTGCTGGTGCACTTGTCGTCGTCCCAGCAACTCTTGGGCAAGAGCGGAGAAAAAGTGCACTCGCCGGTGCCGAAGTCGCACTGGTCCTTGGTGGCTGGGTCACCATCGACGCACTTGAGCGGATAGACGCACACCCCGGTCGCTGGCTCACAATATTCAAGGGTACAAGGCGAGTTGTCGGAGCATTTGGGGGACGCATAGCAGCCATCCTGGGAGTCACATTTGTCCTTAGTGCACGGGTCCCCGTCGTCGCATAGGATCTCCATGTGCACGCACTCTCCAGTCAGCAGACTGCACGAGTCGCTGGTGCACACGTTGGCGTCGCTGCAGTTCTTCCACAAGTGCAGGCAGCCGTTGAACGGCATGCACACGTCATCGGTGCATGGATGCCCGTCGTCGCATTCGACGGCCGAGAAGACGCACTCGCCGGCTGCGACGTCGCACGCCCCGGCCACGCAGGGATTGCCAAGATCGCAATCGAATTCATCCGCACCGGGGTGGCACACCCCGGCCTCGCAGTAGTCCCCGAGCGTACAGAGGTTCCCGTCGTCACAGCCGGTCACAGCCGCGCTCCACTGACCAGGTGCAATTTCCGGGAGACACGCCAGACAAGGAGTCTCCGGGTGTGATTCACCACCGGCCACACATTTCTCATCGATGAAGCAGGCGCCGGTGACGGTGCCGGCAGGCAGGCAGAAGCCTTCTTCCTCGACCAGGTCGAAGCAACCGAAATCGGCGCATTGGTCAACGAGCACAGCGATGTCGTCCACCAGGATCTCGGTCCCGCCAAAGGACTCCTTGTGCAGTCGGAACCTAAGCATGGGTACGGCCTGCCCGGGGGGCAGCAGATCCACAACATGCCGATGCCAGGACCCGTCGCATTCTTCTTCAGTAACCTCCGCCAACACATTCTCATCAGCTACTATCTGCAGCGTAAAGGGCACATCGGCAGCGAAGCAGCTGAGGTGAAAGGAGAGGAGGGCCAGTTCAACGTCGCCGCCGCCGGGTACAGGCTGGTTGAATCCAAACCAGCCGTCGAACGCCCCCAACTGATAGTAGCGGAAGGAGTAGCTGCCGGTGTTCGCCTTGGCCCCGTTCCACACATACTTCACGGTCCAAGGGCCGCCTCCATCGTAAGAGTACTGAAACGAAGGCGACGGATTCCCCGGGGCTTGTCCTTCAAATCCCTCGTGGAACATCAGCAGCCGGTCCTCGCACTCCAGGACCAGTTCTTCCTGGTCCGGGAAGCCGGAGCAGGTCTGGTGGTACAGGCAATCTCCGTGGCCGTCGCAGCACGCCGAACATACGCACGAGCCATCGACGCACTCCTGCCACCCGTAGCACTCTCCGCAGGCGCCCCCGCAGCCATCGACTCCACAGTCCGCATCGGCGCAATCTGGAGCACATTCGGTGCAAACTCCGGCCGCGCACGACCACAAGCCGGAAGGCCCACAGGATGCGCCGTCGGCGACTGTTTCGTACCCGCACCCGGCATCGGGGAGGCACCAATCCTCCGTGCAGGGATTCCCGTCGCTACAGTCGATGGCGCTATGAAGGCACTGGCCGGTCTGTGGGTCGCACTCGTCCTCGGTACACGAATCCCCGTCGTCGCAATCGGCAGCCGCCGCTATGCACTCGCCCTCCTCGCACAACACCAGCCCATTGCAAAGATCCCCGTCATCAAACGGCAAACAATCCTGTTGGGATTGGCAGGCGAAGCAAAGCTCCACCGGGCCGGCTGCGCAAATGCCGTTGACGCAATAATCCCCTCCAGTGCACTCATCTCCGTCGTCGCAAGGGTCATCATTGGGGACATTCAAGCAGCCGGCGGCAACGTCGCACAGATCTTCAGTGCAGGGATTTCCATCGCTGCAATCCACGCCGACACACGGGTCCTCACCGACTTCTTCTCCCCAGACGTCCGGGACGGCGTCCACGTAGTCCCATCGCTGGTCATCCTGATGACCAATTATGTCCCCGTGCCGCATCCCCAAGTCGGCCACAGAGACTTCATGGGGCAAATCAGCTGTTGGCGTATCCAGAGTAGCCGCTCTATCCCCAGTACGCTCATCTGCAATCGCTGTTGTTTCGCTTGCACCCCAATCAGCCGTAATGGAGAAAGGTTGGGGTGAACAGGACACCACCCAGCCGGCCCAGAGAATGATTAGCAAAACGCGCTGAAACCACACATCTCCCCCCTTCCGGCCTGCTATTCTTGCGAAAACCGGTACCTTGCTCGGTCACAATGGACTTAGTGCCACCCTATCTATAAGTGTACCGGGATCAGGCGTGCGTCCCAAGAGGGGGCGGGACGGGGGACTGCTTACCCTTCCTGCTTCTTCACCAGGAAAGACAGAATAAACAGCGCCGCGCCTACGCCGCAGACAACCAGGGCGATGGTAGTCACAGGAGTGAAGAGATGGTCGACCATGCGGGAGGTGATGGTCACCACCCGGTCAGCAACGATGCGGCTGGCTTCCGACGTCCAGAACTGCGTGCGGTTGCCGAAGTCCCAGAACGACGGGTCCATCTTCATCCAGGCCAGCAGCCCTCCCTGAACCGCGGACGAAGTGAGCAGGGGGAAAAGGCCGCCAATGACGGTGGCAATGCCACTCCAGCGCAAAAACCCGCGCATCCTCGAATCGGCAATGGCAGCCCCAATAAGAATGAGGAATGCGGGAATGATGAACAGGAACCACATCACCGCACTCACCGTGCGCGGTACGTCCATGCCGCTGGGCATCTCCGCCCGCGTGAACATCGGTCTTTCGTCGGGAATCTGGTGAAAATTGGCAATGACGATATCGATTGCTGCGTCCATCACCTCGGGTCCCGGATTGCATGCCGGCAACTCCTCCACCCGGCGTTTTTCCGGCGGCGCATTCTGCCACTCGACCAACCTCGAACCAGCGCACGGCGGTAGATGAGCGATGATCTCTTTCACCCAGTTGCGCAGGACGTCGCTGGCCAGCGCGGCTTTCAGCGGTTTCAGGTCCAGCACGAGGTCCTTGCCGTCCATGTCGCCCCGCATCACCTTGCCCATTCCGTCGAAGGCCGCGGACAACTCGTTACGCAACCAGCCGTAGACACCGCTGTCCTCCAACACCTTGGAAGGAGTTGTTTCCACTTTGGCCAGCGCCTCCACCCACAGCTTGGCGTTGGGATCACGTACCTGGCCGGGCTCGAGAGCTGCCTTGTAGACGTCGTCCACCAGCGCGGGCACCTCGGCCACGATCTCCTTGGGGATTTCCGAAAGAAATTCCTCCGACACCACCGCATTGGTTACACCGGTCGCCCAGATGACCACTCCCAGCGCTGGTATGCCGAGGAAGAATAATACCAACGCGCCGACGATAGCCCTTGCTGCGTTCATGGGTTCCTCCGTGATTGCCGTAACCAAAGTTACGATAAATCTAACCCCAAGGGAAGCTATATAAGTTGACAGAGAGGGCGTGGAGCTTGAGGCTTGGGACATGGGGTGTAAATGAACGCATACGCACGGTTTGTGGTTGGAAACAGGTGGCTGGTGCTTGCCATCTGCCTGGTGATCACCGGCCTGGCCGGAGCGAGCCTGACCAGGGCCACTTTCGGCACCTCCATCGGCGACCAGATCTTAGGCGACAAGCCGGAATACGACCGCTACCAGGAGTTGAGCGAGGTCTTTGGCAATGACGAGACCGTCGTGGTGGGCCTCGATGACCCGGACGCACTGACCGCTGAAGGGCAGAAACGTCTTAGAGCGGCCCTGGAGAAGGTGGAGAAACTCCCCGACGTTGCGCGGGTGGAGAGCCTGCTCTCGGCACAGCGGATAGAAGGCGACGGCAAGAGCCTCAAAGTTACCGCCTATGCGGACGAGGCGTTGGCGGATCCCGCTCGCGTCGCAGAGATCAAAAAGGCGCTGCAGGCCGATGAATTTGTAGGCGAATTGTTCCTTTCACGGGACGGCCAGCGGCACGCAACGATCGTAGAACTCACGGTCAACCCTTCGCGGCCGGTAGAGGAACTGCCCCACCTTGTGGACGATATCACCGCCCATTTCGTGGCCGCCGGCTATGCGCCCGATTCGATCCACCGGGTGGGCTGGATGACTGCGGCCGGCGAGAGCATGCGGCAGGTGGCGTTTAACCTGTCGGTGCTGCTGCCCCTCATTGCGGTGTCGCTACTGATCTGCGTCTGGATTCTCTTCCGCCGCTTCTGGCCCGCGGCCATCTCGCTGGCCGTTGCCGCGGTGGGTGTGGTGTGGATGGTGGGCTTCCTCACCATGATCGATCCGTGCATTCATGGCCTGGTCTCCCTGACCCCGCCGGTAATGCTGGTGGTGGCGTTTTCCGACGTGGTCCACCTGTGCAGCGCGTACCTCAAAGAGCTGGAAGACGGGCGCGAAAAGGAGGCGGCGATTCTTGCTTCCGCGGGGGAAGTGGGGAGAGCCTGCTTCTGGACGTCAGCCACCACCTTCGTAGGTTTCGGCAGCATGATCACGGTGCCTGACAACTCGTCTCGCACCCTGGGCCTTGCCCTGGCGTTCGGGGTCGCTTCTGCGCTGCTGCTGGCGGTTACCCTGGCCCCCATCCTATTCACCTTCATGCCGGAGCCCAAACCCCTTCGCCGGGGCGTCACCGGAAAGGCCCAGGCCGGCCTCGACCGACTGCTGGACTGGTTCCGCAACACCGCCCGGAGATGGCCGCGACGGGTGATCGCGGCTTTCGTCGTGGTGGCTGCCATCGCGGGTGCGGGCGTGCCCCTGGCCAACCTGGAGGCGGACTTCTCCAACCGGTTCCGGGACGACCACCCGCTAAGTATCGACAACAAGTGGTTCGAGGAGCATTTCGCCGGCACCAACTCCTTGGAGTTGTTTGTGGACTCAGGGGAAAAGAACGGCCTGCTGGACCCGGAGCGCTTCGCCCTTCTAAACAGCTATCAGGAACGGCTGCGAGCCCTTCCAAATGTCGATTCGGTCCTTTCTCTGGTGGACCTGGTGAAGAGAATCCACGAGCGGATGGCGCCACAACTTGCCCTCAAAACACCGGTTCCGGACAGTCGGGAGCTGCTGGCCCAGTATCTGCTGCTGTTCGAATCTTCCGGGGGCGAAGACCTCGACCGCCTGGTAGACTTCGAGCGACGCAAAATGCGCATCGGAGTGCGTCTCGGCAGCACAGGTGCGCGGGCCACCGCGGCCGCAGGCCTGAGCGCTCACGCGGAGGCAGCCGAAATCTTCAGCGATGGCACCGAAGTAGAAGCGTCGGGCCTGGTGTTTCTCGTCGGGTACTTCTTCGAAACCATCTTCCAGGGTCAGAGACGAGGGCTTATCATTACCTGTTTTGTGGTCATGCTCATGATGATGGTGGGTCTGCGCTCAATCCGCGGCGGCTTCCTCTCCATGATCCCCAATCTTTTGCCCCTGCTGATGCTGGCGGGTGCGGTAGGATACTGCTTTGATGAGGTGGACAGCGACGTACTCCTCATCGCGATCATGGCCATCGGCATCGGGGTGGACGACACCATCCATTTCCTTACCCGTTTCCGGGTGGAATCGGCTCGCCGGAACCAGGAGGAGGCGGTGCGAGCTACCTTCGCCTATTCCGGGCGTGGGATCCTCATGACCACCATCATCCTGGTGGCCGGCTTTCTTCCCTGCCTCATCAGCGGTTTCGCGATCAACTTCATGCTCGGCTCCCTGCTCCCGCTGTGCCTGATCACCGCGTTGCTGGCCGACGTGCTGCTGGTGCCGGCAATGATCCGGCTCGGCTGGATGAAACTATAGCGGAGCAGAAGAACCCAACACGATCATCACGCTGTGAGCGGTCAGGGGAGTCAGCACATAACCCAGGTTCTTGCCGTCGTGACGGATGCCGTAGTTTTCGCCCCATCCGTAGGCATAGACGACGCTCGCCCATGATGTCGACCACTCGCTTTTCCAACCCATACCGAAGGTCCCACCCACCCGGGACAGGCGATTGTCTTCGTGAAGCCTGACCCGTTCCTTCGGAGTGGACGTCAGGTCGGTGAAGCCACCGGCCTGCGCGACGATGGATTCACTCACCCCGACTTCAGCCCCCAGGCTGAAATTGGCGGTAGTGTCGGTTTCCACGGTTCGAGCTACGTAGACGGCCCGGTTCTCATCCATGACCGTGCCGCTGGGAGTGCTTGGAAACATGAATGATTCCCCGTTGGGTCCGGCCAACGTACGATATTCCTCCTGGGCGAGATAGAGTCGCACGTCGGCGCCGATGGAGAACTCACCGGGGCGGTCGTATCCAACTCCGAATCCGAAGCGCCAGGGGGAACGGAAATCCACCTGGGGGTTGGCCACCTCAACCCGGTCCAGGTAGGAAGCCTCCTGCTTCAAGGTGTCTACCACGGCCAGCACGTCCAGGAGATTCCCGTCGCCGTATAGAGTCGTGACCGGTGAGCGCACTGTGGCGCCAAACCAGAATCCCTCGGAAGGCATTACCTGGAAGCCGGCGTGACCTCCCACCGCTGCGGCCAGCATGTCCGAACTGTGAGTCTGCGCGGTATCCCGGGTGCTGTCGTCTGAGTACTCGGCGAAGGTGGTGAGAACGGTGAGTTCCTCTTCCAGGTGCAGGGCGAAAGTCGGCCCTGCCCCGACACACAGCCAGCCCTCGTAGCAGGCGCCCCAGCCGCCCACCAGCCAATAGGTCTCCCACTGCTGCTGCAGGCGAGCCCGCAACTCGAACAACAGGTCGCCGGGCGGAACGTTCAACGCACCGTCGAACTGGTGATAGTCGGGCAGCACCAGAGAGAGCCCCAGCCCATGAAACATGCCCAACCACTCCCCCATCGGTTTGACGTAGGCCAGGTTCAACGGGAAGATATCCACAGAGGTGGTTTCCATGCTGCCGCGAATACGCCCGCTAAGATCAACATCGATGAAAGAGGGCACCACCTCCGAGGTATAGCCGTACGCGCTGAGGCTGCCCGCCAGCCCCATGTGCCGGACCTTGCCCAGACCGGCAGGGTTCTGCCACGGCTCGGACCCGAAGCCGATGCCGATGCCGCCCATGCCGCACGTCCGGGTTCCCACCGGATACCGCTCCGGGTTGCCCGGCCGAGCCCACGCCGGAGAACACAGCAGCAGGGTCAGAACAAAGCTAGTTAGCGCCCCCCGCATCATTTCACATACACATGTGCACACACCGTGCCCGCATTGTCACTTTCGGTGTAGTTCTTGTAATCCTCCCCGAACCACAGTTGGTATCCGCCCGCGGTGAAATCGAATGGGTCGACATAGTCGAAGACCAGGTAGGGCGAACTTGCACAGTAGTTGGTCATGAGGAGCCATGCCGAATGGCTGTACTCCACGTTGCTGAAAAGATCCACCGTCGCATCGGTAATGATCTGACCGTTTGAGGAGGTGACCATGTAGAAACCGTTTTGCTGGTTGCCGGGGCATTCGTCCGGCGGAGTACTGGAGCTACCCCAAATGCCGGTAGAGCCACAATTACCGCCACCATTGCCGAGGCAGCCCGACACCTTCACCGCCAGGTAATGGTTGATGGTCCCTGAAAAACTGGTGGAGAAGGAGCCGTACTGGCTACCCTTGGCGCCGAAACATACGTTGTTGGCGATGCGAGTCCAGCCACCTCCTTCCATTTCCATTTCGCAATAGACTTCAAAAGGTGCTGAGCCCTGGTTCCACCCGTCCGGATCGATGAGGTACGTGCCGTTGGTATCGGCCAGCCCCTTGTCGAAAATCTCCTTGCACGACTCGCCCAGTGCGCACCCCCCGTCGCCGGGCTTGATGTCGGGGTCGTTGTCCGCGCAGTCGGTGCCGCCGCACTCCACGGACGGGAATCCGTCCTCGTCGCCGTCGTTGTCCATGAGGTCGTCGCAGTTGTAGTCGTTGCCGTCGCATCCGAGGTCCGCGCCCGGATTGTAGGCCGGGTCCGCATCATCACAATCGCCGCCCGCAATGGTCTCGTAGGCGTCGCACTCAACCCAGTAGTCGTCCTCGTCAAAGTCGATGCACGAGTCGCAACTGACCCAGTTGTTGGGATCCTCGTCGCCGCAGTCCGGACCCTGGATGAGAGTGTACTGGTCACATCCGGCAAAGTACTCGTCTTCGTCGCCGTCCGCACAACTCTCGCAGGACAACCAGTTGTCAGGATCATCGTCGTTACAATCGGCCGCCCCCAACTCCGAATAGCTGTCGCATCCGATGGTGGCGCCGTCTTCGTCCAAGTCCACGCACGTGCCACACGAGATCCAGTTGTCCGGGTCCTCGTCTGAGCAGTCCGGACCGTCGATGGTCAGGTAATCGTCGCACCCCTCAAACCAGTCGTCGTCATCTTCGTCCAGGCAAGTGACGCAGGAAGCCCAGTTGTTGATATCCAGGTCGTTGCAATCTCCCTGGCAGGAGGTCACGCCATCCCCGTCCTGGTCAAACCCCTCGTCCACGTCGCCGTCGCAGTCGTTGTCCTGGCCGTCGCACAACTCGGGCATCTGGCCGGCAAAGGGGTCGCAAGCCTGAGGCTCTCCACCCACGCAGTTCTGGGCGGTATGCTCGCACTGCCCCTTGCCACAGGTGGTCTGTCCCTGCTCCTCGTCCACCTCACCGTCGCAGTCGTTGTCGAAGCCGTCACACAACTCCGGCATCGCACCGGCCGTCGGGTCGCATAGCTGGGGCACCCCTTCGTCGCAGTTCTTCACCGTGTGCAGGCACAACCCTTCGCCGCAGGTGGTGGTGCCGAGCCCTTCGTCGGCCAATCCGTCGCAGTCGTTGTCGGAGCCGTCGCAAACCTCGGGCTCCGCCCCCAGGAAGGGATCGCACTGCACCGGCTGGCCGTTTTCGCACGCATACTCCAGGTGCTGGCAGGGCCCCAGGCCGCAAGGCATCCAGCCCAAATCTTCATCTACTATGCCGTCACAGTCGTTGTCCAAGCCATCGCACTGCTCCATGGCCGCACCCTCGAACGGATCGCACTGCTGCTCCACGCCGTCAATACAGGCCGCCAGGGTGTGAAAACACTCCCCCTTGCCGCATGCCAACGCGCCGGTGTCTTCATCAACCGCCTGATCGCAGTCGTTATCCATGGCATCGCACACCTCTACCGCACCGGGGTTTACCAGCGGATCCAGGGGCGCACAATCGGTGTCGTCCGGCTCGCCGTCGTTGTCGTCATCCAGGTCCACACAGTCCTTCATCCCATCGGAGTCGTTATCGTTATAACCCTCGTCGACTCCCGCGAGGCAGTTGTTGTCTATGCCGTCACATTCTTCATCTGCCAGAGCGTGAACGTCCGGGTCAAAGGGCGCGCAGTCCGACGCGTCCGGGTCGCCGTCCCCGTCGTCGTCATCATCGCACGCATCGCCCTCGCCGTCGTCGTCGAAGTCGGACTGCGGCGTATTGAAGTCGTCGGGACAGTTGTCGTCGTCGTTGGCCACTCCGTCGCCATCGGAGTCGTCGTCGCACAGATTCCCGGCCCCGTCACCGTCGGTATCTTCCTGAAGCGGGTTGAACAGCTCGGCGCAGTTGTCAAGGCCGTTGCCCACTCCGTCTCCGTCGAGGTCCAGGTCGCAGGCGTCCCCCATGCCGTCGCCGTCGGTATCCTCCTGACCGGGATTAGGGATAGACAGGCAGTTGTCGTCTCCGTTGTTCACCGTATCGCCGTCAACATCTTCGTCCAGACAATCCGCGAATCCGTCGCCGTCGTTGTCGGGAAACACTTCGTCGATCTGCTCGTTGCAGTCGTTGTCCTTGCCGTCGCACAACTCCGACGCACCCGGGAACACTGAAGGGTCCGTCGGAGCACAGTCGAGCCCGTCCTCCACGCCGTCGTTGTCGTCGTCCGGGTCGAGACAGTCTTTCAATCCATCTACATCGTTATCGGTAAAACCTTCGTCAGCGACCAGGTTGCAGTTGTTGTCCTTGCCGTCGCACTCTTCGTCCGCCCCGGGGAAAACCGACGGGTCCAGGGGATCGCAGTCGTCCTCATCCGCGCTCAGATCGTTGTCATCGTCCAGGTCGCAGGCGTCGCCCTCGCCATCGAGGTCGAAATCGGCCTGATCCGCGTTCTTCACACCGACACAATTATCCGCGTTGTCGGCCACGCCGTCGCCGTCCTTGTCGGTCTCCATGCAGTCAGCGGTACCGTCTTCGTCGGTGTCCGGATACCCTTCGTCGGTGTCGCCATCGCAGTCATTGTCCATGCCGTCACACGCTTCCGCCGCGGCGGACGGGCCGTCGCACTTCAGCTCTCCATCGTCGCAGTCGTACACGCCGGCGCAGGTCCCGAACTCATTTTCGTTTTCGCACTCGCCGCCGCCGGTGTCCTCGTCCACCAGATCATCACAATCGTTGTCCAGGTTGTCGCAGATTTCGGCTGCGGGTGCTGCCGCGCTGCACGGGCTGAGGCCGCCGGCAGTGCACCCTCGCTCACCCGGACACTGACCCCACTCGTTCTCCACATAACAGGTGGTTGCAGCCCCTTCGGAAACGTACCATTGGGCGCAGGTGCACTCGGTTGCAGCAACACACTGAAACTCGCTTTCGCCCCCTACCCCGTCCGCTTCCAGGCAGTCGTACCCATCTGGGCAGTTCGAATCGTCGCCACACTGCCCGCCGCAGAAGTTTCCACCCGCGCCGTAGTTGACGCAAATGTCCCCCGCGTCGACTCCATTAGTCATGCAGTCGTCGTGAGAATTGCAGGGCTTACACAGGTTGGCAAAGGGCGGCGCGCAGATGAACACCTGGTCGGGAAGACTTGGTTTGTGCAGCACGCACTGCCAGCCGAAGGGGCATTCTTCCTCGCACACCGCAGTGCACAACTTGCCGTCCGGTGTCTGCACGCAATAGCCCGAAGTGCAATCACCGGACTGCTCGCACGGATACCCCGGGTCCCCCGGACCAGGCTCCCAGCCAAGGTCGATTTCAGCCTGATCGGCCAATTCGAAGAAGAGCAATTCCTCCGCTGTCGTCTCGGGAAAAGCCACTTCCGGCTCCATGTCGTCATCGTCGACAAAACCATCGGCGGCGACAAGGTCTGTCCCCGAATCCTGCTCAACAACCGCGCCATCGCCGCCACAGGCCGACAGCAGCAGGCAGGCCGCAAATCCGGCAATTATTCTTTGCATCAAATCCCCCATAGCATGACGCCAAGATTCTAACTCCTTTCCTTTCCCGGGGAAAGCACAATGGTCTTAACGGTCTCACTGGTTCCAACGGTCCCATTTGACATCAGCCATTCGCGAATGCAAAATCCATGACCATGGGCACCCCACCCGAAACAGCCGGCGCAGCCGGCCACCATGAAGACTACCCGCTCACCGCGGTGCCTGCGGAGGCCCGCAAGAGCTTTGTGTCCACGTTGTGGGTGCTGTTGGGATTCACCTTCTTCACCGCGACCATGTGGGCCGGAGGCAAAGTGGGCGCGGCGTTCCCGCTCTGGCCCGACCTGATCCTGGTGATTGTGACCGGTAACCTGTTGCTGGGGACTTACGTCGCTCTGTTGGGAGTTGTGTCCCAGCGCACCGGACTGTCCAGCATCCTGCTGGCGCGGTTTTCCTTCGGCAACACAGGCAGCAAGTGGGCTGAACTGCTTCTGGGGCTCACCCAGGTCGGATGGTACGCCTGGGGCACCGCCACCGTGGCGATCCTGACCACTCGTCTTCTCGACATTTCGGAAGGGTGGAAATACCCGTTGATGGTACTCTTCGGCCTCGCGTTTTGTTGGACTGCGTGGGTGGGGTACCGCGGCCTTGAGGTTCTGTCGAAGGTTGCGGTGCCGTTGATGGTCGGCCTCATCATCTGGAGCTTCTTCATCGCATCGCGAGATGCGGGAGGACTTGCCGGGCTACTGGCGAGGACCCCGGCGGAGACCATGTCTTTCGGCACTGCCATCACCATTGTAGTAGGCACCTTCATCAGCGGCGGCACTCAGGCGAGCAACTGGACCCGCTTCTGCATGACCCGCAGAAGCGCGGTGGTGGCAAGCGTGATCGCATTCTTCGCCGGCAACGGATTGATGGTCTTTGCCGGCGCCTTTGGCGGCCTGGTCTACGGCCAGCCCGACATTGTGGAGGTGCTGGCGCTCCAGGGGCTGATCGGAGCAGGCATGATCATGCTGTTCCTCAACATCTGGACCACTCAGGACAACACCATTTACAACTTCTCCATCGCGGGCTGCAGCCTGTTGCGCTCGGAGAAGCGGCGCCTGGTGACTTTGGGCGGAGCGGTACTCGGCACCGCGCTGGCGCTGGCCGGGATGTACGAGTGGCTGGTGCCGTATCTGATTCTCCTCGGCACCCTCATTCCACCGCTGGGCGGGATCATCCTGGCTGACTACCTGGTTGCGGGGAAGACCAGAGGGTGGGAGCTTGACAGCCCTCATATTCCCGCGGTGAATCCTGCCGGGGCCGGAGCCTATGTGCTGGCCGTCCTGGCTGCTCGATATCTTCCCGGAATCGCGCCGGTAAACGGTGTGCTCGCCGGGGCTGCGGCCTACTACGTTCTGTACCGCGGCCTTGGGAAAGGGGGGGGAAGTGTTGAAGATTAGACCTTCCCGGCTCCCCGACCTCGCGTTCATCGTCCGCCTCTCGGAAAAGGCGTTCCACCGATACGGCAGCTACGGCAACACCATCGGCGCCACCTTCCTCAGGCCGCAGGTAACCACGCGGGTGGCTGAAGACGAAGACGGCCCTTCCGGCTTCGTGATGCTGCAACGGAAGCAGGATGCGGTGGAACTGATCGCGATCGCAGTGGCTACCGCTCACCGCAACCGGCGGGTCGGCGCCAGACTGCTTCAGGCCGCGATCCGGTGGGCGCAGGGAATCGGTGTGGCCCGTCTGGAATTACACACCGGCGTGGACAACATCCGCGGACTCCAGCTTTTCAAGAGCGCCGGGTTCAGGAGCACAGAGACGGTGGCCTCCTACTACCCCGAAGGACAAACTGCAGTGCGTATGCGACTTGCGCTCTGACCGCGCTTGAGGCCGGCGCACCCGTTCCGTATAATGGGGACCATGCGACAGGTTTCGTTAGTTACGTTGGCGGCACTGGTGATACTCGCCCCCGCGGGAGCTGCGGGCCAATCTCTGTTCCCGAAAACTCCGGTAAAAAAGGACTATCCACCGCCCCCGCCGGTTGAGCAGAAGGAGGTGCCCTACAAATCCCCGGTCTCGGCGGTGATGTGGTCCATCGGCGGCACCTTCGGTTGCATAGCCCTCGGCGCGCTGGTCACAAAGGCAGGCAGCGCCGGCGGCGCCGGGTTGATACTGACCGGTCTGCTGCTGGGGCCTTCCTTCGGTCACATGTATACCGGTCACATCGGCAGGATGTGGACGTTCACTCTACTTCGGACCGGGTCCATGGTATTTGTAATTGCCGGAGCGATGGCGTCAATGGCCTCATCCTTTGGAGACGAAGATGGCTCGGGCGACAACTCCGGTGAGCAGATGGCGGCCGTAGGCATGATCGGGCTGCTGGGCCTCACCATCGTGGAGTTCGTGTACGTCGGCTACTCGGCACAGGAGTTCAACGAGGAAGCCCGGCGTCGCAGTATCAGCCTCACACCAATGGTATTCCCAGATCCGTCGGGTGACAATGCACCCAACTGGGGGTTGTCTTTCGCCTGGAGTTTTTGAGCCACAGCTTCAACATGCTAGAATATCCCTGATGCGATGGTTGGTTTCGATATTTTGCCTTGCCTTCCTCCTTTGCGCTCCCGCTCCGGCCCGGGCCCAGTTCGAGCAGTGGTGCGAGATCCGCTGCGACGAGTTGTTCGGGGCCCACCCCGAGAAACCAGCCTGCGAGTTGTGGGACTACGATCACGTAATCCGTGAAGAAAAGATCATCCGGCGCAAGATTGTGGTGGAACCGTGCAAAAAACAACTCGACGAATGGCAATGGCGGGACGACGTGCGGCACGCAGCCCGGGCCGCGCTGAAGCACGTCGCGGGATGCACTCAGTGGTGCGAAACCGCATCGAAGCTGCGAGAGGGCGAGCCCATCGGCGAAAAGAACCGCCACCTCTGGCAAGTGATCGGAGACATCATCGTTTGCCGCCTGACACCGCAACAATTGGGCCACCTTACCGCTTTCCACGTGGACCTCAACTGCCCGGGAATGCGGTTCGTCCCTTCCGGCCCCTTCATGATGGGCTGCGATATCACCGATGAAACGTGCCGACCCCGTGAGAAGCCCTATCACGAGATCGAACTGGACGCCTACTTCATCGATACTCACGAGGTCACCTCGGCGGCCTACCGCCGGTGCGTGGAACAGCGGCAGTGCCCCCGGCCCCGAGGTCACGCCGCGTTGGACTACTACAACTTCGGTGCGGAAAGCCGGAGCACCCACCCGATAAACGGCGTGGACTGGGAACAGGCCGATGCGTACTGCAAGTTCGCGGGCAAACGCCTGTGCACCGAGGCCGAGTGGGAAAAAGGGGCCCGGGGCGACGACGGCAGGGACTACCCATGGGGCCCTGAGAAACCGTCCGCAGAACTGGCCGTGCTGGACACCGGTGCGGACCACAGCGGCGAAGGGCGCCCCTGGCCCGTGCTGTCGCTGACCTCCCCCGTGTGCTCACGTGAGAAAGGCAACAGCCCCTACGATCTGTGCGACATGGCCGGCAACGTCTGGGAGTGGGTAGCCGACTGGTACCAGCAGGATTTCTACACCAACAGCCCCCCTTCCAATCCAACAGGACCTCCAAAAGGCACCCACCGCGTGATCCGCGGCGGACGTTTTTCAAACGTCGGCTTCTCCCTGCGCACCTCAGCACGGGGATTTCTCAAACCGGAAGCCTACTTCCCCTACCTGGGCTTCCGGTGCTGCAAGGGCGCAGTGGACCTGTAAGCAGCGATTCGCTAGAATCGGTGAGAACTTCGCGGAGGAAACGATGAGAAGTCTGGTAGTTTCTTGTCTGCTGGTGCTTGCGGCTTGCGGCGGCGCCACTTCGAGCCCGCCGGCGGACGTTTCGCCCGAGACAGACTCCGGTCCCGCCACCGAAACCATGGTCTCGGATTCCACCCCGGATCAAGGGACAGACCTCCCCTCCCCAGCCGACTTTGTCGACGGGAAGGAGGCAGGGACAGACCTCCCTGACGGATCGATACTGCCGCCGGATATCCTGGCTGATTTGCCGCCCGATGCGGACCCGGATCTGCTGCCCGATGTTCCGCCTGCGCCTGCCGAGTGCCCGGAGAACAACTCGCTGCCTGACTGGATCGCAATTCCCGGGGAAGGCACCCACTTCATGGCCCAGTGCGACGACCTGGACCTGGTGGTGAGCCCCTATGGAAACGGCATCATCCGCCTGCGCTACGCAGGGTCTGTCCCTTCCTGGCACCACTCCTATGCAGTGGTTGAGGAGCCGCCTCCGGACGTGGAGGTGCAACACGGAGAAAGTGACGGCTGGTTCGTGATATGCACAGCCCAAATGCGCCTGGCTATTGCCGAAAATAGCTGTCGCATCGAGCTCACCGACCTCGACGGCAACCCCATGGTTGTGGACCCGCCCGGCGGCGGCCATTTCGAAGGCAGTGAAGAACTCAATGAAGAAACGGTCGACACCGTCGCGGTTACCAGGTGGACGCCGTCCGACGAACGTTTTTACGGTTTCGGCGAAAAAACAGGCCCGCTGGACAAACGGGGACTGGAACTCACTTTCTGGAACACCGACAAACCCAACTATCCCGCAGATGCTGACCCTTTGTACCAGTCGATCCCGTTTTTCGTGGGACTGAAAGAGGGCCTCGCCTATGGCGTGCTCACCGACAATTCCTATCGCATGCGTTTCGATATGGCTCATGCCAAGGCGGACAGGTACACCCTCACCGCATTCGGCGGGGCCATCGATCAGTACATCATCGCCGGACCGGCGATATCCACCGTGGTGGACCGGTACACCTTCCTCACCGGCAGGCCTGCGATGCCGCCCCGGTGGACCCTGGGATACCACCAGTGCCGGTGGAGCTATTTTCCCGACACCAAGGTGATGGAAATCTGCCAGCAGTTCCGACAACGGGGCATCCCTGCAGACGGAATCTGGCTGGACATCGACTACATGGACCAGTTCAAGTCGTGGACCTGGGACCCGGTAGACTTCCCCGCCCCCGACCTCCTTGTTGAGGAGGTGGAGAAACTCGGGTTCAAGGTAACTGCTATCATCGACCCCGGACTGAAGGCGGAGCCGGGGTGGGACATTTACGACGAAGGCGTTGCAGACGGCCACTTCCTCCTTGATTCCGATGGAGAGCCTTACGTGGGAGTGGTGTGGCCCGGACCCGCAGTATTTCCGGACTTCACCCGAGCCGAAACCAGGAGTTGGTGGGGCGGTCTGGTCACTGCGCTCACCGATCATGGTGTGAGGGGCATCTGGCTGGACATGAACGAGCCGGCCAGCTTCCTGGCGGACAACAACTGGACCGTGCCCGGCTGGGTTGAAGCGCACTACGAAGGGTACGGAACCACCATGGACGAGATTCACAACGTCTATGCCTTGGCCGAAAACATGGCCACCTACAACGGGCTGTTGGAAGCGGTTCCGGAGCGCCGTCCGTTCCTGCTCACCCGGGCGGGATTCGCGGGAATTCAACGCTACGCCGCGGTGTGGACCGGAGACGCGGCCAGCAATTTCAACGCGCTCAAAGTGAACCTCCCCATGATGCTTGGAATGGGGTTGTCCGGAGTGCCTTTCGTCGGGAGTGACGTGGGAGGTTGGGAAGGCAGCCCGAGTCCAGAATTGTACGCCCGCTGGATCGAGGTCGGGGCGCTTTCCCCGTTCTACCGGTCCCACGTCCAGACCGGAACACCGGACCAGGAACCGTGGTCGTTCGGCGAGGAAGTGGAGGACATAAGCCGCATCCACATCACCTGGCGTTACCGCCTGCTTCCCTATTTTTACACGTTGTTCAGAGAGACGGCGGAGAGCGGCGCGCCGATCCTCAGACCTATGGTCTACGAGTTCCAGGACGACCCGGCAACCCACGACCTGTCCTTCCAGACCATGCTGGGGCCGTGGCTGCTGGCGGCGCCGGTCCTCGATGAAGGGGCGGACTCGGTGGAGTTCTATCTCCCGGAGGGGCGATGGCTGGAGTTCCATTCCGGGGCGCTGAAAGAGGGGCCGGCCACGGTGGAGACAGGAGTCACCCTCCAAGCCCTGCCGTTGTGGCTTCGGGAAGGTGCCATTGTGCCCATGGGGCCGGAGATGATGTACAGCGACGAAGCGCCGGTGGATCCGTTGACTTTTGAACTGTTCCCCGGACCCGAAAAGACCGCCTTCGAACTGTACGAAGACGACGGCGACTCCATGGCGCACCAGGGCGGTGAGTACTCGAAGGTGGAGTACACGCTGGAGTCCACCGCCACGGGCGCCCGCTTCTCCTCAGGCCCGAAGGAAGGCAGTCACTCGCCGCCTGCGCGCAGGGTGGTACTGCACCTGCGAAGGGTTGACCTGGGCGTCGAAGAGGTGACGGTTTCGGGTGAAACGCTTCAGGATCTCGGCAACTACTTTGCAGTGGAAGTGGCCGATTCGGGCTATTTTTACGACGACAACGACCTTGCGCTGTGGGTGGTATTCCCCGAACAGCCGGAGTTCGTGGTGGAAATGAACTACGATGCCGAAGTGACGGACTTGTCCCCCACCGTACTGGTACCGGTGAAGGTGAAACTCCCACCCGGCACTCCCAAGGACACGCCGATCCACATCGCCACCTCCGCAGCGGACTGGAGCCATCAGCCGCTGGAGTGGAGCAACGAACCGCTGACCGCGGAAGGGCTGGTCCCGGTGCCGAGAGGCGAGTGGTTCGAGTACAAGTACACAAGAGGGGACTGGGACACGGTGGAGAAATGGGCCGGGTGCGAGGAAGCGGACAATCGTTATGCGTTTGGTAAGGCCCATCCGGTGAAAGAGGATGAGGTCGCCATGTGGGCCGACCTCTGCCTTTGAACGGCCGTTCCCGCTGACGCAACCCGGCGCTGACGCTCAGGGCTTGGTTGGTTGGCTGAATCGCGCTTTTCTACATTGACAGATCTTGCGCTACCGCGTAGTCTGTCACTGTGCAGGCAGGACCAGCAAGGTCCCACCGATTTTTCGGAGCAGAAATGTCAGATTCAGGAACTGAACAGCAAGGATCTATTCTTGAGCCCTCGAAGGCCGCGGGGCCGGTGGAACCATCGGAGCCGGTAGCTGCGGCCCCGGTGTCGAAGCCGGCCGCCGAAGACCCGCCCGCCAAGCCGTCCATTACCCCGGACCCCGGGCGGAGCATACTTCCGCCGTCGGCGCCGGTGCGCAAGCGCCGGGCGCGCAAAGTGGAAACCGCAGAGTCCATGGCCAAGCGCCAGCGAGAGATTTCCGTCTCCGAGTTCTTCACCAAGAACCGTCACCTGTTGGGTTTTGACAACCCTCGCAAGGCGCTACTCACCGCGATTAAGGAAGCTGTGGACAACTCTCTGGACGCATGTGAAGAGGCGGACATTCTCCCCGACATTTCGGTTGAGATCCTGGACCGGGGAGAGGACCGGTACGTGGTGGTGATACAGGACAACGGCCCGGGGATCCTGCGTGGCCAGATACCCAACATCTTCGGCAAGCTGTTGTACGGGTCCAAATTCCACCGGCTGAAGATGAGCCGCGGGCAGCAGGGCATCGGGATTTCAGCGGCCGGCATGTACGGACTGCTCACCACCGGCAAGCCGGTGGCCATCATCAGCCGCATCAACGCGCGACGCCCGGCCCACTACTTTGAATTGCGCATCGACACCAAGAAGAACCGGCCGGAGATCATGCGCGACATCGAGGTTGTCTGGGAAGCCAAACACGGCACCCGGGTATCCATCGAACTGAAGGGGAAATACCAGCGGGGCAAGCAGTCGGTAGACGAGTACTTGCGCCAGACGGCCATCGCCAATCCTCACGTGAGCGTAAGATACCGCCAGCCGGACGGCGAAATCGCCGATTACCCCCGCTCGTTGAACCAGTTGCCTCCCCAAACCGACGAAATCAAACCGCACCCCTACGGTGTGGAGTTGGGAATTTTGCAGGGTATGCTGAAAGAGTCCCGGGCACGGAATCTTTCCTCGTTCCTGCAGCAGGAGTTCTCCCGCGTGTCTCCGAGAGTGGCGGAGCAGATTTGCGAAAAGGCGGAGCTTAGCGCCCGGGCCTACTGCAGCCGCATCAGCCGGGGCCAGATTGAAGACCTGCTGAAAGGGATTGAGAACACCAAGATAATGAACCCGCCAACCAACTGCGTGGCCCCCATCGGGGAAGAGCAGTTGGTGAGGGGGTTGGAATCGGTGGTGCCCGCTGAATTTTACGCTTCCACCACCAGGCCCCCCGCGGTGTATCGCGGCAACCCGTTTATCATCGAAGCGGCGCTGGCCTACGGAGGAGAGGGTCAGGGCGCTGACTCTCCGGCCCGGTTGCTCAGATATGCAAACCGGGTGCCTCTGCTGTACCAGCAGGGCGGCTGCTGCTCCTTCGGTTCCGCAGTGAAAGTCAACTGGCGCAACTACGGCCTGCAGCAACCCCGGGGCGGACTGCCAGTGGGGCCGCTCACTGTTATCGTTCACATGGCCAGCGTCTGGGTCCCCTTCACTTCGGAATCAAAAGAAGCGATGGCGAGCTACCCGGAAATCGAAGAGCAGATGGTCCGGGCGCTCCAGGAGTGCGGCAGAAAGCTCAAGATCTTCCTGTCCCGCAAGCGCAAGGCCAAAGAAGAGCAGCGAAAAAGGGATTACATCGAGACCTACATCCCTCACATCGGCATCGGGCTGAGAGAACTCTTGGGATTCGACCAGCCCGAAGAAGAACGCATCGTTGAGTCCCTGACTCACATGCTGGAAAGGACCAAGGACTAGCGGTGAGCGGTGAGCAGTGAGGTAAAAAGACATGGCAAAGAAGAATAGTGACGGCGAAAAAGGCGGGGCATTGCCGTTCGGCACGGCGAAGCCAAAAACAGACAGCACTCCGAGTGCGAGCGAGGGGCCTGCGGAGCACCGCAAGGAGGCGTCATCCCCCCCCGCCAAGCCCGCCGACTCCAGCGTCGCACGCCCGGAAACCTCCCGTAGCCCGGCGTTGAAAAAGCTGATGGACCTCGCCTCCGGCATCCACAAGGAAATCAACCGCGGCCGCAGACCCCACATCCTGGTTCCCATCCGCAGCCTCTCCAACGTGACTTTTGCCCCGCGCAAAGGCTACTTCGTCATCGGTAGCCGAAAATCGAGGCGTACTCTTTCGTTTCAAACCGTGAAGCCGTTTGCACAGACCATCCGGCTGATGGCGTTTGCCAAACACCTCATTGAAACCGATGATTTCGCGTCGAAGAGAGAGGTGTACTACACGTCGAAGGGTAGTTCGAAACGAAGTGTGGCAGGAGATGCCGGGCGAGCCGGCTGGGGCCCCGCAGGATTCAAGGGGCAGTCCGAGTCCGACGCGATTATGGACGACATCGAAGCGATGGCCTCGGTGAACCGTGAGCAACTGGGGTTCATCCCCGCGGAGCAGAACGGCTCGGTGGCAGGAGAGTTGATCGTCATCGACATCGACCCGTCCACGGGCAACAAGATCGAAATCGATTGCACCGCGTTCGGGCGAGGCAGCTACTCCATCCCATCACGGGTCGAGGGGCTGGAATTCCGCACCAATGCGAAGTTCGTCCTCGCGGTCGAAACCGCCGCGCTCTTTGAGCGCTTGAACGGTCATGCGTACTGGCGGGATGCCGGATGTATCGTGGTGGCCATGGGCGGCGTGCCCACCCGGGCCAACCGCCGGTTCGTGCGGATCCTGTCCGACATGTGCAACCTTCCCGTGTACATCTTCACCGACGGCGACCCCTACGGATTCTGCAACATCTACCGCACCATGAAAGTTGGCTCAGGCAATGCCGCGGCGGTAAATGAGTTCTTCTGCGTGCCCCGTGCGCACCTCATCGGGGTGACCCCCCAGGACATCATCGACTACGACCTTCCCACTCACCCGTTGGACGACAAAGACCGCAAGCGCGCCACCGACGCGCTGAAAAACGACCCGTTCATTCAGCAGCACAAGCCGTGGATCAAGGCGTTGAACCAGATGCTGAAAATGGGTGTACGTGTTGAGCAGCAGGCTTTCGCAGCCCGGGGCCTCAACTACGTGATGGACACTTATCTTCCTGAAAAACTCGCCAGCCCGAGAACGATGCTGCCGTAGCGCCTACCCCCGTCGCCGGGCGGCGACGGGCATTGCCAGCAACCCCAGGAGCAACAACAGCAGGCCCGCAGGACCGGACGGGGTGTTGTGAGAGCAGCCACCGCCGCCACCGCCGCCGCCGTCGCCGCCGCCACCCTCGCCGTCACCGTTTGGGTCGTCGATAGGCGGGGGATCTTCGCCGTCTTTCACGCACTGGTTGGCGCACGGATTGGCCGGGTCGATGGCGCAGTAGTGGGTATCTTCACAGTTGGTGTCGTCAACGCAGGCGACAAAGCCGCTGCCGATGCAGGTCCCCGCTTCGGTGCACGCCTGGCACGGACCGCATTCCGCGTCGGTCTGGCAGTCAACCGTGCCGGTGGAGACACACTTGTTCTTGCACGGGTCCCCCGCATCCACGAAACACTGTTTACCCTCCCCACATTCGGCGTCGGAGGTACACATCACGGCACCAGTGCCCTTGCACTCTCCGTCGACGCAGCCCTGGCAAGGGCCGCAGTCGTTATTGTCGGTGCACCCGGCAGGTGCGGTGGAAACGCACTGGTTCTGGCAAGGATTAGCTGCGTTCACCACGCATTTTTCCCCGTCCGCACAATCGGCGTCGGTGTTGCAGGAAACCACTCCGGCGCCTATGCACTCGCTGTCGAAGCACACCTGGCAGGGACCGCATTCGGTATCGCTGGTGCAACCGGTGGGGGTAGTGGACACACACTTGTTCTTGCACGGGTTGCCGGAGTTGGTGGCGCACTGAAATCCGGGACCGCAGTCGCCGTCATCCTTGCACTCCACCACGCCCGCACCGATGCAACTGCCTTCGAAGCACACCTGGCAGGGGCCGCACTCATCGTCCGAGCCACAGGGAACAGGACCGGCGGCCACGCACTGGTTCTTGCACGGGTCGGAAGATGCTACCGAACACACTTCGCCGGCAGGGCAGTCTTCGTTGGTGCTGCACGCGATGACCCCGGTGCCCATGCACGCATTTTCGATGCACACGGCACAGGGGCCGCACTCGGTGTCATCCATGCACTCCAACGGTTGGTCGCTGGCGCAGAAGTTCATACACGGGTCGGACAAGGCAACCACGCACACGCTGCCGGGAGGGCAGCCCGCGTCATCGAAGCACTGGACAAAGCCGACGCCGATGCATTCACCTTCGAAGCAGGCCTGGCAAGGACCGCAGTCATAGTCCGAGGTACAGTCAACCGCGGCATCCTCGGTGCAGAAGTTCTTGCACGGGTCGCCGGGGTGCTCCTTGCACAATTCTCCGGGGGCGCACTCGGAAGAATCCAGGCACTCCACAAAGCCGGTGCCCACGCACTCGCCGTCAATGCAGGCCTGGCAGTCGTCGCAATCGGTCCCGTCGCTGCACTCACCCCATATTTCAACGCAGAAGTTGTAGCAGACGTCGTCTTCGTCCCACCAGCACACCTCGCCGGAGCCGCAGTCATCGTCGGACAGACATTCGATAACCCCCAGGCCCAGGCATTCGCCGCCGATGCACACCTGGCACAGGCCGCACTCCCAGTCGCTGCTGCAGTTGATGGGGCTGACAAACGTGCAATAGTTGAGGCAGGGGTTGAACGGGTCGGCCACACACTCCTCACCGAGCGCACAGTCGTCATCATCGAGGCAGTCCACAAACCCCACGCCGATACACTGGTTGCCGACACATATCTGGCACGGGCCGCAGTCCGCGTCGGACAAACACTCGATGGGCTCGATCACGACGCAGTAATTGAGGCATGGATCTTCCACATCCCAGATGCACACTTCACCCGGCAAGCAGTCTTCATCCGCGAAGCACTGCACGAGGCCGGTGCCCATGCACAGGCCGTCGAAGCACACGGAGCACGGTCCGCAGTCATAGTCGGTGAGGCACTCCAGCGGCCCGCCCGGTGCACAGTAACTCATGCATGGGTCTTCGTAGTCGACGATGCAGAAGTCTCCCGGCTCGCAGTCGTCATCGGTGAAGCACTCCACCAGGCCGGTGCCCAGGCAGTCGCCCTGAAAACAGATCTGGCAGGGGCCGCAGTCGGAATCGTCCATGCACCCGACAGGTTCGACGGGGAGACAGTAGTTGAAGCACGGGTCCCAGGCATCCAGCACGCACACGAAGCCGTCGCCACAGTCTTCGTCAAAAACACACTCAACGTCTCCCGCTGAGACGCACTCTCCGTCGAGACAGAATTGACAGGGGCCGCAGTCGTAGTCGGTTTCGCAAACTGCGGGGCCGATGTCGAGGCAGTAGCTTAGACACGGATTCTCGTAGTCGACGATACACACCTCGTCTGCTCCGCAATCCTCGTCTGCGTAGCACTCAGCCAATCCCATCCCCATGCATTCGCCTGCAAGGCAGATCTGGCACGGCCCGCAATCCGCGTCACTGGAGCACTCAGTGGCAAAGGCTTGTGGCGTGAACGTAAGCAACATGAACAGAAAGGAAATAGCGAAAACCGAGCCTCTCATTGCGGCCTCCTGGAGCAATTTGCCGTTACTGTTTTGTACGTTTTCCGGGCATGAAAGTCAACGGGCTCACTGCTCACCGCTCACCGCTCACTGCCGCCTCTCAGTCCGACAGATCGGCCTCACCGTTGGAGCGGACGAAGACTGTGTCCGCGGTAAGTTCGTCCCACTGCTTCATATAATCGACGATGTCCATCTTCTCACTGAGTCCCAGGAAGACCAGATCGGCATCCCTGGAATTGCGGGCGATGATGCTATATATGCCGGCCTCCGCGTCAAAGGAATAGGGTTTGTAGTTCAAGGACCCGATCTGGAAGCGCGAGTTATCGATGAGGTCGGTGAGATAACGCTCGGTTTCAGGTGCGTTGGCGTCGTCAGCGATATAGCAGATGGTAACGTGAGCATCCTTCCAGTCCTTCTGGCACAACAGGATGTAGGAGAGGATAACCATGAGCTGGCCGTTCTCAGGTTTCGACCACCAGATGTAGATGTTGCGCTTGTTTCCGAATACGCTATGGCCGTAGCGCAGCAGCAAGATGTTTTTGCGCACCTGCATCATGTCGTGAAAGATCGGTTGGAGCAACTCGGCCTGATCGAGGCTGCCCTGCTCCATGGCGAAGGCCACGGTGTTGGAGTGGTAGCCAGCGGATTGCACCTTGTCGAGGATAGAGGTCGAAACGTCTTTGGAGAGCACTACATCCGGGATAAGGTGTGATCTTCTCACCCTGATGTAGTCTTCCATCTTCCCCGCCGCATGAGCCCGTTCAGCGAGCGCTTCGCCAAACTCCCCATCGTAGGGAATGAACTGGCACAGGTTTACCAACCCGTGGCGGGCAGCGATCCAGTCCAGGAACTTGGTGAACGGCCTCTTTTCAAGGGGGTCAATGCTGATGGCCAGAACCATGGGCTGCCAGTTCTTCCTGGCCATGTTCGCGGTACGCAACGCCAGGGCCGCGGCGCGCTCAACCCGAAAGAGCACCGACGCGAAGATCGACTGGATCTTGGGGGACGGAATGCGCCACCGGGCAAAAAAGAACGAGCCCACCAGAAGGAAGACGGAAATAAAGAAGATCGGTGCGTCGATGTTGATGGCCGCGATGAGCGCCATGACGACGCCGGCCAGCGACAGCCACCAGGGCGCCCGCTGCGCGGGCCGGTAGCTGGGATTGTGGGACAGGTTCTCCAGGAGCGAGGCTGAACAGTCGGCCATATAAGTAATAAGGAAGAACATGGTCACGAAGGAGGCGATGAGCACCAGATCGCCGATAAACACAAGCCACACTGCAATGGCACAGGAAAGGAGGAGGGCCGGAATCGGCTCCTTCTTCTTGCCCCACAGCGCGCGGAAGAACCGAGCCACCGGGATCACCCCGTCTTCGCTCATGGCCTGGAGAGTGCGAGGGGCCACCACCATGGAGCCGATAAGGCTCGACAGCGACGCCACCACAAGGCCGATGTACACCAGGGGCGACCACAGCGAGACGCTGGCCATGAACATCTGGTCTCCCGCCAGCTCTGAAGGCGAGCCGGCCATGGCCAGGAACAGGGCGATGAGCATGTACATCACCAGCGAGATAAGGGTCGCCCGTTTCGTACCCCACGGTATCTCTTCCTGCGGATTTTCCAACTCCCCGGACAGGCCGATCCCCATGGTGTTGCCGGTGAAAGCGGGAAACACCACTGCGAATGCGGCCCAAAAACCCATCCCTTCCGGAATTCGGGCAGTCCAGTCGATGGCGGAAAACGGAAGGCTGCCGCCGTGGAGGTAGAGGACGCCCAGGAAGAAGCTCAGGATAGCAACCCCGATTACCGCCACGATGGGCATGAGGAATTTCACCGTGATATCGCCGCCCAGAACGTTGAGTGCGAAAACGATGGCCATTACGATGAGCGCCACCACCCTCATGTCGGGCGCGCCAAGGCCTGCGAGGCCCGCCATCCAGCCTAAGATCGGGTCAAGTCCGATGGCTACTGCAAAGGAGTAGAAAGTGATAGAGATAGTCTGGGCCACAAACAGGGCCAGGCCGATGGATGCGCCGATATGCATGCCATGGGTGGATTTGGCCATGGCGTACTCGCCACCACCCCCGATGCGCTTGTTGGAGGCAAGCTCCGAAGTGGTGTACGCCACCGCACCGGTAACCAGGTGCCCCAGCACGATAATCAGCAACATGTCCAGCAGGCCGACGTTCCCCAGCGCGGTGCCAAAGAGTAGAAACATCGCCGCGCCGAAGACGGTCCCCAGCGCCTGGAACAGAACACTGTACCGGTTGAATTTTACCAGCTTTGGTGCGGCGCTATCTGCCATCGAAATCCCACTCCCCGGATTCATCGCTCAAGTAAAGCAGGAGACAGCCCCGAAATCAAGGGGATTGCTCGCCGGCGGGAAACGACGTTGCTCAGAGCCTGAACCGAGCAAGGCGCAGGGGAGCAGGGGCGCACAAGGGTCACTCTCCGCACGGCCCGCAGTCTTTGGGGCAAGACTGGCAGCTCTCCCCTTCGTCGCATTGACCGTTGTTGCATTGCCCCCACATCTTACCCCCGGACCGGTTCACTCGCTGAAGGAAGATCGCCTCACGCTGGACCGACCCGTCATTCAGATCCTGCAGCCACACCACTGCGAACGAGCCGTCATTCAGCCCCATCACCAGGGGCTGCTCCAGATCCCCGGGCAGGCTTTCTGCCAGAATCAACTCCTCGGAGAGTCCCTCACCGGAAGTTGACATCACCTTCCCCTTGAGTCGTTCCCCGGAAGAGTCCTTCTCAAGCCACACCAAGGCAAGTAGTTCATCCCCAAGAAAGGCCAGCCGTGGCGCAGAGGCGCCGGCGTCCGAAACATCGGAAACAGGGACAGGAGGCAGCGTCCATGCGCCATCGGTTCCGAGAACGCCTGCCGTTACCTGCGTCTGGCCTTCTGCCTCCTGGGTGATCCCGGCTACAGCGAGTGTCTCCGTGTCTATGCGAGCGACGGAAGGAGAATGGACTGACGCTCCGCTCTCGTCCTCCATCTCTCCCAGCGTGGCGATGAGTTCCATGTACCGGTTCGAAAGTACGATTTCGATGGTCTTTGCCAACCCTTCCGTCTCGCTCTCTATTGCAACCGCCAGGAACTGACTATCGAGCACTACCGAATCGAACTGTTTGGACGCCCCGAATTGATCGCTCCAATCCGCGTCCCCCTGCTGAAGCACATTCCCGTTGGCATCAAACCGCAGGAAACGGATCCCCGAGAAGCTGTCACCCGACCGCAGCCACAGATCCTCATTGTAAGCAGGAGACAACTGGCGGACCGTGACTGGAGACTCGAGCCCCGATAGTTGGGTCAGGAATGAGCCGTTGATGCTACATGCGCCCGCAGGGATTCGGGCATTCCCCAGGAACACGCATTCCCAACCGCCATCAAGGCACCCACCCCACACATTCATCACAGAGACTCCGCCCGTAACTGTACGCGCACAGGTGCTCGGCCAACTCATCGGCCACGGGGACGACGCGGACGGCCCTCCACTGCCCCCATCAACGACATTGCAATGTCCCAGGCTCAGCGGGGCCATCACCCTGTGCACTGCCCTGTGGTAGCTCCCCGGGAGCCACTCGTCGTCCTCCTCGCGCCACCACGTTACTACCACCTTGCCGTTGGAGGTAGGGCACGCGGACACAGAGTCGATGTCAAGGTATACGAGGAACTCATCAAACACTGTCTTTATGTCGACCCGAATTGGCCCGACAGCAGAAGATTCGGCGTCACACCCGTCCCAGGGTTCGTCATTTCCATCGTCACACTCAACCGCGAAGTCAACACACTGGGAATCATGACATACGCTCCCCTGTGAGCAGAAGCCGCAGGTTCCTGCACAGCCGTCCGCACCGCACACTTTCCCAGCGCAGTTGGTCTCGCAACAAGACGACTGCGCGCACGCCTCGACCGGTCCGCACTGGCCGCAGGTTCCGCCACAGCCATCCGGGCCGCACTCCTTCCCCGCACAGTTCGGCTCACAGCAGGTGCCGACAGTCGTGCAAACGGCATCAGCAGCGCATTCTCCGCACTCTGCGCTGCAGCCATCAGTACCGCACTCTCTCCCTTCGCAATCAGGCGTGCAGCACGACCCTCCGGGAAGCATGACCATTTCCACGTGGGGGCACCCTACATCCGGTGCGTCCAGTTCACCGCACGCATCGTCACAGGTCTCCACGATGTCCGCAGTTGTCTGCCAATCGATCAACTCTATGAACTCCCCGCCGGTGTCCGGCGCAACCGACTCAGTCGCCGCGTCAACCCCCGACTCACCGCCTATGTCGGGCAAGTCCGGCTCCAACATCACATCAACCACCACTTCGCCGCTTGTTTCAGACAGGTCCGGATCCAATATCACGTCAACCGCCAACTCACCGCTTACGCCGGGCAAATCCGGCCCCAATGCGGTATCAACTCCCAACTCACCGGCTGCGTCGGACACTTCCGGCCCCAAAGCCGCATCAACCGTTTCGTATTTCACCCGGTCCGAGATTCCACCCGGGAGATCCCCCGCATCCTCCCTTCCGGCCACTTCGCCGTAACTCTGTTCCGCGGTCTTCGCTGGTGCACAACTCCCCACCAATGACACTCCGGCGAAGAGCCCCACGACGATGCAGAAGGCAGCTCCGAATCCGATCCCGCTTTCCGTCAATCGCCCCAACGCGGTCAAGTTCAGGGCTAGGGGTGGTTGTTTAGTGTTGCTCATTTTACTCAAGGATCATGATACCGGACACAAGGTTCGGAGTTAAAGGTTTTTCGGAGGGAAGATGAGGGATCGGAATGCTCGAGGTCTACTTCGTCTTCTTCAGCAGGCTGGCTTTCTCAACCAGTTTGATGAATTCGTAGCGGTAGCCTTCTTTGTCTTTGCCTTTGGCGTTCTTGGCCATGGCGATGACATCTTCGAAGGTGGCGTCGCCTTTGTGCTTGGAGTCCCTCAAGATGAGACCGAAGGCGGCGACTGCGGCGGAGAAGCGGAAGTTATCCGAGCTCTTCTTCAGCGCTACATCGGTGTCGATGAGGGGCTGAACGATGAGCTTCGACTTGTCGCCGTCGGGCTTCTTGTACCTGAGCTTCACGGTCATCAGTTCCTTGCTCTTCTTCGCCGCGTCACTCACCTTCGAGTCCTGGTATTTCAGGTCGCCCGACCCCGGAATCTCTTCTTTGGACCCGGCAGGGATTATCTCGTAGAGCACGGTCACGGTGTGGCCTGCGCCCAGTTCGCCTGCATCCTTCTTGTCATCGTCGAAATCTTCCTTGCGAAGCATGCGGTTTTCATAACCGATGAGGCGGTAGCCCTTGACCTTCGCCGGGTTGAACTCAACCTGGATCTTCACGTCCTTGGCGATGGTGAGCAACGTGCCGCCCATCTCCGTGACCAGCATCTTCTTCGCTTCCAGGATGCTGTCGATGTAGCCGTAGTTGCCGTTGCCCTTGTCGGCCAGTTTCTCCATCTTGGAGTCTTTGTAGTTGCCCATGCCGAAGCCGAGGATGGTGAGGAACACGCCGTGCTCCCGCTTCTCTTCAATCATCCGCACGAGTTCGCCGTCACTGCTCTGCCCAACGTTGAAATCACCGTCGGTGGCGAGGATGATGCGGTTGTTGCCGCCCTTGATGAAGTTGTCGATCGCGGTCTTGTACGCCAGCTTGATGCCTGCGCCACCAGCGGTGGAGCCGCCGGCAGACAGGGAATCAAGCGCGGCGACGATTTTGTCGCCTTCGTTACCGTTGGTGGAAGGGAGCACCAGGCCTGCGGCCCCGGCGTAAACCACGATGGCCACACGGTCTTCGGGCCTCATCTGCCCAACCAGCAGTTTGAACGCAGCCTTCAGCAACGGCAACTTGTTGGGGGAATTCATCGACCCGGAAACATCCAACAGGAACACCAGGTTCTGGGCCGGCAGCTTGCTGATGTCCACCTTCTTGCCCTGGAGCCCCACGTGGACCAGACGGTGATCTTCGTTCCACGGTGCGGTGGAGATCTCGGTGGTAATGGAGAACGGGGTCTTGCCCTTGGGATTGGGGTAATCGTAGGTGAAGTAGTTGATGAACTCTTCCACCCTCACGGCATCCGCGGGCGGAAGCTGACTTCTGTTAATGAAGCGCCGCGTGTTTGCGTAAGAAGCGGTGTCCACATCGATGGAGAAGGTGGACAGCGGATTTTCCAACGCGGACAGGAACGGGTTCTCGTAGATCCGATCGTAGGCTTCGGTGTTGTGCTCTACCTGCCCCTCACCAACAAGTCCGTGCTGGGGCTGCGACACGATGGGCCGGCCCGGGGGCGGGGCCATGGCCGCGGGCATGGCCGTTCTGCCTTTCATGCTCTTCTTGACCTTGACCTTGACCCGCTTTTCTTCCATTTTGTGCACTACTTCAGCTTCCTCCGGCTCCGGTTTCGGTTCCGGAGCGGGGGACAGTTTGAAATTGACCGTCGTGCTTGCGCCCACGAACACCATTATGGAACGCGCTTGGGAACCGTATCCCGATTTGGAGCAGGTCAAGGTGATGCCGCCCACCGGGACTCCGGAGATTTTGTAACTTCCGTTGCTGCCGGTAGTGGCCGACAGCCCCTTGCCCGACACAGCTACTTTTGCTCCTGAAATGGGCAGTCCCGTGCCTGCGTCCGCAACCATACCTGATACAGTTCCGGTTTTTGCGCCGAGTTCGTGGGCTACGGCCCAGCCTGCCATTGAAAAAACTGCTGCCACCAGCAGTAATAACGTCGCTCTTGCGAATCCAGCCGCTTTCATTACGTCCTCCTTCCGATTGAATGAGCCAGCCAATGCTAACGGAAAAGGGTTATACGAGCCAGTCTGAAAATGGTTTTGACAGGTTTAGGGCGAGGCAGCATAATCTGGCAAGCCGTCGCGCCGGTTCCCGTCACGGCGCAAAAAGGTCGAAGGGGGATGTTTTATGGACGCTGCTACAGTGGAAACCAACCTGGCCCGAGCCGAAAGCCTCATCCAGGAGGCGCACAAGATGGCCCTCAAGTTCGTAGATCGGGGCGAACGAGGCTCGTACGATCAGGTGATGGAGCAGGCCGACCCGATTATTGACCGCCTGGAGGAGGCGCAGCAGATTCTGCTGGAGACCGAGGTAGACGACCTCCCCGAAGCAACCACTCCAGGGGAGGAGGAAGAGGACTCTCCCGAATTGGAGGTCGAAGGAGAAGCGTACGATCTGTCCATGAAGAAGCAGGATCTGGAGCACGACTCCCGCCTGCTGGAATCGGACGTCCACCGCGCGGCTGCGAACCTGGCGGGCGAACCTCTTGACGGCTCGGGTAAACTGGACGAACAGCAGGACCAGCTCCTGTCGGCCGCGGCCACTGCGCTGGAAGCTGCGCTGGGCAGCAAGCCCAACGCGGTCCCCCTCATCAAGCTGGCTGAGGTTCGCCTGCTGCAAAGCGAGGTCAAACGGGCCAACGAGGCGCTGGAAGTGGCGATCAAGATGGACCCCGAAGGGCCTGAGGGAGCGCGGGCGCAGGAGATGCTTGAACGCATTGCAAGCGATCCGAACCTAAAAGACCGCGGCAAGTGCTTCATCGCCACTGCGGTGTGCAAATCCCCTGAAAGTCCCGAAGTAGTGGAGTTGAGAAAATTGCGGGACCAGGTTTTGATGCAAAGCAAGCCGGGGCGCCTTTTCGTGAGCGCCTACTACGCCTGCTCACCGCCTCTGGCAAAGGTCTTGAGCAACCACGAAACGGCCTCCCGAATCACGTTGAACTGGGTGGTCAGGCCGCTGGCCAGCGTCGCCTCCGCAGTGAATTCAGCAACGGACGCAGGCGCGAGGAGGCGCAGGGGCGGAGGAGTAAGATGAGCGTAGTAAACGACACCATACAGGCGTTTCACGAGTTGGTGGAGCAGCGCGGTGACGACGCGGCCGCGCTGTTGGACTGGGTCTACGCCGAGCAGAGGAAACGGCGGGTCACCTACCGAACCAGGGATATCCCCACCGCGCTGAGACCCCAATTTTTGACCGCTGAACAAACCGCGCTCATGAGCAGTACGGTGGAGACCCTGTCTGCGTGCCTCGAAAAGATCGTGTCCCTGTACGTGAAGCACCCCGAAGTGCGCAGCGCGATCCCCTTTCTTCCCGAAGAAGAAGAGTTGATCTGCCTCCCCGACCGGACCCGCAAGAACGTCGTGGTTTCCCGGTTGGACGCTTTCATTATTGACGACTGCCTCAACTATCTGGAGTTCAACACCGACAGCCCCGCGTCCGTGGCCTGGACCGAGGAGCACCAGGAGGTGTTCAAAGAGCTGCCGGTGATGCGCCAGCTTGCCGATCGCTTCCGTTTCGGATGCGAAAACACCACCGAACTGCTGTGCGATGCGCTACTGGAGGCCTACGCCGAGTCGGGGCTTACCGAACCACCCCGGGTTGTGATTACCGATTGGCTGGACGTCAACACCACTCCCGAGTTCGACATCGTAAGAGACGCGCTGGAACGGCGCGGCGTACCCACCGTCATCGCGGACACACGGGACCTGGAGTACACCGGCGGAAAACTGCGGGCCGGGGATTTTTACCCATCCCTTGTTTACCGGCGGGTGATCTGGCGAGAGTTGGTGGAGCGGCGGGAAGAATGCCGGCCTATTCTGGACGCGGCCAGGGACGGGGCGGTGTGTGTGGTCAATCCGTTCCGCGCCAAGGTGGCGGGAAGCAAGGCATGCCTCTCGTTCATGTGCGACCCGGCAAACGCGCGCCACTTCACTTCCCGGGAGTTGGATGCCATCAGCAAGCACGTGCCCTGGACCTGCGTGCTCGGCGACGAACCGGTGCAATACCGAGGCCGCACAGTCGACCCCTACGAACTGGCCGTCAAAGAGAGGGAGCATTTGGTGCTGAAACCGCTCCACGGTTACGGCGGCAAAGGGGTAGCGCTGGGCAACGAGATGGACCAGAGCGCCTGGGAAGAGGTGCTACGAGGTGCAGAAGCCGGAAGCTGGTGCATCCAGGAGTTCTCGCCCATTCCGGAGGAGCAGTTCCCCATGTTTACTCCCGGCCTGGTGTTCGAACCCCGGAAGCTCAACCTGAACCCGTTCGCCTTTGGCGGAAAGTACGCCGGCTGCTTCACCCGCTACTCCAAGTCGTCGATCATAAATGTCAGCTCCGGCGGGGGGATGATCCCCACCTTCACCGTGACGAGAACTTGAAAAGCAGGCCCCCCCTTGATACCATCTGTGCAGTCTTTTCGAGGAGGTAGGGACTCATGATTGCCCGGCACATCGCCCGGCTCGCCGCGCTGTTTGCTGTGAGTACCGGGATAGCGGCTCCTTCCCGGGCGGAAGAAAAGCCGGTGCTGGCGGTGATGGAGATCGAATGCCGGGCCAAGACCTTCTCGGCCGAGATGGTGGACAACGCCACCGACTACCTGCGGGCCTCCCTGGCCTCATCTCAACTCTACTTTGTGGTGGACAAAGGAAGGCAGGAACAGAGGAGAAAGGCGCTGGTCACCAGCATGAAGAGGGAATCCCACGACCCTTGCTATGATGAGCAGTGCAAAGT
Source organism: uncultured Myxococcales bacterium (assembly GCA_964626565.1). Taxonomy (GTDB): domain Bacteria; phylum Myxococcota_A; class UBA9042; order CAIXZC01; family CAIXZC01; genus CAZVFX01. Next base: position 53,151 of record CAZVFX010000037.1, read on the forward strand.
GGAACTGGGCCGCAACCTGGCCGCGGACACTTTGCTTACCTGCAGGATTACAGCGCTGGGCAAGACTTGCGCTTTCGGATGCGAAATGGTCCCCCTGGACAAGGCGGTCACGGAAACCGGGGGATTGGCCCGGTTTGACTGCTCGGAAGACGGGCTTGCCACTTCCATCGACATGGTGGTGAAGCAGATGCGCGGGCCCAACGAGGCGGACGCGGGCAAGGGCGATGGGAAAGGGGTTGGAAAGAGGTTGGACGCGGTTGTCCCTCCGGACGACACCCGCTTGCCCCGGGCACGCCCGCGGACCCTGGGTGACCAATACCTGTACGCAGGGTTTCCGCCCGGCGACATGGGTGACTTTCTGGACGCGGACATGTCGATTCAGGCATGGGCGAGATATCGTAGCCAACACATTTCGGGCTGGAACTGCGCCTGGTGCTGGACGATACCTGGCGCGTGCATGTATTTTGTCGCGGCCAACGGCGGCAACGCCTGGCACTTTGTGCGCGGGATCTTGTACACCGGCGGCTTTTTCGGCTCAATTGTCTGGATGGCGTCGAGCGCACTCGACGGAGACGGCTCAAGCTTAGGGCTGTCGGTGACCATGATGTACGCGTCGCTGTTCGCCAACGGCATCGACGGTGGAGTGAGTATTTTCAAACACAACGAAGAGCTGAAGGAGAAGGTACGACGCCGGTATCCTCTCCATGAGACAAGCGCCCGCCATGGGATCGGACCGGTATTCTAAAATGAAGAGAACGGTGACCATACTGACGTTGGTACTGGCTCAGTTGCTGGGCCTTTGGCCAGCCTACGGGGCTGAGAAGCCGGTACTGGCGGTGATGGAGGTAGAGGACCGGTCCGGCAAGTTCAACCAAGACCAGCTTGACGGAGCCACCGACATCCTGCGGGCCGCGCTGGCCGCAACTCACCACTTCCTGGTGGTGGACCGTGGGCGGCAGGAGGAGAAGCGACAAGCGCTGCTGGCCCGGTTGAAGCGGGAGAGCCACGACCCGTGCTACGATGAGCAGTGCAAGATCGAACTGGGCCGCAACCTGGCTGCTGATACGCTGCTGACCTGCAGGGTCACGGCCTTGGGAAAGACGTGTGCGTTCTCTTGCGAGATGGTTCCCCTGGACCGGGCGGTTGCCGATGCCGGCGGTCTGGACAAGTTCGACTGCACCGAGGACGGCTTCTCCGAGTCGCTGGACTCGGTGGTGGCTCAGCTTGCCCGACAGACCGGGGGAGGCGCCGAGACGGAGGACAAGCCGGTGTTGGCGGAATCGGTTCCTTCTGACGACGCGCCCGTGCCGGTGCGGCCGATGGTCGCGAGATCACTTAGAGAACAGTACCTCCTAACAGGAGCTGGGCCGGACCTGTTGGAGGACTTCATAGAGTCGGAAATGGCGCTTGAAGGGTGGCGGCGCTACCGTAAAGGGCGCATCTCCGGCTGGAACATGGCATGGTGCTCTTTTCTGCCCGGTTCGTGCCTCTACTACGTAGCGCTGAACGGCGGCAACACGTTCCACTTCGTGAGAGGGCTACTATACAGCGGGATCTTTATCATAGGCCTCACCAGCGATTCGTCCTCGGGGTCCGACGCTCAGCTCTCCGATACAACCGCGCAGAGGATCGCGTTCCTCGGCAACATAGTTGACGGCGGGATCAGCATCTACGCCCGCAACTGGGCTCTCATGACTGAAATGCAGGAGAAGTACCCCCGTGAATCGGTACCCCCGCCACCGGGGGTCGGGCCGGCTGGCCGGGGCTGGTAAGAGGATAAGCGATGGAAACGTTCCCTGGTGTAATCTTTGATCTGGACGGACTGCTGGTTGACAGCGAGCCGCTGCAAGCGAAGGCATTCAACGTAGTTCTGGCGAAACACGGCATCTTCCTTGAGGAAGAGGATTTCGCGGAGCTGGTGGGCATTCAGACCATCGACAATTTCCGTACGCTGCGACGCGGCCACGGCATTCCGGAAAGCGTCGACAGCCTGATGGCGGGCAAGGATGCGGCCTACCACCGGCTGGTGGCCACGGACCTGGTCGCTCTCCCCGGCGCTTGCGAGTTGGTGCTCGGCCTGCACGCCACGGGCGTGCCGCTGGCCGTGGCCTCTTCGTCTCCACGCAAGGACGTCCACATGTCGTTGGAAGCAGTGGGGCTGGACCACTGCTTCCCTATCGTTGTCACCGCCAGCGACGTGGCCAGAACCAAACCGGCGCCGGACCTCTACCTGCTGGCCGCTGAGCGATTGGGAATTCCGCCGCAACGTTGTATCGCGCTGGAAGATTCATCCGCGGGCCTCCAGGCCGCCACTGCCGCGGGCCTTGCATGTGTAGCCGTACCCAACATCTACACCCGCTCCCAGGATTTTGCCGACGCAGTAGCGCAACTGGGTTCGCTCGAGGAGCTCACTCCTTCCCGGCTCCTCGAACTGGCAAGCTTCCCCGGAACAGGCTAGTTCATCGCCTCTTGCACCGAAAGCACCACGCTTTCGAACGACCCGTTTC
>CAZVFX010000038.1:0-55301 GCA_964626565.1 uncultured Myxococcales bacterium
CCCGTGTGGTTTTCGTGGTGACGAGCGGCGGTCGTGCACTTGCGATGACTATTCGGTGCGGCGTTACATGGCTCGGCTGTCGGGGCCGCTGTTGGACCGCATCGACATGCACGTTGAGGTGCGGGGCGTACAGTTCGACCGGCTGCAGTCACGGGCTGCGGGCCCGGGGTCGGTGGAGTTGAGGGAGAAGGTACTGGAGGCCAGGGACCGGCAACTGCACCGGTTCAACGGTGCCGGAGTGTCGTGCAATGCGGGTATGGGGCCTAGCCTGGTGAGCGAACATTGCCGACTGAGTAAGGCCGGCACCTCGCTCATCAAGACAGCCTTCGAAAAGCGAGGGCTGAGCGCGCGTTCCTATGACCGGGTGCTGAAGGTGTCCCGCACCATCGCGGATGTGACCGGAAAGGAGAAGATAAGGCCTGAGCACCTTGCCCAGGCGTTGAACTACCGTGGTCTCGAGTTGGGAGAATAGCAGGTAAACAACCAAGGGGAGGAAGAAGATGAACGTTCAAAAGACCATTGCTGCGGCAATAAAGACTGTGGAACGGCAGTTCGGAAAGGGGGCGCTGATGTCGTTGACGGGGAATGAAGGGGAAGAGGTGGAGACTTTTTCTTCCGGCTCCCTGTCCCTTGATCTGGCGTTGGGAGTAGGCGGGATCCCCCGGGGGAGGATTATTGAGGTGTACGGGCCGGAATCGTCGGGCAAGACTACATTGGCATTGCACATGATTGCGGAGGCGCAGAAGGCGGGGCTCATAACCGCGTTTGTCGACGCGGAGCATGCGTTGGATATCATCTACGCCAAGAAGCTGGGGGTGAACGTGGATGAGTTGCTACTCGCCCAGCCCGACTGCGGTGAGCAGGCCCTGGATATTACGGGCACGCTCTCCACCATAGAGGGGATCGGCCTCATCGTGGTGGATTCTGTGGCCGCGCTGGTGCCGAAAGCGGAATTGCTGGGGGATATGGGAGACCAGCATGTGGGGCTCCAGGCCCGCCTCATGAGCCAGGCGATGCGCAAGCTCACTTCGGTGGCGTCCCGCAACGTCGCGTCCATCCTGTTTATCAATCAGCTCCGGCACAAAATCGGGGTGACGTTCGGCTCGCCTGAGACTACTTCCGGGGGGAATGCGTTGAAGTTCTACTCCTCGGTGCGGCTGGATGTTCGCCGTATCGGCGGCATCAAGAAGGGAGAGGAGTTTATCGGAAACCGCACGCGGATCAAGGTGGTGAAGAACAAACTGGCGCCACCGTTTCAGAAGGTGGAGATAGACTTGATATACGGGCGGGGTTTTGATCCCATGTACGATCTGCTGGATCTGGCGGTGTGCAATGGTCACATCACCAAGGCGGGTTCATGGTTTTCCTGCGGTGACGAGCGCATCGGCCAGGGCCGGGAGGCGGCCGCGGCGTTTCTCGCCGAGAATGACGAGATCAGAGAGCGGATTGCCGCGACGTTGAGGGGGATAGTTTCCACTTGATATTGCAGCCTATGGCAGCCTTTTGATCCGCAGGTATGGGCGTGCCTTCCAGCAGCGCGTCCAGCGCGGCCCTCAGGTCGCTCCCGTCCACGGGCAGAGAATTCCCCGGACGGCTGTTGTCAAGCTGTCCGCGGTAGACCAACTCGCGGTGCTCGTCAAAGAGGAAGAAGTCGGGAGTGCACTCGGCGCCGTAGGCGATGGCTGTTTCCTGGGATTCGTCGTACAGGAAAGGGAACTCGTACCCTTCTTCAGCCGCGAACCGGGCCAGGCTGTCCGGCGCGTCGTCCGGGTATGCCGAGGCATCGTTGGAGCTGATGGCGACGATTGAGACGTTCCGGCCCGCATAGTCTCGGCCGAGGCGGCCCAGTTCCTCCTTTATGTACTGCACATAGGGACAATGGCGGCAGATGAACATCACCAGCAGCCCTTTTTTGTCGTTGAAGTCGCTGAGCGAGTACTCCCTATGGCCGCGTACGTCGGGGAGTCTGAAATAGGGTGCCCGGGTACCCAGGGCAAGCATCCGAGATGAAGTCAGTGACATGGGTTGGACCCTCCTGTCGTTCGTGCAGAAAGCTGGGTACTCCCGGTCCGGAATTCAAGTCCCTTTGTCGACGGGTCTTGTTGGGCTCGGCTAGAAGGGCAGGATTGGCGGCGGGAAGAATTTTACGCGGACTCCGCTGTTCTGGTCTTTGTCGTATCCGTCCCATGCGACGGCGAAGCGGCCGTCGGGCAGTCCGGTGACTGCGGGGGAGATTACGGGCATTGCTGTTATGGAGCCGTTTAAGTTGAATTCCCGGCCGCTCTGTGTCCCTTCCCGGTTGTATAGTTGTCCGGCTACGTCGGTGCGTTGGCCATCTGCGGAGGTGGTGAACCAGGCGACTACAAATCCGCCGCGCGCCAGGGCTGCGGCACCCTGCATTCCCTGGACTCCGTCCCGGTAGCTGTTGACGGTGAGCCGGGGACCCACGGCGCGTGCATCGGGAGAGAAGCGTTGGGCGTGGACGTCGGTATCCAGGGTGTACATGGAGGGGACCGTGTGGGTCCAGGCGAGCAGGAAGCCGTCTCGGTCCAGAGAGACGAGGGACAATGCGGCAGCGTTGGCTTTCTGGCGTGCGAGCAGATGGATGGGGCCTTCCCGGCGAGTGCCGGCGGAGTCAAACATCTGTGCGTAGGTGCCGGGGCCTTCTCCGAAGTGATAGAGGTATTCGAATGTGACGAGGAAGGTGCCGTCGCCAAAGGCGATCAGGGTGGGAAGTATGCTGCCCAGGGGGGTCTGGAGATAACCGTCGCCCGAGGCAAGGTTGCTCACTTCAATCCGTTCTCCCACGGGGCGTCCGCCGCGATCATATACCCGGACGTAGGCTCCGTTCTTGGTGTCGCCCTTTCCCATTCCTTCCCAGAGCACCACAAAACTTCCGTCGGACAATGGGGCCAGGGACGGCTTCGCCTGGCCGGAATCGAGGAGCAATCCGTCGGTGGTGGGCATTCGGGCCCGCCAGGAGTCCACCTGGAGGCGGTCCCCCTCGGCGGAGCCGTCGGCCCCGTAGCGTTGTACAAGTACGTCGTGACTGTCACACTCTCCTCCCCAGGCCGCGTACCAGGCCACACCAAATCCTCCCCCCGGGAAGGCTGCGGTGGCGAAGCGGCCCATGCTGAGGCACTCCGGAACCTCGGCAACGTCAATAGCTGCGCCGAGCAGGGCTCCGGAAGGGTCGAATCGTCGCAGCCGCATTTGCTCGCTGCCTGATTCCGTGTCGGCCTTGAACCCCAGCAGAGTCTTGCCGTCGTCAAGGGTGCAGAGGCTGGGGTGGTAGGTCTTTTTGAACATGTAGCCGTCGGCCAGCTTGTTGACACCTTGTTGCGGCTGAACGGTCTCCTCAGCCGCCTCCCCGGCCGTCTTTTCAGCCATCTCCTGCGCAATCAGGAGAGCGCGGATTTTTGCCTTGCTCGGGGCGGCCGGCAAGGCGTCGGAAACGAGGTCGACCTCGCCCGGGGTATCGACAGCATCGTCGGGTCTTGCAGGGGAGAGGTCCTCGGGCGGTTGGGGAGAAAGGTCGGTGGGCCGGCTGCTGATGCCCGGAATTTCGTCGAGGTGCTGGAGGTTTGACGGCTCGTCTTGCTTGACTGCTTCTGCGTCTGCCGTGGCCGTGGCGCCCGGGGCGGCCGTAGCAGCGACGATGGGCGCTGGGGCCTCGGGTTTTTCCGGCGTGGCGCTTTGTCGGCCAAAGTAGAATGCGGCCAGCATCGCCGCCACCAGCACGACCGTGCCTCCGAGGATTGCCCAGACAGTCTTCCCCCGGGCAGACTGTGAGACCGCGGGTGCGGGCGCAGCAGCCGGTTCAGTGACTTCCGAAACCGCCGGGGTCAGCGGTTCCGCCGGCCTGGTAGGTGCGGCGGATGCGCTGACCATGGTAGGGGCTTCCGGGTCCACGGGGCTCACCAGCGAAGCGGCGGGAATCGCCTCGAGTGCCCGGCGGACCGCGTCGACCCCTTCCGGTCTGGCGCCGGGGTCTTTGGCCAGCATACCGGACAGCAGTTTTTCGATGCCCGGCGGTACTCCGGCCGAGGGGTCCAGCGGCCGGGGTATCTCCTGAACGTGCTGCATGAGCACCATGGCCGGGGTGGTTGCCTGGAAGGGCGGAAAACCGGCGAGCATCTCGTACAAGACGACGCCCAGGGAGTAGATGTCGCTGGCGGGAGCCACTTCGGCTCCGGTAGCCTGCTCCGGGCTCATGTATGCAGGGGTCCCGCACACCATGCCGGTGACGGTGAGGGTAGTGCTGTCTGCCGCGGTTAGGAGCTTGGCTACTCCGAAGTCCAGGACTTTGGCGATCTGCTGGCCATCGTCCATGACCAGCATGATGTTGTCGGGTTTCAGATCTCGATGGACGATGCCCAACTCGTGAGCTTCGTGGAGCGACCGGCAGACATCGGTGGTAATGGCCACTGCCCGAGCTGCAGAGATGGCTCCCACGCGGTTGAGCAACCGACTCAGCGGCTCGCCGTCCAGTAGCTCCATGGTGTAGTAGAGGAGCCCGGCGGAAGTCACGCCGAAATCGTGCAAGATAACGCTGTGGCGGCTTTTCAGGGTGCTCACTGCGCGCGCTTCGACGAAGAAGCGTTTGGCTGCGGAAACCTCCTGCACCAACTCCGGGCGCAACACTTTCAGCGCCACTTCGCGGTCGATGAACTTCTGCCGGGCCCGGTATACGGTTCCCATGCCGCCCTGGCCGATTTTGTCCTCGATGGTGTACTTGTCGTCGAGCACCTGCCCGACAAGAGATTCACTGCCGGGCAAGTCGACGAGCCGGGTGTCATCGTCGGGGCAACGTTCTACAACGTCGGCGAAGTGCTCGAAGCACTGTGGGCAGTAGCGACTTTTTTCCCCGGACATCAAGATCCCCCTTCCAGTATGTGCGCACTCACCCCAAAACGCAACGCCCTAGCTTTGAGATGGGCTTGGTTGTAGAAAATCTCCACAGAGCAGGACACGGAGACCATGCAGTCGTTTGCGGCACCGACGGAGCCCCGGGGCCGGAACGGCTTTAAACTGCTGGCACAGGCCTTGCAACCTTCCTGCCCTCGGCAAATAGCTAAGGGAGAACAAAATGAAAGATTGCGTAGCGAGGGTGTCGACGTGTGTTTTCGCGGTGGTTGTGGCGTGTCAATTGGTGGTTTCGATGTGGTTCCTCAGCCCCGGCTGTACTCCGGAGATGGGTGCGTCGGACAACTTCGAGGAGACGGGCCGGCAAGACCGGGGACGGGACCCCGGGGAGTACAACAGTGAGGTTACGTGGGACCCCGAAGAAGGCGACTATGTCTGGAACTATGATCTTTTCTATTCCGACGTGATTCTCTCTCCGGACGGCAGGCGTTTGCTGTCGATGGTGCCGGTGCCTAAGGCAGACGAGTTGTTCCACTCGCCGGCACTGGTGTTGGTCGCCCAGGACCTTCCCGGCGGCAGAATGCAGAGCTTCCCAAAGCTGAAGAACCTGAGGCGAATCAACTTCTCCCCCGACGGTGAGACTGCATATCTGCTAAAGGAACACGGCCTCGATCTGGCGGTCCTCGATTTGAACAAGTTCGACATAGTCGACACTCTGTCCCTTCAGATTTCGACCGCGGGCTACTCCGGCAGCTATGACTACCCGGGGGACCCTTCATATAACGTTGTGGATATCTCCCCGGACGGAGGTTTTGCGGTACTCAGCAATCTGCCTACTTCCGACCTGGAGGAGGACGCTTTCGGAGTGAACTGCAAGGGTCTCAACGGCTTTGACCGGTGTGCGGTAGGTTTTGTAGACCTCGTTTCCAAAGAATCGTGGGCGACCCATTTGGACCTGCCGCTCCGGGATCTGGATTTTGATGTCAAGGAGGGGGGGCTCATTTTCACCCATTCAATGGGCGGGCAGCAGGCTAAGGTGACTTTTTACGATTTGGCAGCAAGGGAACTTACGGCCAGCACGACGTTCAACAACTGTGCCGATGAAATGGTAGTGGAGAAATCGAGGAATATCGGATTGGTCAGCCCCCGTTGGTGCTCCAAAGACCCCATCTCCATAGTCAACCTGGAATCACGCAAGTTCGTGAAGAATCTCCCCGGTTTCGGGCCGGTAGTAGTTTCCCGGGACGGCTCCACCGCGGTGGGTTTCACCCGCAAGAACGTTATGGAGAGCGAGTGGCAGTACTACGATCAAACGGCTGCGTACGGGTTGATAATTGTGGATCTTGATACGCTGGAGTGGCGGGTCCTCGATTACGGTGAGGTTGCGCCGTCATACACCGTATCCCCCGACGGTAGGTACCTGTACGTCTACGAGCACGAATATGACTACAACTACCAGGAGAACCAGGGGTGGGAGACCACCACCATGCCAACCAATTTCACCCAGATAGATCTAGTGACCCTGCAGCAGACGAAGTTGTCGGACACGCCGACCCTTCTGCTGGACCGTTTCGTGTGGAGCGATGACGGTAACCGTATGTATCTGTTGTCGGACAAGGATCTCTACTATATCGACAAGGGGATCCCGGCGGCTCACAAGTTGCCGTTGCCGGTGCAGCCGGAGTTGATGAATCTCCGGCCCCAGCAGGATTTTCTGCTCCTTGGCGAGTCCGACGCACCAATGTACTACCTGTTCGATGTGGCTGCCGGCGGCCTTGATGGTGCATTGTCTCTGAAGTACTAGAGTCGGCAATCAGTTCACGCCTACCGCCTATCGCCTGTCTCTTTGCGCCTCGTCCCTGCATATGATATATATCAGCAGTATTGATCTTCTGGAGTCTGGCGCGTGGAAAAGGGAACACGGCTCGGGCCGTACGAAATACTTGGCAAGCTGGCTGCAGGTGGCATGGCGACGGTGTTTATTGCCCGTCACGTCAGGTTGGGCCACGTAGTCGGCATAAAGATTCTTCACCCGCATTACCAACAGGACGAGCAGTTGCGAGTGCGCTTTGTTGACGAGGCGCGCATTCAGGCCAACCTGCGCCACCCCAACATTCTGGGCGTGCAGGATATTCTGGAGTTGCCGGAAGCCAGCGGCATGGTGATGGAGTTGCTGGAGGGATGTACTCTTAGCGGCTACTACAAGAAGGTGGAGAAGCCGTTGAGCTACGCTCGGGCGACGGGGTTGTTCCTGCGTCTGGCCGATGCCATTGCGTATGCCCATTCCATGGCGATTGTGCACCGGGACCTGAAGCCTTCCAACGTCTATCTCCACCGCGTCCAAAGCGAGGCGGTACCGAAGTTGATGGATTTCGGAATCGCCAAGCTGCAGAACCTGGCTGCCACTTCCCAACTCACTGCGGCCGGCTCTCTCCTGGGCACCCCTCAGTACATGGCTCCGGAGCAGTTCGAAGATTCCAGTGCGGTCGACACCCAGGCTGACATTTACGCCCTGGGGGTCATGATGTACGAGGCCGCCACCGGAGTCCTGCCTTTCCAGGGCGCCACCATCCCGGAGATCATGACCAACGTTCTCAATAAGGAGGTAGTGAGCCCATCGGAGCTGCGAGAGGATTTCCCACCCTCGCTGGAAGAGGTCATCCTCAGGTGCTTGAAGCGGGAGAAGTCCAGCCGCTACGAGACCGCAGTCCAGTTGCTCGGGGCTCTGGAGGCGGCGGGCGAAGAGATCGGTGTGGAGACGATCCAGGCGTCAACGCTCCCTGATGCGGACGTGAAAATCACCGGTATCGATATCGCCACCAAGATCACATCGGACCGCAAGCAGAAGAGCACTGCCCAGGGCAAACCTGACGGCGAAACGCTGTCTACGGTTGAGGATGCCCTTCCCAAGTCGGGCGTCGGCGATGAGTCTTGGGTGTACGGCGGGGACGTGAAAACTCACGTCAAACGCAAGGTCTCCCTGCCGTTGTTGTTGCTGGGGTTGGTGGGCGTCGGGGTGGCTGTGGTTGTCGCGGTTTCGCTGGCATACATGATTTGGAAGGGCAAAGAGGGGGCGGAAGACAGCAAGAAGGAAGGAGTGGCAACGGAGCAGGTCGCCAGTCCCGGCCGGGTCGCTACGGAGGAGAGCCCCACGGTCCCTACCGATGAGGAGCGTCGCATACGCCGCCCTCCGGCCAGCCTGTCGGAGGTGGGCAACATCGAAGAGCCGGTGGATCTATCCGACATTCCTACCCAGGAGGGGTTGGCGCTGGGTGGGTCCTGCCCTCAGGTGTTGCCCGAGTCGGAGTTGATACGGTATATGAACGCCCGCTTGTCCGCGGGCTGGTGTGGTCGGAGATTGTCATCCCTCGGCTATCAGCAGCTCTCGGAGATTGGCGTTTCGCCCGAGGTGCTCGAGAACATGAGCGTGAGGATCGGTGGGGAGGAGTTGGTCAAGGAGATGGCCCGTCTGGCATCGAGGTCGGTGGCCCCTTTCAAGGAGCAATCCCTGTCTGTCGCTCACCTGGTGGAGTTGGACCGCAAGCTGTCCAGCGAGTCGAACCTCAAGGAGTACCTGGAGGCCAAGGTGGAGGTTCTGTGCCGTACGTTGCCGGCCACTGCTGCCGGAGACTTCGCGGGGATGGGGCGCCTGTTCAAGCAGGTCTTGGCTGCTCGGGGTCTGGATTCAGCTGTCTTCGCCGACTGGGACAACCGGTGGGACGGGGACCCGCTGGTGAGGGCCGAGGCCAACGCCAAGGCTTTGTGCTGCCTGTTGAAGAATCAGTAGGAAGAATGCGCGGAAAGGGTTTTCAGCAGGAACTCCACCAGCCTTAGTCGCGCCTCCTCTTCCCCTTCATACGACACCTCGAACACTACTGTGCGCCGGGTTACTTCCACGTCCCCCTCGGGCGGGAAGAGGTAGGAGAATAGATTTGCGTAGGCGCAGGACGGGGATGAGCAGGCGGCCAGGCCCGCACCGGTGCCGGCTCTTCTGTCACCCTCAAGCGCCAGTAATTCCCGGGCGTGGGCCACCTTCTTCTTCACCGGCCCGGCCTCGTCGCCTAGCCGGTCCGACAGGTCGTCCACCGCATCGCACAGCGCATCCAGCGCTTCCACCAGTTGATCGGGCGAACGGTTTTCGTCGTCGGTGGGGGTAAACGGAATCTCACCCCCTTTCTCCACTGCACTGGCGAACTGCGTCGCCTCGTCCGGGTCTGGGAACGCCAGCGTAACCCGAACCCTCCCTTTCGCGTCGTCTTCGTCGGGCAGCAGGGCCACCGAGAGGAACGAGCTTTGCTTCTTGCGGGAGCTTTCCAGGCTGATGAAGAAGTCGAAATCTCCATCTGCTGAGAGGGTGTGAGGCCCGGAGTCCACCCGGCCGTTGTCCAGGTTGCTTTCCAGGCGGGCCAGCAGCAACGGGTGTCCCACGACAACCGACCCCTCCTTCTCCAGACAGGCTTGATCGTTCCCGGTCAACGCGGCAGCCATTTTGTCGCACAGGTCGCCCGGGCCTTCTCCTTCAAATCCGGCCATGAGCAGGTGGCCCTCAGGATAGACTGCGCAGGTGAACTCGTCTTCTTCCACCGCCTCGAAGAAGGTGGCGGTGGCGATGTGCCCGCAGTTGAGCTCCCCTGCCAACGCGGCCCGGGCGGTGGCCACGAACTTGGCCCCGTGGGGCAGGTAGGCGCGGGCAGAATGAAAGGGCGGCATGGCCATGAGGGCAATAGGGATGGAGAGCATCACCGACCCCAACACCATGTAGGGGTCGAAACCCGTGGTAATCTCGGCGTCGCCCCTTTCCTCGCGTTTCTTCTCCATGAAATAGGACAGTGCGATGCCCACAATGTAGAGAATGGTGAGCGGGATGGCCATGAGCACCTGGGAGATGACGTCAGGAGGAGTCAGCAGCGAACCTATTACGAAGGACAGAGCGATGAAGTAGCGGATCCACTTGAGGTATTTGCGGTAGTCCATCAAGGGGGTGGCAGCCAGCAGCACCATGACCAGGGGCAGCTCGAAAATGGTGCCGAATCCGAAGAGGAAGGTGAGCGCGGTGGAATAGGCGCTCTTCATGGTTACCTGAAAATCAACGCCTCCGCTGCCCATAGTGAATCCGGTCAGGTAGTCCATGACCAGCGGCAGCACTATGCGGTAGCAGAATACCAGCCCGAGGAAGAACATGAAGATGGAGAAGACCACAATGCGGCGCATGGGCCGAATCTCTCTGCCTGTGAGGCCGGGTTTTACGAAAGCCCAGACCTGGTAGAGAAGGACCGGCACGGTGAGCACGATGGCGGTCATGATGCTGAGCTTGAGGTACACGACAATCGCTTCGATGGTTTCGATAGCCGTGAGCTGGTAGATGCCGTGCTGCGCGAGTCCCTGTCGCACCGGTCTGGTTATCAACTGGAAGAGCTCTTCGCGCATGGTCCAGGCGGCGAAGAAACCAACTCCCATGACTGCGACGGTGACCAGTAGGCGGTTTCTTAGTTCTGCCAGATGATCCCAGAAAGAGACTGCACCGGATTCCCCGACTACCGCGTCGGTAGGTTCACTCGTAACGTCGGTCATTTAGGAATCCCTGTGGTCGCTGTCATCAGGGTCTTCCGCAGGTGCGTCCTCAGATTCGTCTCCCGTTCCGTCTCCGGACTCGTTGCCGGGTTTGTCCGCAGTCTTTTCCTCGGGCTCCTCCCCGGGCTCTTCTTTGGGCTCTTCTTTGGGCTCTTCTTTGGGTTCTTCTTTGGGCTCGTCCTCGTCTTCGGCCGCTTCCCGGTATGCTTCCTCCGCGGCCTGCCGCTCGACCCTTTCGTCCCGGACTTCGGAGTCATCCTCGCCGCCGGCTTCCTTTTCCGCCTCGCCTTCTTCTGCAGACTCGGCTTCCTCTTCCTCAGCGGATGGCAAGGGTGGAGGGAGTTGGGGGGGGGCGGTCTTGGGCCGATAGGGTTTGCTCAGGTCGAGGTCTCTCCTGTCAACTTTGCCCCCGTCCATGATCTGGTCGAGCCCGATCTCTTCCTTGATTTCATCGGTGGCCCGGCGAATTCCGCGTAGCGCCTTGGCCATGGATCGAGCCATTTCGGGGAGCTGTTTTGGCCCGAAAATGAGCAGAACGATGACCATCACGACGGCCAATTCGCCCGAGCCGATGCCGCCCAGGAAGGCTATCATGGGAAACGCAGTGCAGGCCAATTGGCAATGTTGCCGCTGGCGATGTTCATTGTTCCCTTCCCGGTTTTGCATGCCCTTCTCCACCGTCTAATAAGGCACCGAACACCTAATATAGCTGCATTTCTGGAAATTACAAAGGCTGATTCATGGCATTCCGGCGAGGTTTGTGATAATATCGCGAAAAGCTTGCCCCGCTGACAGCTGTCAGCCGCGATTTGTTGAAAGCAAAACAGGGAGGGTGCGGCTTAATGGCGAATTCGGGCACAAGGCAAGATGGTGCAGCAACTGTTTCCATCTCATTCAGAGCGAAAGCTCGCGGGCAACAGTTTTTGGTCAGGCTCCGTGCGGTCAAGCACAGTCACGGACTGCTCCAATCCCCTTTCCCCCTCAGAAAAGGGGAACTTCTGGCGCTTCAGCCAACCGGGTTCGGGGAGGCTGGATATGACAAGTTGCAGCTTTTCGCGTCGGTGCAGCGGGAGCACGACAGGAAGGGGATGTTCGTCGTTTCCTGGGAGAAACTGATCTGCCCCACGGGCACCACTCGGATACTGGATTTCCTGCAGAACGCATTTGGAGTCACTCTGGATTGGGAGCTGGACGAGGACGATCTGGTGGAAGGCCAGATGGTCTATTTTGATTTCGGCACCATGTCATTGTTGTCTCCCGGCCGCGGCAAACTGGAAGCGAGTTTTTCCTTTTCCAGCGAGCCGACGCTGGGAACCGGTGCGATCGCGTCGGGACGGTCACAACCGACTCCGGCCGAACCACCGGAGGCTGAAGAAGATGCGACTTCAACTCAGGCTGCGCAGCCTCAGCCCAAGCCGCAGGCAGCACCCGCCCCGCCACCTCCTCCCGAGAAAAAGATCGGTGAAGTGGGCGAAGACGGCATGGTGGAGATGTTTGGCCTCAAAGTGAGCGCCGATGCCTGGGAAAGCCTCGACAACCTGGGCACCAAGCACACCGATGACAAGACGGGCGCCACAAAAGTCTCTAAAGCTCCTTCGAAGCAGCAGCAGCAGCAGGCCGCTCAACAGCCTGCGCAAGGGCAACCAAACGGGGCGGTCAACGGCAACGGCGACAAGCCCAAGAAGATGTCCTCCTTGCTGCGCAAGCTGGCGACCAAACTGGCTGACAAGCAGGATTGAGGAGTGCAGGCGGTAGGAGAGGATAGGCGGTAGGCGGTAGGAAAAACTGAGAATCCAAGTCAGAATCCAGAAACTAGAAACGTCCTTAGTCCTTGGTCGTTACCAGCCGGTCTTCGAGAACTAGTGCGTCGACTACGCCTCGTTGAAGTTCTTCGAGAGCTTGGGCTGCAGTGGCGACGATCGGTTGCTCGTGGCGGTTGAAGCTGGTGTTGATAAGCACTGGTACACCGGTGAGTTTTTCGAATTCTTCAAGCACCGCAAACATGAAGGGAGTGTTCTTTCGGTCTACGTACTGGGGCCGGGCGGTGCCGTCGATGTGAACGATGGCCGGAGCCTCTTCTTCCGCTCTCGAAGTGGAAGGTAGACATACTGTCATGAAACGGGAGGCGAAGGCTCCCTTGTCCGACATGTCGAAGAACTGCGCCGCCTTCTCTTCCGCGATCACTGGCGCAAAAGGCATGAACTCGGTTCGGTCGAGGCGCTCGTTGAGCCAATCCATGACCGACGGGTCGAAGGGGTGATATAGGATGCTGCGGTTGGTCAGCGCCCTGGGCCCGTACTCCATGCGGCCGCGGACTACTCCTACCACCTTCCCTTCCTTGATGAGGCTGGCAGTGCGGGCGGCAAGGTGGGCGAGGTCGCCCTTTTCCACCACCAGCGAATCGGTATCAGGGTCGACGAGTTCTTGCGTACCCCCTGCCTCGGTACCGAGAAAGACGTGCTCGATCTTTCTGGGCTGCGCACCGTACTTGCGGGCCGCCACATCCAGCGCGGCGCCCATGGCAACGCCCCCGTCCCCCATGTGGGGATGCACGAAGAAATCGTGGACTGACGGGAGGCGCAGAATCTCCAGGTTCAGTTTGACGTTTGCAAATACTCCTCCGGCGACGGCGACCCGGGCCTCCCCTGTTTTCGTGAGGCCCACTTCCACCAGATGCACGACAAGTTCTTCCAGCAGCCGTTGTGCGCCCCAGGCAATCTGCTCGCGGTCGAATCCTTCCAGCGCTTTCCCCATTTCCGTGACCAGGCGTTTCCAGAACAAGTGCTTGCGGTTGCGCACCAGGAATCTATCACCCGCGGCCTCGTAGAGCGTTTTGAGCGCGGTGAGGGCTTCGGGGCACTCCTTGTAAGCGGCTAGCCCGGTGATTTTGCCTCCGTGGCGGTCGGGATTGAAGCCGCACAGATGCGTTACCGCAAGCCAGAAGTCGCCCAGGGAGTGAATGCGGGGAAGGGAATCGAGCATTTCGATTGTGCCCTGTCTTCCTCTCCACAGCGAGCCGGACAGACCGTCGCCGCCGGCGTCGATGGTAATCACTGTGGCGCCTTCGGAGAAGCCGGAGGTGAAGTAGGCGCTGGCGGCGTGGGCCTGATGATGGGCAATGAACTGTCGCGGTGCGGTTATGCCGTGGTGCGCCAGCGTCTCGTTGATAATGCCCCGATTGCGGCGTCCGGCGTAGCTGGTGAGTTGAATGAGCTTTGTGGCGATTTCAGAAGCCATGAGCGGTCCGGCGAAGCGGGTGGCCATGGTGTAAAGACGTCGGGTGAGTCCAACACGGTCGGACGGAAGGAAGGAGCTGAGTTCGGTTTCCACCAACCCGCGAAAGCCGAAAGCTACGTCGGTGATTTCCTTGGGGTCTAGTTGAAGAAAGTCGAGGGCGTGCTGCAGGCTTTGGGAAGGGACCCCCCACTGCTGCTTGACCCCGGTGTAGCGCTCCTCGTTGGCTGCAAATAGGAGTTCGCCGGTGGGTGCCACCAGAGCTACTCCCGCGTCATGCCCATCATTTACGCCCAAGATCACGTGCGCCAACGCCCTCCATCGCGAAGTCCGCTCAATACTACACCATCGAACCCGGCTTTCAAACTCCTTGCAAATCGAGTCTCCGGATTGTAATAAATCTTGTGTATTAACTGCTTTGGTAAAAGGGGGAGTTGAAAAATGGTAATGGTCGAAGCAGGACAGCTGCGCAAGGGGCTGGCCATCATGTTGGAAGGCACACCGCACATGATTGTCGAAATGGAATTCAAGAAACCGGGCAAGGGTCAGGCGCTCTACAAATGCAAATTCAAGAACCTCCTTACCGAGCAGCTCTACGAGCGTACCTACCGGTCAGGAGATCGATTCGAGACCGCAGATGTCACTGAGACCGATTTCCAGTACTTGTACTCGGATGGCGATTCGTTTCATTTCATGCACACCGATACCTACGAGCAGATCCAGATTTCGGCGGACAATATCGGGGACCAGAAGCACTTCCTCAAGGAAGAGTTGGTAATCAAAGCGTTGCTTCACGAGGGCCATCCCATTGCCATCGAGCTGCCCAACTTCGTCATCCTGGAAGTGAGCCACGCCGACCCCGGCGTCAAAGGCGACACAGCCTCGGGAGCCACCAAGCCGGTGACCTTGGAGACGGGATACACCGTAAACGTTCCGCTCTTCATCCAGGAAGGCAATTCGCTGAGGATCGATACCCGCACCGGGGCTTATGTTGAGCGAGTCAACCGGTAGACCCCCACTGCTTTCCCGCCTGGCGGCTAAGTCCGGACAACTGGAAGTACGCAATTCGGTAATCGCCGGAGTGCGCAGTTATTTTGCCGGAGACGGCTACCTGGAAGTGGACACCCCGTTGCTGCTGGAGACGGTCGCTCCTGAGGAGCACATCGAACCGATTGAGTGTGCGGGCGGCTACCTGGCGACGTCGCCGGAAATACAGATGAAGCTGCTGATGGCCGCCGGTTACGAGAGAATCTATCAGGTCACCCGGTCCTTTCGTCAAGGGGAGGTAGGGAAAAACCACTCTCCGGAATTTGCCATTCTGGAGTGGTACCGAAAGGGCGACAGTGTGGAGCTTCTGGCCCGCGATGCGGAGGCCATGTTTCGGTGGGTGGCGCGCCAAGTGGGTTGCGTGGACCGCCTCTCATGGCAGGGGCGGTCCATTGACCTTTCAGCGCCGTGGCGAATTCGGTCGGTTCGTGATGTTTTCATGGAGATGGCGGGGTGGGACCCGGTGAGCGACTTTGACCCGTCGCGATTCGATCTGGATCTGGTGGAGAAAGTGGAGCCGAACCTGGGCCGTGGCGCGCCGGAGTTTCTCGCGTTCTACCCGGCGGAGTTGGGCTCATTGGCTCGTCTTCACCCGGACGATCACAGAGTGGCGCAGCGTTTGGAGTTGTACGTTGAGGGGTTGGAACTGGCTAACGGCTTCGTAGAGTTGAATGATGCTGCAGAGCAGCGCGCCCGGTTCGACAAAGCTGCCCGGGATATCCGTCGGCAGGGCCGGGTTCCGCCGCCGATGCCTGAGGCCTTTCTGGCCGCGCTGGCCCGGCTTCCCGACTGTGTCGGTATGGCCTTGGGCCTGGACCGGATGGTGATGCTGTTCGCAGATGCCGGAAGTATCGACGAAGTGCGCCCATTTGGGCCCTGCGAGGCATAGAAGACTGCGCCCGTTTGCACCTTTGGTGCATTTCCCTGATACTGGATATATGATGATGGTGCGCATCCCACTCCTGGCCGCAGTCGCTATGTTCGCCTGCGGCGAGAACTCATCCCCGCCCGACGTCGCGGCTGACCCGGGCGGGCAAGCCGCCGAGGTGGAGGCTGAGGCGAAGGTCCCCATCGATAGCGGTTTTCTTCCCGAATTGCCCGATTCTGCGGGAACGGACGAGGGGGTGGCATTGGAGATCCCCGACACTACGCCGGACCAGGGCCTGGGGGCGGACCTCTTTGAGGGCGGCAACCCACTCGACGAGACGGGAGAACAGGATGGAGCCCAGCCGGTGGACATCAGCCTGGCGGAACTGCCGCCGCCCTCCGCTTTTGCCGGCCAACCCTGTGTTACCGACAGCGACTGCATAGCGGGTTTGTGTGCGTTCACGGGATTTGGCGATTTCTGCGTCCCGTTCTGCGGGGTTGAAGCATGCCCTTCCGGCTGGACGTGCGTGGAGTCGGGAGAGAACGAAGTCTGCATGCCGCTGTCGCCGCAGGCGTGTGTGCCTTGCGGCGCGGCCAACTGCCCTGCGGCCTGGTGCCATGACCTGGGGCCGGAAGGGGAATACTGCCTCGGACCGTGTGGTCCGGCAACCGAGTGCCCGGAAGGCTTCTCCTGCAAGGCGGTGGAAGGGGGCGCGGTTCTGTGTGTCCCCCTCATCAAGAGCTGCTTGTGCCAGGCCAAGGACAAGGGGAAGCTGGTTGACTGCATGGTGACCAACGAATTCGGAAGCTGCCCCGGCTACGGTTTGTGCTCGGCGGACAGCGGGCTCATCGACTGTGACGCCGCGGTGCCCCAGCAGGAGAAATGCGACGGCAAGGACAACGACTGCGATAGCTGGATTGATGAGAACTTCCCCGACCTGGGCGAGATTTGCGACGGCCCGGACGACGACCTTTGCATGACCGGCGTTTACACCTGCGGTCCGGGGGGGCTGTCCCTTGCTTGCAGTGGAGAAGAACAGATGCCGGAAAAGTGCGACGGCAAGGACAACGATTGCGACGGCCTGGTGGATGAGGATTTCCCTCTTCTGGGCACCGTTTGCGGGGTAAGTCCAATGTGTGGCTACGGCTACTTCGCGTGTGGCTCTTCGGGAAAGATGGTGTGCTCTGGAGTGCTGCCCGAGCCTGAGGAGTGTGACGGGGCTGACAACGATTGCGACGGTCTTGTAGATGAGGATTTCCCCGATGAAAACGGGGACGGTGTTGCAGATTGTCCCGAATAAGTTAGAATGCTAACCGATATAGACTTCTTTTTGAGGCGATCATGAAATACGTTACGACAGTACTAATGATGTTGATGCTGATATCGTGTGGCGGCGAAAGCGGCCCCGAGCCGGCCAAGACTGATCCTGATGCCGTTGTCACTGCAGATCTTCCGGGTAAGGGGGGCGGTGGCAACAGCGCGCCCAAGCTACACAAGATCGGCAACAAGGAGGCGCAGATCGGGCTGGAGTTGGAGATTGTGCTTCAGGCGGACGACGCCGACGGTGACGCACTCACTTTCTCGGTGTACGGCGATATGCCGGACGGAGCCAAGTTCTACAAGCCGGAAGGCCGTTTCGCCTGGACTCCGGCCAACGCCGGCGGACCGTACTTCATCACTTTTGTCGTTTCCGATATGAAGGAGTTCGACAGCGAAACGGTGGAACTCCGGGCGGTGACATCCAAGACGCAGCATCCGCCCAAGTTCGAGCCGTTGGGCGACCAGTCCCTCGAAGTGGGCAAGATGTTCGAGCTGAGGGTCGAGGCCTCGGACGAAGACGGCGACGCGCTGAATTTCGGCTATGACGGTACTCTCCCCAACGGCGCCACATTCGATGCGGCCAACGCCATGTTCCGCTGGACTCCTTCCTCAGCCGATGAGGGGCAGATACACCGAGTGACCTTCACCGTTTCCGACGGGGCGTTGTCAGCCCAGATCGAGGTGAAGCTTATCGTGGGCGGCGGCGGGATAACCAACCAGCCACCGGTTATCGAACCTATCGAGCCGGTGAGCGCCAAGCCGGGGCAAGCAGTGCAGATCGTGGTCAAAGCCACTGACCCGGACGGCAACGCGTTGACGTACGGCTACGAGGGGCAACTTCCAGTGGGCGCCATGTTCGACCCCGCCGCACACACTTTTTCCTGGACGCCGGGTGCGGCCCATGCGGGTCTTTCGACCACCATCGTGTTCACCGTCACCGACGGCACGTTCACGGCCAAAACCCAGGCCACCATCCTGGTGGAGTCTGGGGGAGGAGGCACCTGCACGGACGACCAGTTCGATCAGGGGCAGACCAACAATACTCCGGAGAACGCGGTTGACATCAACCAGGGCAACTACCCTGACCTCTCCATTTGCGACACAACAGCATCTCCTGTGGACATCGATTGGTTCAAGCTGCAGATGTCGGCGGGAGAGCACGTGGATGCTACGATCCAGTTCATTCATGCACAGGGAGATCTGGACATTGCGCTGCTGTTTGATGGCAACTACAAGCTCAACGAGGCAGCCTCGTATACCGCCGGGATCGGGGATATAGAGAAGGTTTCCTACACCTCCACCGGGGCCGCGACCTACTATCTGGCGGTGTTCGGCACTGCTGCGGGCACCTATGCGGTTCCCTATTCGTTGAATGTGGTCCGGACCACCGGCCAGGTGCAGGAGTGCCAGGCTGATGCCATGGAGCCCAACAACTCCATACAAAACGCCAAGCTCATCGAAGACAACCAGACCGACGGTACGCCCATTGCGAATCTGAGCATCTGCCCCGAGGACAAGGACTACTACGCCGTGCTCTTGGGCTGCGGCGAATCCCTTGCTGCGGGGATCAATTTCATCCACGCCAACGGCGACCTGGACCTCTATCTACTTGATGAAAGCGGTTTCTCGCTGGACCAGAGTGCGGGTGAGGCCGACTTTGAGACGGTAGCTCTAGCCGGCTCGTCTAAGGAGGATTTCTACTACATAGTGGTGGAAGGTTATCCCATCGAGTCGGCAGAGAACAGCTATTCTCTGGACATGCTCATCGAGCCGGGCGGGAGTTGCAATGCGGACCAGCTCGAACCCAACAACAGTTCCGTCGAGCCTACCCAGGTGACGGAGACGACCACCTGGAGCGGGCTGACCATCTGTTGTGACAAAGATCACTTTGCCATGCCTGCCGGCCCCGGCAAGGTGACGGTAGGTGCAAATTCCCCGGACGAAGAGTTGACCGCCTATTTCGTCACGGCCGACGATTTTGCGGAGCCGGTGGCTCTGCAGTGCACTGCCGGCCAGTGCTCCGGGACCCACGACCTGCCCGCGTTTGGCGTGCTGTTCATGTGGGTCGAAGGCACCTTCGGCAGCACGTATGATATTTCATTTACGGTGGAGACCAGCGGCGGGAACGAAGGCTCCTGCGAGGGCCACTGCGACGGTCAATCCGGGGAGTGCTGGTGCGACGATATGTGCCACCAATTCGGGGATTGCTGCCCCGACATTTGCGATAAGTGCGGCTACTGCACTGCGTAGGGGCCTGATGACCCTTCGCCGGCATCATATTCTCACATTCATTCTGACTGTCGGGCTTCTGTGCTCGGGCTGCGCCCATGGCGACGAACCGTGCACTTTGGTGGCGATCCCCGTAACCGCCAGTGCCGACTTGCAGTCTCTGCCCGCGGCTGAGGGGCGGATACAAACTTCGTGTCGGATAATGTCGTCGAAATCGGTGGGGGAGAAGATTCCCTCCGGTTTCCGGTCGGGGGAGCCGCAGGCGCGGCACCGGGCTGCGGCATCCCTTCGTCGGGGCGTCAAACTGTTTAGAGAAGGGGAACTGGAAGAGGGAACGAAGCTGCTGGTCGCCGCGTGGGAGCGCTATCGAGCAGATCCACATCTGCTCCCGGTTGAGCGTGACGAGCGGAGTAAAGTATACCGCGGCTTGTTGGCGGGGCTGCGCATCCGCTGGCAGGAAGAGCCCGAATCTGCCCGGCCGCTTTGCGACTGGCTGGCGATCCACATGCCGGACCAGGTGCCCAGCGTGAATCAGCTTCCGCCTGCCCTCGCGGCCATGGCCTCCGAGGCGGTGATCCTGGCATCCCGGCGTACTGCCGAGATTACGGTGGGGCGCCCGCCCGGTTGTGAAACCGAGCCGGAACTATTGGTGGACGGATTGGCCGTGGGCCGGTTGCCCATCTCCGGCCAGCCGGTGGTGCAGGGCGAGCGGTTCATGTGGGCAAGATGCGGCGAACATGATTCCTGGATAAGGGAAGTGGCCCTTGCCAAGGACCGCCGGCTTGCTGCTCCTCAAGTGGAGTTGGAGAGTGCGGTCGCGCTGTCGCGGCCAGTCATCGCAGTGCTGGCTTCCGCTGACGACGCCCTGCTGGCCCGATTGGGGCCTCGCTTCCGGACGTGGTTAGGAGTTTCGGGGGTAGTGTTTGTTCCGGTCGACGAAGGGGACGAGCGTCCTGCCATTCTCTCGTCGCCGACCCGCGCCCTGCCCCTCCATCCGTCAGTGGAAGAGCCGTTGGTGGGGAAATTCCTGGTTGACCCGGGGGATCTGGAGCCGGGCTTCAGTTGGTGGACCGCGGGCAAGTGGGCGTCCTTTTCGGTGTCGGCCGCGCTGCTGGCCTGTGGCGTCACTGCCAACGTTTTGTATGACGATGAAACCGACCGGACCAGCACCGGCCTGGAAGACCGCCGAAGCGAGGCGGATAAATGGCGCACCGCCTCGCTTGCCTGCTACATCGGTGCGGGCGCCGCGTTCGCTACCGGCGCCACCTTTGTCGCCATCGACTGGTTCTCCGATGACGAAACGACCACCCCGCCGTCACTATTTCGATGATGCGGGCGTCCGTCTCACCTGTCTTGCCATAGCCTCTGTTTCTTCATTGCACGGGCGCAGGCACTACTGCTACCATTAGCTGGATAACCGGAGGAAAGAATGATCCGATCTCTCGTTGTGGTGCTCGTCCTCGGTGGTGGCCTTTTGTGGGCGGCGGAGGCGAGCGCTGACCCACCTGTGAGTTGCGGAGACGAGGTGTGTTGCGCCGGGGACGGGGAGAACTGCGACGTGTGCCCTTCCGACTGCGGGGAGTGCTGCGGCAACGGGATCTGCGACCTTGAAGTGGGCGAAGACTGCGACCTTTGTCCCGACGACTGCACCGGCTGCCAGGGGGATGGTGTCTGTGACTCCTACGAGACATGCGTTTCGACTCCCGACGATTGCGTCGAGTGTTGCGGCGACGGCCTGTGCGACCCGGAGGAAGAGGAGGATTGTGACTCGTGCCCCGGCGACTGCGGGTCTTGCGGTGATTGTCCCGACGGGGCTTGCGACGGCAATGAGGACTGCGCATCCTGCCCCGACGATTGTGGCGAGTGTGCGGGCAATGGCACCTGTGACACTGGCGAGACGTGCGACGAAACTCCCGACGAGTGCCTCTGCTGCTGCGGCGACGGAGAGTGTGCGGACTACGAGGATTGTGGCTCTTGCCCCCTGGATTGCGGGGATTGCTGCGGTGACGGGATTTGCACCATCGGGGAAAGCTGCCTGTCCTGCCCCGACGACTGCTGTGGGGGCGGACCGTTCTGTGGTGATAATCATTGCGGCGGCGGTGAGACTTGCAACCTGTGCCCCGAAGACTGTGGTATGTGCTGCGGCAACGGGGAGTGCGAAGAGGCGCTGGGGGAGGACTGCTGGGAGTGCCCCGGGGATTGCGGGGTCTGCTGCGGCAACGGCTTGTGCCAGGACCTGTTCGACGAGGACTGTGATTCATGCCCGGAGGATTGTGGGGAGTGTTGCGGCAACGGTAACTGCGAGGACGACGAGGACTGCGAGGGATGCCCGGAGGACTGCGGAGATTGCTGCGGCGACGGCTGGTGCGACGTGCTGCTGGACGAGAATTGCGATAGCTGCCCGTCCGATTGTCCGAGTTGCTGTGGGGACTGGTTCTGCGCCGACTACGAAACCTGTTTCACCTGCCCGGAAGACTGTGAACTGTGCGCGTGCGGCGACGGCCTGTGCACACTCGAAGTGGAAGGGTGCCAGACCTGTCCGGAGGATTGCGGGAATTGTACCGCCGGAGATTCCCAGTCGTGCGGCGGTCAGTGCGGGAACAACACCGACTACTGCTGGTGCGACCACATGTGCGGTTTCTTCGAAGACTGTTGCGACGATGTCTGCGCGTCCTGTTCCATGCTGCCGGTCTGTTCCGTTTGTGGGGATGGGAGTTGCGGGGCGGGGGAGAACTGCCTCAACTGCCCCGGGGATTGCGGCGACTGTCCGGAGTGTGGCGACTTCGTGTGCGAGCAGGGCGAGAACTGTATGAACTGCTCCATGGACTGCGGAACCTGCTGCGGCGATGGCCACTGCGTGGAAGAGCACAGCGAGGACTGCATCTCCTGTCCCGATGATTGCAGTGAATGTGGATTGTGCGGCGATGGGATGTGCGATGCCACCGAGGACTGCATGTCTTGCCAGAAGGACTGCGGGGAGTGCTGCCCCAACGGCGAGTGCGAACCGGAGTTCGGGGAGAGCTGCCAGAGTTGCCCCAAAGACTGCTCCACCTGTTGCGGCAACGGCAATTGCGAGTTGGCGGAGGATTGTAGCTCCTGCGCGGCCGACTGCGGGGACTGCTGCGGTAATCTTGTTTGCGACTACGATTATGGAGAGAACTGCCAGAGCTGCCCCGACGACTGCGGAGCGTGCCCGGAGGACTGCCCCGATTGTTGCGGCAACGGTGCGTGTGAGGAGCAACACGGCGAAACCTGCGTCACCTGCAAGGCGGACTGCGGAGAATGTGTGTGCACCGAGCCTCCCGAGGGGTTCCAACCGCCTCTGCTGGACGAATATTCAGGCGGCATTGCCCCGCCGAAGATAGACATCTACGTGGCCGAGTTGTCTTTCAAGGGAGGCCTGAAAATACGACCTAAGGGAGGAATCGACCCGGAGGAGGCCAAGTGCCTGTCGGGGCTCAGCGTGCAGTTGGAGGCTGCCGGCTGTCTGCGTATGGGCATCGACAAGTATTGCGCCAACGTGGGCGGCAAAGGGGAAGGCACCACCGAGTATGCGATGGTTTGCAAAGAGCCGCCTCAATACAGTTGCGACCTCTCCAACTACTGTTGGGACGGGAACGGAAAATTCCTGGTGGATGTGGGCAAGTACTGGGTGTTCGGAGCCGACAATCCGCTGAAGTTCGGCGTCTGGAAGATCAAGGCTGGCTGCACCGCCGAAGTTGGAGGGAAACTGGGGGTCGAAGTGCAGGGCCAGGTGAAGAAAGGCCCGTTGTGTGAGGGATGCGACCTGCACATCCTCTTCGGGCCGAAGTTCAGGGCCGAAGCCAGCGCCCAGGCTGGTTGCGACGTGGAAGTGTTCGGCAAGAAGCTGGTAAATGTCACCGGTAAGCTGGCGGTTTGCGGCCGGTTGGGTGTCAAGGGCGGCTGGGGGTGCGGGCTGCAGATCAAACTCACCGGAGGCGCTGCGGCCAAGGTAGCGCTGGAGCAAATCAAGATCGGCTGGATCACCATCGGCGGCGCCAAGAAGGTCTGGCCCTGGGGGGACGGATGTTGGAACTAAAAGAACGAACTGCGGGGGCAGTGGTGTTGCTGGTGCTGGCAAGCTGGGCCTGCAACGAGATGCCGCCGGCACCTTCCAGCATG
This sequence comes from uncultured Myxococcales bacterium, assembly GCA_964626565.1. Classification (GTDB taxonomy): domain Bacteria; phylum Myxococcota_A; class UBA9042; order CAIXZC01; family CAIXZC01; genus CAZVFX01. The sequence continues at coordinate 23,279 of CAZVFX010000038.1, forward strand.
CCTGACCCGATCCCCCTGTCGACGCCGGCGCCGACCGAGGAGCCGGCAGTGGAGTCGGCCAAGGTGAACCTGCCCGCTCCGTCCGTCGAGGCCGCACCTCTGCCGGAGAACCTGGAGATCGACGAAGAGGGCTTCTTTTCGCTGGACACGGTGACTCAGGAGTTTCCGCTGACTCTGGCTGGAAGCGACACCATGTCTCTGGTGGGCCGTCTCGCATCGCCGGAGGGGAAGCGAGAGATTGTCCTGGTGCTGCGGGGCGGGGAAGAGGAGGTGGTTTTCTCCGCAGATTGGCTGTTGCCGGCCGCAGGTGCGGTCTCGGGGAGCGGAGACCTGCTGGTTTGCGTCAATCGCCTCACGGGCAAGCCCACAGCCCTGACCGAGGGCAAGATGCCCGACCCGCGCCAGGGGGTGGAGCTGGCCTGCCGCATGCGGACCGCTGACGGCTGGCAGAGGGAGGTACTGCTGCCCCGTGGAGACGGCGCGCACTGGCTGATCAAGCTCACCGCACGCCGGGATCACTCCTTCTGGGTGGCGTTCTCAAGGGACAAGTCGGGGCTTATGGTCTCCGACCCGGAGCCGGGCGACGGTATCTACCGGGTGGCGTTCAAGGACGGCGCTTTTGGTGCTTCCAAACTGGTGCGGTCGTGGCCGCTGCCCCCGGAGGCGAGGGATGAGTAGACGGCTTCTCTCCTTGGCCCTGGCCTTCGCACTACTCACCGGCTGCGGCAACGGCGTCAACACTCCCGTGGAACCGGAGGACCTCCGAGCCGATGTCCTTGACGTGCGTACAGACCCCACCCCCGACGTCCATGACGCGGGGACAGACCTCGGTTTGGACGTTCATGACGCGGGGACAGACCTCACTTCCGACGTTCCCCTCGATGGGGGTGCGGACGTCGCTTTCGACCTGCCCCAAGATGTTGCTCCCGACTTGCCTTGGGATATCCATGACGCGGGGACAGACCTCGCGTCGGACGTTTCCGACGTGGGAACGGACCTTGCTCTGGATCTGCTCCTGGATGGGATATCGGACGTGGGCTTAGACTTGCCTCAGGATGCCATTCCGGACCAGGTTGCCGACCTGTCTGACGCGGGGACAGACCTCGCTGAGGACGTACTGGACACAGGCGAGGACGTGATGGAAGAGGAGGAGGTGGAGCCGCTGCCGCCTTGTCCCGCGGGCTTGTGGCAGTGCGGGGACGGGGAGTGCATTTATGCCGACTGGAAGTGCGATGGATGGGAAGACTGTGGCAACGGCATGGACGAAGACGCCCAGGTTTGTGCGGAAGGGTGCACCGAAGGTTTCTGGCAATGCGCCGGCGGCCTGTGCATTCCCGTCAACTATATTTGTGACGGCTTCTATGACTGCCCGGAAGGCGAAGACGAGGATGAGGATTGCGGCGAAGACCCCTGCCCCGAAGGAATGTGGAAATGTGCGCTTACTGGAAGTTGCATTCCGCAGGTCTATGTCTGTGACGGTTGGTACCACTGTTCACTGGGCGAAGATGAGGACGAGGAACTGTGTCAGGGGTTGCCGTGTCCTGAGGGCACGTGGACTTGCGACGACGGCGGTTGCATCGATGATACCTGGGTGTGCAACGGCTATGAGGATTGCGGGCAGGGGGAGGATGAGGCTGTTGCGGTGTGCGAAGCTCTGCCCTGTTCGTCGGCCAATTTCAAGTGCCCGACGGGCGCTTGTTTGTTGCAAGGCATGGTGTGCGACGGATGGCCCGACTGCCTGGACGGACCGGACGAGAGCGCGGAGACCTGTGCCGAGCCGGGGTGTAAGTCGGGGGCGTTTGCTTGCGGGGACGGGTCATGTCTCACCAATTCGTGGCTGTGCGATGGGGAGCCGGACTGTCCTGCTGGGACTGACGAGGATGTGGTCTTGTGCGAGGAATTGACGTGCGACGATCCGGCCTTGTCGACTTGCGAGGGAGGTCTGCTCACCGTTTGTGAGTTGGGGCTGAAGAACGAGCACTTCTGTTCGGTGAACTGCCTGCTGTGGGGTTACGCTGGATTCGGAGAGTGTGTGGCCGACGAAGAGGCCGGGGGCTCGGTGTGCGGGTGTTTGGACGAATTGGAGGCCGATGCCTGTGACGCGGCGGGGAAATATTCGGACGGCGGGTGTGATGCTGATTGCCCCCTCCCCGACCCTGACTGCGGTGATTTATGCGAAGAATTGGGGCTGTATGACGACGGTTGGTGCGACTCGTGGTGTGCAGCCCCGGATGGGGATTGCCTGCCCTGAGCATAGTCGAAGGGCTGGTGACGTGGTTGTTTGGGCAATGGTCGAGGAGGAGTAACGATGTCTCAATTGCCGAGGAGATGGGGGCTGACGCCGTGGGTTCTGGTCGTCGCGTTGCTGGCGGTATCTTGCGGGGATGATTCCGGCAAGATTGGTGACGAACTCATAGATCCGCATGGCCGCCTCGTCAAAACGATCTATCCGGGAGCCGTGGAGCAAGGGCACGGATCGGTCACGCTGGCGCCTGCGACCGCGGAGTCGTCTCCGGCGTATCCCCGGCAGCCGTTTTCTGATGTTGAGCAAGAGCCTGCGTTGCCCGCCGCGGCTATCAAGAGCGTGCTGGGCACCAAGCACCGTCTACACGAGTTGAAGAAAAGTGGCGCCGGGCACGAAGAGCCGTCGCACGAGAAACCTGCTCCCGACGTGCAGTCCGGCTCGCCCGAGGAGTTGCCCCTGCCTTCCTACCTTGTGACCTCGGGAGGGGATGACAAGCTGACCCTCGACTGGCCTTCCGGAGGGGTCTCGGCCAGCATCGAAATACCTGCCGGCGCGGTGGCTCCGGGGACTGCCATATCCATGCAGCCGATTCAGCCCGAGGAGTACGAGCATCGTACCCCCGGAGTGGTGGTGGACGGGCTCGCCTTTCGCCTGCTTCCCCATGGGCTGAAGTTCAACTATCCGGTGCTGTTGACGGTGCACTACCAGTCCCAGTTGAGCATGGACGAGCGCTACGCGCTTCTGTACTGGGACGAAGCCGCGCACAACTACGAGCGACGTCCGATTGTGATGAAAGACATCGGGTCCAACAGCGCGGTGTTTTCGCTCAATCATTTCAGCGACTATAGCCTGGTCTACACCGTGGTTGAGGCGGTGTGGATGAAGCGAAAAGGGGGCAGCGACTGGCAGATGCGGACCTATTTTGAAGGTTGGCCCGGTCTTATTTCGGCACAGGTTCACGCCAGTTGCGCGGGTGCGCCCGCGCAGTTGCTCCCCGATCCGTCGGCGGGGCTGTTCACGGAGGAGTGGGTTGGATTTACTAACATCGACATCAGCGGTTGCGGCGGCGGGGGATATGGCAAACACCAGTTGAAGGCGTGGGTCGAGATCACTCAGGAGAACGAGGACAACCCGGACGAGCCGACGGTGTACACCATGGAGTTGTGGGAGCAGGGGGTGGTGAGCGAGTGGCCGTCTCTCGGGGACGGGGAAGCGATGGAATTGCTGGCTCGATTTGCCCCGGTCTTTCAGTTTGCGGCTGACGAAGAGTATTATCCCGTGACCGTTGAGCAGTTCACCGACATCATCAGCGAAATTCGGATGCCGTCGGGTCGAAGCCACTACTTCTGGGATCCCGGAACCGGCGCGGGGGAACTGCCCATCCTCGGGGATTTGAATGCCGGGGTAGTGTACAAGGGCAAAAGTATTCCTTCCCCCATGAATGCGTCGGAAGGCACGGTTTATGGGCGGGCGTTCGAAGTATCGGGCGGAAACATCGCGTTGGTGTACTCCCTCTATTTCCCCTGGAGCCGTGAGTTGGGGGGCTCCACCGGCACGTGGGGTGGCCACCGGGGCGACGTAAAGTACGTGGTAATCATGATTTCGTCTGCGGGTGACGGGATGTACCAGCCCTCTTCCATGACTTTGTCCCAGCATCCTGCCGGTGCGTCAATCGAGTACCTGGGGGACGAGGAGATGCCGGTGTGGACCCTGTCCAGCTTTTCCGGCGGCCGGCTGCGCGTGCCGTGGGCGGACACGCTGCGCTGCAAGCGTTACAGCGGCGAGGACTCGGACGAGGAGCACCCCTGGGTTTTCGTGGGAGAGTTGTCACATGCGTTGTATCCGAGGAAAGGCCTCTACAAGGTGTCGGCTGGGGGTGGCGGCCCTCAGTTCGAGGAGCAGGCGGGCGGGGGAGAGTACGAAATCTGGCAGCCTGCCGGCTTCAGCCACGTTTGCGACATCATGCCCCAGTACGACCTGGCCCTCCATCCTTCAGTGGACGGGGTCATGTCCGGGGACCCGGAAGGCTACCTGCTGTTTTCCGGCGCGTTTGGTGCGGGGCGGTACGGCTCCACCAGCTTCGCCCCCCACGGTGAGGCGTGGCACAGCCCGGGCAGTTGGGTTGCGGATGCGAGCACGGGCAATTTCGACGAGGGGACCAACTGCTACAAGTGCCTGCCTTTCTATACGTTGAACACCATCGACGGCTTCGATCCGGGGTACTGCACCGCGATCTGGTGGCCCATCTACTACTGTCAGTGCAGTTCTTGCGGCGCAGTAGACGGGGACGTCTTCATCGACTTCCCCGATGGCTACCAGTGTAACGATCCTCAGTACTGCAACCAGTTTGACATGGACGGGATGTGCAAGACCGGGCTGACTTTGGAATGGTATTCGGACGCGCCCTTCAACGGCTGGGTGACCGAGGACCCGGATCTGCCTATGCACGCCAAAGTGTGGGTGATCATCAACTATCCGCCAACCTGCTATTCGTCTGCGGTGTCCGGTGCGGGAGTGAAGACCTACATGTGCGGCACTGCTGCATGTTGTCGCGAAGCCTACGGGTACGTTGGCGGCGAGTGTTATCCCCAGATTTAGGAAGGGCCGGCCGGACTTGTATCAAGGAGGATAGAATGTCAACTTCAAATCATACGGCCCCATATCGTCTTCTGAGTAGCCGTCGACGATAATGTAGTACTGTCCGGGAGTGAGGTCGACACCGATCAGAGCCGCATTGCCCCAACTCGTTGCGTGGCATCCGATCTCATTTTCCGGTTGGCACTGGCCTTTGAACAGGTAGAGGGTAGGATCGTCTGGCCCGTTGAAGGAGAGCAGGATATCAGCGCTGACCTGGTCGGCCACCGTCATTGCCCACACTGCATCGGCCCCGGATGTGGTCACGCAGTTTCCCTGATACAGATTGCTCATCCCGGCGGTGTTTCCCGACTGTTGGACCCATGAGCCCTGGTAGCCCAAAGTGATGGGAACTCCGTCGGCGACGTGCAGGGGATTTTCACACGATTCTCCTTTGCAGACGTCCGACGTCGTGCAGGCTTCGTCCTCACAATCGACCATGCCGTCGCCGTCGTCATCAAATCCGTTATCACACGACACTTCCGAGTCGAGAAGGGCGAAGAACTCGAATTGCAGGTTGTACGGACCGGAGTGGGGTTGAAATTGGATGTTGTCGACGACCGCATAGTAGACGCCAGCTTCAAGGAGAGCCTTCGTTTCGGCTGGCCCGGCGTAGGAGCTGTTGCAGGCCAGCCCGGCGCCCGTACAGCTATCCTTGAACAACTGGACCGCGGACCAGTCCGAGTCGGCGAACTCGAGCGAAATGTGCACATTCATTGCTTGCTCCAACTCGAATCTCCATGCTGCATCCGCGTTGGCCTGGCAACTATTGGCGCATGAACACGAGTAGTTCTTTGCATAGCCCTTGGTGGTGCCGTCATATTCGAGCTTCAGGCCGTCATCGGCGTCCCCCAGCGGCTGGCCTTCGTTCACCAGGTTGGCGACTTCGCATGTGTCGCCACCGCCGCACCAGGGCGATCCGTCACAGTCTTCGTCACTGCAGTCAGGTTTGCCGTCCAGGTCCTCATCCACGTCGTCGCTGCAGTCGGTCTCAGACTCCGTTGGCGGCGTCCACTCCAGCCAGAGAGAGTAGAACCCCACCCCCGGGGGTTTGCCGGAGAGACGAAGGAAGTACGGTCCCGTGCCGAGTATCGGGGTGTCGATTGTCTTGTTTGCGCCGAATTGCCAGCCATAGGTCGAGGCGACAGAAGAGTGAGATTCGTCGTAGAGCTTCAATTTGATAGCGAGAAAAGGATCAGGTGCGGCGGTGATGACAAGAAATCCCGGTGCCGGTACTGTGAAGGTGAAGAAGTCGTCGTCGGAATCAGGGAAGATCAGGGTCTTTCCGGGCACAGTTATTCCGGCCTCGCCTATCTCGTCGAGGGAAGTCGCAGAGGCAAAGAAGTTGTTGGGTTCGTACGGGTCGAGGCACTCTGCCATCAATCCGCAGTCGTCGTCATCGCAGTCGACCAGCCCGTCCAGGTCGTCGTCAATGCCGTCCGAGCACTTGAATTCATCACTGGGCACAGGGTGGACCTTGACGGACAGGTTGTAGAAATCGATTGGCGCCCCGATTGAGTCAGCAACAACGAAGTAGCTGCCCGCAGGCAGGGGGACGGTCAGCAGGGCGTTCCCCGTTTCTTCCGCGGAACCCGGAGCGCAATGCATGGGCGAAGTGTCATCGCAGCCTTCCTGAAGTATGTACAGGGCCGGGTCGTACTTGGTCGACCCGTTCCAACTGAAATCGAGGTCGAGTTCTACTACGAGCGCCTCGGCGAGATGGAGTTTGTACACTACTTCCGGGCCATCGGTAGCGTCGCCGTTACACGTGATTTCGAGGTCGCTCCAGCCGCCTACGCTGGAACCGTGGACAATGAACTCGTTTTCAGTCATTTCCACCGTGAGCGGCGGGCCGGGGCCGAGGACAATGGCACTGGAGCACTGGCCGCCGACGTTCTTTCCCCAACATAACTCGTATTGTTGGCAGTTGATGTCCACGCAGTCCACCTTTCCGTCCGCGTCGTCGTCCTCTCCGTTTGCGCAGTCCCACTCGGCATCCGGTGGAACGCTCACCGCCAGATCCACCTGATAGGGCCCTGCGTAGTCTGAGTGCCCTTCTACAACGAGGAAGTAGATACCCGGCGGCAATTTGGTCGTGAATACCGACGGCTGCCCGGGGGTGCCGTTTCCGCACTGCACTGCCTGCTCGGCGCTGCAGCCTTTGTCCAGCAGGTAGACCACAGACGATTCCGTATCGGACTCCATTCTGTGGGTCACCGTCACGTTCATATTGTCGGCCAGGTCGAGGCGATAGACCAGGTCCGGCGCTCCTCCGGGGCCCTCGCTGCATGGCGAAAGGAAGTTGTCCGACGCTCCCGTTGTGGTTCCGGCGAGGGCGAAAACCTGGCCATTGTGGAGCGGGGTAACTGGCAGGCCTGAGTTGATGGGCACGGCCACGCCGCACTGGTCGCCGGCCAGGGCGGGGCAAAACGGCGACCCGGTACAGTCGCTATCCTGACAGTCAACGTCTCCATCCAGGTCGTCGTCGGTATAGTCGCCACATTCCGTTTCTTCGGTGAGCCCGTACAGGCACGCCTCCGCGCATGCGCACGATTGGTCTTCGCAATCGGGTTGGCCGTCTACGGTCTGCTCAGCGGTGGCGAGGCAGAGTTGCTGGGATGTCGCTGGAACGCATAATTGTGCGCAGTCGGGGTCGTCGCAATCCGCGGCGCCGTCACCGTCATCATCCACCCCATTGTCGCACTGCTCGACACAGACCCACGGTTCGGACGGGCACAGTCCGCCCTGGCAGACGTTGGCATCGCTGCAGGGCCCTGCTGTGCAAGGCTCGCCGTCCAGCGGCACCGGATTATACACACAGCCGGCATTGGGCTGACACCAATCGTTGGTGCACGGGTTTCCATCATCGCAGTTCTTAGGTTCGGTTTCGCACTTACCCGTCGATTCATCGCAGAACGCCTCCTGGCAGGGGGAGGCCCCACTACAGGTCTTCTCGACGAAATAGCAGCCGTCCTCGGAATCACATTTGTCAACCGTGCACTTCAATCCGTCGTAGCAGTCGATTCCATAGTAGAAGCAGATCCCGTCTTCCGTCTCACAGAGGTCGACGGTGCAACCGTCATCGTCATCGCATTTCGGCAAGTGCGTAAAGCCCTGGCCCGGTACGCAAATGTCTGTAGTGCATGGGTCCTCATCGTCGGGAGGGACGATACTGAGCGAATAACAACCACTTTCCGGAGTGCAGAAGTCCAGCGTGCATGTGTTGCCGTCGTCGCATTCCACTGGCTCGCTCTTGCAATCGCCCGTTTCTTTCTCGCAGTAGTAGTTGAAGCATGCGTTCGGTGTTTCCGGAGCGCAGTTTTTGGGAATGTTCAGCACCCCGACATCGGGATCACAGGAGTCGATGGAGCAAGCATCGCCGTCATCGACAGAGATGGGGCTGTGCGAACACTCTCCCGTTTCAGAGTTGCATTCAGCAACGGTACATTTGGACTCGGCGATGCAGGGCTCCCAGTGTACGCACGCGCCGGTGGGCAGAAGGCATTCGTCGACCGTGCACGCGTTGCCGTCGTTGCAGGTCTTGGGCACGGCGGAACAACTACCGTCCGGGTAGATGATGTCCAGGGTGCAGGGGTCTCCATCAGAGCAGGGTGGTAGTTCATTGGTGCACCCGGACGCAGGGTCGCAGCCGTCCAACGTCTCAGGATTGCTGTCGTTGCAGCCGACGGGGAGGTGGTAGCACTCGAGGCTCACGGAGTCCAGGTAGTCCCAGGTACAGGCGTTCTGGTCGTCGCACTCAGGATTGGGCTCCGGGCAATCGCACCATTCGTGGATGCACCCCTCTGCAGGCAGGCAGTAGTCATCGGTATTCGGGTTGGCGTCATCGCATTCCACCGGGGCCTTGTTGCAGCCCACTTCCGGCACACAGAAGTCGATGGTGCACAGGTCAAAATCATCGCATTCCACCGTGTAATGGACGCAGCCCTGGTCCATTGAGCAGGAGTCAGTGGTGCACAGGTCGCCGTCATCGCAATCCATCGGTTCGTGGTAACAGCCGGTGTCCGGGGCGCAAAGATCGACGGTGCACAGATCTCCATCGCTGCAGTTGCGCGGAGCATGTGTGCATCCCCCGCCCAACCCAATGGAATCAACAGTACACTTGTCGTTGTCGTCGCACGAAGCGACATCGTGTTGACAGCCGAGGAATTGGTCGCACCAGTCGTCGGTTGTCGACTGTCCATCGTTACAGTTGATGGCCGGGTAGTGACACCCCAGCACGTTGTCACATTGATCGTGAGTGCAGTTATCGTTGTCGTGACAGATGACTTCAAAGTAGATGCAGCCCCAGGGGTCCCACCAGTCTTCGGTGCACGCGTCTCCATCGTCGCATTCTATCTTCTCGTGAACGCACGCTCCCGTTGCTGGATCGCAGGAGTCATCGGTTCCCCCCTTTCCGTCATTGCATGAGGTGACCCATACCTCACAACCGGCATCGGACATCCAGGTAGTCGTGCATGGGTTCCCGTCCCAGCAGTCGTCCGGTGCTTTCTGCACATACTGGCACTCTCCGGTTTCGGGTGCACAGGCGTCCTCGGTGAGGATGTTCCCGTCGTGGCATTTTCGCTCGTAGCTGCAGCTACCGGTGCACGGGTCGCAGATGTCCACAGTGCATTTGTCGCCGTCGTCGCAGCCCGGTTCGTGGCTGCAGCCGTTGACCGGGTCGCACAAGTCTGCAGTGCAAGGGTCGCCATCGCTGCAGTCGATCGACTCGTTGACGCAGCCACCGTTCCAGGCAGTGCAGTGGTCGACGGTGCAAACGCTGAAATCGGTGCAGGTTACGGGAACGTGAACACACCCGAGTTCGGGGATGCAGAAGTCCTCGGTACACAGGTCTGCATCGCTGCAAGGTACCTCCTCGAACACACACGCCCCGGATTCGGGGTCGCAAGCTCCTACCTGGCAGACGCTGGGCGCCGGGCAATCCACTTCCTCGGGGCCTGACAGACAGGTGCCGCCCGAGCAGTAGTCACCAATGGTGCAAGGGTTGTCATCGTCGCATAGTTCATCGGCGGGAGACCAATCATCAGCGGCCTCGTCCGGGTCGCACAGAAGGCACGGGACGTTCGGCAGAACAGCGCCTTCCGTGTAGCAGTCACCCTCGATGAGACAGTAGCCGGGGGGAATGCCCGCCTCAATGCAGTGACCTTCTGCCGCGACGAGATCGACACAACCCAGGTGCGCACACTGGTCCACAAGGATCGTGATGTCGTCCAGGACGATCTCCACGCCGGCAAACGAGGTTTTCTCCAGGTTCAAGCCGATGAGCGTTGCCCCCGGTCCCGCCTGGCCGAGGTCCGCTATGTGGCGATGCCAGGTGGAGTCGCACTCGCTGTTGTTCACTTCGGCCACCACCTGCTCGTTTACCTGCACCGTCAGCGTAAACGGCACTGCCGCATCAGAGCACCTGACGTGGAAAGAGAGCACCAGTAGTTCAACGTCGTCGGCTGCCGGGAGCGGTTGCTCGAAACCGAGCCAGCCGGAGAACTCTCCCAGTTGGTAGTAACGCAACGAATAAGTGCCTGTGTTGGCGTTGGAGCCGTCCCAGGTGTGCTTCACCTTCCAGGGGTTTTCCCCATCTCCCCAAAACATGAGTGTGGGTGATGGATTCCCCGGGGCCTGTCCCTCGAACCCCTCGTGGAACATGAGCAACCTGTCTTCGCATCCGAGAACCTCCTGCGTCTCATCCAGGACTTCGGAGCAGGTCTGGTAATAGAGACAATCTTCATCATTTCCGCAACAGTTGTCGCATGTGCATTGGGAATCCTGACACGACTCCCAGGCCTGGCACTCGCCACAGCTTCCGCCGCAACCGTCGCCGCCGCACGCTGCGCCGGCGCAGTCGGGGATGCACTCAGTACACTCTCCCGAAACGCACCACCACAACTCGGTAAGGCCGCACTGTGTTTCATCGGGCAGGGCGGTGAAGATGCAGCCCTGCTCCGGCGCGCACGAATCCTCGGTGCACTGGTTGAAATCGTCGCATTCCACAGCCAGACCCAGGCACTCACCGTCATAGCACTCGTCCGCCTCAACGCACAGGTCGTTGTTGTCGCAGGGCGTGTACATGGGGGAAGGTGCGGGGCCGCACGTTCCCGTTTCCGGGTCGCAAACGGAGATAAAGCAGTCGTCCGCTATTTCGTCCACGCACTCCACCGCCAGTTCCGGGGCGTCTTCGCACAGGCCGACGACACAAAGCACCAGCCCGTTGCAGAGGTTTCCGTCGTCGTGAGAGAGGCAATCGGCATCTGAGTCACAGGAGAAGCACAATTCAACCGGACCGGTGTTGCATTCACCCTCAGAGCAGAAGTCTCCCGCCGTGCACGGGTCGCCGTCGTCGCACTGGGCTTCGTTGGGCTTGCTCAAGCAACCCTCGATGGGGTCGCACCACGTGTCAGTACAAGGGTCATCGTCATCACAGTTGACTCCGGCGCACAGGTCGGTCCAGACTTCCTCACCGGCCACGTCCGGCAGGTCCGGCGGGGTGTCCGGAAGGACTGCCCCCTCATCCGTGCCGGTGTCGATGAGAGTTCCAGTTGTCTCTTTGGAGTCCTTCGGAGCGTCTGCAACGACATCGATGAGGACGGCGTCTGCCACCACCCCCACCTCTGCGACACCCACTTCCCCACGGATTGATTGGTCGAGCGGTCCGACATCGGTCTTGCCCGGGTCCGGAGCATCCGAAGTACTGGAAGGAGAACATCTTGCAAAGAAGAACAGGGCCAACATCAGTACGACCCGCCCCGTCCCCTTCATGTATCCCTCCCCGAACTGGCGGCCACCCCCGCATCGGGACTGTGGCGCTCACCATTTATACCTACTGACGGGTCTATTATATAACCGGGTGTTCAACTGTTCAACAGGGGAATATGGAGATCAGTAGTCTTGCGTGGTGACCTCGGGGCCTGCTAAGATAATGTCGACCATCCGGGGGAAGGGGCCAGGGTCATATCATCGGGGTGTCAGGACGGTGAAACGGATCGCCATATACGGCAAGGGCGGCAGCGGCAAATCCACAGTCTCCTGTGCGCTGAGCTGCTGCTATGCTCGGCAGGGGTTGAAAGTGTTGCAGGTGGGGTGTGATCCGAAGGCGGATTCCACTCTAGCGCTCACTGAGGGTAAGCGGATCACTACCCTGCTGGACCTTCTGGCCGAGGGCAAGGCGAGGCCGAAGCCGGCGGAGTTTGTGGTTGAAGGGCGCCACGGAATCGATTGCATCGAGGCCGGCGGGCCTGCTCCGGGGGCGGGCTGCGGCGGCAGAGGCATTGCCCGGATGTTCGAGTTGTTCGAGGAGTTGGATTTTTTGCCCTCCCGAAACTACGACGTGGTGATCTTCGACGTTTTGGGGGATGTGGTGTGCGGCGGCTTTGCCGCGCCGCTCAGATACGGCTTTGCCGAGCGTGCGTTTGTAGTCGTCTCAGGCGACCCGCTATCGCTGTTTGCTGCCAACAACATCATCCTGGCCGCCAACGCCTACTACATGAACGGGGTGAGGCTGGGCGGACTCATTACCAACGTCTTTGACGACGAAACGGGCGGGGCGCGCATCAACGCCTATGCGAGGAGCATCGGCACCGGACTGGCCGGCGTAATTCCCAGGGATCCCGCGGTGGGGAGTGCTGCCGGGCGCTACCGGACCGCGGTGGAAATCGAAGGCGGTGGCGCTACGGTCCAGGCGTTCGAGAATCTTGCCGGTACGGTGTTGGATTCCTTTGACGTCGAACCGGGCAAGCCGGCGCCCCTGACTTCGGACGAAGTGTTTGCACTGTTTTCGGGTTCGGTGCGTGGCTCAGAAGAGCCTCCCGTCCCCCGTCCGGCTGAGGAGATTCCCCCGCCGGCGTCTGAAGTAGCGCATCCGGTGATCACTCCGCCCGGTCCGCGCCGAAGTCTCCCCAGGGATGGGCTGGTCCTGGGCGGACCGGAGGCCCGGGAAGGGCTTGCCGCCATGTTGGGATTCAACTCCGGAGCGCGGGCTCCATTGGCCCTGGAGGTGCTCACCTTCGGCCACCGGGCCGGCGCGTTTCTGGTTTCGGTGAAGAGTCCGAGCATCGGCTCGCTGGAGTTCAGCCTGGCGCCGGAAAAGCAGGGGCAGAGTTGTTATGCCGTGGCTGGTGGATGGGCTGTGAGCCATACGTCGAAGTTGACGCCCGTTGCCCGGCAACTGCTGGACTATGTGGTGAAACGCGTCCGCAGGTTGTCACCCTCAGCCGACGCGCTGGCGCTGATGATTACCGGCGACCCTGCGTCGCGGCTGGCCGGGGAGTTGGAGCGAGTCAAGGACGCGGGGCGGCCCCGGGACCGCCGCGCCGAGCCGCGGTTCTGGTCAGTGTGGGGAGCAGGCGGCAAAGAGGGACGTTTCCTCTATGGCCAGGAGCGAATCCGCATGCTCATGGGGGAAGTGAGATTCGGGGGCGGAAGGACATTCAACGTCCACCACAGCAGCGACGTCTGCCAGTTCAGCGAACAGAAGATCACGCCTTACTCCGCGCACATGCTGAGATTTCCCTGGCTTAATGAGCGGGCGGAAGATACGCACCACGAGCAGGCGGATTGGCTCACCTCGAACCTCAACGAATGCGACTTCATCGCGGGCAGCAACGATGCGCTCAGAAGGGCGCTGGCGGTGGCCGGGGAAGCGGGTGAGAGATTCGTGGCCGCGAGCATCTATGTGAGCTGCTCGCCGGTGATAGCCGGGGAGGACTGGACCGGAGCCATTCGTGAATTTACCGATGGTTTCGACGGGCCCGTGCTGATCTCCGGGGTTGCATTTTCCGATGCCACAGAGGACATCATTCGGGCCGCCCGCGAGACCCTTGACAAGGTTCCGGCCGAAGCAAGTGGGGAGATAGTGGCCTTGGAGAACGCGGTCCACCTGGTGGGTTTCCCGCCCGGGCGCGGCGTCAAGGAGTTGTTCACGTTGATGGAAGGGGTCGGACTCCAACTGGGGCAGCGACAACTGCCGCTGGTGGACCTGGCCGGGCTCGTGCGGTACGGCGAGGCCCCGGTGCAACTGCTCTGGCCCCAGGCTGCCTACACCGAACTGTACAAAGGGTTGTACGAAAAGCTGGCGCCCGCGGTGGTGCACATTACTCCGCCGTACGGAGTCTGTGGGGTGGAAGAATTCCTGCGGCAGGGGTTGGCCGCGGTAGGCCTGGAGCCTGATTCAGTGGAAGAAACACTGGCGGAAGAACTGAACCGCGCACGACTGGAGTTGGCCCGCCTGGCGCCCAGGGCGGGACGTCACCGGGTCGGCATTGCTCTCGCCGAGGCCCAGGGGGACCTGGTGACAAGGCCGGAGCTCACCTCCGGTGTCCCTCTCGCCTCTTTCTTGGAAGAGTTGGGGTTCCGGGTGGAGATTCTCTCCGGCTCCGATGACGAACGAAGGCTCAACTGGTGGCTTGGTTCGGGCCTGTCCGCGGTGTGCACCGACCTGAGCTTTGACCGCCGGCTGCTGCAGCGGGGCATCGGGCAGTTTGGTATCGCCGACCTGGAGCCCGGGCTTCAAGGCGCGGTGAGGTCTCAGGCGAGGGTGCTGGGAGCATGCGAAGCGGAGTTCGCCCGGAATCTCTCACGATTCAAGGCCGCGACAGGAGATGGAGATGAGTAGGAGGGAGTGGGACGGAGTTTCCGCTGAATATGGGGTGAAATTCTCCTACCCCCGCATGTTGGGCGCATATCTTGCGGTGAACGCAGTCCCCGACCTGTGGATGATGATCGATGCCCCTGATTGCGCCACTATGCGCGCAGAGATGATCTACGACAATCACGACTGGAACTCCACCGTGCTGGCGGAAGATGGAAAACACCGCATCGCGTGCACCAGCGTGGGACCCGACTCTGTGGCGACCGATCGCAGGGAGGTACTCGCTGCACATATGGAACGGCTGGCCTCTCAGGAGGGAAAATATCTACTGGTCTACCCGGCTCCTGCCGTGGCTTTGGTGGGCATTGATTATCGAGCGATATTCGACCGCGTCAAGCATCGGGTCCCGATGGAGCTCATGATGGTTTCCCACACCGAGTCGTTGGGTGATTGGGTGTCGGGATACGAGCAGATTGTAGACCAACTGGCTCGCACCGTTCCCTTGCCCGAAGTGCCCCGAAAGGAAGACGGAGTAGCGGTGGTCGGCTATTTTTGGGACCGGAACGAAGCGGACCACCACGCCAACATTACGGAATTGAGGCGGCTGCTCGAGGGGTTGGGTTTGAGCCTGGAGTCGGTGTGGTTGTCGGGAGTGCCGTCTTCCGATTTAGCCGCGGTTGCGGGTGCGTCGACGATTATCGCGCTGCCCTACGCGGGTGAGGCCGCGGGCATTCTCGCAGAACGCACCGGCGCTAAAGTGGTGCAAACCGGCCTGCCGGTGGGGCTTGCAGGTACGGTGAAGTGGTTGCACGAGGTGGCTGAAGCGACCGGGCGTGCGTCCGGGGCCGAGGGCTTCATCAGGGAGGAAGCGACCCGGCACTACGAACTGCTGGCCAAGCCCGCGTTGCGCTATTTCAGGAACCGGGATTTTCTGGTCTGTACAGAGGGTTACCTCGCGGTTGCGGTGGCCGATATGGTGCGGGAGTTGGGCGGCCTGGTGCGGTTGGTTGCCTGTTCGGGCCGCACGCCCGACTATGACCCCGGGCCGTTCGGTGAATTGCTGGCCGCACCTGAAGTGAGAAGCCTCGGGTTCCGCATCAAGGAGATTGCCGAGGCCTCGTCGCTGGTTCCCGTGATAATCTGCAACGAACAGGCGGTCAGTACCACCCGGTCGCTGCCCATAGCCGGGGTGTTCCTCGGCTTTCAGTCGCCGGGGACTCACCACTTGTACGACGCACCGTTTATGGGCTTTCGGGGGGCTGTGAGCCTGGTGGACCGCATTGTCAATGCGATCCCCACGGCCATGTGTTTCCACAGGTAGGAGAAGGACGCTATGGAAGCGAACACGTTGCCCGCCTTACTTATGCAGCGGGCTGTTGAATACGGAGACCGGGTTGCCCTGCGCACCAAGGACTACGGACTGTGGCAGGAAGAGTCGTGGCAGGATTATCGGGCCCGGGTGCGCGCGGTGGCCAACGCTCTGCTCGCCCTGGGGGTCAAGCCCGAGCAGTGCGTCGCGCTCATTAGTGAAAACCGCCCCGAGTGGGTCTATGCGGACATTGGTATCCAGTCAACCGGCGCGATTACGGCGGCCATTTACGTGACGTCCGCGGCTGAGCAGGTAGCCTACATCGTGAAGCACTCCGGGTCTTCCCTGATTTTCGTCGAAGACGAAGAGCAGTTGGACAAGCTCCTGGCCACCCGTGAGCAGCTACCGGAACTGAAACGAATCGTGGTGTTCGACTGGAAGGGGCTGCGGGATTTCTCAGACCCGATGGTGATGCGTTTTGACGAATTCCTGGAGTTGGGAGCGAAAGCTGATGCTGCGGCCGAGGAAGCGCTGGACGAGCGCATCGCCGCGCTTTCTCCCGACGCCACCGCGTTGCTGGTGTATACGTCGGGCACCACCGGCCCGCCCAAGGGGGCGATGTTGTCCCACCACAACCTCATGACCACGGGGCGGATGCTAAACGAAGTGAACCCGATCTTCGAGGGTGACGACGCGCTTTCGTTTCTGCCCCTGTGCCATATTGCCGAGCGGATGATGACGGTGGTGAATCAGCTTCTGTTCGGATACACGGTGAATTTTGCCGAGAGCCTGGACACAGTGCCCCAGGATCTGCGCGAGGTGTCGCCCACGGTCTTGTTCGCGGTGCCCCGGATCTGGGAGAAGTTCTACTCCCGCATACTGCTCACCATGAGAGAAGCGGAGTTGAGCAAGCGGTTGGCCTATGCTGCCGCGGTACGGGTGGGAAAGAGGGCGGCCCGAGTTAGGGAAGAAGGCCGGCAGCCGGGGTTGATGCTGGCAGCGCTGAATCGACTGGCGCACTTGTCGGTGTTCCATCCGCTGAAGAAACGGCTGGGGCTGGAGCGTACCCGGCTGGCCATTTCGGGAGCGGCGCCCATTTCGCCGGAGATCTTGCGTTACTTCCACGCCATCGGTTTGGACTTGCGGGAAGTGTACGGGCAGACCGAGGGGAGCGGTCCTACCTCCATCCATAGAGGAAACGACATCCGCATCGGCACGGTGGGGCCGCCGCTACCGGGGGTGGAGGTGAAGATCGCGGACGACGGAGAGATCCTGGTGAAGGGGGACAACGTTTTCCAGGGCTACCATCGTTCTCCGGAGGCCACCGCCGACACCATAGTCGACGGCTATCTTCACTCCGGGGACCTGGGGAAGTTCGATGAAGACGGGTACTTGAAAATCACGGGGCGCAAGAAGGATTTGATCATCACCGGCGGCGGCAAGAACGTGGCCCCGCAGAATATCGAAAACCAGCTAAAATTCAGCCCGTACATCAACGACGCGGTGGTTATCGGAGACAATCGGCCGTTTCTGTCCGCATTAATCCTCATCGACGAGGAAAACGTCACCGATTATGCGCAAGAGAGCCGGATCCCCTTCACTACCTATGCAGACCTCACTCGCAACCCGGAAATCTTCAAACTCATAGAAGATGAAGTGAAGAAGGTGAACGGCAACCTGGCCCGGGTGGAGCAGGTGCGCAAATTCGTGGTGCTGGACCGGAGGCTGGAAGAGGAAGACGGCGAAGTGACCCCCACCATGAAGGTCAAGCGCATGAACATCGAGAAGATGTACGCCGAAGTTATCGAGGGGATGTACCGGCGGTAGCTACCTGGGCAGCTACCGCCAGCGTTTCTTCCGCTTGTAGCGCTTGTCGCCCGCGGCAGAGTCTTCGTCGGCGCGCATGCCGAGGTAGAACTCCTGGACGTCCTCGTTCTTCAACAACTCGTCGCAAGTGTCATCCATGACGATGCGGCCGCTTTCGAGGATGTAGCCGTGGTGGGCGCACGCCAGCGCCTTGCTGGCGTTTTGTTCCACCAGCAGGATAGTTGTCCCTTCCCGGTTGAGCTGGCCGATGATGGTGAAGATCTCTTTCACCACGGCGGGCGCCAGGCCCAGGGAAGGCTCGTCGAGCATGAGCAGCCGTGGCCGGGACATAAGCCCCCGGGCGATGGCCAGCATCTGCTGCTCGCCACCCGACAGCGTGCCCGCCAACTGGCGTTCCCGCTTAGACAGGATCGGAAATAGCGCGTGCATCCGGTCGCGGTCTTCGGCCACACCCTTGCGGTCCCGGCGCAGGTACGCGCCCATGGCCAGGTTTTCCGACACTGTCAGCTCCGGAAACACCTCCCTTCCCTCCGGGACGTAGGAAATGCCCAGGCGCACAATGCGGGCTGCGTCGAGGTGGTCGATACGGCGGCCCTCGAACTCAATGACCCCCTTTTCCGGCTGGTCGTCGAGCAGGCCGGCGATGGTTTTCAGCGTCGTGGTTTTGCCCGAGCCGTTGGCGCCCAGGATGGTCACGATGGACCCTTCTTGAACATCAAAGGACACCCCGTACAGCGCTTGCAGCGGGCCGTAAAAAGTCTCGAGGTTTTTCACCGTGAGCATTTGCGCTAAAGTTCCTCCCCGAGATAGGCCCTCATCACCTCGGGATGCCTTTGCACTTCCAGGGGCGGTCCGATAGTGAGCAGACGCCCCTCATTCATGGCCAGCACCCGATCCGAAATACTCATCACCATGCGCATGTCGTGCTCCACCAGCAGGATGGTGACTTCAAACTCGGCGCGGATATCAGAGATGCGGAAGTTTAACTCGCGCTTCTCCTCCTCGTTCATGCCCGCGGAAGGCTCGTCCAGTAGCAGTAGCGACGGCTCCATGGCCAGCGCCCGCCCCAGCTCCACCAGCTTCTGGATGCCGTAGGGCAGGTTGGCCACGAATTCATCCCGGGCCGCCTGCAGGTCGAGGAGGTCCATGATCTCCTCCACCCGCCGCCGGTGCTCCATCTCCTCCCTGATAACCTTCTTCCCAAACACCGCCCCCGCCAGAATTCCCGTCCGGATGCGCAAGTGCCGCCCCAGCAACAGGTTCTCCAGAGTGGTCATGTGGGAGAACAGTTCGATGTTCTGGAACGTGCGGGCCACGCCGAGACGCGCAATGCGGTCGGGTTTCAACCCATTCAGTTGACGATCGGCAAATCTGATCTCGCCGGCATCAGGGCGATAGATGCCGCTGATGCAGTTGAACACGGTGGTCTTGCCCGCCCCGTTGGGGCCGATGAGGGAGAACAGTTCACCCTGCTCGACCTCAAACGAAACCCCGTCCAGGGCTTTCAGCCCGCCAAAACTCAACTGCAGGTCTTTGACAACAAGTTGCAACTTGCTTACTCCACGGTAATCCAGTCCGCGATCTTCACTGCCTTGCCCCCTTCGCACTTGCAGATGAAGGCCGACTTCTGGCCTTGGCGAAGTTCGGGACCGAAAGTGATGTCGTGGCCGGTACCGCCGTTCCATTTATCAAGTTTTTCGAGTTCATCGACGAGTTTTTCCCGGGTCACATCTTTGCCCGCGTTCTTCAGCGCCTCGACGAACGGTTCGGCGAAGAGGAAGCCGGCGAGGAAGAAGACGCCGAACTGCTCCTTGTCGTTGGCCGCCTTGCCGTATTTTTCATACGCTTCCCGGTATTTCTTGATCAGTTCGTGGTCGGAGTCGGGCAGCTCCATAATGGCGGTGAAGACTACTCCTTCCCACAGGCCCTTGGTGATACCGTGCATCAGGGGGGCGTCTGACAGGGAACTGGACGTCGCCCACTGGGGCTTGAAACCCAGTTTGGCCGCGGTTCCCAGGGTGATTGCCGCATGTTTGGGCAACAGCCACAGGATCACTGCATCGGCGCCCGATTCTTTGAGCTTCATGACGTGGGAAAGCAGGTCCTGGTCGGTCATCTCCACGCTCACTTCGGTGACCAGCTCTTTGCCCAGCTCTTTCAACTCGGCTTTTGCCCCTTCCAGTCCTTCCTTGCCATAGTCGTCGTTCTGGTAGAAGAACGCGATCTTCTCTTTGCCCGCCTCTTTGACCAGGTAACGGGTCAGCGCCCTTGCCTCGGTGGTGTAGGTGGGATAGAGGCTGAACCGGTATCGGTTGGCAGGGTTGGCCCAATTGGAGGAACCCGACGCGGGGCCGACCCATGGGATCTTCTTTTCGGCCAGGTAGTCTTTGACCGCCATGCCGGTGCCGGTGCCGAGTCCGCCGACGAATGCGAACACCCCTTCTTTCTCCACCAACTCGACCACCGCGGCCTTGGTCTTGGGCGGCTGATACGAGTCATCTCTGATGAGCAGTTTCAGCTTACGCCCGTGGATGCCGCCTTCGGCATTGATCATCTCGAAGTAGGCTGCGGTTCCTCTTGCCACCGAACCCCACAACGCGGCAGGGCCGGTCTGGGGACCCCACTGTCCGACCAGGATCGTATCGTCGGTGATCCCGATGGTAGACGCGCCGTCGTCGCCGGACTCCCCCTGCTTCTTGCAACCTGCAATGGCCAGGGCTGCCACACATGCCAACACCAGAATTCCACTCAATCGTCTCATTGCTCCCTCCTATACTTTCTTCACGTAGTGCCTTCCGAACAAGCCGGCCGGCCGGATACAAAGAACCAGAACTATGACAAAAAACGCAACGGTGGACTTGAACTGCGTGCCGTCGGGCACATAGCCTGCCACCAGGTTTTCCAATATGCCTAAGATACACCCTCCCACAACGCAACCCACCAGGCTGTTCATACCACCCAACACGGCCGCGGCAAAACCCTTCAGGAGTGCATCCATCATGAGGTTGGGGTCCAACGGCTGCGCGGATGCGATAAGCAGTGCGCCGATGGCTCCTACCAGGGAGGAGATGGCCCAGGTCAGGGTGAAGATACGCCGGGTGCGGATGCCCATGAGGCGGGCGGCCAGCACGTTCTGTGCGGTGGCCTTCATGGCGACGCCCCACCGGGTGAAGCGGAAGAACGCAAACAGCAGCGCCATGGCGGTAATGGAAACTGCAAATATCACCAGGTTCAAGTCGCTGATGATTACCGATCCTACCTGGTGGACCGAGATGTCGCTCACCGGCGAGGGGAGCGTCTGCTGGCTCGCGCCCCAGAACCAGCCGGCTGCACCGTACAGGACCATCTCGAGGCCCAGGGTGATGATGATGAGGCCCAGCAGAGTCGGTTTTCGCACCGGTCGTTTCGACATGGTCTCCAGGCTCACCCACACGGCGAAAGCGGCGAGGCCGAGTCCCAGGGTCAGCGGTACGCCGGGGTCCTTGAAGAAGGTGAGGTAGAGAACGAAAAGGGTGAACGACCAAAGCACGAACAGCGGCACCGCGCGGCTGCGCTCCCGGGCGGGAGAGAGAAACAGCAATTCGGCCAGGGCGCCCAACGCCATGGCAAACACGAGGGCGGCCGGGAATGCCACCGCCATGGGCAGTTCGAACTTGGTGAGCAGCATGAACGCCACGAAAGTGGAGAACATGGCCAGTTCGCCCTGCGCGAAGTTCAGCACCTCGCTGGTCTTGTAGATGATGACCATGGCCAGAGCTATGAGGGCATAGCAGCACCCGGTGGCAAGGCCCATGACTATTAGTTGCATCAACATTTCTTATTCCCTAGAACGGCCATTTCTTCCAGTAGATTTTCATCTTGAGCCACCTGCCTCTAAGGCCCAACGGCTCGAACAGAATCACCAATATCAGTATGCCTCCGTAAATAATCTCGGGTACGTCCCGCACCGCAGTCAATGACAAAGGCAACAAGGTCATGAGTATGGCGCCTAGATGCGATCCCAGAATCGAACCCAATCCGCCAACTACCACCATGGCGAGGAAGGTGATGGAGAGTCGCAGGTCAAAACTCTCCGGGTTGATGAAGCCCATGGCGTGGGTGTAGAGCGCGCCGGCAATGCCGGTGTAAAACGCGCTTACGGCAAAGGCTGCGGTCTTGTAGCGGGTCAAATTCACGCCCATGGTTTCCGCCGCGATCTCGCTATCCCGGATAGCTACGAACGCGCGGCCGACCCGGGACTTCATGAGGTTCACCGCCGCGATGGTGAGCACGACGGTGAGCGGGATCACGATGATGTACATGGCATAAAACGGCGCGTCTGCTGATTTGCCCGCAGGGAGGTAGTCCTTCATGAGGCTCTTCAGCCACAACGTTAACTCGGTGGCCGGGACGGCCAGACCCATTCTGCCGCCCAAGATCTCGAGGCGGCCGATGATCTGGGTGACGGCAATGCCGAAGCCCAACGTGGCAATAGCCAGGTAAGGTCCTTCCAGCCTGAGGGCCGGCAGGCCGAGGAGCAGGCCGAACAACCCCGCGACCACTCCCGCCATGGGCACGGCAATGAGGAAGGGGACTGAGTACTTCATGACCAGCAGGGCCTGGGCGTACGCGCCGATGGCGAAGAAGCCGGCGTGGCCCAGGGAAATCTGGCCGGTGTAGCCCACCAGGATGTTGAGTCCCACCGCCACAATTGCGTTGATCGCGATAAGGTTGATCACATTCATGTAGTAGCTGCCGCCGGCGACCTTCAGGGCGATGAACGGAAACGCTACCAGCGCGACCAGAAGAAGCAGAAAGGAGACCACTCCGGACTTGGATTCGAATAGAGTGAGGTCTTCCCTGTAGCTCTTCTTCAGGTCCACCTGAGCCCCTGCCTGTCTATTGCCGGGAGAGCGTCGCGTACTACCAAGCAGATACTAACCTAACATTCGCAACGCGCGTGAGTCAATGCGATTGTAAGAGTTACCCGATGCCGTCGAGACGGGCTACCTGCTTCATGGTTTCGATGCCTAAGGTTACGGCGTCTTCAACTGCTTTGGCGGTTTCTTCTTTGGGGGCAAACGGGCGGTCGTCGCCGATGATGCCTAAGACCGTACCGGCCAGGACCCGGAATTCGGGGCCATCGCCGAGCTGTTTCACTTCGTGGTCGAACAGGGAGGCGAGGATGAAGAGATGGGAGGACTCCATCTCCGACGCGATAACGCCGGCTTCCTCCATGATGCGCATGTACTCTTTGTTCGCGTCGGCCATGGGCCCTTCGCCGAACTCCCGGGCAAATAGGGAGTCCTTGCAGTGGATGATGCCCCAGTGCGTGCGGGAGAAGAAGCCTAAGCTCTGGGCCGCCCAGCCGGCTCCCTGGACAAATGCAGGCGAAGCGATGGCCGGAAACTCCGGGGGCACGTACAGGGTCGAAGTGTTCTCGTCTCTGACCGCGCCCATGGCTACCACCAGGTCGCCGACCCGAATGGTCTTCTTCTGGCAGGAACCGGCGGTCCCGATACGCAAGAAGCGCCGGGCGCCGAGCTTGAACAACTCCTGGACGATGATGTCGAGGCTGGGAGTACCCATGCCCGAAGCCACGGCAACCACGTCGATGGTGCCCGATTCCGTTTTCAGAGTTCCGAGGTACAGATTGTGGCCTCTCTTGCTGGCCAGCACCTTTACGTCGTCGAAGTGGTCCGAGATGTCTGCGGCCCTTCCGTCGGAGCCCGGGAGGAAGACGTACCTTCCGATTCCGTTGTTCCCGGCGAGGTCATCCGCGGTTGCATTGATGTGGTGTGGAACAAAGTCATTGCCGCTCATTTTACCCTCCCAAGATCCCGGGCCAATTCGCCAAGCGTGTCCAAGCGGTCTTCACACACGCACTCAAGGGCCTCTCTTGTTTGAGCCCATTTCTTGAAATCACCCTTCCACCGTTGCCGGTGTTTCTTCCAAAGCTCGTCCAGGAACTCCTTGGAGAGCCCCTTCCACTGTTGCGTCTTGGCCTTGTCGAATCGCTTGCGACTTGCGTACTCCTTCCCCGGCCAGCGTTCCATGAGCGCTTCGAACAGAGTATAGCCGCGACGGGCCAGTCGTTGTACCTGCTCCCAGTACCTCGTTACATCGTCCAGATATTCCCCCACGTCGAAGGCCCTGGAGCCGGCGTCATAGATAGTGCAACGCTCCAACGGCCCGGACACGGTGTCGAACTGGGAACTCTCGAATTCAGGGGCCAGCAGGCTGTCCACCCGGATGAGGTCGGTGCCGGGAATGCCGATAACCACCCGGGTCTCGGGAGTCACCAGGCGGAATTTTCCTTCCAGGTAGATGATGTGGGTTTGTTCGTAGTCCGGGAACATCTCGGCGAACTGACGGTGGTGCTTCTCCAGGACTTTCTCCAGTTTGTGGCAGCCGATGGTGAAGAATACCAGCGCCTTGATGGAGGTGTTGTGTTCGGCCAGGGTTTCTTTGATCACCTCGAGGCCGTTATCCACGGTAACACCGGTGGCTACCACGTCGCCTACCAGGAGCACTGCCTGGTCCGGGATTTTCAGCTTCCGGTACATGTCTTCTTTGACGTGCCACCTTCCTTCCTTGCGAAAACGCTGAGAGCTCATGAAGCAGGTGGCATGATAGCCGCTGCCCAGCGCGGCCGATACCGCATTGCGCAGGTCGAAATTGAGGCTGCCCCTCAGGAAGTTCATGATGCAAAGCCGGTTGGACGGCTGTGCGCCTAAGAAATCGGCGAAAGGTGCGGTGGCCAGTGCTGCAGTCATACCGCGGCTGAGCGTGTTGGAGAACTCTACGCCGCACAACTCGGGCCGGTTGCAGATCTCCACCGTCTGTGGCGTGGAGACCACCCAGCGCTGGACTTCGCCCTGGTAGTCACCGGCAAGGCGGTACCATGAGGCTGATTTGGTTCGGCTGATTGTTTCAAGGTGTTGCATTGATTTTGTATACCCCAATTGTGACCGTATCCCCAACGATTTTCAGATCGTTGAAGAAGTCGGAAGTGTACATGCGGTTAGGAATCGTGGTTTCGCACACCGGCTCCAGGCTGAAGCCGGCCATGACTTTGTTGCAGCTTTCGCTATCGTGGGTTCCTCCCGTGCGGCGGCAGGCGAGTCCTCTGAAGAAATAGCTGTTCTCAGGGGTCTCTCCTGTTCCGGCTAACAGATAAGACGTTTCCGCTACCCGGACGCGGGCGGTCTGTCCCGACATCGCCTCGGTGAGATAGCCGAGCCGGAACAGGTGGTATACATTCACGTCCGCGGTCGGGTCCCCGTAGCTGTAGTGTATTATCCTGTCGTCGTCCGGTGCGAAGAGCACCGCTCTGGGTTCGAGCCGGGGCAGGCACTCCTGCAAGAAGGCGAATTCCCGCTGCGCGTCGTAATCGAGGTTCGTGACGTTCTTGACGCAGAGCGGATACGAAGGGACGACCAGTACCGCTGCGACGAGCACGCCAACCCACGCCTTGGGCGTCAAGCGGGTCAGCGCGTGTATGCCGACTGCGGCGATGATGACGAAGGGAACAGTTGCAGGTAGCTGGGTGCGCGCTCCTTCGAAAGGCAGTTCTCCCGTGGCCTTGGTAGAGGCTGCTGCGAGTACGACTCCTGCCCAGAGGAGGAGCAGGGCCACCGGCCGTGACTCGGTTTCTCGGCGGTGGGCTGTAAGGCCGATAATGAAGAACATGATCACCCCCAGTGGACTCACTGTGGGGTTAAAAAACCAGATGAGGACGGTGGCGAAGGTGTGCTGAGTGCAGGTTTCGTCTACGCACACCGGCGACGGGGTCAGGTAGTCGATACCGAAGGTCATTACCGCGGCTGCGGTGATGAGCACGAAGATCACTACTCCAGCCGGCACGCTCCACTTTGCTTCCTTTGCGCCCCGACTGCGCCGCCACTCGGAGAAACAGGCTGCCGCGGCTAGGAACACGGCCCCTGCCAGCAGCTTCCACACCCAGTGCGTGCCCAGTTCATTGCCCACCCTTCCCGAAGCCACAAGGTTGCCATAGAAGCCGGCCAGGTGGGGCATTGACAGCAGCAGCGCGGCCCCCACCGGTTTCGCCAGCGCCAGCAGGGGGCTTACCCAACTGGACGGCTTGAATCCGGCGTGCACCGGCACGAGCAGGAAGACCAGTGCGAACAGGGCAAGTCCTTCCGGCCGCGCCTGGGTCGCAAGTACCAGAGCTGCAGCCAGGGCGAACAGAGTTTCTTTGCGGCGAAAAGCCAGGTGCTGGTGCCCGAGGGCCAGCACCCAGGGGGAAAGCGCGTAATATCCAATGCTGAGTCCGTCTCCCCCGGCCAGCAGCAGGCCGAGGGGGGCAGTGGCGGCCAGGAGTCCGGCGGCAATCGCGATAAGCCGTGACTTGAACATCACCAGGGCAAGGAGGAAGGTGCCGGCCGCGCCCAGGGCGAAAAGCACTGAGTTGGCCGCGGAAAACGACTCCGGCGAGGCGCCCATGGTGCGCACGAAGGCTGCGGCGAACACCGGCACAGCCAGGGGGTAGTCGGTGGAGAAGGTCCAGTTCCACTCCAGGCCCGCGATGTGGTACGCGGACGTGATGTGAGTAAGGCCGGTGTACGTACACAGCACCGGGACCCCCGGGGACAACACCAGCGCCATGCCCAAGGCCAGCAGAAACGCCCCGCCGGCTCCCAGGAGAACCTGCGTTCGTGACCACCCTTCCGGCGCTTGGAGGCGCCCCAGCCACAATGCTGCGCCCGCGGCAAATCCAACCCAGGCAACCGCCAGGATGAGGATGATGAGGGGATAGGCGGTCGCGGTCGGAGTGGCTGTCGCTGCCAGCAGGTGCATTAGGTTCTCCGTGGGGCTTTGCCTGCCCGTCTCGTGAATCCTACCGCAGACTTGTCGGCGCGGCAAATGATCTGGTTTCCCCTGTGTACGCCCACGTGATATAATCACTCTACCAAAT
Organism: uncultured Myxococcales bacterium; assembly: GCA_964626565.1. Lineage (GTDB taxonomy): Bacteria > Myxococcota_A > UBA9042 > CAIXZC01 > CAIXZC01 > CAZVFX01. The sequence continues at coordinate 49,812 of CAZVFX010000038.1, forward strand.
GTCGGGGTGTTATTATGGGGACCTTCAACTGGTTTTGGTGCGTAACCCTCGCAAGCTGCCTGCTCATGACCTGCGGCCGCGATTCCAATCCTTTCGGTGAATGCGGCAACGGTGTGCTTAATGCCAACGAGGTGTGTGATGACGGCAATACGGAGGACGGGGACTGGTGTTCCGCCAACTGCCAGAGCACCGAGGAATGCGGCAACAACGTAGTTGACCTGGCGATGGGCGAAGTCTGCGACGACGGCAACAACAAAGATGGCGACGGCTGCAGTGCATGGTGCACCTCCAACGAAATGTGCGGCAACGGTGTTACCGACTGGGCGGCTGTTCCGGCCGAGGTGTGCGACGACGGCAACCACATTGCCGGGGATGGCTGCAGCCCTGACTGCTTCAGTGATGAAACCTGCGGCAACGGGGTGCAAGATCCGGGCGAGGAATGCGACGACGGCAACGATGACGATACCGATGGGTGTAACTGGCAGTGCCTGCAGACTCTCATCGGATGCGGGGACGGTGTGGTGGAGGGGGTGGAGGTTTGTGACGACGCCAATAACGTGGGCGGTGACTGGTGCTCCGCAGACTGCCTGAGCACCGAGGAGTGTGGCAACGATATCGTAGACATCCTGCAGGGCGAAGTTTGCGACGACGGCGGCACCGAGAGTGGCGACGGCTGCTCCGCGGACTGCAAGAGTGACGAAACGTGCGGCAACGGAGTCATCGACTGGGATGTCGGAGAAGAGTGTGACCCGGGGGCCCCGGAGAGCGGTGAAAGTTGCACGCCGAACTGTCTGATGCAGGGCTGCGGCAACGGATTGGTGGAAGAGGAGTTGGGCGAGGAGTGTGACGATGGGGGATGGGAAGAGGGGGACGGCTGCTCCGCGGAGTGCAAAGTCGTTCCCGAGGGGTGCGGTGACGGCATCGAGACGGCGGACGAAGCTTGCGACGACGGCAACAACGTTGGCGGAGACGGTTGCTCGTTTGATTGCCTGAGCAACGAAACCTGCGGCAACGGCTACGTTGACCCCGACACCAATCCGCCGGAGGTCTGCGACGACGGCAACAACAAGGGCGGCGACGGCTGCTCCTACTGGTGCGATTCGGACGAAACATGCGGCAACGGGGTGATCGATTGGGACGCGGGCGAGGTTTGCGACCCGCCGGGCATCGAAAACATGTGCACCTCATTTTGCCGCCTCACTACCTGCGGTGACGGCGGGGTGGACGACGGCGAAGAGTGCGATGACGGCAACTGGGATGACGGTGACGGCTGCTCCTGGAACTGCCGGATCCAACCGGAAGGATGCGGTGACGGCGTGGTGGACGACGGTGAGCAGTGCGACCCGCCCGATTTCCTGACCCTTTGCATGTGGGATTGCACGAGCACCACCTGCGGCAACGGGATCGTCGACGCCGGGGAGGAGTGCGACAACGGCAACTGGTTCGACGGTGATGGCTGTTCGTGGGACTGCCTGGAGGTGCCGACCGGATGCGGGGATGGCCAACTTGACGAGGGCGAGGCGTGCGACGACGGGAATAATGTATCGGGAGACTGGTGCTCGCACGATTGCTCCAGCACGGAAGAATGCGGCAACGGCATAATCGATGAGATCCATGGCGAGGTGTGCGACGACGGCAACACAGACAACGGCGACGGCTGCAATCAGTGGTGTACCTCCGACGAAGAGTGCGGCAATGCTTTTGTCGATTGGGAGGCGGGGGAGGAATGCGACCCGCCCGACCCGGAGGCGGACTGCTCGATCCTGTGCCGGTTGATCATTTGCGGAAACGGCATCGTTGAGGACACCCACGGCGAAGTCTGCGATGACGGCAATACGGAAGGTGGCGACGGCTGCAATCCGTGGTGCACCTCTAACGAGGAGTGCGGCAACGGATTTGTCGATACTCTGCTTGGTGAGGAGTGCGATCCGCCCAACCTGGACGACCCTCAGAATCTATGTTCTGACGAGTGCAAAGAGATCTATTGCGGCAACGGAATCTTGGAGCCTGAACAAGGTGAGGAGTGCGACGACGGTGGCTGGGCGGACGGCGACGGCTGCAGTTGGGACTGTATGTTGGAGCCGGACCCGGTGTGCGGCGACGGCGTGGTTGACGAGGAACTGGAGGAGGTTTGCGACGACGGCAACACTGAGGATGGCGACTGGTGCTCCGCCGATTGCAAGAGCACCGAAGAGTGCGGCAACGGTATTGTCGATGTGATACAGGGTGAGGTTTGCGACGACGGCAATACGGATGGCGGCGACGGCTGCAACCAGTGGTGCACTTCCAACGAGGAGTGCGGCAACGACTTCGTCGATAACGAGCTCGGCGAAGAGTGCGACCCGCCGATTCCGGATGTCTGCTCCGACGTTTGCAAACTGATCTTCTGTGGCAACGGACTGCTGGAGCCCGATCAGGGAGAGGAGTGCGACGACGGCAATTTTGACCCGGGAGACGGCTGCGATTGGGAATGCAAATTGGAGGTACCTCCCGTCTGCGGCGACGGTGTGGTTGACGAAGAGCTGGAGGAAGTGTGCGACGACGGCAACACCGAGGATGGCGACTGGTGCTCGGCCGACTGTAAGAGCTCTGAAGAGTGCGGCAACGGTATTGTCGATGTGGTCATGGGCGAAGTCTGCGACGACGGCGATACGGAAGGCGGCGACGGCTGCAACCAGTGGTGCACCTCCAACGAGGAATGTGGCAACGACTTTGTCGATACGGAACTCGGCGAAGAGTGCGACCCGCCCAACCTGGTCGACCCTCAGAATCTATGCTCGGACGCGTGTAAAAAAATCTTCTGCGGCAACGGAGTGCTGGAACCGGACCAGGGCGAGGAGTGCGACGACGGCAATTTTGACCCGGGAGACGGCTGCGATTGGGAATGCAAACTGGAGGCACCTCCCGTCTGCGGCGACGGTGTGGTTGACGAAGAGTTGGAGGAAGTGTGCGACGACGGCAACACCGATGACGGCGACTGGTGCTCGGCCGATTGCAAGAGCGACGAAAGTTGTGGCAACGGCCTCGTAGACGAGGTCCAGGGGGAGTTGTGCGACGACGGCAACACTGTCTCCGGCGATGGCTGTGACGAGTGGTGCACGTCGGATGAAACGTGCGGCAACGGCGTCATCGACTGGCCTGTGGGTGAGAGTTGCGACACTGCGGACCCGGAGACCCTGGCCACCTGTTCCCCCAACTGCCGGGTGGAAGGCTGCGGGAACGGCTGGGTGGATGCGGGGGAAGAGTGCGACGATGAGAACGTCGAGGACGGAGACGGTTGTTCCTGGGAATGCGTGGTTGAGATTCCACCGGAGTGCGGCAACGGGATTGTTGACTGGCCGGAGGGTGAAGAATGCGATCCACCGATTCCGGACGTTTGTTCCGAAGCGTGCAAGCTGATCTTCTGCGGCAACGGCATCCTGGAGCCGCCGGAAGAGTGCGACGACGGCAACTTTGAAGACGGCGACAGCTGCTCCTGGGATTGCAAATTGGAGGCCCCTCCCGGCTGCGGCGACGGCGTTGTTCAAGTAGCCTTGGACGAGGTTTGTGACGACGGCAACACCGTGGACGGCGATTGGTGCTCCGCCGATTGTTTGAGTGACGAGATCTGCGGCAACGGCATAGTCGACGCCGTAAAGGACGAGGTGTGCGACGACGGCAACACCGTGTCCGGCGATGGCTGTGACGAGTGGTGCACGTCGGATGAAACGTGCGGCAACGGCGTCATCGACTGGCACTTGGACGAGGAGTGCGACCCGCCCGATCCCGACGAACTGTGTTCCGACCAGTGCAAACTGCAGTTCTGCGGCAACGGCGTCATCGACCAGGGCGAAGAGTGTGACGACGGCAATTGGCTGGATGGTGACGGCTGCTCATCAGGTTGTGCCATTGAGTAAGGCTCTGGAATTCGTACCGGGCCTCGTCGAGGCCCTTGGGTGGTCAGTGGAGTCGGTCAACCCGGAGGGCGACCGATTGCTTTTTACCTGCTCCGGCCCCTCGGACTCTTCCCTCTCGTTCTGGTTTATGCCCTACCGGGAGAACGAGCCTGCCTTTCGCACCGGCAAGAGCTTCATCCTCGGGTATCGCGACGAGTTGTCTCCCGACGCGCAGCAGTTTCTGGAGCGTCTGGCCACTGAGTTGTCCCTGGCTGAAGCCAAGGGTGTGACGTTGGAATTCGACAGTCCCGGGGCAGTTGGGGAAGGTCCTTCGCTGATCTACGGTTCCGACCAGGTGGAGATACGGGTTACGCTGGCCTGCCAGGAGCGTTGCGTGTTCTGCAATAGCTGGGGAATGGCGGAAAACCTGGCGGAGACAAGGGCTGACGCTGGGCGCCTGTTGCGCCTGGCTTGTGATGCGGGCGCCAGGAAGCTGGTGGTGAGCGGCGGGGAGCCGTTGCTCGTCTCCTGGGTCCCGGAGCTCATCGCCGATGCCCGGGAGTTGGGCATAGAGTACGTTACGATCCAGACCAACGGGGTGCTGCTGGGCGACCATCGGGCAAAGGCCGCGTTGGCGGCAGCGCGGCCCGACGACATACTGGTTTCCCTCCATGGGTGCACCAGGGACGTGGTGGGGGACATCACCGGCAAGCCGGAGTTGTTCGAGGGTAAACTGGCGGGGTTGGAGACGACGTTGCAGGCGGGCTACACTGTAGACCTCAATTTTGTTGTCTGCCGCCGCAACCTGGACCACGTCGAGGAGTTTGTCCGCTACGCGGCCGCACTGGAGCCCAGGCCCCATCAGGTGGCTTTTTCGTTTGTAGCGCCTTCAGGTCTGGCTTGGGACAACCGTCAGGAGGTGATTCCCCCGGTTTCGGTCGCCGCGCCGAAGTTGTTGGCCGCGCTCAAGCTGGCTGCCCGGCTCAAGCTGAAGGTAGTGCACTCCGAGTATTGCGGCATTCCGACTTGCGTCGAGCCCGGGCTCCGGGAATTTGCGGAACCGGTCACCGATGAGCGGCCCATGCACGTCCCGCCGGACAAGGTCAAGCTCGACCGTTGCCGCCGGTGTAGCTGGGACCGTCGTTGCTCCGGGATTTTCAGGCGCTATATCGAGATGTACGGAGACGCCGACTTCGGCTAGTCTCTCCGGTAGAAGAAGGTTCCTGCGAAGCTTACTGCCGAGGCGAGGATGAGTGCCAGGGCTGCCCACTGAGCGATGAACCACACGGTTTTTGTCTGAAGGGGGTTTTCACCCGCCTGCTTGTCCACGGGCAGTAGCAGCAGTTCGTCGTCCTCCTCGGGCACAATGAGCTTGCTCTTGTCCGCGAATACAACCTTGGAAGGTCTGTCAGTAGGCACCCCGTAGATCTGGGCTACCGGATCTCCGGGCACCCACATCATCTTCTCCAGTTCCACTACTTCCGGCTCGTTGGGAGTGATGAACTGTACTTCCGTCGACAGGGCCTGGTCTACGAACAACGCTGACCCCAGAACCAGGGCGAGTAGAACCAGCGACGAAACGGCGCTGAACTTGAGCAGCTTCTTCATGACTAGA
>CAZVFX010000039.1:0-26009 GCA_964626565.1 uncultured Myxococcales bacterium
GGCTCCCGGCCTGGTCTTCGCCTCTTCTTGCGGAGATGCTCATTGCGAACCGGAGGAGGGAGAAACTTGCGACACCTGCCCTGCCGACTGCGGATGCCTCGACGGGTTCTTGTGCGTGGGAGGGGAGTGCGTGGCGGAGTGTGCTCCCGACTGTGCCGGGAAGTGGTGCGGCAGCGACGGCTGTGGCGGCGAATGCGGCCAATGCGAGCCCGGTCTGCTTTGCAACGCGGGCGAGTGTGTGCCTGCCCAGACGTGCGGCGAGTTGGTAGTCTGTGCGGTTGGCTGCGTCCAGGCCACGGGCGCTCAGTGTCTGCTGGAATGCCTCGCGGAAGGGAGCGACGATGCCCAGGCTCTGTTCGGAGCCTTGACGGCATGTCTTGTCGCGGTCTGCGGAGCGGATCTGACTTTGGACTGCATGATGGTCGAGATCAACGGCCAGTGCCACGATGAATATGACGCCTGCATGGGCTGCCAGCCGGCTTGCGGCGACAACGTCTGCGGCGACGATGGCTGCGGGGGTTCCTGCGGCGATTGCGCCCCGGAAGAGAATTGTGTCGAGGGGCAGTGCGTCCCGGCCTGTGTTCCCGACTGTGTCCTGAAATCGTGCGGCGACGATGGCTGCGGCGGTTCCTGCGGTGAGTGCCCCGACGGAGAAATATGTGTCGATACACACTGTGTTCTCGATTGCGTGCCCGACTGTGCTTTGAGTGAGTGTGGTGATGACGGTTGCGGTGGTTCCTGCGGAGAGTGCGACCCCGGCCACGTATGCGAAGGGGGGCACTGTATCGAAACCTGCATACCCGATTGCGCCGGAAAGCAGTGTGGCGATGATGCCTGCGGCGGTGTTTGTGGTGTGTGTGCGCCGGGCGAGAAATGCCAGCAGGACCAGTGTATCTGCATGGCCGATTGTACGGGCAAGGAGTGCGGTAGCGACGGCTGCGGGGGAATGTGCGGCCTGTGTCCGCCGAATCAGAACTGCCAGAACGGTTTGTGTGCGGGCGGCGGCTCCGGCCTCGGTTGCGAGGCCACCGGGTTTGCGGGATGCGGCGGGTGTCAGTGCGAGAACTGTGTCTGCAACATGGACCCGTACTGCTGCGATGTCACCTGGGATGGCATTTGCGCTGACGAGTGTGTGGATATGTGTGGCGGCTGTGGGGGCGGCAATGTCGGAGCGGGTTGTGTTCCTACCGACAGCCCCGGATGCGGCGGCTGCGCGTGCGAATCGTGTGTCTGCAACCTGGACGCATTCTGCTGCCAGTTCGCGTGGGACGGTATTTGCGTGGCCGAGTGCGAAACCGACTGTGGCGGGTGCGGAGGGGGCCCCGAGAATTGCGGCGACGGGTTTTGCGACCCGGCCGATGGGGAGACCTGCTCGAGTTGCATGTCCGATTGCGGCTGCCCGCCGAGCCAGACCTGCCAGGGCGGAGCCTGTGTGCAGGGCGGGCCGGATTCCTGCTACGGCCAGTGCGGCGGCTCCACCGATAACTGCTATTGTGACGACGCATGCTTCGGGTTTGGCGACTGCTGCGCAGATGTATGCCAGGCTTGCCCCCAGTTGACCGATTGTGGTGGCGGCGGTTGTGGCGATGCTAGCTGCGACGCAGGGGAAAACTGCAGCAACTGCCCCTCGGATTGCCCCTGCCCCATGGGCCAACTGTGCCAGGCGGGAGTCTGCACCGGCGGCGGTGGCGGCGGCTGCGAGGAGTCCGACTTTCCGGGCTGCGGGGGATGCCCCTGTGAAGCTTGTGTCTGCGGCATGGACCCGTTCTGCTGCGACGTGGGTTGGGACGGTATCTGCGTGGACGAGTGCATAGAGCAGTGCGGCGGCTGCGGACCGGTCATCGTCTGTGGGGACGGAAACTGCGACTCCGGCAACGGTGAGGATTGTGCGACCTGTCCCACCGATTGCGGTTGTCCCCAAGGGCAGGCATGCATAAACGGGGACTGCTGCGTCCCTAACTGTGCGGGCAAGGAGTGCGGTCCTGACGGTTGCGGCGGCACGTGCGGGCACTGTGATGCGGGGAGTTGTTCCGACGGAATGTGTTCCTGGGGATTGGGTTGTGCGGAAAGCCAGGAGCCCGGTTGCGGCGGCTGCACCTGCGAAGATTGTGTGTGCGAGTTCGACCCCTTCTGTTGCGAGAGTCACTGGGATGGGGGATGCGTTGCGGTCTGTCTGGAAGACTGCGAAGGCTGCGACCAGCTTGAGAGTTGCGGTGACGGCGTCTGTGACGCCGAGGTTCTGGAAAACTGCGGCACCTGTCCTCAGGATTGCGGTTGTGACGGTTCTTTATCCTGTGTCGGCAGCGACTGTGTCGTGGACTTCTGCTCCCTGGGTCTTTCCCCGGAGGGGTGCTGCCTCGACGGCAAGCTGGTGCTGTGTGTGGCCGGCGAAGTGGTGGAGACGGACTGCGAGTCTCAGGGAGGAGTGTGTGGTTGGTTCACGGGGAACGAGCAGTTGGACCCGGGTTATTACTGCGGGCCGGAAGAGAGCGTCGACGTAGCCGGGGACCCCGACAACATATACCCCATCGATTGTCCTGCGTGCCCGTCGTCGTGTGACGGCAAGGAGTGCGGCGGTGACGGCTGTGGAGGAAGCTGCGGTGATTGCCCGGACGGTTCTCTGTGCGAGGCCGGCGAGTGCGTGGTTTGCGAACCGTTCTGCGACGGCAAGGATTGCGGCCCAGATGGCTGCGGCGGCAATTGCGGCCAATGCGCCGATGATGAGGATTGCGTCGGCGGCACGTGCCTTGGGTGTCTGCCATACTGCGTGGGCGCCGAGTGCGGCGACGACGGCTGCGGTGGCAGTTGCGGCGAGTGCGTTGAGCCGGGAGAGGTTTGCTCCAACGGCCAGTGCGTCTGCTCCCCCGATTGTGAAGACAAGGAGTGCGGATCCGATGGTTGCGGTGGGATCTGCGGGGTTTGTCCCGTGGAGCTGACCTGCAACGGCGGCGTGTGCTCCGACTGCTCTCCCGACTGCGACGGTAAGGAGTGCGGCGACAACGGTTGCGGCGGCAGTTGCGGCGAATGCCCGGTCGAGTACAACTGCGACGAAGGTGTCTGCATGCCAATCTGCCTCCCCGAGTGTGACGGCAAGGATTGTGGTCCCGATGGATGCGGCGGAACGTGCGGGGATTGCCCGCCCGGCATCCCATGCTTCCAGGGGGTGTGTGACCCGTCGTGTGTTCCTGATTGCGCCGCAAGCGAGTGCGGAGACGATGGCTGCCAGGGTAGCTGCGGTGAGTGCGAAAAGGGATTCGAGTGCGTGCTGGGTGAGTGCAAGGAACTGTGTACCCCCGATTGTGAAGGGCGGGAGTGTGGAGGCGACGGCTGTGGCGGCAGTTGCGGCAGTTGTGACCCGGGCCTGTTGTGCAGTCTCGACGGATTTTGTACTTCCGTGGCCCCGGGGGCTGACCTGGTGGAAGGCGCGGAAGAGTCGGGCGGCCTGATCGTAGACACCAACAGTTCCAAATCGGGCGGGTGCCAGGCCGGTCGCACAACGTCGCCCGCACCGCTGTGGTTGTTGGTCCTCCTGCTATCGGTTGGCTGGGCGCTGAGACGCAGGCGAGACCAGGCGAGTTGCCACCACCTTACTACCTAAAATTAAACCTTGAACATCATTAAGAAAAGCAGTAGTTAGTAAAGAACTGAGGTGCAGTAGTGAAACCAGTAGTCGTGCATAAGTATGGGGGATCCTCGGTCGCGGATATCGACAAGATCCGCGCCGTTGCCAAACACGTGGTAGACACCGCTGCCTCCGGACTGGGGGTTGTGGCGGTGGTTTCCGCAATGGGCAAAACCACTGACGTACTCATGCAACTTGCTACCCAGATCGATCCCGAGCCCTCCCGGCGCGAATTGGACATGCTGCTGACTGTGGGAGAGCGAGTAACCATGGCGCTGCTCTCCATGGCCATTAATCGCATGGGACACGACGCCATCTCTTTTACCGGGTCTCAGTGTGGGATTATCACCACAGACAGTCACTCCAACGCCCGGATTATTGAGGTGCGTCCTTTCCGGATCCAGGATGAACTGGCCAGGGGCAGGATAGTGATCGTCGCCGGGTATCAGGGCGCCAGCTACAAGCGGGAGATTACGACGCTGGGGCGTGGCGGTTCGGACACCACAGCCATCGCATTGGCCGCAGCCCTGGACGCAGAGCGGGTCGAGATATACTCCGACGTTGACGGTGTCTATACGGCCGATCCGGCGGTAGTTGAGAATGCGTTCAAGCTCGACGAGATAGATACGGATGAGATGATGTTGCTCTCCAAGTCCGGGGCGCGGGTATTGGCTGCCGATGCTCTGGAGTATGCTCGCAAGAACAACATCGCAGTCTATGCCAAGGCCACAGCCGATCCGGACGGCGAAGGCACCGTAATCCGCAAGGACCCCGCCGGTCGAAACGACCGCCAATTCACCGCTGTTGCGGGCAAGAAGGGGGTGGTTTGCGTGCGGTTCGGGGAGTCCCCGGGCGGCAACGGCCGGGCAGGGCTCATCGAATGCCTGAACGCCATGGGTGAAGAACAGGTGATGCCTTTCATGTCGCACCTCAGCCTGCAGGGCGGCATGGGTGCGACGTTCCTGTTCTCATCGGAGAACCTGCACGAGCCTAAGGGCTTTGAGCAGCGGGTTCGGGACCGTTTCGGCGATTCAGTGGAATACAGAACAGACATCGGCACGGTGACGCTGGTGGGAGCGGGTATCGCCGAGGAGGCACGCACCCACGCTCGCATCGCCGGTTTTCTTGAGGAGCATCGAGACTTGATCGAACAGGTCTTCTTTTCTCCCTTGGCCGCGACCATGCTGGTGAAGGCGACTGACGTGGACCACCTTGTGCGGGACACTCACGAGCTTTTCTTGGAGGAGAAGTAACAGAACCTGAGGTTGACGGAGGTAGACATGGCCGCATCAGTAAACAAAGTGATCCTCGTGGGACGGCTGGGCGCAGACCCCGAGATCAGGTACACACCCAACGGACAGGCGGTCGCAACCTTGCGGCTGGCCACCAACGAATGGAGCGGCTCCGGCGAGTCTCGAGAAGAGCGCACGGAATGGCACCGGGTGGTGGTATGGGGAAAGCTGGCGGAGCGCTGCAGTGAGTACCTGAAGAAGGGCCGCCAGGTGTACGCCGAAGGTCGGCTGCGGACCCGTTCATGGGAAGACCGGGATGGCAACAAGCGGTATACCACCGAGATCGTTGCCAACACCGTACAGTTCCTGGGTTCGGCTGGTGCAGACCGGGACTTCGACTCGGGTGGCGGCGGCGGTGGCGGTGCATCAAAGCAGGTTGAGACCGCGGAGAGCAACTCCGGCGGCGGCGGCGACGACGACTTCCCCTTCTAGCCGGACTGCTGGTCGACGAAGCGCGCCATTTTTGTGTCCACATGCTTGATGTGCTGGACGAACCAGTCAGAGAGCAGAAAGTGTAGTTTCAGACGCAATTTCCCTGTCTCGTCCCCACCTTCCGCCCTGGTGCGAAGGTCAAGTATCTCGGTGCGAAACTGCTTGTGCTGCCGGATGTGGGCTTCCCGCTCCCCGTAGGAGTGCTGGGCCATGAGCGTTTCCTCTGCTGCAAAATGGAACAGGACATAGTCGGCAAGAAAATCCAGCGCGTTGAGGAAATCGTCCTTCGAGGGAACAAGCTCTTCAACTCCCAGAAGACGGTTGCCCCGGGCAAACAACTCCCGGTGTTGGTTATCGATAAGGTCCACTCCCACCAGCAGGTCGTCGGTAAGGGTCACCTTCATGGGTCACTCCTCATAGATTGGATTGGGGTTACAGGTACTCCGACAAGATGCCCGTCTGGGCGTTGAAGTCCTTGATCCTTGGATCCCACATGGCCGCCTGCCCGAGGGCGTCGTCCCAGTAGCCCGGGTCATACCACTGCCGATTCAGCTCCTCCACCGATTTTCCCTGCTGTTCGACCCACGTGAAGTACTTCAGGTTGTGGATCCGCTTGCGGTCCCAGTAGCCCAGCTCCTGCATGTGATCCGTACCCTGCTTCCGCAGGCTGCATTCGAGGTCCACCGCCGCATCGGTGGGGGAGTACTCTCCATGCGTCTCGCGCAGCTCCTCCAACCGGGATCCGTACATCTCCATGGAGTCGGTGAAGATAGTGAACACCGCGTCGTTTTCGTTCATCTCGTAATACTTCGCCAGCTTGATCGCGGTGAGCATATTGCACACCGATGAGATGCCCATCAAAGGCAGTTGCTCGACGGTGTCCAGCGGCACTCCGGCCTCCAGCAGTTGTTCCCTTCCTGCAGGCTCGTTGAAGAGGCGGATAAGCCGGATCGTGTCCTCATCATCAATCCCGCACACCACATCCGTGTTTCTGACGTTGTGTACCCAGGGGATGTGCTTGTCGCCGATTCCCTCGATGCGATGGTCGCCGTAGCCGTTGTACAGCAGGGTGGGGCATTGCAACGCTTCCGAAGCACAAACCTTGATCAGGGGGTGAGTTTTGCGCAGGCCGTCGGCACAACCGATGGTTCCGGCCGAGCCGGTTGACAGCGCGATGCCGGATAGCTGCTGGCCCTTCTCCAACTCAGCAGCCACCACCTCGCGCATCGCCTCCGCAGTGACTTCGTAGTGCCAGATGGGGTTGCCGAATTCCGCAAACTGGTTGAGGATAACGACTTCATCACCCCTGGTTTCCAACAACTCCCAGCATTTGTCGTAGATCTCCTTCACATTCGATTCACAGCCGGGGGTCGCGATGATCTCGGCGCCCACCGTCTCAAGCCATTCGAAGCGCTCCCTGCTCATCCCTTCGGGCAGAATCGCAATGGCGTCGCAGCCCAGAAGATAGGAATCGTAAGCGCCGCCGCGGCAGTAGTTGCCGGTGGACGGCCACACCGCCTTCTGCCGGGTCGGGTCGAACTCACCGGAGATGAGCCTTGACACCAGGGGGCCGAAAGTCGCACCCACCTTGTGGGCTCCGGTAGGGAAGTACTTTCCTACCAGCCCGAAGATCCTGGCCGATACGCCGGTGAGAGAGCTGGGCAGCTCCACGAAGTTGACATTCCCGAAACCGCCGGTTGCCGGATCGTTCTTCCAGTTGATGCGAAAAAGATTGAGGGAGTTCAGGTCCCAAAGGCCGATGCTTTTCAGTTTGTCCTTCACTGCGGCGGGGATTCTCTCCGGGTGTTTCATCTCTTCGTAGGTGGGGATGATGACGTGCTTCTCACGGCATCGTTGGATGGTGTTCTGAAGGACCTGGTTCGTCATGTTCTCGCTCCTTGTCAACGCGGTCAATCGCAGCCCGAACGTCTACCACCAAATGTTCCCTTTGTCCATCGATTTTGTCTTGACTGTACGGTTCGTAACCCCCTATTATGAAAGGGACAGAGGGGGACTCAGGATGACTCGTTCGGAACTCATAGACAAATTTGCCAGAAGCGCGGTGATCAGCAGGCAGCGCGCTGCCGTCGTCGTGGAGGCTTTCTTTGAGGCCCTCTCCGGAGCTCTCGAGAACGGAGAGCGTGTGGAATTGAGAAGTTTCGGCAATTTCTCTGTACGCAGCTATGAATCCTACGTTGGCCGTAATCCCAGAACCGGTGACAAAGTCTTCGTATCTGAAAAGCGTCTCCCCTACTTCAAGCCCAGCTTGGAACTCAGGCGCAAACTCAATCCCGGCCAGGACTAGACCTGTGACCCCTCAGGGGCCGGATTCCCACCACATTGCATCGTTTCAGAAACCCCGTGGAAATCGCGTCCAGTGCCTGCTGTGTCCCCACTTGTGTGTAGTCGCAGAGGGGGAAACCGGAACCTGCGGGGTGCGAGCCGTCCGAGATGGCCGGCTGGAAAGCCTCGTGTACGGGCGCCCCGCAGCCATGGCAGTGGACCCCATCGAGAAAAAGCCACTGTTTCACTTCATGCCCGCGGCCCGCACCTTCTCTTACGCCACCAGAGGCTGCAACCTCGTCTGCTCCTACTGCCAGAATTTTAACCTCTCCCAATCAACCGACTTCGTGCCTGCGGCAAAGCAGGTTTCTCCTGAGCGCATGGTCGCAGCCGCACAAGCCGAACAGTGCGCCGTCATTGCGCACACTTACTCTGAACCCACCATCTACTTCGAATATGCCCACGATATTGCCCGCCTGGCCCGGGCCGATGGCCTGAAGAACGTATTCGTGACCAACGGATTCATCAACGCCGATCCTCTTGAACAGATTGCTCCGTTCATGGACGGCGCCAACGTCGACCTGAAGTCGTTTTCGGACGAGACCTATCGCAAGCACTGCAACGGCCGTCTCCAACCGGTGCTGGATACCATCACCCGGATGCACGACGCAGGCGTCTGGGTGGAGGTCACGACTCTTCTCATCCCGGGGCTCAACGATGGGGCCGCGGAGCTCAAGGCGCTATGCGACTTCATCGCCGGCGTGTCCCCTTCCATTCCCTGGCACGTCTCCAGGTTCCACCCCGATTTCAACATGCTCGATCGGCCGGCGACCTCCCTGGCATCGTTGGAGCAAGCGGCTGATGCCGGCCGGGCCGCCGGCCTTCAGTTCATCTACCTGGGCAACGTGCGCGGCCACAACACCGAAAGCACTCTGTGCCCCAACTGCGCCAGTGTCGTGGTAGCCCGTCGGGGGTTCTCAGTACTGGAGAACCGTCTGGCTGGGAACTGCTGCCCCGATTGCGGGCAGGTCGTCGCCGGCGCCTGGTAGCCCCCCCTTTTTTGACACCCTATGGGTGTCGTTCTAGCATCGATCCACGGACAAGGAGACCGATGCTTGGGAACACGACCAGGTTAATTGCCGCCCTGATACTCTGCCAGTTGCTGGCAGGCGCCCGGTGGTACAAGGAAAACCTGGCTTACGGAATGAGGGACACCATCCTGTTCTTCATCTCCCAGGCGCCGTCGGATCCGAACACCCTCTATCTCTCCAGCATTGACGGGTACGTCTTTTCGTCCCACAACGCCGGCATCTCCTGGAACGAGGCCCGGATTATCGTCAAGCAGCAGGCGTTTTTCGGCGCGATTCGACCGGCCCCGACCGCGACCGGCGTGCCGATCTCCGCAGCCGAGATCATGTCCGATCCACTCATGCAGGATGACACGTCGTACGATATGCGGAGGAACCTCTCGTTTCCGGTAGGTGCAACCGGCGCGAGTTTCATGGACGCGAGCAACCAACCCAATGAATTCGACGCGGTGCCGTCCATGGGCAGCATACCCAACCCCGAAGTCTTCGGGCTCACCGACTCCGCCGGCTCACTGGGCGGGGGGAACGCGGCCAAATTGGGAGTTGCACTGAAGACCGGGGCTCCAAGGCTAAAAGGGATGCTCAGAGCCTGGCGTTATCCCAGCGTCGGTATGAACCTCCAGCAACTCCTCGTAGAAAAAGGGGTAGAGCCCACCTGGGTGAACCATATCGGCGTGCACCCCAACAACCCTGACATCGCGATTGCCGCTACATCCATGGGCACCTACCGGACTACCGATGGCGGGATCGGCTGGTTGCCGGTGTTCGCCGGCACCAACAAATTCGAACGTGATGGACAGAGCGTGGCATACGACCCTGTCAATCCCGACAAAGTGTACCTCGGCACCCAGAACGGGCTGTTTATCTCCACCACCGGAGGCGACCGATGGAGCCGGGTTACCGGTACCCAGCTTGAAGGCGCGGTGGTGAGATGGATCACCCCCATCCTGACCGCCGAGGGAGAGGTCTGGGTGTATGCAGGTTCCACCATCGGTGGCTTCCTGTCGAAGAACGGCGGAGATACGTGGAAGTGGATCTTCTTCGAGACGCTGCCCGAAACCAACTTCGTCACCTCGGTGGCCGTGGATCAGCAGAATCCGGAGCACGTGCTGTTCAGCACTGCGGACGGTCCGTTTGTGACCTACGACGCGGGTAAGAACTGGGAACGCTCGGGCGGGCTGCTGTTCACCGCCACATACATTCCCCGTATCCTCATCGACCCTGACGACGGCGAACACGCGATCGCATGCACCGAGTTGAACATATGGGAGACCTTCGACGGCGGCCGCACCTGGTCGATCATCTACGTGGACAACGGTGACTGGAAGATCCGCAATATCTCCTATGACCCACACGACAAGACCCTCCTGTGGGTGATCACTTCCGGGGAGGTGCTGAAGCTGACCACCAAGCCTCCGGTGACTACGAAGAGCGATCGCGAGAAGCTGTTCCGGGAAGCATTTTCCAAGGAACCACGGGAACACCAGGTAATGGACGCGGTCTTCCGCACGCTCTACATTCACCCCGGCGTCCAAGGACGCATGCGGGACACCTATGCCCTCTACGACGAGTTGCTTCCCCAGGTGAGCTTTGTGGTCGGATACTTCTCATACCACTCCGACTCGGACATGGGGGTCCCAATCTACGACCATTTGCTGAATGGCACCGCCGCAATGGAGAAGCAGGCCGACTTCGGCGGACCATACGGCGCCATGCTGTTGACGTGGAACTTCGCCAACGTCATCTTCGACTTCGACGCCATCAACTACGGCCGTATTTTCGGCGCCGCGGTGGGGTCCATGTATAACATGAAATTCCAGGTCGCCAGGTACTACAACGAGCGGCTGCGGTTGATGCGCAAACTGATGGTGGAGCCGCCGGAAGACCTGTCGGCCCTCGTTGACGCATCTCTGCGATATCAGGAGCTTACCGAACATCTCAACGCACTCACCGGGGGGCTGTATGACCCGGTTGTGGAGCAAATACACTCAGGAGGAATACCATGGCTGGTAAACTTGCAGCATTGACCTTGGGCGTTCTCGTCGCCTGCATGTCCGGCGACGTCGGGGCACAAGCCAAGAATGAAGCGATGGCGCGCTTGAAGCTGGAGCCGAGTTGTCCGGAAGTCCAGAAGGCCGCGCTGCGCTACTTCAACATCGGCAAACCACAGGTGAAAGCCTTCCAGCGCGGCGCCGCGCGCAAGGCGCTGGCCCCTGTAGTGGAGTTTTCCGGGGGCTACGCCAGCTCCACAATCGGCGAAACCAGCCGCAACGTCGAATACGGTCTGCACAACATCTGGTTGGACAAGGGGGCCGACGGCTGGGGCTGGGATGCCCGGGGCAAGCTGGTGTGGAATCTGCCCCAACTGGTATTCAACGCCGAAGAACTGGACGTGGCGTCGCTGGCCGGTCTCATCCAGGGTATCCTGAAGGAAGTCACCCGGCTCTACTACATGCGCCGCCGCCTCCAAATGGACCTCATTCTCAACCCTCCCACCGACGAAGCCACCCGCCTCACCAAAGAGCTGCGATTGGAGGAGCTCACCGCGCTCCTCGACGCCATGACTGGTGGGTACTTCGAAAAGGAACTGATCAAACGAGGCGCCATCGAAACCGCGGTCGAAAGCCCGGAGCCGGATAGCCCGTTCTAAGCGGCCGGAACGCCGCAGGGAGTCACATGCTGACACGCATTATCACCGGCGTCGTATTGGCGCCAATTGTCGTCGCCGCCGCCTGGTTTTCCCCTGATATCGCAGGGGTCGGCCTGGCCATTGCAGCCACTGCTGTGGCCGCGCATGAATACCTGTCAATGTGGAGCGTAAAAGAGGTGAAGCCCGCCTTCTGGTTCTTCCTGGCCTGGGCGGTCCTCGCACCGGTGCTCGCGCGCATTGACGCAGCCTATCTCTATCCGTACCTGCTGGCTACCCCCGCAGTCAGCCTGGGCGCGTTTCTGCTCGCGCCTTCCCGCATCCCAAAAGCCTTTGCCGAGTCCGCAGTTACAGCCATGGGCGCCCTCTATGTCGGGTTGCTCATGTCTGCAGTTGTCCTGATAGCCATGGTGGACGGCTGGGGCGGAAGCGGCCTGCTGACCCTCTTTGCAGTGGTCTGGCTGGGTGACTCCGCAGCCTACTTCGGCGGCAAGTCCCTCGGTCGTCACAAACTGCACGCCAAGGTGAGCCCCAAGAAGACGGTGGAAGGGTCCCTGTTCGGGCTGGTGGGAAGTGTCGGTGGTGCGTTTCTCATCCATGCCATCTTCAACACTCCCCTCTCATCCCTGGAGTTGGTACTGGTCGGAGTGCTCGGCGGCGTCGCTGAGCAGGTGGGCGACCTGTGCGAATCGGTGCTGAAAAGAAGTGTGGGAGTCAAAGACTCGGGCAACGTGTTGCCCGGCCACGGCGGCATGCTGGACCGTATTGACGGACTGTTGTTTGCCGCCCCGATTGTGTACTGCTTCTTCGTTTATTGCGGTTCCTGATGATTGCGAGGATATCGGTTTGAAGAGTTCGAGGTTTCCCGGTTTCCACAGTCTCACCTCCAAGGCCCGCCTGGCGCTCCTCGAAGAGCACGGCTGGCTTTCTCCGGGCGACCGGCAGGTGCTGGAGGCTGCCGTCCCTGAGCTTGGAACACTCGACGGAGTAAGCGAAAACGTAGTCGGCGGTATTTCGCTGCCGGTAGGGCTGGTCACCAACGTGGTGGTCAACGATGCCGCCCGGATCGTGCCCATGGCCACCGAGGAGCCTTCGGTAGTGGCTGCATGCTCAAAAAGTGCGCGCCTGTTCTCCGAACACGGCGGCATCACGGCCGAGGCCGGCGACCGGACCATGTGCAGCCATCTGCTCTACCGCACCGACTTGAACGAAGAAGAAGTCGGCCGGATCGTGCTGCAGCACAAAGAAGCGTTTGCCAAGGCATCCGACGCCCGGCACCAGGGCGTTGCAGACGCCGGCGGCGGTGTTCGGGACGTCCTCTACTACACCATCCCCGGAGAAATGCCGGGGCACGGCGGTTTCCTGCTCCAGTGCGGAGTGGGAGACTGCATGGGCGCCAATTACGTAAACGATGTGGCCGAACACTTCCGGGAGTTCATCCGCCCGCTGGTGGCCGGCGAACCGCTGGCCGCAATCGTCACCAACGTCCCCACCGGCAGGCTGGCTTCGGCTGAGGCGACTCTCCCCATCGAGGCGCTGGCGTGGGGCGGCCTCTCCGGCGAAGAGGTGGCGAGCCGGTTGCATACGCTAAGTGCATGGGCGCTGGCTGACCCCTTTCGCACCTATACTCACAACAAGGGCATCCTCAACGGAATCTGCGGGGTGTTGCAGGCCTTGTACCAGGACACCAGGGCTCAGGCGGCAGCCTTTTTTGCCCCCAGCCTGGTGGAAGAAGAGGACTTCGTTGACCTGCCCCGGGCACTCTGGATCAAGGACAATAATGTGCTCAAGGCCAGACTGGAGGCGCCCATCGTGTGCGGCACCGTCGGCGGTACGGGACCCGTGTTTCCAACCTCCGCGGTTTTCCATCGACTGATGAAGGTCGGCTCCGCCACCGACCTGGAGGAGGTAGTGGCCGCGGTCGGCCTGTTGCAGAACTTTGGCGCTATGCTGGCAATCGCCACAGAAGGGATCCAGCAAGGACATATGAGGCTTCATGGGCGAAAAGAAAGGGCTTAAGAAGACGCGGGCGAGGCGGGTCACGGCCTCCGCGTGCGGCAAGTGCATTCTCGTAGGAGAGCACTTCGTCGTCTGGGGCGGCACCGCCCTGGCGATGCCCTTGACATGCCTGAAGCTGACCGTAGACCTCGAAGCCCGGTCGTCAGCGAAAAACCGGGTAGCGTTCGCAGACGGCGTGGACGACCGGAAACGGCTGGCCGCCGCACAGCAGGCGATGGTCGAGCTGGTCCGGGACCCCGAACTTTCCGTCTCGGTTGCCACGACCGCAGACTTTCCCGCGGCGGCCGGGCTGGGGGCCAGTGCCGCGTTCAGCGTTGCTTTCTCCAGGGCCCTGTTCGCCGCGCAACAGGCGGAAATCGACGAAGACCTGGTAGCCCAGGTGGCGCTTTCCATGGAGCACCACTTCCACGGCGCGCCGTCGGGCATAGATTCCACCGTGGTGGCCTTTGAAACCCCGTGCTACGTGAAGACCGGCACGAGGTTTGTGGTGCCTACTCCCGCAGAATCCGAGGGCCCCCTGGCGGGCTTCATCGATGTCGCGCCCGGAGGCGTGTTCATCCTCGGCGATACCGGGGAGCGAAGCTCCACCGAGCAGGTGGTGGCTCAGGTCGCAGACTTCGGGGCGCAGCCAAAGGGAGAGCAGGTGCTAGAACGATTCACAGGAGTTGCCGAGAGCATCGCGCTCCAGACCGCGACTGCGCTAAAGCGGGGCGACTATGAATTTGTCGGCATCATGTTCACCGAAAACCACTATCTGCTCAACGCCATCGGAGTCTCCACGGAGCGCACCGAGGAATTGCGGCGAGCCGCCCTCGACGCGGGCGCGCAGGGAGCAAAGCTCACAGGCGCAGGCATGGGCGGGTTCGTCCTCGCTGTAGCATGGCCGGATGACGCCGATTCAGTCGTAGACGGATTCAAAAAGGCCGGGGCTAAGCAAGTGTTCGTTCAGGAAGTCTAGGGGATCCTTCGACTACGCTCAGGATGACATCTTCGACCAACGACCAACGACCATCGACTACCCGTCCTCGCCTCTCTCCTGCGCGAACTTGTCCACCACCTGCTGCTGGACGTGGGAAGGGAGCTGCTCGTAGCCGGCGAACTCCATGGTGTAGGAGCCCTGGCCCTGAGTCATGGAGCGAAGGTCCGAGGAGAAGGTCTGAACCTCGGCGAGAGGCACCGTGGCCTTCAACGTCTGCTCGTCACCGGTCATCTCCATGCCGAGAATCTTGCCCCGGTGTGCGTTGACGTACTGGTTGACGTCTCCGGCGAACTCGGCGCCGATGGTTACTTCCATGTCTACCATGGGCTCGAGAAGTACCGGGCTCGCATCGAGGAAGCACTTCTTGAAGCAGCCGATGGCCGCTTTCTGGAAGGCTCCGTCCTTGCCGTCCACCGGGTGGTCCTTACCGTCGTAAAACTCAACCTCAACCCAGATGACGGGGGAGCCGGTGAGAATCCCGGTCTCCATGATCGCTCGGCAGCCCTTCTCAACTGAGGGTACGAACTGGCGCCGTACGCCGTCGCCGCGCAGGGCATCGATGAAGTTGAAGTCCTCTTCCTTGTCGCGATACGGACGCATGCGCAGGTGTACCTCCGCGAACTCTCCGGAGCCACCGCTCTGCTTCTTGTGCCGGTAGAAGTCTGCCACCTGTTTGGTGATCGTCTCCCGGTACGAGATGCGGGGAAGCTTGCTTTCGACCTCCACCGAGAACTTCCGGGCCAGTCGCTGGAGGGTCACGTTGAGGTGGAGCTCCGAAGCGCCGTACACAACCATTTCCGAGGTCTGCTTGTCCACTTCGAATCTGAAAGTGGGGTCCTCGGTCGCAAAGCGCTGCAGCCCGGGAGAGAGCCGCTGCTCATCCGCACGGGATTTCGGCTTGATGGCCAGTGCCACCATGGGCACCGGAAAGTCCAGCGGCGCCACGGGCTCGGTCCACGTGCCGTCGGTCAAGGTCTCGGAAACCTCCAGGTCGTCGATCTTGGCCGCTGCGAAGATATCGCCGGCCGTAACTGAATCGACCTCCTCCTGCTTGGCCCCGAAGAACTTAAACAGTTTGCCGAATTTCCCCCCTTTTCCGCGATTCACATTGTGGAACGTGGCGCCGGCTACTGAACTGCCGGAGAAGACCCGCATAACCGCCATGCGGCCCTTGTGCTCGTCCACGACGATCTTGAAGACCTGGGCGACAAAGGTGTTGGCGTCCAGCGCCTTGTCTTCGACCACCGACGCGCCTTCCTCGTCCTGCATTACAACCGGCACACTCTCTACCGATGCGGTGGACGGAAAATGCGCGACCAACGAGTCCAGAATCTCCTTGACGCCCAGTGATTCCTTGGCGGCAAAGCACAAAATGGGAACCAGGTCGCCCTGGCGTACGGCAATGCCGGCCTGCTTGCCGATGTCGGCAGACACGTCTTCCCCTTCCAGGTAACGCATCATCAGCTCTTCGTCGGATTCAACGATGGACTCGACGAGGGGCTCGTGGAATTCGGATACCATGTCGGGCGCTCCGTCGGCCGGGGACAGAACGGAGTGGATCTTCGAGATCGACGGCCCGGTGGTGTCGGGAATGTAGAAGGGTACGCAGGCGTTGCCGAAGGCCGACCGGATGTCCGCAATCACCTTGGGCAGATCCACGTTCTCCTGGTCGAGTTTCGTGATGACGAAGCCAACCGCCTTTCCTTCCGCCTTGGCCATCTTCCACGCTCTGCGGGTGTTGACCTGGATACCGGAATACCCGTCCACGGTAACCAGCACCGTATCCGACGCTCGCAACGCTGCCACATACTGGCCCACGAAGTCGCTGCGGCCCGGCGTGTCAAACAAGTGGATGAGCGTGCCGTCGTGACTGCAGTGCAGCATTCCGACATCGATGGAGGCCTGCCCGTCGATCTCGTCCTCCGCCGTGTCGGAGAGGCTTGTTCCCTCCTTCACTTGACCGATGCGGCTGTTGGCCTTGGCGGTGAACAGGGCGTGGTCCACGACAGTGGTTTTGCCAGTACCGCCGTGACCCGCCAGGGTGACGTTCCTGATATCTTCGGGTTTCTGCTTCGCCATTGTTTTACTCCCTCTATGTTCTCAAATCCGACACACATGAATACAAAATTGGCAACGTAATTTAGCAGGCAAGATAGACTACGTCAATATGATTAAAGACAAGGTCTATTGATCCACCGGAACGATGTTGATTTCGATACAGCCGGTGGGACCTGAAGCTCCTGCATCACTCGTGGCCAGCGCGTAAACGCCCGCGGCTCCGCCGGCCACCACAACGCCGACGCCTACCCAGAACCACCACTTGTCAAAGATGGTGTCCTTGTCTTTTCCCTTGAGGTCGACCTTGGGGAAGACCGGGTTGTCCGGATCGAAGACCGTGGCGGTCTGCTGTGCGGTTATGCCGGCCTTCTGGAGAATTACCGGGTCGATGGGCGGGCCGCCAAGGCCCTCGGTCTTCTTGCTCAGTTCGTAAAAGGACTCGAACAATCCGGACAGGAACTCACGTACTCCGGCCAGGAAGCTGGCGTCACGAGCCAGGGAGCGCTTCACAGGAAAGACCGTGTTGTCGCCCTTGATGTGGAAGCCCTTCAACTCGAAGGTCTCCCCCACTACCGACGTCTCCAGGGCCAGAAGCTCATCTGCCCCCAGGAATTGCTTAAGGTTCGCCAACGATTCGGAAGCCACCTCCGCATTCTTCTTCATCACTTTGGCTACCGCAACCAGGCGCTGGTCGAACACCGCCTTTTCGGCAATGGGCTTCAACGGGATGGTCACCGTGTTTTCGTCTCCGGGTTTCACCAGGACGAATCCGGCCCACTGCTCATGCCCATCCATAACCGCCTTGACCAGGTGCTGTCCGCTGGTGAGGTTGGTGATGGTGGCTGGGGATTGCATCGGCTCTCGCGAATCAACCACCACAACCGCATTCTCAGGCGTGGTGTTGATGACGAGGCGGGCGCTGGGGCGCCGCTCCAGGTCGGCGGATACGCTGGTGTATAGTTTCAGCGCTTCCACGCTGTACGCATATTCCAGGTTGTTCTGCTCCTTCCATAAGAGCAGGCTGATCTCCAGCGCTGACCGGGCCTCGGCCATGTTGCCCGACAGCACCTGGCCAACCCCGTAGGCCTTGTAAAACAGCGCAACAGTGCGGATCGGGACGATAGGGAGGAGCTGCTCCAACAACGGCTTGGCCCTGATCAGCTTGGCCATCGCTTCCTGGACCCGTTTGCCGTTGAGATCGATGTACGCATCGCCGATCTGCTTCTCCAAATCGGGCAGAGCAGACGAATTGGCCACCGGCGCCGGGGCTACCAGTTCGGATCCGGTGAGCCCGGTAAGTCCGTCTCTGAGCACTCGCCCCATCAACAGTGCGGCCTTGCCCTCGGAGTCCGAGGAGGGGAGCACGAAGATGGCAACTCGCTTGGTGGGCTGCTCTTCCTGGGCCAGGGCTACCGGGAAGCAGATGGAGAAGCGGATCGCCTCCATCGCCAGGTAGGTGGCCAGGGTCAACCCCGCGGTGTGCGTCAACCACTTTTTCTTGCTTTTATTTCTCGCCATGAAAATCTCCGTTACTCCTGATAGCAGCACGTATCCCACAGCCCCTCGGGGCAGATGGAGGAGGGGCAGTAAACTTCGGCCACCAGCGGTACGCTGTCGTTCTGGAATTCGAGTCCCAGGTGCGGCTGGTCAATGCCGCCGGCCATGAAGATGCAGTCGTTGCTGAGCGCAGCGGTACCCATGGCCGCCCGCGGCAGGCCCTGGGCGTCAATGGGCGGGAGGCTCAACTCCTCGGTGCCCAGGTCGTAAAATCGCATGTCGTTGATGGCGCCGCCGGCAAACACCGTCTCTTCGGCCTCCAGCATCGACGAGAAACCGCCGAAAACAACGACGTGATTCTGGTCGTATGTCGTAGTCGAGTGGAAGTAGCGCCCTTCCCCGAGACCGTCCACCGACGTGACCCCGATCTTCTGGTCGCCCAACACCTTCACCAGGTAAGCATCCGCCGCGGAAGGAACCTTCAGCTTGTTACTCGAAAACGGGACGCCGCCAACAAGGAGGAAGTTGCGATCCTTGAGCGGGGTCATGGTATGAAAATAAGGCCGCTTCTTGTAGCTGCCCGAATCGAGCCAGGTTACTTCCTTGAACGCACCGAAGTTGCCGTCCATCTGCCCCGACGATTCCTGGTAAATCTCAGCTAACGGGCCGTCGGGCGAACCGCCCCAGAACAGGTGATAGGCCAACTTGTCCTTCACTTCCATCAGCACGCCGGTATGGCCGGCTCGCAAGCCCTTCATGGTCAGCGCACCGTAGCTGTTCATGAAACCGCCGGTGTAGTTTTCACTTTGCGGTCGGTACAGCTCCGCAATGCGATAGTCAGCGTCGGTTTCCGTCGAAGTTCCGCAGGACGGCCAATAGCCGCCGCCAGTAACCAGCACCGTGCCGTCAGCATTGAGCACTGCCACCGGGAAGACACGGCGAACCTGCATCACCAACTCGTGACCTTCGTCAGGCCAGTTATCAGCTTCCCACTCCAGGAACTTCATGCTGCTCGGGTCGAACAGCTCGTAGGTCAGCCCCACGTCTCCCGCCTTCTCCTTCAGCCAGTACCAGGGAAAGCAGGTGTTGTCCTTCTCCATAAATACCCGGTCTGAACCGCCCACCAGCAACACCAGCTTGCTCTTGGGGAGGTACACCGCGGCGTGGGCGCCTCTGCCCTTGTTCATCAGGTTCGCCGACTGGGTCAACGTACCGTCGTCCGGATTGAACACAAAACCCTGGTCCGACGAGTTGCCCATCTCGAAACGCCCGCTCTCCTCGGTCGTCTTGGTGAAACCGCCCGCGACGAATACACGCCCGTCAGGAAGCGGCGTCACCGTGTGGAACATACGGTTGGCCGCTCCGCCGGGGGTGTCGACGCAGGAGAAGTCGGCGTACTTCATCCGCGTCACGAACGCCTTGGTGGTCTCGTTCTTCGAAACCACAAGACCCGTCGCCTTGGCGAACGAAACAGGCTGATTGCCCGAGCCGAATCCCAGCATGGTCAGTTCCAGATCAGAACTCTCGGGAATGCCGCACAGCTTCAGGATTAGCGACTCCACGCCGAACTCGTCGGAAGCCGCTTCCTCGGCCTGGGCCATGGAATTGTCCATGACCTTCACGCAATAGCGATTGATCTTGTCCGCGGCCTCAGGCGACGAGCAGGAGTTGTCCAGCGCCATCATCTTGATAGCCAGAGAATTCTCCTGTTCCTCGTCCCGGACGTCGCCGCAGCCGACGGCGAGGGCCAGAGAGAGAACACAGATGAGCGAAGTACTTGTTACGGTCCTCATTGCCAATCTCCACAATCATTTCACGCGACAATATCCTACTACGAAATATTGGTCAACACTTTCGCCCACGCACAACTATATCGGCAGTTAATAGGTTGGAACTACTCGATGCCTGTCAGACCCGCAGCAATCCCTTCGAACTTGATCGCGATGGAGGCTGCGTCCGGCGAACCGTTGCCGTCGGTATCGATGTCGTTGACCACCAACCCCTGAATGAGCTGAACGATCATGTCCTTGGGAAGGGGGAGCCCCTCGTCGGGAAGGGCATCGATAGCGGCGAGGAAGGACTCCTTGGGGATTGCCCCTCCGATTATGCCGGAAATAGAGGTCACGAGCCCCTGTTGAACAGTGACGTCCGCGTGGATCGTGGCGTTGTAGAGCGAAATACTCAAAACCGTTTCCGCAGATAGCGGGATCTGCCAGGGGAATTCGTAATCAGCACCCCCCGCAACCAGTTGGCCCTGGAAGATCGACGCGTTGTCAAATAGCACCGACGGCGCACACGTGTCGGAGTTGAACGTGCCTTCCTTGGCCTCGAAACCGCAGTAGCCGGCCACGAAATCGCACTGCTCAAAACCGGGAGCCAACTCCCCGACGAATGCAGCCAGGGAGTAGATGCTGCCGTTGACCTGGATGTCGTGATGCTCAAGCAACAGGTGCACGTCGCCCTTGTTCAGCGAGTCCGCCAGCGCGCTGTTGGCCAACCCGCCGATCCCGGCCATGGAATTGTCCGGCGAACCATCGCCGTTGAGGTCCAACGCATTGCCCTCGCTGGCGTCGGTGGATATCGCCATCTCGGTGAGCCGGTTCACCGCATCGGAGAACTCGTAGTCGCAGGAAACGCAAATCACCTCCCCCGCAACACAAGCGCCGCCGTCGCACTGTTCCCCTGCAGTGCACTCGTCGCCATCGTCACAAGGCTGGCTGTTGAACAGGTTCTGGCAACCCACCGCCGGGTCGCAATAGTCGTTGGTACATTCATTGCCGTCGTTGCACTCCTTCGGCACTCCCTCACACTGTCCCTCGACACACTGATCTCCGCCCGTGCACAGATCGAAATCCTCACACTGCGCATCGTTGAACTGGTTGAGACATCCGGATTCCGGATCGCAGACATCGTCGGTACACGGATTGTAGTCGTTGCAGTTCAGCTTGGTGCCGACGCACTTGCCCTCGTCGCACCAATCGTTCAGCGTGCAGACGCTGGCATCGTCGCACGCGGCGTTGACCGGGTTGTGGATGCAGCCGATGGTCTCGAGACAGAAGTCATCGGTGCACGGGTTGTCATCATCGCAGTCCACCGGTTGACCCTGGCACAATCCTTCGCTGCATGAGTCGTTTTCGGTGCAAGCGTTCTGGTCGGTGCACGCGCCTTCGTTGGGCAGGTAGACGCAAGCCCCGGTGTCCACGTTGCAGCCGTCAACCGTGCATGGGTCGCCGTCGGCGCAGAAGTTGATGTCGGTCCCCTTGATGCAGCACTCGTAGTCGTTGAGCGGATAGATACACCCCACATCCGGGTCACAAACATCATCGGTGCAGCTGTTGAAATCCTGGCAGACCACCGTGTCCGCGCCGGGCACGCATACCCCCAACCAACACGCGTCTCCGACGGTACAGGCGTTGCCGTCGTCGCACTCGGCGTCGTCCAGTTGGGCGTAAATACACCCTTTTCCCTCCTGGCAGAATTCCGCGGTGCAGGGGTTTAGATCATCACATCCCGGCGCCGGTCCGCCCAGGCACTCCCCGTCCTTGCAGAAGTCGTTGGCGGTGCACGGGTCCAGATCGTCGCACGGCTCGTTGGCGGGCCAGTGCTCGCAGCCTAAGTCATGGTCGCAAATATCCCAGGTGCAGGGGTTGCCGTCGTCGCAGACTGTTGTGTCGCCCACGCATTCGCCGTCGAAACAGTGATCGTCGGCCGTGCAGGCATCCCCGTCGCTGCACGGGGCGAACTGCTCCTCGGACCAGGCGTGCGCGTTCTTGCCAGGGGTGCAGAACAGGCACTGGTTTGATTCCTTGGTGTCCCCCGACTTGGCGCACACTCCATTAATGAGACACTTGCCGACAATCAAGGTGTATTTGCAGTTGCCCAGCCCATCGCAGGTGTCCAGCGTGCACGGTCTCAGGTCGTCGCAAGCGTACGGTGTTCCGGTGCAAACGGTCTCCACGCAGCTATCATCGAAAGTGCAGGGGTTCAGATCGTCGCAGGGAATCCCTTCCTCGCAGGGCGGAACGTAGATCTCTTCCAGCACCTCAACGACATCCTCGGCGTCGGCGCCGTCCGTCTCCTCTGTCCAGGTGTCGTTCAGGTCCGGCAGTGTCGTCTCGACGGTGTCAGCGATTTCCGGGACGGTGTCCACCTGATCGGGCAGAATCTCGACCCCCTGTTCTTCCGACTGCGTGTCGAGCCCCCGGTCAGCCCGCGTGTCGGGGATGTCCACCAGCGGCACCTGTTCGGCGCCGAAGTCCTGCACATCCGCGGGCGCAGTCGCGGGCGTTGAGCAGCTCGTCAGCATCAGCACCCCGAGAGCGAGCGAGGGGCCTGCCCGGCACCACATCGGTCTGTGTCCCTTCCTACTCATGCACAGTCCCCGAAATTGTCGTATATCCCTTGTCCCGGTACGTCGTCTTCGGCGTCATGTCCAAAGTCGTTCCCTCCGGCACATCAGGAACCATGGCGCCGACGTCGATGGAGGGCAGCGGAATGCTGGCCAGGGAGTCACCGGTGATCTGCTCCAGGAACACCGGGAGGACGTGCTGTTTTACCAGCAGCCTCAGGCCGTCTTCCGAACCCACCAGGTTCTCACTCACCGTAGCCAACTCCAGTTTTACCGATTTCACGTCGGTAACTCCCATCTCCAGTTGGGTCAGGGGGCCGTCCGAGGTAACGCCGATTTCGATCTCGGCTTCGAATGCCACGTACATGGTCACCTCCACCGGCATGCCCCACATGCTCATGGCCGCGGCAATCTCCATGTCGCCCATCTGCATGAGCACCTCATCGCCGGAAGGGCAGTCGGTGATCACCGGCGGCAACAGCGCAGTGGCCACCATCTCCATATCTTCGATGCCGTACTCCTCGAACGAGCCGCCGCCCAGAGTTCCGGCGTCCAGCGGAATGGTGAGCAGACCGGCCCACCACATGGCGTAGGGAATCTGGTTGAGGAAGTTGTCGAACAGCCCCATCTCGATTTCATTCATCATCCAGAACTGGAAAGGGCCTTCATCAGTGAGGCAGCCGCCGCGATGGATAGAGCCCGGGGAAGGCAGATCCACACCCTTGGGGGCCACTACCGCGGCCTTCAGCCCGATGATGCCGCCCTGGGGTGTGAATTCCAGGGTGGACACACTCGAGGTCATGGAGAGAGTCACAGGGTCGCCGTCCCCTATCATGGGCGGGACCTCAAATTCCGTGTCGAAAGCCAGGTCCTGAAGCGCGCTCTCGATCGCAGGCGGGATGCTGTCCTTCATGGCATCCTCGATCTGGTCCTCCAGCATCCCCGCAAAGGTGCCCTCAAAGAAGTCCACCAGCCAGTTGAGCAGGAACCCCAGCACACCGTCCAGGTCGATGTCCAGCCCGTTGACATCGCTGGACATGTTCTGGATCACTGCGGAGACGTTGCCCGCACCATCCACAGACAGATAGGCGTCCATGGACACCACCATGGAGTCTACGTCGATATCTCCCGAAGCGTCAGGGAGGTACCACTTCTTGCTGTCCGCCTTGATCTTGGTGTGGATGTTGGGAATAGTGGCCACCAGTTGCAACCCGCCGGCCATGCAGTTGATGTCCAGTGACGGGGTGCCGTAGGTGACTCCGTTGCTCTTGATCTCGTACTGCCCGTTCTCATAGAGGGGCGACGGCAGCGACGAGTTGATATCGATGCCGCTGAGGAAGTAGGTGAAGAAGGTTGCGAAATCGTTGGGATCCGGGTTGTCATCGTCCCACACCGAACAACCCAGGTAGACCATCACGCCGTCCGGGATCATGGAAACCGCGGGGTTGGTGTCGTTCATGGGCGTATAGCCGGTGCTCATGAGGAAGGTCTGGACCACCTTGTCGTGACCGTCGAACTGGTCGAAAACCTCCGCCTCGATGATGTTGAGCCCCTGGGCCGCGGGGTAGGCAAAGGAGAAAGCGTCGTCTACGACCTGAACCTCCTCATCATTGATGGTCACCCACGCGATGGGCGCGGCGTTGTGGATCACGTGACCCGTTACGTTAATGGTAAACGGCGGGCCCGTGAGTTGGGCGGCGCGCAGGGGAGAGTCGATGATTATCTGAGGCTGGCAGTAGGCCGAGACGATGACCGAATACTGGCACCCCTGCCACGGGTCGCAACTGTCAATGGTGCACTGATTGTCATCATCGCAGTTCACCCACGAGCCGACGCAAAGGCCTTCCGTGCAAGAGTCACCTTCAGTGCACAGGTTGAGGTCGTCACACAAAGCCTCGATGTTTTCGTGCAGGCAGCCTAGCACCGGGTCGCACCAGTCTGCGGTGCAAACGTTACCGTCATCGCAGCCCAGAATCTCGTCCCCCGGCGCACACGCCCCGGCGAGGCACTCATCGCCAAGGGTGCACAAGTCCCCGTCGTTGCAGGGGCTGCCGTCAAGAGGCGTCATTATGCAACCCATCTCCGGGTCGCAGTAGCCGGTTGCGCACGGATTCTCATCAAAACACTCCTTTTCCAGCATCCCGGGAGTGCACGCACCTTCCACGCACTGATCACCAATGGTGCAGGCATTGTCGTCGTCACAGGGGTTGGAGTTAAATGTGTTGGAGCAGCCAAACTCTCCCACGCACTCGTCATCGGTGCAGAAGTTCCCGTCGTTACACGTTTTCTCGAAATCGAAGATGCACTCTCCGTCCTGGCAGTGGTCGCCGAAAGTGCACGCATCGAGATCGTTGCACGCCGCGTTGATGGCAAGGTACTGGCACCCCTGCCCCGGCAGACACCACTCCGAAGTGCAACTGTTGGCATCGTCGCAATCGTTGAGCTCAGGGCCCTTCTTGCACACCCCTCCGGTGCACTTGTCCCCGAGGGTGCACGGGTCGTTGTCGTCGCACGGCAATGCGTTGTTGACGTATTTGCACCCGACAAAGGGAGAGCAACTGTCGTCAGTACATTCATTGCCATCCTCACAAATGGCGTCCTCTCCCGGCATGCACAGCCCCGCAGTGCAGTAGTCGTTCACAGTACAAAGGTTGCCGTCTTCGCACGCATTTTCGGTGGGAATGAACACGCATCCCGTGGCCGGATCACACGAGTCGTCAGTACAGGAGTTGAAATCGTCGCACACTCGTAACTTGTCGCCCGATTCGCACTCGCCGCCCAGGCAGTAGTCCCCCAGGGAGCAAAGATCGCCATCATCGCAGGCTACATTGTTCAAAGGGAGGAAAACACAGTCGCCGAAGTTGCACAAATCCTCAGTGCACGGATTCTCGTCGTCGCATGTGACCACCGCTCCCTGGCACACGCCGTTGTCGCAGCCGTCCCCCTCAGAGCACGAGTTCCCGTCGTCACAATCGTTGGTGTCGTCCGCAGACCAGGTGTAGATCTTGTACGCGGTGATGCACTCCATGCACGGGTTGGTAGGGTTGGATTCGCCCTCAATGTAACAGGTGCCCGCGACGAAGCACCACCCCGGCTTCATGTCGTTGTTGCACTCGCCGTCCGTGCACAGGTCAAAGGTGCACTCCAAACCGTCTTCACAATCCAGCGGGTCGCCCACACACACCGCACCATCTCCGGTCCCCAGGCACTCGTCGTTGTCGGTGCACGGATCCCCGTCGTCGCAAGGTTGCCCCGGCTCGCAGAGCAGAACCACCTCGACTTCGACCTCCTTGATTTCCGTGAGGGTGGGGACGTCTGGTGCGATTTCCACAATATCGGGTGCGGCGTCCGCCAGGTCGGGCAACTCCAGCGGGATATCTTCCCCTGTATCGATACGCGGCTCCTCAGCAGTCCACTCGTCGTCTTCCAGAACGTCAAGAGCAGCATCTCCGCCCGCATCCATAACGCCCAGGTCAACAAGATCCGGTGTGCCCCGCAAATCCTCCCCCCCCGGCTTCGAACCGGAAGAACAGGAGAGCCCCGACATCAGGACGCCGAAACAAACGAGTCTCAGTAGCCGCTCAGCCACCACATACCTCCATATCACCGCAGCAGTATACCAGAGATACCCCCGCCCGAAAACTCAACGATGCCCCCGCCCCCAATAAAAGCAAATATAAAAGGGTCTGACCCCCCCCCCCCCCCCCCCCCGCCCGGGCGCCGCCCGCCCCGCCGGCCGCGGCG
>CAZVFX010000039.1:26019-55077 GCA_964626565.1 uncultured Myxococcales bacterium
CCCCCCCCCCCCCCCCCCCGGGGGCGGGGGGGGGGGCCCGCCCGTCGTCGACGGGATGTCGCCCCAGGCTGGGCCGGGATGCCGCCCGAGGGCGGGCGAGGGGGGTCAGACCCTTTTATATTTGCTTTTATCCGCGGTTTGCTTAGTTGGTGGAACGCTATGAGGTGGTGGATTGGGGCTGGGTTGGTGAAGGGGGGAGGGAGAGACCTTGGTGCTGTGGGGTTAGCCTTTTCCTAGCGGTCCCTGGTCGTATCTCTCGAACAGTTGGCCCCATTCGGACTTCATCCACTTCTTGACCCTGGACGAGCCGATGGTGGGAAACCAGACGTGGTCGTGGTAGGCGAAGGAGCCGAAGATGAAGCCGTAGACGGCGGGCGTGTGGAAGAACAACTTCTGCAGGCTCTTGAGCGGTCCGAACCAGAGCACGTCGCCAACCCGGCTCGCCATATTGTCGCCCACGTCGAAACCGAAATTCCAGGAACCCACCGCGGTCTCCCCGACGATTTCGATGTCGGCGGGGTCTCCCACGCCCAGGCCCCGGTCGTGGGCCAGGCGGATGTATGGAAGTTGCATCGGATCGAAGCCCATCACCTTGGATGCAACCGCGTCGAGAGCCACGCAGTCGTTGCTCGCCAGAATCAGGTTCTTCACTTCCGGGTACATGGTGCGGGGGCCGGGTCCGTTGCCGCACGTGGTTCCATCGGCAATTGCGAATATCCCGGGGTGGATCTCCTTTTGAATTGCCAACAGGTCTACCAGGGTCTCGTGAATCACCGAGTGGCAGTAGTGCCGGCGGCGGTTGAGCAGCCCGCCGAACGCGTTCTTCATGGAGCAGGTGGTGGTGGTGTAGATATGGGTCTTCACCGTCGGCAAGTGCACGATGTTCTTGCCCACGAAGTACTCCGGGATGTGGACTCCCTCGGGGAACAGGTCGCCCAAGACGAGCATGTCGGCCTTGGGCTTGTAGTCGAACCAGGTGATGTCCTCCGGCTTGAAGGTATATTTCGCCTCGATACCGTAGGAGTCGAGAATCTTCGGGAAGTTGTTGAGCCGGGCGCCCTTGAACGCGTTGTTTACCACCGTGTCGTTTTCGACACACGTGATCTTCTCGGTGGCCCATCCCTGGAGTTTCCTGATCACCGCCTCCAACTGCCACGGAGTTGTGTTGGCACCGGGGAAATGGAAGTGCCACGAGATGTTGTCCTTGATAATGGTCTCACGACTGCGGTCGAGGGAGTCCGTGAGTCCGGCCAGGTCAAACAGCCGGTCGTAATCTTCCAGTACCGTTTCCGGGCTGGTTACCAATGCCGCAACTTTCGCTTTCAATTTTTACCTCCCCCGAACAAGCTAATCATCAACTCTCTGTTAGTCATCAGCTATCAGCCCTTCCTACAGCCTCCCGCCTCCAGCCTCTCCGTTGCTCCAGCCTGCCTCTCTACGGTTTCCACAACACTTTCCACGGGTTCTTCTTTATGTCCAGGAGCAGCTCCCTTACATCGTCGTAGATCTCTCGGTCCTTGATGAATGCGCCGAGGGAGCCGCGCCCGCTTTTTACGTCGGAGGTGATGGTTGCCAGGTCGGCCAGCACCCGCTCCGATTCAACGCTTATGCGGTTCAGCGACTCCCCGGTCTTGGCAAATTGCTCTACGGTTTTTCGCAGCGCAACCCGGGTCTCTTCAACGAGTCCATCCGCGTCGACGCTGCGCACGAGGCGGTCCGTATGCCCGATGAGCGTGCGCAGCCTGGTCGCGGTGAGCACCACTTCATCTTCGAGAATCTGCACTCGGCTGTGCACGTCGGTGACCAGGTCCCGGGATGAGAGAATCGTTTCGTCCAGCGACTCCAGCAGCGGCGGCATTTCGGCCTGCAACTGCCTGGCCACTTCTCCTGCCTCCTTGACCGCGGCGTTAAACCCCTCCTTCCCTTCCAGCGAGTTGATGCCCGACTCCAGGAAAGCGTCAAGCCGGTCCAAGGTGCGGTGGGTGCGGGCCAGCGTCTCCTTGCCTTCCTTGATGAGGGCGGGCAACTCTTCATCCAGCCGTCTGGCTATATTTCTGGAGTGGTCGGCAAACTCCCTGGCGGTGGCCACCAACTCCGTGATCCCCTTGCCTTCGCCTTGCACCGCAGACTCGATGTTCTCCATGAGCGACACCGCCTTGGCAGTGGCGGCCTGCAGCTCCACCGGCGGCCGGCCGAAGCTCACCGCACCTGCCGGAAGCCGCTCATTGCCCGGGGGACCGGGGGTGATTTCCACGCATTTTTCTCCCAGCAAACCTTCGGTCGTGACATAAAACACGGAGCCTTCGGTTATCGCCTCGGCCATGCTCGGGTCCAATTCCATTTCAGCCCGGACGTAGATGGGGTTGCCCTTATCGTCCGTCGACTCGCCGCCCAGGAAGGTCAGGTCCAGCACCTTGCCGGCCGTGATTCCCGCGACCTTTACTTTGGCCCCTTTTCGAAGGCCTCCTGAAGACTCGAAGTCAGCATAGAGAGTGTAGCCGTCGGAGAAACGGAAGTTGCCCAGGATCAGCACGAACGCAACCAGGATGATTACTGCCGACAGCAGAAACGCACCTACTTTGAGTTCGAGGCTCTTTTCCTTCCACGCCATAGCGCTGCACATTGTACAGGTTGGCAGGCGATAGTCAACGGCTTGACAATAAGTGGGGGCGGTCATAAACTTCGGCCAGCCGCCAAAGTTACTTCCTACCGGCGGCGGGAAGGGATGATGAAGACCCCGGTCTATCTGGATAACCACTCAACGACCCCTGTGGACGAACGGGTGTTGGCCGAGATGCTGCCTTACTTCTCCGAGCACTTCGGAAATGCGTCGAGTGCGGACCACGCCTTTGGTTGGAAGGCGGAAGAGGCGGTGGACCGCGCGCGGCAGCGGGTGGCCGCGCTCATCGGCGCTTCGGCCGACGAGATAGTGTTCACCAGCGGGGCCACGGAATCGAACAATCTGGCCATCAAGGGAGCAGTGGATGGGGCGACGGAGGTGCGCATCGTTACCTCCGCGACCGAGCATCCCGCGGTGCTCGACCCGTGCGAATACCTGGAAGGCAAGGGTGCGAAGGTCAGATATCTGCCGGTGGACCGGGACGGGCTGTTGGATCTGAAGGACGTCGAGAAGTCGCTGGACGACGACGTGCGGTTGGTATCGGTGATGATGGCCAACAACGAAATCGGTGTGCTCCAGCCCATCGCTGAAATTGGTGAACTCTGCCGGGCCCGGGACATCCTGTTCCACACCGATGCGGCCCAGGCTGTGGGTAAGGTTCCTGTCGACGTGCAAACGTTAAAGGTGGACCTGCTGTCGCTCTCTGCTCACAAGATGTACGGACCCAAAGGGGTCGGGGCGCTCTACGTCAGCAAGAACGCTCGGCGGAAGATTGCGGCCAAGACTCACGGCGGCGGGCACGAGGGTAGTCTTCGGTCCGGTACCGTGAACGTCGCGGGCGTCGTCGGCATGGGCATGGCCTGTGAACTGTCCGGCGCTGACATGGCCGCTGAGTCGGTGCGCACGGGCCGTCTTCGTGATCGGTTGAGGGACAGCATTCTGGCGCGTCTGGACGAGGTCCACGTTAACGGCCACCCGACCAACCGTCTTCCCGGGAACCTGAACCTCAGCTTCGGTTTTGTGGAGGGAGAGGCGCTCATTTTGTCCATGGAGGATGTGGCCGTGTCGTCAGGCTCTGCCTGTACTTCGGCCACCAATGCAACGTCCCACGTGCTCGCGGCGCTGGGTGTGCCGGAGCAGCTTCTCCACTCCTCCATCCGGTTTGGCCTCGGGAGATTCAACACTGAAGAAGAGATCGACTACGTGGTCGACAAGATCTGCGCCTCTGTTACGCGACTCCGGGAGCTGTCTCCCTTGTGGGACAAGGCGCAACGGGAGAAGACCTAGCAGTGAAGTTCTCCGATGAAGTCTCCTCCCGGGTGAAGGAGCCCGCCCACGCGGGCAGTTTCCCTTCCGGCGACGCGGGCGTGGTCACCGGCATGGCGACCTCCGACGACTGCGGCGACGTAGTGCAACTCCAGCTCAAGGTCGAAGCGGGCGGGCGCATCACCGACGCGCGTTTCAAGACCTACGGATGCGCGGCATCCATCGCCTCGTCGCAACGAGTGTGCGAGTTGTCTGTTGGGAGATCAGTTGATGATGCTTTGGGCATCTCCAGCGATTCCATCGCCGCCTTCCTCGACCTTCCCGAGGTCAAAGCCCACGGCGCCACAGTGGCCGTCGAAGCGTTACGCTTTGCGCTGACCGCTGATAGCCGCCTCTAGTACTTGATGGTGCTGCCGCCGATGAACTCCCTGAGCAGGCTGTCCCCGGCAATTTTGGCTTCGTCCTCATCGCTCATAGGCTCGATCTGATCGAGGAGTTGCTTGACCCGGGAGGCCCGGATGTTGGCGTCCTGGCGTTCCGGCTGTTTTTTGAACTGTTCGACGAGGTCGGGGAAGTAGGGCCACACGTGTTTCTTGAGCACCGGAAGTTCGTAGGGAAGTGAGCCGTTAACCGTCAGGTCAACCGTGTGAAGATAGGGGATGATGTGCTTGATCTCCGAGCTGCGCACGTAGTGCCAGTGGCCCAGTGTAAGCGCGGGGTCGTGGTTGCGGAAGTTGGCGTCTCGCACCGTGCGCCGGAGCAATCGGACATCGGTCCATCTCACGAACCTCCCGTGGAGCGGCCTTAGCTGGCAGAAGGTCTCGATGTAGAGCTTGAATTTCATATCATCGGGCACGGTGGCCGTAAGCACGTCGGATAGGCCGTGGAGCGTGTCGATGAGGATGATCTGGTTCTTCTTCACCTTCACCGGTGTTTGGGCCAGGATCTGTTTGCCTGTGTGAAAATCGTACCGCGGCATCATGATTTCGTCGCCTGCGATTAGGCGTTCCAGATGCTCATTGATGAGGGGCAGGTCCAGCGCTTCCGGGGTTTCGTAGTCGTAGTCGCCGTACTCGTCCTTGGGGTGCAGTTCGAGGTCCCTGAAGTAGTTGTCCAGGTTCAGCGCCACCAGTTCCAGTCCTGCCTTCTCCAGGCGTTGTGCGAGCTTGTACGTGGTTGTGGTTTTGCCCGACGACGAGGGTCCGGCGACGATGAACAGTCTGACGTCCTTGGCTTTCTCAAGGAACTCGTCCGCACCGTAGTCGAGTTGCCGGTCGTACTGGGCGTCGGCGCCTTTCATCAGCTCTTCCAGATTGCCGCCGGTCACCCAGCGATTCAGTCCTTCGATGTTGTCGCAGTCGTTGTCCGCGTTCCAAGCCAGCGTTCGCCACAGCAGCTTCCAGGGAATGGTCTCCACTTCGCCCGACTGCTGGCGGCCGATATCTCCCTTTCTCACCAGGTCCCGGCGATGGCGGTAGAGGATGTATGCCTTGGCGGTCCGAGCGTGTCCGTTTCGGATGAGCACGCGCTCCACCAGGTCCTGAATGTCTTCGACCGAGGGGGGGCCGCCTGCTGAGTCCTTTACCAGGTCGGACATGATTTCGCCGGCGATTTGGTCGGCCAGTTCCTTGTTTCTTCCACCTATGGACGCCGCCGCCTTGTAGATGGCGGTGGCAATGCGTTTCTGGTCAAACGGTGCTTCCGTGCCATCCCTCTTGAGCACAGTGCTGATGCGGCTTCTTGCGATCATACGTCACCTCCGATCCATGATCTGTGGCGATGCGATTATACGATGGGAGTGGGGTTGTGCAAAAAATGCTCGACGGGGCGCCCGACGTGGCTCAGGGCTTGACGGCCCGGGGCAGGTCGCGATGGACTACAGTGGGGGCAATTCCGTCCTTCGCCAGCAGGCGAGCCGTCTCTTCTGCCAGCGCGACCGACCGATGTTGGCCGCCTGTGCAACCGATGGCGACGTTCAGGCTGCTCCGCCCTTCCTCTTCGCACAACGGCAGAACCGCAACAATCAGCTCGACCATCCGGGTGACGATCATCTTGGCCTGAGGGTCGGCGAGGACGAAGTCGGACACCGCCGAGTCGGTGCCTCCCTTATCCCGTAGTCCGTCTACGAAGTACGGGTTGGGCAGATAGCGGACATCGAAAAGGAAGGCGGCGTCCAGCGGAACGCCGTATTTGTATCCGAAGGATTGTACGAGGAGAGCGAGGGGGCTCGACGGGTGTTTCTCGATAGTGGATTTTACCGCGGCTCTCAGTTGGTGAATGTTGAAGCTCGACGTGTCGACGACGTCGGTGGCCAACTGTTTCAGCGCGGCTACCATCTTCCGTTCTTTGGAAACTCCTTTTTCCACGGGCAGGTCACGGGCAAAGGGATGGGGCCGCCTGGTCTCTGCGAACCGGCGTATCAGCACCTCGGTGCTGGCTTCCATGAACAGTAGAAACACCTTGTGGCCCCGGGTGCGTAACGAGTCGACAATCTCGCCCGCATCTTGGAGGAAGGCGGGGTCGCGTCCGTCCATGCCCAGCGCCACTTTCACGATTTCGGAGTTGTCCTGGAGGAGGATCAGCAGCGGTTCGAGGAGCGAGCGCGGGAGATTGTCGATAGTGAAGTAGCCCAGGTCTTCCAGCGTTTTGAGCGCCGCGGTTTTACCCGCCCCGGCGAGGCCAGAGACCAGCACGATTTTTTTGGGCTGGCGTTCCCCCTGAGAGGTGTCCATCGCTACTGTCCTTGTCAGCCGAGCCTGACGCGTTTCGACGACGGCAATATGCGGAGTTGACCACGGTATTTGGCCACTGTCCGTCGTGCGATTTGGACTCCCTGCCCTTTCAGTATGTCAACTACCTGCTGGTCGCTCAGCGGTTTCCTGGGGTCTTCCTCGGCGATGAGAGTGCGAATCTTGTCCTTGACCGCCATGGAGGCCAGGTCTTCGCCCCCGGAGGATTCGATACGCGGATTGAAGAAGAACTTCATGGAGTAGAGGCCCTGAGGGGTGTGCATGAACTTGTTGCTGGTTACGCGGCTGATGGTGGATTCATGCATCTCGATGTCTTCCGCGATATCCCTGAGCACCAGCGGGCGAAGTTCGCTGACGCCATGGTCCAGAAAAGCCCGTTGATGCTTGACGATGCTCTCCGCGACCAGGCGCACGGTGTTCTGCCGCTGGTGGATGCTGCGCAGGAACCAGACGGCGGAGCGTACCTTGCGCTTCAGATACTCTTTGGTGTCCGGCTTGATCTTGCCGCTGATAAGGTCCTTGTAGTAGGCACTGATTCTCAGCTTGGGCAATCCATCCTCGTTGAGGATCACTTCGTAGTCATCGATCACCTTCTGTACATAGACGTCGGGCACCACGTAGTGGGTGTGTTCCGCGCTGAAGTTCCGGCCAGGTTTCGGGTCGAGAGAAGTGATAATCGCCCTGGCCTCTTCGATATCCTCATCGGAGACGCCCAGCCGTTTGGCAAGGGTCAGCACGTTACGGCCTACCAACTCGGGGAGATGGTCTTCGATGATGGTATGCACCAGGTCCTCGTCCGGGTAGAAGACCCTGGCCTGGATCAGCAGGCACTCCTCGATGCTGATGGAGGCCACTCCCACCGGGTCGAACCGCTGGATCATGACTCTCACCGAATCGACTTCTTCTACCGGTTGGCCCAGCCGTTCGCCGATGGAATCCACCACGTCCCACGTGACGTATCCGTTGTCTCCCAGGTTGCCGATGAGTTCCGCCCCGATTTGCATTTGGGTTTCGGAAACCCGTGACATTCGTAGTTGCCACAGCAGGTGGTCGTAGAGATCCTCCACCTTGCTCAGGGTGGCTTCCAATGGTGGGCGGTCCTCAGCGGGCTTGCGCACGCCGCCGGGGAGCGGCCCTGAGTCCCGGTAATCTTCGATGACCTTCTTCCAGTCGTCGTCTTCCTTCGGCTCCGGCCCGTCGTCCGGAGCGGGAGAATCCAGGTCCGCCACCGGGGTCTCCTCCGGGCGGCTCTCAGGCAACTCCTCCAGGAGTGGATTTTCGGATAGTTCCTGCTGCACCAGTGTTGCCAACTCGAGACGATTGAGCTGCAGCAGCTTGATCGCCTGCTGCAACTCCATAGTGAGCCTCAGTTGTTGCTTGAGTTGCAGTGTCTGACGCAGTTCCATAAGTCCAGCCTCGTTGCCAATGACAATGTAGCAGTTCGCCTGCCGAAAAGCAACAGGAGCGATGGCGAGAGAAGCGGCCTAATCAAACACGGTGAGGCGTGCGCAGCAACGACTCGGGTCGTATCGTTCAGCGACGTTTACTTTGCGGACATCTTTGAGGTCGGTGGGGATGGGGATGGAGGAAACGCGGCCGCTTTTGTGCACCACCATGCGTCCGTATTCACCCCTGACGATGAGGTCCACCGCAGCAATGCCGAACTGCCGGGCCATGCGGCGGTCAAAAGCGCTGGGCACTCCACCGCGCTGCAGATGGGACAGTTCCACCGAGCGCACTTCCAGCCCGGTGCGGTCCTCGAGTAGTCGCTCGAGGCGGCTGGCAACGCCGCCCAGGGTTGGATGGCCGAAGCCGTCCAGTTGGCAGGCCACGGTCTGGGTCATGTCGCCGTTCTCGGAAACGGCCCCTTCTGCGACCACGATGATGGTGAACCGTTTTCCTTCGTCCCGGCGCTCCTCCAGCAGTTCCACCAGCCGGTCCACCTTGTAGGGGACTTCCGGAATGAGGATGAAGGATGCCCCCGACGCCAATCCTCCGGCCAGCGCGAGGTGTCCGGTGTACCGGCCCATGGTCTCGACCACGAAGACACGGCTGTGGGAGCGGGCAGTGGTGCGAAGCCGGTCCACCTCTTCGACGATGACGTTCACCGCGGTTTCGAAGCCGAGGGTGTAGTCGGTGCCTTGAAGGTCCCGGTCGATGGTCTTGGGGATGCACACCACGTTGGCACCTTTGCGGGAGAGCTTGGACGCGATTCCCAACGTATCCTCGCCGCCGATGGCTACCAACACCTCAAGGTTGAGCGCCTCCAGATTCTCCATGACCTGGGGCCAGGTCTCCTTGCCTTC
Organism: uncultured Myxococcales bacterium; assembly: GCA_964626565.1. GTDB lineage: Bacteria > Myxococcota_A > UBA9042 > CAIXZC01 > CAIXZC01 > CAZVFX01. Next base: position 34,962 of record CAZVFX010000039.1, read on the forward strand.
CTTGAACGGGTTGGTCCGCGAGCTGCCAAGCCGCGTGCCTCCCTGGCGGTCCCAAGGGCGCACTTCCTTTTCCGCGAGGATACGGGCGTAGTCGCCGTCGCCGAACGCACGCTCCGCCGGCAGCACGGGGTGCCGGGCGTGGTCGTATTTCACCAGGCCTCGCCAGCCGTCCTTGAGACCTACGATTTCGAATTCAGTTCCCCGCGCCTCGGCCAGTTCCTTGTCCAGGGCAGTCTTGACGACCCACTTGATGGCCGGGTTCAGTCCGGGGCAATCGCCGCCGCCGGTTAGTATTCCTATCCTGCGAATCATGTCGCCTATCCTCCCTACAAGATGTTGGACCGGGTCGCGTTGTACCGGGCCGTGTCGTACTGTTTCTCCACGTAAACCGTGTACAATGGCGCGTCGATATCACCCAGAGGCACCGCGGTGATGCGGCCCGACTTGAGGCTCACCAGTTTGCCGAAATCGGCTTTGCGGCACAGGTCAGCGGCGGCCCGGCCGAACTGTCGCCCGATGCGGCGGTCGTAGGCGCAGGGCGCTCCGCCTCGTTGTATGTGGCTCAGATTTACGCTTCGCACATCCCAGTCCGTGGCTTTGACGATTTCCTGTTTCAGCAGGTCGCCGATGCCGCCTAGTGCGACATGGTCGAAGCCGGTGTCACGGATCGCACCGCTCGAGAACGGGCCGTCCAGAGTGTCGGGGTAGGCGCCTTCCGCGACCACCACGATGCTGTACCTGATGCCCCGCATTCTTCGCTCAACCAGCAGGCGAACCACCCGGGCAAGATTAAACGGTTGTTCCGGGATGAGGACGATGTAGGCGCCGCTGGCAATGCCACCTTCCAGCGCCAGGTGTCCGGCGTGCCGCCCCATGGTTTCGATAATGAACGTGCGGCTGTGCGAGCCGGCGGTGGTGCGCACCCGGTCCACTTCCTGGGTGATTATCTGCACCGCAGTTTCAAATCCCAGCGTGTACTCTGTTCCGGGCAAGTCCCGGTCGATAGTCTTGGGCACTCCCACGACCGGCACTCCGGCCCGGGACAGGCGCAGCGCCACGCCCAGTGTGTCTTCTCCACCGATGGCAACCAGCGCGTCGAGTCCCAGAGCCGCGATGTTGTCAATCACCCGCTGCTCCAGGTTCTCGTCCGTCTTGTAGGGATTGGTGCGGGATGAGCCCAGGTGCGTGCCCCCTTCCGCATCCCAGTTTTCCGCATCTTCCGGAGTGATCACCTTCCAGAACTCATCGGCTCCGAACCAGGTGCCGGCCGCCGGCCCCAGCGAGGCGAGATCCGGTTGGCAAAGCGATTTCCAGCCGTCCCGGAGTCCCACTACCTCCATGGATTCTTCCGACCCGTACCTGGCCCCGTACACCAGGCCCTTGATGGCCGGATTCAAACCGGGGCAATCGCCTCCCCCGGTGAGAACGCCAATTCGTTTGACCATGTTCCGCCTCCGACAATTTCCAGTTCTGCCGTCCGGAGAACTACTCCCCGACGAGCCGACAAACGGCGCGATTATAGGTCAGTGGAACGGAAAGTCAATCGTCGCTTTTGTACTTTACCCGCCACCTTTAGTATGGTACCTATACTCGGCTAATTCTTTGTAACACCGGAGGTGCAACGTGCTGCTCGATATGCATGTCATGGCGGCTGACGCCGATGCTGACAAGATAGTAGAGAACGCAAAAGAGGCTGGACTTGACGGGCTTTGCCTGGTCGGTCTGGACCAACTGCCTGCCGACGACCTGGTGGCGAAGGTTCGGGAAAGTGGACTCAAGGTGTTTCCGGGAGTGGAAGCTTCCTTGGAAAAAGGGCGTGTGCTGCTTTTCCCCGGAGACGAAGGTACCGATTGGGGCGAGTTCATGGGTGCTCTGTCCGAGGGCGGAGACCTGGTGGCCCACGCTCGGAGCGCAGGCTTCGCAGTGGCCGCGTGCCATCCCTACCACAAGGAATCCCCGGCCGCGATGGGGGACTGGCTGTTCCAGTTTGTTGGCTTCCACGCGGTCATCGTGGTCACCGGCGACAGCCCCCGTGCCGCCAACGACATGGCCGCAGACACGCTGGAAGGTGTGGGCGCGGCCGCGGCAGCAGGTAGCGCGGCTGCGCTGCCCAGCGGAAAGGTGGCCACCCTGTTTGTGGCCGACATAGAAAACCAGACCCAGTTCGTGGAAGAGATGAAGGCGGGTGATTTCTGGGCCGCTACCTTCGGCGAGGAGGAGCGCTGGTCTGTATTCGAGAAGCGCTCCGAGGATGGGGACCGCGACCGCGGCGGAAGGGGGCGTTTCGGCTCCCGTGACCGGGGGCGGGGAAGAGATCGTGACCGGGGGCGGGGAAGAGACCGTGACCGGGGTCGCGGAAGGGACCGTGACCGAGGTGGAAACCGAGGCAAGCGGGATGGCCGCAGAGGGAACAGGTAGCGGTGAGCAGTGAGCTTTGAGCTGTGAGCAGAAGAACATTGGAGGACAACATGAGAACAATCGGAAAGATGAAGATGATCGCGTGTGGCGCCGCGGCGCTGCTCTGCCTGGCGGCTTGCTCGAGCGATGGTGGTGACGGTAGTTCCGATGATACGGGCCAACCGGTTGAGGACATCGCAGTCCAGGAAGACCTTGGCCGCGGCGACCTGCCCACCGAAGAAGTGGCCGAGGACGTGGCGCCCGAGGTGGCGCCGGCGGTATCCTACTCTTTTGTTACCTACAACCTGGGCCTCGCCCAGAACTACGTCGACTACGCCGAAGAGCGAGTTGAGCACGTGGTGGCCGCGGTCGCGGGACTGGACGCTGAGGTGATCTGCCTCCAGGAAGTGTGGGACACCGACGACATTGATGCGATCATCCAGGGTACGAAGGCTTCATACCCTCACTCGTACGTTCCGGAAACACCGGAAGAAGGCGGCTCCGAGCCTGCTTGTTCCGACGAGGAGTCCGGACCGTTGCTGGGATGTGTAACCGAACATTGCGCCGAAGCGGAAAACCTCGCCGACTGTGCGTTGGAGAATTGCGCGGTCGAGTTCGGCGCGGTTTCGTCCGGCTGCAGTTCCTGCCTGGTGGCAAACATCTCCAAGCCGCTGGAAGAGATCTTCGTGAACTGTGCGGAAGGCTCTGCCATGTATACTTACGGCGGGCACAGTGGTCTGGTGCTGCTCAGCTCCGCACCTCTGGTCGCGGCCGAGCACATGGTCCTCGATTCTTCCATTGTGAGAAGGGTTGCGATTCACGCCGAAATCGACAAGGATGGCGAACCCCTTCACGCGTTCTGCACACACCTCACAGCCGGGCTCGATGTGGAATACCCCGGCGAATTCGGCTCCTACACTGCGGAGCAGGCCCACCAGATTGACCAGGTCCTAGGGTATATGGGTGAGAAGGCCGGAGATAGCGGTGCGGTGCTCTTGGGCGACATGAATACCGGCCCTGCCATTCCCCCCGATATGGAGGGGAACAGGGTGGAGAACTTCCAGAAGTTCGTCGACGCGGGACTGGTGTCCCCGTACCTCAACCTGGACACGCCTGAGTGCACCTGGTGCGTTTCCAATACCCTCATCGGCGAAGACAGCAACGACAATGTCATCGACCACGTCCTCTTCCTCAATCTGGACGATGCCGCAGCAACCCTCGCCGCCGCGCGCATCTTCACCGAACTGGTGGAAATCCAGGCCGAGGGAGGAGCGCTGGAGACCAACCTGTCCGACCACTTCGGTGTGTGGGTGCACACGCCGTAGTTTGCCATGATCCGCTGGATGAGGATGGAGGCCTGACGTGACCTGGGAGAAGGTGGGAAACTCGTGGTTTGCCCGCTGGACCGAATCCCTCGGCGCTGCCTTTGCCGAGGCGATTAACCAGTTTCGCAAAGACGACTGCCTTCGGTACTCGGCGGCCACATCGTACTACGCAATACTCTCGTTTCTCCCCTTCCTGATTCTCACCTTGTCGGCCCTCGGATTTGTCCTCGCCGCGCTGGGCTCCGGGTATGAGTCCAACGAGGAATTCCTCGGCACCATCCTAGAAACCACCCACACCATCGTCCCGTTCATGACCATCCAGGACCTGGGCGACCGGGTGCGGGAACTCATCGCGGCCAGAGAGGCCTTCGGAATCGTGGGGGCGATGATTCTGATCATGACCTCCAGCCTGGTTTTCGGTGCCCTGGAGGCTGCACTTAACCGCATCTTCGACGTGAAAGACGGGCGCAATGTGGTTATCTCCAAGCTCTTGTTTCTTGGGTTCGTCGCCGCGGTCGGAGTGTTCACCGTCATCAGCCACTACATACTCACCTTTGTGGACTCGTTCGTGACCGCGACCGGGGGAAAACCCCTCATGGAGTACGTCTACTCGAATCCCTTCACCGGCATCGCGGTGACGTACGTGGGTATCGCCGCGGTGTTCGGGGTTCTGGTACGCTACTTCTGCCCGGCCCGCATACCGTTGTCGTACCTCGCCGGCGGGGCGACCCTCTTCTTCTTCTTGTGGGAGTTGGCCAAGCAAGGCTTTTCACTCTACCTGCAATACGTGGCTCGCTTCTCCGCGCTGTACGGGTCGTTGAGCACCCTGATGGTATTCGTAATCTGGATTTTCTACACCGTGAACATCTTTCTCTTTTCAGCGGTGTTCGTCAAGGTGCTGAACCGGGACGGCTTCTGGAAGATGGCCGCGCCGCCTCCCGGCATGATGCCCGACGCGGCAGCTATGGATACGGTCATTCAACGCCCATCTACCGTCGTTGGCCGTCCTACGCCGGCGCCAAAGGATCCTGACGTCGAGCGAAGTTGACTTTTAAACCTGATCATGTTAATCATGTCGACCTTAATCCGGGCGACGCGCTGGCAACCGCTCGGCAGGAACTTTCATGAGAGGTTCGACGTGGCTCGGGAACTAGACAAAAGCTATGACCACAACAAGGTGGAGCCCAAGTGGTATCCGGTATGGGAAGAGAAGAAGTACTTCAGTGCGGAGGACGAGAGCGATAAGCCGCCGTTCTGCCTGGTCATTCCGCCGCCCAACGTAACCGGCGCTCTCCACGTCGGGCACGCTCTTACCTATGCCATCCAGGACTGCATCATCCGGTGGAAGCGGATGTGCGGGTTCAACACTTTGTGGTTGCCCGGCACCGACCATGCAGGCATTGCGACCCAGATGCTGGTGGAGCGCAAACTCACCGAGGAAGGCGTCAGCAAATATGATCTGGGGCGCGAGAAATTCTTGGAGAAGGTGTGGGAGTGGAAGGACCAGTATCACGCCCGCATCACCCGGCAGTCAAAGCGCCTGGGCATCTCCGTGGACTGGGACCGGGAGCGGTTCACTCTGGACGAGGGGCTGTCCAGGGCGGTGCGGGAAGCGTTTGTGACGCTGTATGAACAGGGCCTGCTTTATCGCGCCCGCCGCATGGTGAACTGGTCGCCGGTGATCAAGACCGTGCTCTCCGACTTGGAAGTTGAGCACAAGGATGTGGCCGGCCATTTCTGGCACATCTCCTATCCGGTGGTGGGCGACGAAGAGCGCACGGTGGTAGTGGCCACGACCCGGCCTGAAACCATGTTGGGCGACACCGCCATCGCGGTGCACTCCACCGATGAGCGCTACAAGGACCTGGTGGGCAAGGAAGTTCACCTGCCCCTCACCGGCCGCACCATCCCGGTAATTACCGACGACATCCTGGCCGACCCTGACAAGGGAACCGGCGCGGTGAAGGTGACTCCGGCCCACGACCCCAACGACTTCGACTGCGCGCTGCGGAACGACCTGGAGTTCATCGACATCTTCAACGATGACGCCTCCCTCAACGGCAACGTGCCGGAGAAGTACCGGGGCCAGGATCGATTCGACGGCCGCAAGGCAGTGGTCCGGGACCTCGAGGAAGAGGGGCGCATTGTCGACATTGAGCAACTGACCCACGCGGTTGGGCACTGCCAGCGCAGCGGCGTCATGGTAGAGCCCAAGGTGTCGTGGCAGTGGTTCGTGCAGATGGGCCCGCCCGAAGATGTCGAGAGCATCGCGGGTGCAGCCATCGAGGCGGTGCGGGACGGCCGCATCCGGTTTGTGCCTTCCCACTGGGACAAGGAGTACTTCCGCTGGCTGGAGAACATCCGCGACTGGTGTGTGTCCCGGCAGTTGTGGTGGGGGCATCGCATCCCCGCCTGGTATTGTGGCGACTGTGAAAAGGTCACGGTGGACAGGGAAGACCCCGACACTTGCTCCCACTGCGGCAGCACCAGCCTCAAGCGGGACGAGGACGTCCTGGACACGTGGTTCTCGTCGGGGTTGTGGCCCTTTTCCACCCTGGGCTGGCCCGACCAGACCAAGGCGCTGGGCACGTTCTACCCCAACGCGATTATGGAAACCGGGTTCGACATCATCTTTTTCTGGGTCGCCCGCATGATCATGATGGGCATGCGGCTGGCCGGGGACGTCCCCTACAGTGAGATCTACCTTCACGCCATGGTGAGGGACGCGGCAGGCCAGAAGATGTCCAAAACCAAGGGCAACGTGGTGGACCCGCTGGACGTTTGCGAGGAACACGGTGCGGACGCGCTCAGATTCACCCTGCTGGCGCTGACCGCGCAGGGAAGAGACATCAAGCTGTCCATGTCCAGCATTGCGGGCTATCGCTCGTTTATGAACAAGCTGTGGAACGCGTCCCGGTTCGTATTGATGAACCTGGAGGACGACGAGTACCGGCATCCCGGGGAGTTCAAGGACGAATTGGCCGTTGAGGACAAGTGGATCCTTACCCGCTTGCAGAAGGTCGTTGCAGAGACCGACTCTGCGCTGACGGAGTACAAGTTCAACGAGTACGCATCGACCCTCTACCAGTTCACCTGGCATGAGCTGTGCGACTGGTACCTCGAGCTGGCCAAGCCGTCGCTGTACGGCGATGACGAGGCCGCGAAGAAGCGCACCCGCAACGTGCTTTGCTACTGCCTCGACACCGTGTTGAAACTGCTGCATCCGGTGATTCCCTACATCACCGAGGAGATCTGGCAGATGCTGCCTTCCAAGGATGGGGAGACCATCATGTTGGCCGGCTTCCCCGAGGCCGACGACGCCTTGACCTTTGCGGACGAGGCGGATCGATTCGAGGCGGTGATGGACAGCATCCGAGCGTTGCGTTCCATTCGGTCTCAGAACCGTGTTCCGCCTTCAGCGAAAGCTACCGTGGTGATCCAGCCTTCCAACGACGAGGTTGCTGCCACTTTGCATTGGGGCGAGGCGTTCATCCGGGACCTGGGAAGGGTAGGGGAGCTTACCATCGACGCCAATGCGGCCCGTCCCGCCCAGTCGGGCGCCCACGTCACCGATACCGCCACCGTGTTCGTTGAACTGGCCGGCCTGGTGGACATCGATGCCGAGCGCCAGCGACTGCAGAAGAACATCGACAAGTTCGCGCAGAAGCACAACCAGCTCGTGCGCAAGCTCGACAACCCCAATTTCCTCGAAAACGCCCCCCTCAACATCATCGAAGTGCAGGAAGCCAAGAAGCAGGAACTGGCCGTCAAGATCCAGGGTCTGAAAGACCACCTGGATTCGATTTCGTCGACCTGATTCGTCTCCGTGTGCTATAGTCACCACTGAACACACACGGGTGCGTGGGATGGGCAGGCGTAAGAGAAAGGAAACCAAGAAAAAAGACCGGCGGCCTGGTGGCCGGCCGGGGCGCGGGCGTGGGCGTGAGGCGCCTGAGCGTGGGCGGCCGCAGTACAAAGCTCGTCCGGTGCGCAAGGAACGGGCCGGTCCGCCGGTGGCAGGGCCCGCGGAGCTGGGCCGACTGCTGAAGAAGTATGAGTTCCCCATTCCCAAAGATCAGCTCGAGTTGCTCGCCCGCTTCCACGCCCTGCTCATCGATCGTAACCGCAAGCTCAACCTCACCCGTATCTGGAACCTCGAAGACATTGTGGTGAAGCACTACGTCGACTGCTTCATCATCACCCGGTTCCTGCCCGAGGTCCCCTCGCCGCTCCTGGACCTCGGCACCGGCGGCGGTTTCCCCGGAATCCCATTGAAGATTCTGCTGCCCGACCACCACATCATTCTCGGGGAAGGGGTCCGCAAGCGGGTCGATTTCCTCCGTGAAGTCCGCACCGAACTGAGCCTGGAAAAACTCGACCTCATCGGCCGCAACATCGACCGGGACTTCGAATACCCCGTCAATGGCGTGATCACCCGCGCAGTGCAGCCGATCCGCGATACGCTCAAACGTGTGAGGAATTGTCTGCGCCGTGACGGTGTTGTTATCTTCATGAAAGGCCCGGGGGTGGATCCGGAGAAGGTGGATGCAAAGAAGAAGTTCGAGGGCATCTACGAGGAAATTGACGACGTGGCGTACGTGCTGCCGAAAACAAAGAACCGGCGGCGGCTCGTGGTGTACCGCAAAGTTGGCGGAGCGGAGGATGATGAATGAGGAAGACGGTCTCCATCTCCAGCCGCCGCAACCCCAAGTTCAAGGCGTGGAAAAAGGTGCTGGAAGCCGGCGGGCATCACGAAGGCTCAACCATCGCGAGCGGCGCCCGCATTACGGCTGAGTTGGCCGACTATCCCCGCGCGGGCAAGCTGGGCTGGATAGTTCCGGACGGTTGGGCCGACCCCCTTCCGGGCCCCGAGTCGATCACCGCGTTCACGGTCTCCCGTTCCCTGCACAAGCTGCTGGACATCTTCGGCACCGGCCATCCGCTGCTGGAGCTGGACGTGTCGGGACGAATCATGCCGGCTCCACAACAGCTCGGTGCGGGCATGTTTGTTGCTCTGCCGCTGCAGGACCCTTCCAACGTAGGCGCAGTTATTCGCACCGCGGTGGGCCTCGGAGTCAGCGGCGTCATTACCCTGCCCGGCTGCGCAAATCCTTTCCACCCCCGCTCGGTGCGGGCCAGCGCGGGGGCAGTGTTCCGCTGCCGGCTCTTCGCCGTGGACAGCGCGACCGACCTGGCCATGTTCGACAAGCCGATAATAGGCTTGGACAGTGGCGGCGTCTCAATCCAGGAGCTGGAATTCCCCGGCTGTTTCGTCCTGGTGGTAGGCCAGGAAGGCAAGGGGCTGGACTTCCTTGCGGAACGGTTGCCCGTAACCGTTGTCTCTCTCCCCATGGAAGAGGTGGAATCATACAATGCCGCGGTGGCCGCCTCCCTCGCCATGTACGAATGGAAACGGCAATCGACACAATGACATCAGCATCCCAAATCTCAGTGCGGGGCCTTCGTCGCACCGCCCCCGCGGCCATAGCTTTGCTGGCCCTTGCGGTGGCGCTCCTGGCGCCGACCCGAACCAGCGCCCAGACCGACCGGGCGCCAAAAGCCCTCTACTCCACGCCCGCCGGGCAGATTCCAGTGCTTTACTTTGCCGCCACATGCGGTCGTTATGGACGGGACCGGTGTATCCGGCAACTCCAGGAGTGGCGTCGCACGCCCCGCCTTCATCCCCTTACCCGGCACGCCATTGACTACCAACTGGCGCTGAATCTGAGAATTCGCGGCAAACGGGCCGAAGCCCTCAAACTCAGCGGTGCGCTGGGTTTTTTGCCGCTGTGGGAAATGGAGGCGATTGATGGCGAGACCGTCTTGTTGGCGGCGGAGCCGATAACGGGGCAGGTCAACTCGCCGGATTTCCTGGAACTGGCCCCGGGACGGAGGCACCACCTGCGAGCGCGGGTGTCAGCACCGGCAGGGATGCGGGTCGCGTTGCGAGTCGGTGGGGAAATGCTGGAGCAGGTATGTGTCAACGGAGCGTGCGTTGACGTGCCCCGTTCCCGGCGGGTGTTCTTCGATGCCCATGCGGTGCCGCTTGAATTGCAGAAGGGGGAGAACGCGTTGGAGCTGGTGTTCTCCTCGGAAGCGTCCGCACTGCGAGTCGCGGCCAGGCTCACCCGGCCTGATGGGCGCCTCCTGGCTTTCACCAACCCTCCCGACCGCGCAACCTATCAGCTCTCTTCCTCAGCCGCGGGCCGCCTCGTCGACCCGCCCGCATCGGCCCGCGGTGCGGCCGCCGCGCTTGTCGCGGACGCTCCGGGAAAGCCCGAGACGGTGCTCGCAGCCTGCCAACTGGCCGCGCTGTCCGGGGATCCCGACACCGGGGCTCTTTCCGCCTTGTCAGCGGATCCCGCCGGCGGCGCCACGGACTTCCTGCTGCAACTCTACCGCTGCCGGGAAGGGCGCCGGGGCGCGCTTCAACTGGTGCGTCGGCTTGAGGAACTGGCCCCGCATGATCCGTCAGTGCTGCTGGCTGCGGCTTCCTATCGGGTGAGAGCGGGTCACTCCTTCGATGCCTGGGTCAAACTTCGCGCGCTGTGTCCCGGCTCCGACCAGCTTTCGTGTCTCGACGAAGATGACTATACCGAGGCAGTGCTGCTGCTCAGAGAGGTCTATCGCACGTTGGGGCTGGTGCTTTCCCAGGAGACGCTGCTTACCGAGGCGCTGAAGAGAACCGGTGGCCGCCGCGCCGATATTGTGGCGGCTCTGGCCGAGGTGCTGGTGGAAGGGGAACGATATGTGGAGGCCGAGGCCGTCCTGGGCCAGTATCTCTCCCGTTGGCCCGGGGAGTATTCCCTTGCCGCGACCAGGATGTTCGTGCTGGAGAAAATGTCTCAACTGGAGAAAGCGCTCCAGTTGGTGGAGCAGATGGTGTGGTTGAACCCGACCAACACATATCTGGCCTTCACCCTCGCTGACCTGCACCATCTCCTGGGCAATGACGACCGGGCGCAAGAACTGTTCGGACCGCTGGAAACCCGGGGATGGCACAACCCGTTTCTGCTCAACGAAATCGCCAATTTCCACTTTCGGGCCGGAAACGAGGAGAAGGCGCTGGCCGCGTGGAAGAGGGTTCTCGTGCTCAGGCCTCACGACACCGAGATCAAGCAGCTTGTAGCCCACCTGTCCGCTCACGGTGCGGAGAATATTGTCCCCGGCGACGAGGAGATTCGAGACCTGGCCGCGGCGTTTGAAGCTGGCGGCGGGGCTCGCTTTGTCGGCGTTCTCGATCGCACCGAGATAGGGCTCTACGACAGCCGCGCCTGGCGGCTGCAGCGGGTGCAGGCGGTCAAGGCGCTCAGCCCTCCGTCGGCCTATCCTTACCGCATCGGCGTTACCTACGACTCCCATCTCGAAGAGGTGACTTTCCTCAAAATGGTAGTGCTGCGCGCGGATGGAACAGTTTCGCCCGTCGGTGACTACGGCGATGTGTCCCTCAGTGAGGAACAGTACAACCTTTACTACGACCTTCGCACCGCTTACGTCGAGTTCAAGGATCTCCAGCCCGACGACATCATGCTCGTAGCCTACGAAGTGGAATCCGCGGCCTCCGGCCTGTCGTCACCCTTTGCCGGCATCTTGTGGCCCCAGGGGCGTATTCCCCGCTATAACACCTCGGTGACCATATCGGTTCCGACCACGGTGGACCTCTTCTACCACCAGGGACGCGGGCAGAGTAAGCTGACTCATGAATATACCCGCGACGAGACCGACACCCAGGTTCGCCACATTTTCGAGTACGGGCCCATCACCGCGGTGGAAGACGAACCCTTCCCGCCGGGAAGATTCGAGTACGCGGCCCACCTCCACTATTCCACCATGGAAGATTGGGAACAGTTCGCCAACTGGTACGCGTCCGTCGCCTACGGTGAAACCGCAGTGGATGACGATATGCGCCGGCTGGTGGAGGAGAGCCGTCAGCGCTATCAGGGTCGTGAGCTTGTGGAAGCTCTCTGCCGTCACGTTGCCGACGAGATACGTTACGTGGGGCTTGAGCTCGGCGTGCACGGTTTGAAACCGTACGCACCGGCCGACGTATTTCACCGGGGCTTTGGCGATTGCAAAGACAAGAGCCTGCTGCTGGTGACTCTCTTGAAGGAGGCGGGCGTCGACGCCAAAGTCGTGGTGCTGGCCACCGCGTCGCTGGGTCGGCCGGAGTTGTTACCCGGCTCTCAGTCCGTTTTCGACCACGCCATCGTGCACATTCCGGGAGAGAACGTCTACTTCGACCCCACCGCACGCTATCTGGGTTTGGACCAGTTGCCCTGGCAGGACCAGGGCGCCCAGGCGCTGATAATAGACCCCGGTGCGCCGCAGAAAGTCGTCCTTCCCGAAAGTACCTTTGGCGACAACTTAGTCGAGGTGGAAGCCGAGGTTACAGGAGGTGATGAGCTTGGTGTGTCGGGTACGTTGAGGTTCACCGGGCAGTTTGCGTGGTGGGTCCATCGCGCTCTGGAGCAGCGCGCATCGTGGAAGACCACCGTGGAATCCTACGTCAGCTCCCTTCTTCCCGCGGTGGCCCTCGATGAAGTTTCCGAAGAAGTGGTCACCGGAGCGTCTCCTGCAGTGGTGGTGAAATTCTCGGGTCGTTGGGCCCCCCGGGAAAGAGGCCGGGTCGCCCTGCTGAAGCATGTGGAAACCAGCGCTAGCGTGGTCTCGCTACCGCAGCGCGAGACCCCGGTGGTCTTTGCCTATCCATACCGCCATCACTATCGACTGCACTTTGCCCCGGGGACGGTGTCCGTGGGCGCAGAATTTGCCCGGGAGAGCGAAGCTGAGGGAGCCCGTTTTTCCGTGACGGCAGGTGCATCCGGCCCGGGAACCTCGGTGGAGGTGGAGTTTGTTCAGGTGGAAAGGCGGATCTCCACTGATAGTTACGAGCAGTTCCGGGACCTGGTGCTCGAGTATCAGCAGGCGTTGACCGCCCTGGAGGTGACCATTGCGGAGTAGGGCTCTCACTGCCGCGGTGGCGGCTTGCCTCGTGGCCGCGCTGGGGAGCGCGGGCGCATGGGCGCAGGTGGAAACGGATGAACTGCGCCCCTCCCTGGTTCTCGAGGAGGCCGATGTCGCGCTCGTCGCGGGCGTACCGCAAAGGGCGTGTGACGCCTGGGTCTCTCTGCTCGGAAAGGGCGGGCCTGTAGGGGCGGTCGCATTGCTGCGGCTCGTGGAGACCATGGACGAGTGTGACCTGTCCGGCCATGCCGACGAAGTGCTCAGCCTTGCTCCTCGTGCACAGGGAACCGCTCGCTTCAAGTGGCGCTTCTTCGATGCAGCCCGGCGCATTCTATCCAAGTACGGGCGCGCTGTGGAGGCCCAACAATTCACTCCCCTCGACCTCCCCGCGACCGCGCTTACCTGGAACGCGGTGTCGGCTCCGGTCCTGACCGCATTTGCCTCTGCCCCTCCGGTAACCGGCGCCCCATCAGAATCTTCGCCGGAAACCAGGTCTGCCACGCCCACCTTCGGCACTGGCGGGGTGCTGGTCTCCAGCTACTGCTTCAGCGTCGAGAATAGCGCCGAATATCAGGTCCGATTCTCCCTCCCCAATCCTGCGGTCGCCTACCTGGGGGACGACGCGCTTCTCACCGCCGGCCCCAACGCATCCAGGGGTAGCACCCGCCCTCGCTTTGAGGTGCTGGAATTCCAACCGGGATGCTATTGCCTGACCCTGGTTGAAGCGGTGGAAAGCGCGGGCCTGGAACCCGAAATCCAGTTCATTCCTGCCGCTGGTGTCCGGGTGCAGTCTGCCGGTTGCACCGTCAGTCAGACAGGATGGGAGCCTGCCCCCGTTGCGCCCGCGTGCGAGTCGGAAGACGAGCTGCTTTGTGCATGGTATTCGTTGTCGGAAGGGCTGGCCCCGCCCGATGTGGCCGGACTGCTGGAGCAGGCGTTCAGCTCGTCCCGGCATTTGATGTTTGCACTGTCGTACCTGGGCAGCCCCCTCGATTCATCGGGCAGATCGGAGGAGTTGGAGTTGGAGTTGCTCACCTCCTACCTGGCTGCGGGCGATGATTGTTACGGCCGGCTGGGCCTGGCGCAACGGCAGTTGGACCTAGGGGAAGACCGTCAGGCGGAACTAACCCTGGCGGGGGCCGAGGAAGGCTGTCGCACCGGGCTTCAGGGACTCCTCCTGCAGGCCGACCTCGCAGAACAGAGACAGTGGTCGGCCTTGCATGAGCAACTACTGCAAGAGGCGAAGGACCGTTTCCCCACCTCCTGTGCGGCCAGTGATCGCTGGCACTCCCTCAAACTCTACCAGGGAATCCACCTGCCTGCAGACCGGTTCCCGGTGCAGTGCCCCGAGGTGACGAAACGAGAGGAGGACTTCCTGGCCCGGACCGGGGTGGGCCCTGAACCGCCCGGGGGCGGGGCGCTGTCGCCGGGAGAATTCAAGGCGCTCAATACCACCAAGCGCCTCAACTACCTGCGCCGACTACCGAGTAATCCGGACCCCGGGGCCACAGCTCTCCTGGACAAGATGCTGGCCCGGGATCCACAGCTCGCCTGGCAGCTATCCGACATGTGGCTGGCCCGGGGCGACCCACTGCGGGCCCGGTCATATGCGCGCCTTGCCGGCGCCCACCGCGGTGCGTGGGGGCCTGTGCGCGCCCAGGCGGGAAAGCTCTTCTTCTGGGAGCCGGTGGCAGCCAGAATGACCGACTATGAAGCCACCATCGATGCCTATCTGCAAGCGGGTTTCGCCGCGGACATGCCCCGGGTTGTCGTCCTTGACGAGGCGGTAGTCGCACCCGACGGGAACGGCTGGTACACTCTCATCGAAACTGTGGTGCTGCACGTGGTTTCCCCCGATGCTGCGGAGGACGTGGGCGAGATTTCGCTGGGAGCCGGGGAAGAGGTGCTGGAGCTTGCAGTGCGAAAGGCGGACGGCACCTGGATCGGCCCGGAAGACGAATCCGCAGTGGCTATCAAGGAGACGGTCTCCCTTCCCGGCCTCGCTCCCGGTGACTTCGTCGTGAAGACTACGGCCAGGGAGGTGCCTTCCGACCGCCCGACCGGATGCTATTCTCTCGCTCCGTTCTACTTCGGGACCAGGGAAGACCCGGTGTATCTGTCGCGCTACGTCGTTCTGTTGACCGACGGACCGCCCATGTCGTTCAAAGTGGATGGCTCGGTCGACGTCGACGAGGAGGCCGATGGAGTGAGGGTTTTTGAGAAGAGCCTCATCGAACCGGTGGTCGCCGAGCCCGGATGCCCGGATCCGGGGTGGGGCCTCACCGTCGTTCACGCCGCTGCCGAGTGCCTGGACTGGGCGGGGCTTAGAGACCGCACTGCGGACCGCTTCCTCAAGTTCTGCAATGCCTCGTTGTCGCCGGAAATGACCGCAGTTGCCGGCCACCCCGACGACCTGTTTCGATACGTTGTGGAGAACTTCGAGGAGGATAACAGTGGGCTGCTGGCCGACCCGTTTTCGACCATCGTGGAACACGGGCGGGGGAGCCTGGCCCTGGCGCTCCACTGCGCGTTTGTCGCGGCTGGATTTGATTCCCACATTGTATTTCTCAACGGCGCCGGGGCGCTGCCCCTCGACTACCGCCTCCCTGCGCTGAACTTCTTCGACACCGCGGTGGTGTACGTCGGCGGCAAGTACGGTCGCTGGTATGACCCGTACGACTACATGAGCCCCGCGGGCTACCTGAGGCCCAGCCTTCGTGGCCGTCGGGGCGTTGTCATGACTCCGCACTACCCGCGACTTTTTGTGCGCTCTCCCGAAGATGCGGGGGAGGATGGCTGGACTGTGGACATAGAGGGTGTCATTAACGGTCGAGGCCAAGCCTCCGGCACAATCCTCATAGAAGCCGGCGGACTGGCGGCTGCCGAACTTGACAGAACGTTCAGGAACGCGAGCGACAACTCCACCCGGCAGGCGATTCAATCCATTACCGGCCAGTTCATTCCCCGGGCGGTGGCCCACCGCTTCCGCGTGAAATCGGGCTTCCCGAAATTGCGGTTGCGCATAGATTTCAACCTGCCCCTGGAGCTTTCCTCCGGCAGTGACACCATCTTGTTGTTTGTGCCCCCAAACCCCGGGGAATCGTTGACCCGGCTCGCCGAGCGCCGCACGCCCCTCTATTTTCCCGGCTTCCTGCCCATGAACGCAACTGTGTACTTCAAAGCTGAAAGGGGCTACAATCTGACTGCGAGCGAGAAAGACGAAGATACTCTCACTCGCTTCGGCCGGCTACAAGTCAGGTCCGAGAACGTTGATGATAGCTTCGAACTGGAAAAACAGTGTTTCGCGTCACCGGCAGTGGTTCAGCCCCGCCTCTATCCGGAGTTCCTCCGGCTGATCACTCGTCTGAAAAGGTTCAGCTCGGTACGGCTGGAGGTGAGCCGTGAGCCGGATAGTTAGGCTAGCCGCAATTCGCCTGACCGTAGCCGCGGTCGTGCTGCTCGGCGTGTTCACCCTCACCTTCTTCATGATGCGTCTGGCTCCCGGCGGCCCCTTCACCACCATGAAAGGTGTGTCGCCGGAACTTGCGGCCAACCTCGATAAGCGATTCGGGCTGGACCAGACGGTTGCCGCGCAGTTCACCACTCTGCTAGGCGGCTACCTGACGGGGGATCTCGGCCCTTCCATGAGCTTCTCCCCCGGTGAGCCGGTGGCCGATATCCTCGCCCGTTCTCTCCCCGTCTCCCTGGAACTGGGGTTCTGGGCCCTGCTGCTGGCGATTGTGTTGGGGGTGGTGTTCGGCACTCTCTCGGGGTTGAAGCCGTCGGGACCTGCGGACCTGGGCATCTCATTCGTTATGCTGGGGTTGGTGAGCGCCTCCATCATTGTGATCGGGGCGTTGCTTCGCAAGTTGTTTATCGTTGACCTTGGTTGGTTTTCGCTGGGGGGGTTCGACTCGTTTTCCAACAAGGTGCTGCCTTCGTTGACACTTGGTCTGGCCTACACCGCCATTCTGGGGCGCCTGGTGCGCGGCGGCGTGGTTGCCCAGGCCGGCGACCGCACGCTTCGGTCCATCATGGCCCGGGGCGTGTCCCGGCGTACCGCGATTGTCGGGTACGTGATCCCTCGGGCGCTGATCCCCATGCTGTCCTACCTGGGGCCCGCAGTGGCCGGCATTCTCACCGGCTCCTTTGTGGTTGAGACCCTCTTTGAGGTGCCCGGAGTCTCGGCTTGCTTCATTCAGGGGGCCGCCGCACGAGACTACCCCCTTGTATCCGGCGCGATCATGACCTACACCGCGGTGCTGGTGTTGACCAACTTCACGTTCGAGACGTTGCATACTCTACTGGACCCGAGGGAAAGGAATTGAACCGACCTGAGCGGCACAACTGGCTGGTGCATGCCTGCGTGATCGTGCTGGGGTCACTGCTGCTGGCTGCGGTGGGGGCTGACGTTGTGTCCCGCTGGATGACCCGATTTACTTTCGACGAGGTCAACCCGGCTGCTGCGTTGATGCCCCCGGGGACCCTGGGGCTGCCGCAGGAACATCGAACTTACGACGGCGATCCGGAGGTGTTCGATGTGCTGGACCTCAACGGGTCGGGAAGGCTGGAGTGTCGAAATTTGGAGTCCGGGCTCGATTGTCCCGAACTGAAGGCCGCGTCCCGGCTGTTCGACGCGCTTCAGGCCGCCTGGCTGTCCTCCGCGGACACCATTGACGAGCGGCGCCTGGGCGTCTCCCTGGAAGAGTGGTATCGGCTGGCCCGGGTCAACCTGGGGGACAGCCTGGATCGATTCAGCCGTATGCCTTCGCCGGATGCCAACAGTGACGGGCTGGTGGACTATAACGAATTTGTCGCATCCACCACCTTCCTGCTCCTCAACGAAGGTGACGTCAAAGCTCACCAGATCGATTCCGACCCCGGACTCTCCCGCCGTGAGTTTCCCGGGGCTCCGTTGCCCGGCCGCCACCTGCTGGGCACAGACGCGCTTGGTCGAGACCTTCTGACCAGGGAGATCTACGGCTTGAGAGTTTCCCTCTTGGTGGCGTTGTGCGCGACTGCGGTGAGTTTCTTTTTCGGCGCCTTTTTGGGCCTTGCCAGCGGCTTCGTCGGCGGTCGGCCGGACCGGGTTTTTCTGCGGGTTTTGGAAGTTCTGCAAGCGCTGCCTTTCATCTTTGTGGTGATCCTGGTAGCAGTGTTCACCAGAGATGTTCTCGAAGTGCGTTGGCAAAGCGCCAATGCCCAGGCGCTGGTGCAGAGCATCGTGCTCTTCTGCGCCCTCGGGGCGGTACAGTGGTTCTCACTGGCGCGTTATGCCCGGGGGTTGTCGTTCAACCTCAGAAACTCCGACTTCTGCATGGCCCTGGTAGGCATGGGATATTCACCCGCCCAGATAATCTTCAAGCATCTGCTGCCCAACTCCATGGTGCCCTTGCTGGCCTATACCGTGCTCCTGGTGCCGACCCTGGTGCTGGAGGAGGCCTTCCTCTCCTTTCTCGGTTTCGGCGTACAGCCTCCGTATCCGTCGTTGGGGATCCTGCTTAACGAAGGGGTGGCCGTCATGGAGATCGCCCCCGGAGTACTCGGCATCTCGGCGGCAATTATCTTCCTCCTGGCCTGGAGCCTTAACATCGTTGGCGAGCACCTCTCAGCCAAACGTTCGGGCGGAGGTGGGAAATGATATACGTCAACGATCTGTCCGTCACCGCGGCCGACGGCACTGAAATCTTGAAGCCGGTTTCGTTCGTCCTTCCCACCGCGGCCAGCCTGTTCGTAGTGGGAGAGTCGGGCTCCGGCAAGACGAGCCTGCTGGAAGTGTTCGCCGGAGTGTCACCGCACTTCGTTGCAGACGACTCGTCTTTGGACGGCGTGTCGCTGCGCAAGCCTCGGGGGGAGGTGGGTACCTGGAAGTTGGGGCCAGACGCAGCTCCGGGGAGGGGCGAAGACGGAGGGTGGAGATGCCTGATGGCGGTGCAGGAGGCGAGGCAGGCGTTCAGCCCTTATCGTCGCCTGAGGGGGCAGATTGTGGACGCCCGTCCCTGGACTCAGGGGGTGGAGTTCTTCGAGCGGCTGGCTGAAACGCTGCGGGAGATGGGGCTGGAGGCCGACGCGGTCCTGGACAAGTATCCTCACCAGCTTTCCGATGGCATGCTCAAACGGGTGCTGCTGGCCGGAGTGCTCTCTGTAAGGCCCACTCTCCTGCTGCTCGATGAACCAACCGCGGGTATCGATCCGTCCAGGAAGTGGACCGTTCTCGAATCGATCAGAAGTCGGGCCCTGCAGTTCATATTTGCGACTCACGATATCGGGATCGTAGCTCGCTGCTCCGAAGACTATGTGCTCGTGCTCTATCACGGCGAGGCGGTGGATTTCGGCCCCATCGGCGAGGTCCGCCTCCGCCCCCGGCATCGCTACACCCGGCGTCTTTTCGCCACCCTGCAAATCGACGACGGGAGGGAAGCATGACCAGTTCCAGATTCCCTCTGGTAGCGGAAGGAGTGGATGTGCGCTACCGCGGCTCCGTCGACCGGCGCCTGAGAGATTTTTCAGCGTTCATCCAAAACGGTGAAATTCTGTCGGTGGTCGGGGAGAGCGGGGCGGGCAAGAGCACTCTGGTAAGGGCCATTACAGGTTTCGTTCCCATTGCTGCTGGCGCCCTTCACGTGGCGGGTAGTCCCGTGGGCGGTTCGGCTAAGAGCCAGCTTCGCTTGAGGCGCAAAATGGGACTCATACTGCAGTCCCCGCGCGCGTCCCTCGACCCGTGCCAGACCGCGCTGGAGGCGGTGGCGGAGCCCCTCATTCACCTGGCCGGAGAGGACCCTGAGAAGGCCAGGGACGCAGCTCGCACCCTGCTGGTCATGCTTGGAGTAACCGGCTACCGGCAGCTTCGCCGGCCGGCACAGTTGTCCGGGGGGGAGTGCCAGCGTGTCTCTGCGGCCCGGGCGCTGATTCACAAGCCCGCCCTGATTCTGGCCGACGAACCGACTTCGTCCCTCGACCCGCTGGTGGGGCGCAACCTGGCCTACCAGCTCAAGCGCATTGTGCAGAAGGACAACCTCTCCATGGTGTATGTGACCCACAACCTCAAAGAGCCGGTAATGCTGGGGTCCCAGCTCGCCGTGCTCCTCAGGGGGTTGCGCATGGAGTGGATCTCGAAGTTCCAGTCCTGGGGACAGGTGGAGCACCCCTACAGCCGCTACCTCGGGCACTCCGCCAATCGCGTCGTACAGCCGTTGAACCTGCCAACTGACGGCTGCCCCTTTGCCCCCCTGTGCCCCCACGCCCGGGAGATCTGCCGAATAGAGGTCCCCGGCGAAACGGAAATCAGCCCCGGGCACACCATCCGGTGCTTCATCCACACCGACCGCCTGCTACCGCGGTAGCCCCCCCCGTCCCCGGCGGGACGGCGGGAGTAGGGGGGTCAGACCTTGATGGATCCCCTCAAATAGGCTCAAGTGCCAATGTTGCCG
>CAZVFX010000040.1:0-53843 GCA_964626565.1 uncultured Myxococcales bacterium
GCTCCCAGGGCGACTGCGTTGGATTCGGCGTGCCTTGCGAGTGCCAGGAAGACCTTGACTGCGTGCTGTTGGAGGACGGCGACATTTGCAACGGAACGTTGTTCTGCGACATTTCCCAATTCCCCCAGCAGTGCGCCGTGGACGAATCAACGGTGATCTTCTGCCCGGAGCCCGAGGGCCTCGGGGCCGAGTGCCTGGCGCCCGCATGCCATCCGCTGAGCGGTGAATGCTCATTGGTGCCGGCCAACGACGGGGCCGCCTGCAACGACGGCAACGCATGCACCGCGGGGGAGACATGCATGGACGGGGCTTGCCTGGAAGGAGACGCGGTGAACTGCACCGACGAAAATCCGTGCACCACAGACTCATGCGACCCTGACTCGGGCTGTTTCTTCCACGCGAACACCCTTCCCTGCAATGATGGCAATACTTGTACCACCGGAGACACTTGCGCCGAAGGCGATTGTGCGGGAACGGATCTGCTCGGTTGTGACGACGGCAACGTATGCACTGATGATGGTTGCGACCCGGAAACGGGGTGCGTTCACGAACCCAACGCGCTCCCCTGCGACGATGGCAACAGTTGCACCACCGACGATAAGTGTGCCGCTGGCCAGTGCCTGGGGACCGGGATGTTGGCTTGCGATGACAACAATCCGTGCACCAACGACATCTGCCTTGCCGACGGCGGCTGCAGTCACGAGAACCACCAACTTCCGTGTGACGACGGCAACCCCTGCACTGCCGGAGATGTTTGTTTTGGCGGCGAGTGCTTGTCCGGTGCGGCTGTGGATTGTGACGATTCCAACCCGTGTACCGACGACTTCTGCGCCGACGGCGTCTGCATCCACGCGGCGAATGACGGTGAATGCGACGACGATAATCCCTGTACTATCGGCGATCATTGTGCCGGCGGAATGTGCGCACCGGCCGGGGCGCTGGACTGCGACGACGACGAAGTCTGCACAACCGATTGGTGTGACCCGGCCGGCCAGGGGTGTACGCACAGCAACAACGCGTTGCCCTGCGACGACGGTAACGCTTGCACAACCGGAGAACTTTGCCTCGGGGGCGTGTGTCAGGGCGGCGGAGACCTCAACTGCAATGACGGCAATTTGTGCACGGACGACTCCTGCGATCCGGAGGAAGGCTGCCTCAACACCGACAACTTGCTTCCGTGCAACGACGGCGATGCGTGCACCACCGGCGACCAGTGCCTGGAAGGGGCGTGTTCAGGCCCGGGCGAAGCCAACTGCAATGATGGCAACGGCTGCACGGAAGACACGTGCGATCCGGTTTCAGGCTGCAAGCATACCTTCCTCGATTCCCCGTGCAACGACGGCAATCCGTGTACCACCGGTGACGTCTGCCAGGCCGGTGCCTGCATCGGCGCCGGCGCTTTGGATTGCGACGATGGCAACCTGTGTACCGATGACTCGTGCAGCGGTGAGTCTGGTTGTGTCTATGTGGACAACGCCGCACCTTGCAGCGATGACGACGTGTGCACGCTGGGCGACCAGTGCCAGGAAGGAAGCTGCCAATCGTCGGGAACCCTGGACTGTAACGACAACAACGGCTGCACCGATGACTGGTGCGATGCCGTTGCCGGATGTCAGACTGCTCCCAACGACGCGCCGTGTGACGACAACAACCAGTGCACCTCCTCCGATGGTTGCGTCGGGGGTGTATGCGTGGGCGGAGAAGCTCCCGATTGCGACGACGACAACGTTTGCACCGTTGACGTCTGCCTGTGGGATTCCGGATGCACCCAACTTCCGCTGGCCGTTGGGGCAGATGCCGGGGTGTGCCTCGAATGCGATGGCGGAGGAGGTTTCCAGGGCCCGGCCGACGATGCCGAGTGTGGCGAGGTGGTGTGTTCGGGGTGGTTCCAGAGCGATGGTCTGGCTGGACCCGCTGAAACGCAGGAGTGCCACAACCTGGAGAACTTCTCGGACGACCGCTGCGAAGGTGAAGGGGACTGCAAGGATGACAACACTGCAGACTGTGACGGCCAGCCGTTTGCCGAAACGGTCTACGAATGCGGCAAATGCCGGTATATTCCCGAGGACGCATGCACGGCCGAGTCGCTGGGCGAGTGCGCCGACTACGACCCCGGCACCAAGTCGGGTCTGTGCCGGCAGTGCGATGGAGCCGGTGGGGAAGAGATGCCGGCTGATGACGACGAATGCGGCGTGATAGAGTGCGGCGGATTGGACTATTTCTACGCCAACGGACAGGCATCTGCAGACGGAACCAACCAGTGCATGGAGAGGCAGTATGCCGACCTGGCTGCTGGGCGGTGCCTGGAGTTAGGAGAGTGCAAGCAGGACAACGGCGGGGCGTGCGTGGAGTTTGATGATGTGGTTGTCGCCACTTGTGGCCTTTGTACATTTGCCGAAGGGGCTTGCACCGAGTGTGCCACGTATCCCGACAACACTCCGTGCGGCGACGGTAAACAATGTGATGCGGGTGAATGCAAGGAGACCACATACGGGGACGGTACCGACGGCAACCTGGTAGTGTCGGGGGCAAACACCGTGGTCAACCACTACACCTACCTGACTGCGGAAACCACGGCTGAGGGAGCCCAGACCATTACCCTGGCCGACCCGGCCGCGTTTGGCGCCGGAGATGAAGTTCTCATCATCCAGATGCAGCACTCCGGCCAGGCGGGGATTTTTGAGTTTGCCCAGGTGGACAACAAGATTGGGAAGGATTTGGAGTTGGCTCAGCCACTGAAGAACAGCTACTACTCGGGCAGTTTCGACATTGCGGTAGCGACGGTGACCCAGGTGGTTCGGGTGCCGCAGTACCTCGATGTGACTGTGGCCGAAGGGGCCTCCATCGTGTCTCAGGAGTGGAATGGGCACACCGGTGGGATTGTGGTCTTCCGGGCCGATGGCGTGGTGAATGTCGACGGCTCGATTTCGGCATCGGGTCGTGGTTTTCGCGGAGGTCCCCAGCATAACGACAACACTCACGGCAGGCAGGGTGAGTCGATCACCGGGCTCGGGGTGTTGTCCGCGTCGGCCAACGCCGGCGGCGGTGGCGGCGGGCAGTGGGTCGTTTGGAACGGCGGCGACACCATCAGCGCGTCGGGTGGTGGGGGCGGTTACGGAACGGACGGGGCCGCAGGCACCAACTGCCAGACTGCCGCAGGCGGCGCCGGAGGCGCGGCTCAGGGTAGCGAGGACCTGAGCTTGATTTCACTGGGATCCGGCGGCGGCGCCGCGGGTGATGAGGACCGCAGCAGCCCGGGCGGCCCGGCCGGCGGCAAGGGAGGCGGGGCGGTGGTCATATTTGGTAAAACCATGTTGGTGGGCGGGGCGATCAACGCCGACGGTGGTAACGGCAGCGGCAACACCGAGTGGGATTCCGGGGTCAGTGGCGCAGGCTCCGGCGGAGCGATTCACATTACCGGGGAAGCTATCACCATTACCGGGACGGTGACTGCAGTGGGCGGCACCGGCGGCAGTACCAGCAACTGGTGCGGAGCGAACAAAGGCGGCGACGGCAGCGTAGGCCGGATCCGCGTAGACTACGACGCGCTCAACGGCTCAACCAACCCACCGCATTTTGAAGAATAACGTCTGGTCTACCACTCGGAATAGTCGTCGGTGTGGTCGAAGTAGAGGGGGTCTTCTCCCACCAGGTACTGGTTGATCGCTTTTCTGACTTCCGGCTCCAGGTCGGTCAACTCAACGCCCACCCCTTCCGGAAGTTCTTCGGATACATATTCCCC
This sequence comes from uncultured Myxococcales bacterium, assembly GCA_964626565.1. Taxonomy (GTDB): domain Bacteria; phylum Myxococcota_A; class UBA9042; order CAIXZC01; family CAIXZC01; genus CAZVFX01. Next base: position 3,743 of record CAZVFX010000040.1, read on the forward strand.
GCGATGCCACTTGATGACTCCAGTGACCTGGAGCGGGTCGTCTGTGCCCGGCAGGTTCAGTTGCAAAGTGATTTTGTCACCTACGTGGTGGGGTTTGGTAGTTGCGATGAACAGTCCGCCTGACGAAATATCCTTCAGGAGGCCGGTATAGAACATGGCGTCGGTCTCCATGCCCACCGTAACGTCATAATCGAGGCTTACACGCCTTGCGCGGCGCTGCTTCTCAACCGGTCTTTCACCGTTCTCGTTTTGGCCCATGTCAGTCCCACCTGCCGTAAGTCTATGAGAATAACCCCATTACCAGCACGCATGATCTCATGGTGCCGCTTCACTGTCAACCGCCGGTTTGCGGGTTCCGGCAAAAGAACCTAGTATGTATCGGCGCGAGAGGAGGCTAAGTTGAGAAACGTTTTTCGTGAGTTGTCTGCGCTTATGGTGTTGTGGCTCGCTTTTGCTCCGGCCAGTGGCCTGGCCTGCGAGGAGGGCGAGACCCTCGAAATTGCCATCACCCTCGACGATCTTCCCTGGGTGGGCGGGTTGAAACCGGGGGACAACCGGCAGAAGGGGACCGAGAGGATCGTCGCTGCGTTGAAGAAGCACTCGGCGCCGGCAACCGGGTTTGTGGTGTGCCAACGTATGAGAGCCGACGACTCCCGTCTCAAAGTCTGGCTCGATGCAGGTATGAGTCTGGGGAACCACTCCAGCAGTCATCCCGAGATCGACGACCTTGAAATCGATGTCTGGCGCAAGGATGTCGAACAATGCACGGAGCGTCTGGGAAAATACCTCGGCAAGCCCCCGAAGTGGTTTCGTTTCCCCTACCTGCATTCAGGAAAGACCAGGGAGAAGCGGGACGCAGCGCTGAAGATCCTTAAAGATCTAGGGCATGAGGTGGCCCCCGTATCGGTGGATACTGGGGAGCAGGCGCTGGTGAAACCGTATGTCGATGCGCTGGTTGCCGGGGACAAAGCTCGCGCCGAGGAGATCGGCAAAGCCTACGTGGACCACCTTCTGGCCGCGGTTCGCCATTACCGGGAGGTGTCCAGGGAGCGGCTGGGCCGCCAGATCCGACACGTGCTGCTACTGCATGCCAATGCGCTGGCTGCCGACTATCTCGACGAATTGCTGACCGCGCTGGAGAAGGAAGGATTTTCCTTCATTACCTTCGACTATGCCATGGCCGATCCGGCCTATGCGTTGGAAGACGACTACGCCGGCCCCATCGGCCTGTCGTGGCTGTATCGGTTCAAACCCGAAATGACCGGGGCGTGGGAGTGGGATGACGAAGAGTTGGCCCGTTTGAAGAACCAGGCCACGGAGATCATGAACGAGCCGTGACAGTAAAAGAGCGGGCAATGAGCGCAAGCGCCCTACAACGACGTCTTCAGGAGACGATACTTCACCCCCTCCCCGTCAAGATAGGTCATGTGAATATGGCCGTCCGAATCGGTAGCGATGGAGCACTGGTTGCCCGGGGCGACCACTGTTTCCGGGCCGTAGTTCGCTTCGGAGAGGTAGGTGAGATACCTGATCTTCACGTGATTGACTCCGTCAACCGGACTGGTCCAGCACAGGAAAGTGCCGCCGCCCCGGGCCGGGGCCCAGCGCGCGGCATACCGGTACATGCCGTTTCCGCACGTTGCAGCACCCGGGTCGACGACGTAGAGATTGTCGGGAGGGTAGACCATCTTCCCGCCATCCCAGATGTTGATGGTGACGCCGGTGAGAGGGGCGTAGATGTACGCAGCCAGGGGGTTGGCCAGGTCGATTCCCATGGACCACCAGCCCCCTTCCTGCTCCAGCATGTGAGGGTAGACCTGTGCCAGAACCCACGCCTCTTGTTTCGGCATGGTGGAGTTGATGTAGGTGCCGTCGTACGGGAACCCTGTGCCGTCGTTGCCCCTTCCCGCCAGGGCGTGTAAGACCCCGGCCTGGCCCGAGCGGGGGCTCATAGCTATCTCCGTCTTCTCGCCCCCGTGTCCGCAGGGCATTTCGATGGTGCCGGTCACCTGGTTGGACACGGTCAGATGGATGCTGTATCTCCCGTCGCCCACCATCGCCTCGTCCGGGGCGAACGGGTCGAGGGCCAGCTCCATACCGTGGCCACCGTGGTACCAGTTGCCCGGGAAGTCATGTGGGCCGAGGCACGGCTGTTTCGCCGGGGCGTCGGCCACGGAGTTCACCACCCACACTGCGGGCCCGCTGCCTACCGGGCAGTTCTGGTGCTCCACCACCGGGTCTCCCCAGACGCCGGAGCACACCCATGCGCGGTCGTTGGGGTCGATTTCGATATTCGGCGAGTTAAAATCGCTGCTGGTCTCGTGGTATTCGGACAGGCCCGCGAAAAACCCTCCTTGCCACCCCCCTGCCAGGCGGTGGAAGAGATGGAGTTCGGTGCCCCCTTTGATGGCTACGATATGGGGTTGCGATTTCGAGTCAACCTCGATGTCCGGTTTCATGAGCCCGCCGGGACCGGCCAGTTCGGCGGGGCCGATTTCCGCGATGTTGTCGTACACGGGCGGCTCGCAGGTGCCGGGACGGCACGCGCCCCCGGTGCAGTCGGGCAGAAATCTCCCGCCCACCGGCACCGCCTGCCCACCGCCTAAGTTTCCTTCCCACACGTACTCGCCCCACAGCGTAGAGCGTGCGTACCAGTCGCCGGTATCGCAGTCGTAAAGCACCAACTCGGTATCGTCGTCTCCGTCGAAGTCCGCACTCACCACCACTGTCCCTGAAGGTCCCCACACCTCTTCCCACAGGTACCCTTCGTTCGTCTCGGATGACAGGATGTACCAGGTCGCAACCTTGGGGTCGAACACGCCGGGGTCGAAGGCTCCGTCCCCGTCGAAATCGCCGGCCAGGGGGATCGCGCCGGGATAGCCCCACTGCACCGCGTCCACCAGCAGTTCGCCGTCGGTGTTCTGCGCATGCCAGGTGGAATCCGCGGTGTCAAAGTACGCCAGGTCGTCCGCTCCGTCTCCGTCCCAGTCACCGCCGATGGGGACCGCAGTGGGGCCGCCGAAAGTCACTTCGTGGACAACGGTTTCGCCTGCAAACGTGCGCACGTACCACGCGCCTGTGCCCGGTGCGTACAGCGCCATGTCCGCGCGCCCGTCGCCGTCGTAGTCGCCGTCCACCGGGACCGCCCCCGCCGGTCCCCACACCTCGTCCGTCATCAGGGTCTGGGCCGGATCAACGGTGCGTATGTACCACGTGCTGGTCGGCGGGTGGTAGACGCCAAAATCCCACCCTCCGTCCCCGTCGTAGTCGCCTGCCACCGGCACGGTGCCGGGGTATCCCCAGTCGTCCCCATCGACGAGCATCTGGCCGTCGATAGTGGAGATAAGCCAGACTCCGTTGTCGTCCTGAAAGACCGCCAGGTCGCTGATGCCGTCGCCGTTGAAGTCGGAAGGGGCGCCCAGTGCCGGGAGGGGTGTGACCTCCACTGCCCCGTCGGGTTGCGGGGGCGTTGCCACGTCCGAGACATCGGGAACTGCAACTTCGGGAAGGAGCGTTCGGTCATCGGTGGTCGCCGTTTCAGCGGCGACCCGGGTGTCAGGAACTCCGCCGTCCTCCGTTTCCACAATGATGCTGCGGCATCCGCAAAGCGCGACCGTCAAGGACAGGGCCAGCACGGCGTGCGACAACGAGCGGGTTAGTGTGCATGCACAATTCATCTGCGGCCCATTGTAGCAGATGTCGCGCTCGGCCACAAAGGTGGTCGCGACGAGAGGGGGGTGACGGTCAGGAAGCGACAATCTATCCCCTATCCGCCCTCCGCTGCGCTCCGGGCACCTTTCCCAGCGGGAAAGGACCTCTTCTACGGCCACCACTCCAGCCGATCCTCCTCGTAAGCGCCGACAGGCGCGGAAACGTCATGCTTCGGCCCGCGCACCTGAAGGTGCATAGGCCCTCAGGAGAATCGGCCCTCGTGGTGGTGGAATAAGCGGCCCTTTCCCGCTGGGAAAGGTGGCGCCGCAGGCGTCGGAAAGGGGATAGCTTGTTCGCAACCCCACCAACATCACCCCGGGCGGCCCAACCCGGCCGGCAAGCCCGGCCGCCGACTTCTACCGTGTGAAGATAGGAGTCACTCCCAGGGAACCTGCGACCCTGGCCAGTGTCTCCTCAGCTATGATGCTGAAGGGAACTACTCTGATGATCGCATGGGCATGCCTGTCCTGCGCAGGCGCTGCGGATGTGCGTGAGGCGGTCACCATATCCGTGGGCGACGAACCGGTGGAAGTCACTCGGAAAAACAGGCGCTCCCGGTATCAGGCCAGGTTGCCGGTGGAAGTCTGTTTCAACGGAGATGGCGCGGTTTCGGTGGTGAAGATGTCGGTGGGCCGACTCGATGGCAGGCCTCGGGTGATCTATGAGTGGAACGAGCCGCACCGGTTGGAGAATGGCGGCTGTTTGGAGAAAGCGCTGACCTATTGTGAGACCAGGGAAGGGGATCATGTGGCCACGGCTCTGGTCAAGGGAGAGGACGGCAGGCTCTACCCCGTGGAGCGGATTTTCCGCGTGCAGAATAGCGACCTGGCTGCGCGGCTTGCGAAATGCGAGGCGTGCGATGGAAAGTGGGGGCGTCACGGTATGATGGGCTGGGAAGGGTGTATCTGCCGTACTTCAGACCACGGAAAGAGGTGCTGGGATGGAAAGCACTGCGAGGGGCGGTGCATGTTCAAACAGTACGAACTGGTTGAGGAGGCGCGGGTGCTGAGTTGCGACGATGACGGCACCTGCCGCGCCCGGCTGGCCACCCGGCGCCAGGTGGGGGAGTGCTCCGAGTTCACCATGCACTACGGGTGATACAGCTATATACCCGACGGTGCGTCGGATGAGCCACCCAAGCCCGGCAAGTGGCGGGCCAATACGATCTGCGTGGACTGACGGGTTGTTGGTCTGGTATCATGTTCTCCAGTATTCATTGGAGGACACTTGATGACTGCACGCACCATTTGGCTTGTTGTTCTTGCCCTGGCATTTTCTTGCGCGGGTGGCGCCGCAGATCTTGAAATCGAGGATCTGGGTACCAAACCCGGGGATGTTTCGCAGGAAGCCGGCCCCGTCGAAGTCGTGGTTCTGCCCGATCTTGTCGTCGAACCGGACGAGAGGTCTGTCCCCGACATTCAGGTTGCGGACGAAGGTTTTCAGCCTGACGTTATGAAGCCGGCGTGCGACCCCGGGGAAGGGTGTTTCCTGGACAAATGTGAAGGCAACGACGATTGCGATTCGGGGTGGTGCGTTCAGCATATGGGGGAAGGGGTGTGCTCGGTTGCCTGCCAGGTCGAATGCCCTGCTGGTTGGAGCTGCAAGCAGGTCGCGGATACGGGCCCGGACCTGACCTACGTCTGCGTCTCGGGTCACGCCAACCTGTGCCGACCCTGCGCGGACAACGGCGACTGCACAGGCCTGGCCGGGACGGAGGATGCGTGCGTCAGTTATGGGGCGGGTGGAAACTTTTGTGGCAGTGCCTGTGACGAGGCGGCGGGGAGAGGTAAAGAATGTCCGTGGGGCTTCTCCTGTGTGGACGTGCTGACGGTGGAGGGGGTCGAGCTGAACCAGTGCGTTAATGATGCGGGGGTCTGCCCCTGCACCGACAGTTCGGTGGCGTTGGGTCTGTCCACGCCCTGCGAAGTGAGCAATGAGTGGGGCACGTGCGCCGGCATTCGCGCCTGCGTTGAGGGAGGATTGACCGATTGCGACGCCCAGATTCCGGCGGTCGAGGAGTGCAACGGTGTCGATGAGGATTGCGACGGTGAGGTGGATGAACCCACGCTGTTGGAAGGAAAATACCTGGAGCTGTGCGACGACGGCAACGACTGCACGGAAGACAAGTGCATGGGCGAGGAGGGGTGCGTCAACGAGATGCTGGAAACGGGGGCGTGCGACGACGCCAATCCGTGCACCGTGGCCGACCACTGTGAGTCGGGTGTCTGCGTGGGAGACCCGGTGGAGTGTGACGACGACAATCCGTGTACGGACAACGTGTGCACGGAGACCGGGGGCTGCGAGTACCCGGCGATATCGGCGGAGTGCGACGATCTTGACCCCTGTACTCTAGGGGATCATTGCGTGGAAGGCGCCTGCCAGGGCGAAAGTATGCCGTGCCAGTGCGACACCGATGAAGAGTGCGCAGAACTGGAGGACGACAACCTGTGCAACGGAACGCTCATCTGCGATGTTTCCAACCTCCCCCATGAATGTGTAGTGAAGCCCGGTACGGAGGTTGTTTGTGAGGAGGTCGAGGGCGATGGAGCCTTCTGCCTCACCGGCCAATGCGACCCGGCCACGGGTCTGTGCGATTCGGTGCCTGCGCACGAGGGGCTGGTGTGCGACAGCGGCGATGCCTGCACCTTTGGCGACAAATGTGTCGAGGGCGTCTGCGGCGGCGGAGCTACGGTCAATTGCAACGACGGAAACCCTTGCACCGACGATTCCTGTGCCCCGGAAACCGGCTGCTTCCATGAAGCCAACGATGCAGCCTGCAACGATGGAAATGTGTGCACTACCGGAGACCTGTGCGATGGGGGTGAGTGTGTCGGCGGTCCTGCTCTCTTGTGCGAGGATGTCGATGTTTGCAACGGGGTGGAAAGCTGCGACCCGGCGGTGGGTTGCCTGGCCGGTGAGCCGCTGGAGTGCGACGACGGCAACAAATGTAACGGGCTGGAGAGTTGCGACTCGGTGGACGGGTGCCTTCCCGGGACGCCGCTGTCGTGTGATGATGGGAACGTCTGCAACGGCGAGGAGGCGTGCGACCCGGCTTTGGGTTGCACGGCCGGCGAGCCGCTCGCATGCGACGACGCCGATGCGTGCAACGGGGTGGAAACATGCGATCCTGTCCTTGGCTGCCAATCCTCTGCTGCGCCTCTGTGCGACGACGGCGACGTATGCACCGACGACTCTTGTCTTCCGGACGGGGGCTGTCTCTACACGCCGAACCAGGGCGAGTGCGACGATGGCAATGCGTGTACGGAAGGAGACCACTGCGGGGCGGAAGGGTGCACTTTTGCCGGGGTGAAGGATTGTGACGACAGCGATCCGTGCACCAGCGACGGCTGCGACCCTGCGGTGGGCTGTTTGTACAGCTTGAATTCCGCGCCGTGTGACGATGGCGACCCCTGCACCATCGGGGACGCCTGCGCGCTGGGCGAGTGCGTGGGGGGCCAGGAGATGGCCTGCGACGACGGCAACGATTGCACGTTGGACGTGTGCGACCCGGAGGAAGGCTGCCTGCATCCGCCGGCTATCGGCGGCTGTGACGACGGGAACGCGTGCACCGAGGGTGACCATTGTGACTCCGGAGAGTGTGTCTACGACGGGCTGCTTGATTGCAGCGACGGCGACGTGTGCACCGACGACGCTTGCGACCCGAACTCGGGCTGTTTCTACACCAACAACTCAAACCCCTGCGAGGACGGGGACCTGTGCACCATTTTTGAGCAGTGCGACGGCGGACTGTGTATCCCGGCGGGCGCGCTGGATTGCAATGACGGGAACCTGTGCACAACGGACCTGTGCAACCCGGTCGCGGGCTGCCAGCACCAGGTTAACAGCCTGGTCTGCACCGACGGGGATGCGTGCACCAGTGGGGATAAGTGCAAGGCGGGAAAATGCGTCAGCGGAACGCCGCTGGATTGCGAGGACGAAAACGTCTGCACCGATGATTCCTGTGACCCGGACGTCGGGTGCGTGAATAGCGCCAACGCGGCCTCGTGTGACGACGACGATCCCTGCACCGTGGTGGATGTGTGCGACAACAAGGCGTGCGTCGGATCGGGGCTGCTGCAGTGCAACGACAACAACATCTGCACCCAGGATTTCTGCCAGGAGGGTGTTGGCTGTCAGTACCCGGCTATCTCTCCGTGCTGCGGCAATAACAAGATCGAACCCGGGGAACAGTGCGACGACGGTAACCAGACGCCGGGGGATGGGTGCGAGCCTGATTGCACCCAGCCCGACACGCCTCATGTGGTGCCCGGTTTTTCCGGCGATGTGGGTCCGAATCTCTCGTCCCAGGGATTCGCCCAGTGCGCCGGCACTGCCAGTCCGTCAACCATGGGTAAGCAGTGGTATGCGAAGTGCGAGGGGTACCAGCAGATCAAGTTCTCGTGCTCGTCGGATAACAACAACACCGCGGAGTACACGTCGCCGGCATTCAACATGGCCGGCATGGTGCTGGCCGACAGCCAGTGCGACAACTGGCCGGGTGCGTCCAACACTCCGTACGGCGCGGACCACATTCTGTCGGTGGACAGTTCCAACCCGGGCTGCAACAACTACGACGTCTACTATCAGATGTACATGCACTTCGGTACTCAGTGGGGGTGCGCCGGGACCATCAACACGGACGACAAGGGCGGCCACATGTGGGCTTACGTGAAGTACCCGTAGGACTACTTCTTTTTCTTGGAGAACACTGCCTCAAATCCGGTGATGAACTCGTCGAGCGTCATGGCGCCGACGGCCCCGCCGATCAAATCGAGGGGGAGGTGTTCGAGCTTGCGGAAGCGGACACATGATTTGCCGGCGTCGAAACGTTTGCCGGTGGCTCTATAGTCCGCCTCAAACTGTTTTCGCACCCCCTCATCCATGTAGATCCCGGTAAGGTACACCGCCATGTGGCGCTTCTGCGAAGCGAGCGCGGCAAACATCAGAGGTTGCTTGTTGTAGGTCTCGGGATAGGTTTTCAGGGGCACTTCGTACGAGATCATGCCCCAGTTCATATTCTCCTCGATTCCTTCGGGCAGATTTTCGAGGATGACCTTCCTCACCGCGGAAATGGCCTCCTTTCTGTCTTCAGGTAACGACTCCAGGTATTCTTCAACGGTTGTTGCTTCGGATCTCATTCGTCATTTCCTCCCTATTCTCCCCACTGTGCGGGGTCAGCTACTACATCACAATCTACGAACTGCACGCCCGATTTGTTACGGAAGGGCGACCAGCAGTATTCCAGGATGAAGCCCATCTCCTCGATGCGGATCGCGTCGGGGCCGTGCTTGGGATGGAAACCCTGGCGGAAATCGTACACGCCGTCGGGCACTGAATCGTCCCACAGGTCCCAGTTGGGGAAGGTCTCATAGCGTTCAACCGCCTGGAGGTGATATTTATGCACCAGCCGGGCCTCCGTAGAGGTGAGGGGCATGCCCAGGGCCGCGGCCTCAATGAGCAGCAGGGCGATGTCCTTTTGCCAGTCAGGGTCGTCTTTCCCCGGTTCATCCGAGTCGGGGTCCTGATAGCGCTCCAGGCGGGTGATCACCCCCTGCAACAAGGAATGAGCCACGTCCTCGTGCCCCTGGGTCAGCGCAAGTTGCAGCGCGGAAAGGTGGAAATGATCTACGATGGAGTAGTTAAAATAGTTGAACGCTCCGGCGATGGAGTCGTACTCGCTGCCCTGGCCGTCGCCGCACTCGTTGTCCAGCGGGTCGGAATAGCCCATGAGCGCGCAGCCCAGACGCGCGTCGCACTCCGCGTCGGGAATCAAACTGGTATATCCGATAAGGCTGGCCAGGTCTTCCTTGGGAACGTAAGCGTTACCCTCGTCGTCCTTACTGCGAATCATGTAGCCTGAGTCCACCACGTCCCTGGCGAATCCCTGCATGTATTCCAGCGCTTCGGCCGCGGCTTCTCTTACCGATTCGTCGGGCGCCAGCTCAACCACATATGGGAACCAGGCCGCGGCCCGGTACATGAGGGGAACGTCGTCCTTGGAGCGCATGGTGGTGACGTAGATATCGCCCCAGGTGGGGTTGTTGGGGTAGTGGAACCGGTGTGCGTTCCAACCCTCATAAGTTGAGTACCAGTCGGTGTAGTCAACCGCCTTCTTCTTGCCGCTGGGCAACACGAACTCGTGGTTGTGGGTGACGATGTTGCGGGACATGATGTACTGCTCCGGGTCGTTTTCGTCCCACACGAACCCCTTCATGGTCGCGGTAAACGACTTGGCGAACTGCTCGACTATGAGCCCCATATCCTCGTCGCCAGTGAGCAGGTAGCCGCCGATGGCAAAGGCCAGCACCATGGAGGTGGGTTCTGCGTTGTTGTGGCTGCCGCCATACGCTGAGTTGTTGCGGAAAGTGACCGTGTCCCCTTCCTTGACCGCGTCCACGTCGTGCCACCAGATGAGGTAGTCGGGATAGCCCGTGGACGCGTCCATTCCGTGGCAGGTCTCGTTGACCCAGACGAAGTAGTCCACCTGCTTGAGGAATCCCGTGGTTCGGGATGTGAAGTGGGCGATTTCCTCGGCCGTCAGCGGTTCCCCGACATCCTCACGCACCAACTCGAAGGGTGGCGCCAGAGGCAAGCCCCCCGGTGTGGTGGCCGGCGCAACATCAGCAGAGTGGTCGGCCGCATCAAGCGCGTCTTCCGGCGCCACAGTCTCTACGACCTGCACTTCGGTAATCATGTCTGCCCCGACCTCAGCAGTGTCGGCCGAGTCTTTAGAGGAACCGCAGTTGGCAGCGGCCGCCACAGTCAGAATCACAGCCAGAATACCCCATTCTTTCATCTTCTCTCCCCCTTCCGACATCAGCACCATTCTGTTGAGAACGCGGCGGAAAGGCAAGCAGGCCGTTCTTTCTCGGCCCTTGAAAACGCGAGGTAGATGCCCAAATTCTCAGGGTGGCGTTGTATAGAAAGGAGGAAGAGATGAAGAAGACGGTTGCTCCGTTGGTTCTTGCGGTCGCGTTGGTGGCCACGGTTTCAGGGGCTCGGGCTCACTGTGAGATTCCGTGCGGCATCTATGGTGACGATTTGCGCTTCTCATTGCTCACAGAGCACATCGCGACCATCGAAAAATCGATGAAGCAGATCGATGAGCTCTCGAAAGGTGGCGACAAGAACTACAACCAGATAGTGCGCTGGGTTGACAACAAGGAGAAGCACGCCGAGGAACTCAGGCACATCGTGGTGGACTATTTCCTGGCGCAGAGGGTGAAGCCGGCTGACCCGGCAGACGGCGAAGCGTCCAAGGAGTACGTGAAGAAGTTGATGGTCCTCCACGGTATGGTCCTGCATTCCATGAAGGCCAAACAAACCACGGACCAGGTTCACGTCAAGGCGCTGCGGGAGTTGCTGGCCCAATTCAAGGCGCTATATCAGTAGACCCAGATCTCGATGGAACTGTCTTTCGGGCATACCCGGCTGTCGTACCAGGTGCAGTAGGTGGGCGGCAGGCTGTGTGCCAGGCCCCCCGGCATGGGTCCGATGTGGGTTCCCACCGCACCCCACAGGTATCCGAGGCTAGCGTCGTTGTACCACCTGGTAAGGGATCCGTGGTGCCCGCTGGCAATGAGGTCCCCGGCGTTGGGGCCGCTGGTGGTGCTCTTGTTGCAGATGTGAGACGGGGCCAGGTCCCCGTCGCTTTGCAGAGTGCAGGCGCTGGGGTGCCAAGCGGTGCCCGACGGTTGGCCCTCGATGAACACCATGAACTTCAGGTCGTTGGCCACCGCTCCGGAACGAATCGCGTTGATGGCCGCGTCGGACAGCTTGTGATGGCCCATGGTTGACGGGGTGAAGGGCGTCTCGCCGATGGCATCACCGGTGTCGACGATGGGACTCTCGTTGGTCCCGGCACTGTTGGTTCCACGGTACACCAGGGTCCATCCGCCCCCTTCCATGTCGCAGTACACCTGAACGGGGTCCAGCGGTCCGTCCATGCCGTCGGGGTCGATGTTGTGCAATCCCGACGGTGAGCCCGGGGCTGCGGCCAGCACCGCGCGGCAGCTCTGCAGGTCGCACTGGTCGGGCGTGCCCGCGTTGCAATCGTCGTCCACGTCGTTGAAACACACCTCAGCCGCACCGTTGGCGATGTCGGGATTCAGAGGCGCACAGTCGGTGAGATCAGGGTCGCCGTCGTTGTCGTCGTCGTCGTCCTGGCAATCGTCCGCACCGTCATCGTCAAAGTCGGGGAATCCGTCGTCGATATCGCCGTTGCAGTCGTTATCGAGTCCATCGCATTCTTCGACACTAGAACCTTCTTTCGCATCGCAGATTTGAGGGATACCACCGACGCAATTTTCCACCGTGTGTTCGCAGATGCCGAGGCCGCAGGTGGTGGTGGCGCCGAGGTCCTCGTCCACGTCGCCGTCGCAGTCGTTGTCCAAGCCGTCGCAGGCCTCGGCGACCGCTCCTTCCTTCGGGTCGCACACCTGCAACTCTCCACCCTCGCAGGTCGGCACCGAGTGGGCGCATTCGCCCAGACCGCAGAACATCTCTCCGAAGCCCTCGTCCACCAGGCCGTTGCAGTCGTTGTCCAAGCCGTCACATGACTCCGGCTCGACTCCTTCGAACTGGTTGCACCACTGCACTTTTCCGTCAACGCAGTAATCGACCTCGTGGAAACACTCTCCCACGCCGCAGGCGACGGTCCCCAACCCCTGGTCCGCCTCACCGTCACAGTCGTTGTCGAGGCCGTCGCAAATCTCTACACCAACACCTTCCCACTCATCACAGTCCTGAGGAATACCACCGACGCAATTGTTGACGGTGTGCAGACATTCTCCGACGCCACAAGTGGTGCTGCCGAGGTCTTCGTCAACCGGGCCGTCGCAGTCGTTGTCGAGTCCGTCGCATATCTCTACACCAACACCTTCCTCCGCATCGCAGGGCTGAGGGATACCGCCGACGCAGTTCTGCACCGTGTGGGTGCAGACGCCGAGGCCGCAGGTGGTGGTGCCGAGGTCTTCATCCACAAGACCGTCGCAGTCATTATCCACCCCGTCGCATTTTTCGAGATCAACACCTTCTTGCGCATTGCAGACCTGGACAATACCACCGACGCAATTCTGGACGGTGTGGGTGCAGACTCCCAACCCGCATGTAGTGGTTCCCAGGTCCTCATCGACGTCGCCATCACAGTCGTTGTCGATACCGTCGCATTCTTCACCCGCCCCTTCATGGATGGCCGGGTCATAGGACGCACAGTCGGAGTCGTCGGGGTCGCCGTCGTTGTCATCGTCAGGGTCGGTACAGTCTTTGAGACCATCGAAGTCGTTATCGTCAAAACCTTCGTCGACGATGTTGTTGCAGTTGTTGTCCGCACCGTCGCATACCTCCTCGGCTCCAGGGAAGACCGCGGCGTTGGCAGGTGCGCAGTCCAGTAGGTCCTCAACCCCGTCTCCGTCTTTGTCGGCTTCACACTTGTCGCCCAGGCCGTCCTGGTCCAGGTCTGCCTGGTCCGCGTTGGCGACCAGGGGGCAGTTGTCGTCATCGTTGCCCACGCCATCCCCGTCCAAATCGTCGTCGCACAAGTCGCCGAGTCCATCCCCGTCCACATCAACCTGCAGGGTGTTTTTCACGCCAATGCAATTGTCCACGCCGTCGGGAATGGAGTCGCCGTCCGCGTCCGGGTCGCACGCGTCGCCAACGCCGTCGCTGTCTGCGTCCTCTTGCCCCTGATTCGGCACCGCAACACAATTGTCCGCGTTGTCGGCCACTCCATCGCCATCGGTGTCGTCGTCGAGGCAATCCGCGATGCCGTCGAGGTCGTTATCGTTGAAACCTTCATCGATGGAGTTGTCGCAGTCGTTGTCGATGCCGTCGCACACTTCCGTTGCTCCGGGGTGGGCCAGCGGATCGGTGGGGGCGCAGTCCAGACCGTCATCGGTGCCGTCGTTATCGTCGTCATCGTCGATACAGTCCTTGTAGCCATCGAGGTCTTGATCGTTAAAACCCTCATCGACGACCAGGTTACAGTTGTTGTCTTTGCCGTCGCACACCTCCTCCGCGCCCGGGAAGGTGTCCGGGTCTTTGGGTGCGCAGTCTTCGGTATCGGACGCCATGTCGTTGTCGTCGTCCAGGTCGCAAACGTCCCCGAAATTATCCAGATCGAAATCCTCCTGCCCCGGGTTCTTCACGCCAGAACAGTTGTCCGCGCTGTCGGGTACGCCGTCTCCGTCGGCGTCGTCGGTAAGGCAGTCTGCTTCACCGTCTTCATCCGTATCGGTGAACCCCTCGTCCACCTGGCCGTCGCAGTCGTTGTCCGCACCGTCACATACCTCCGCCACAGGTTCCTCGCCTGCGCACGCCAGGGCACCTTCCACGCACTCCTGCGTCCCCGGGCAAGCGCCGAAGGGGCTGAACACCAGGCAGTCTTCTCCGCCGGTCTCCTCATCCACGTCGCCGTCGCAATCGTCGTCCGCTCCGTTGCACTCCTCCTGTTCCGGCACTTGGGCCGAGCAGTCGGACAGGCCCGCGGCGGTACACTCCCGTTGGCCGGGACACTGGCCCCAGTCGTTCTGAATGAAACAGTCAGTGGTTGCACCCGCGTCGATAGCCAGGTTGGAACAGGCGCATTGGCCATCCTCAAGCACGCACTGGAGTACGGTCGCTCCGGTCGCGTCTTCGACCTCCAGGCACCCGAATCCTGCCGGGCAGTCCTGGTGCTCTTTGCAAAGTCCCCCACAGTAGCTTTCGCCATCTGCGTACAAAACGCAACTCTGCCCGGAGTCCGCGCCGTTGATGCTGCAGTCGGTATTGAGCAGGCAGGGACGGCACAGTTCGAGCATGGTGGGTACACATATGAAGACCTGGTCGGGCATGCTCGGCGTGTGCAGAGCGCAGCTCCAGCCGAAGGGGCATTCTTCTTCGCAGGCGCTGGTACATTGCAGGCCTTCGGCGGTCTGGATGCAATAGCCGTCGTTGCACTCGGACCCGTTGGCACACGGATAGCCCGGTTCGCCCGGCTCGGGAGGCCAGCCGCCGTCGGGCTCGACCAACTCTATCTTCCAATCGGCAGCGAGGTCCATTTCGAACCGATCGGCCGTCTCGAAGCCGAGGTCATCCGGCCACGCCAAATCCAAACCAGCATCGGTTGCCATGTCCTGGCCCGCAATGTCGACAACGATCGCCTCGGGGTCGTTGGCGCCGCAGGCGGCAGTAGTAGCCAGGAGCATGGAAAATGCTAACGCCTTGAGCTTGTTCATCGAATCTCCCTCAAAAGGACTATCGAATACCCACAGTCATGGTTTTATAACTCACGTTGGTGTGGCCGGGCTGGTTGAAAGAAACCCCGTTGTAGCTGCCTCCGTCGTCGCCATCGGTGCGGAAATAGACTGTGCTGGTGTCGCCGCACCAACTGTTGCACTGCTTCCAACAGCCGCCCGTTTGGCCGGTGATCATCAGTCCCACCCACATCCAAGCCTCGTCGCACACGTTGAGCTGGTACTTGTAACTGTTGGGAGCCACACCGTGGCCGGTCCAGTGCCCCAACTCTTCTCCGGACGAGAAGTAGCCGGAATCCTCGGTGGTGAACTTGCCTCCCGAATCCCGGGAGAACCAGGCCTGCTGGCCGTTGTCGTGGTTGGTGTAGAGCACGTTATCGAACGGCACGTTGCGGCAATCGGTGCGGTAGCCGGGAGCGCCGTACGGTGTGGCCGGATTGTAGACCACCTGGGTCTTGATGTGGACCATGGAATCCCTCTCCGTGTAGCACATGGTCCAACCGCCGCCGAAACTGTCCATATCGCAGAATGCCTTGAACCCGGGCAGGCCGCCGTCTCCGTCCGGGTCGATGACGTACACGCCGCTGGGGAAGTCCGGGAATTTCTCAGACAAATCCAGGCAACTCTTGATCAGGCACTCCGGACCGCCGTCCACCGCCCCGTCGCAGTCGTCGTCGACCTCGTTAAAGCAGATTTCGTCGGCCAGGTTGGATACGTCCGGGTTCAGCGGGTCGCAGTCGGTGTCGTCCGGGTCGAGGTCGCCGTCGTCGTCTTCGTCAACACAGTCCACCTCTCCATCCAGGTCGGTGTCCGGGAAACCGTTGTCGTTTTCGCCGTCACAGTCGTTGTCAACTCCGTCGCATTCTTCGAGTTGAGAGCCTTCCATGGGATCGCAGACCTGAGGTGTGCCACCGACGCATCCGGCCACGGAATGGAGGCACGCGCCCAGGCCGCAAGTCTGGGGAGGAATCTCTTCGTCTATGGAACCGTCGCAGTCGTTGTCCTCGCCGTCGCACACTTCGTCGCCGGCAACGTCCAACGGCTCACAGATCTGGGGTTCCCCTTCCACGCAACCGGGCACCGAGTTGGAGCATTTTCCCAGGCCGCACGAGAGAATGCCCAGGTCCTCGTCAACCAGGCTGTCGCAGTCGTTGTCCTTCCCGTCGCATTCTTCCAGGGCCGCCCCTTCCAGCGGGTTGCACAGTTGTGGCACCCCGGCCTTGCAGTTCGGGACTTCGTGCATGCACTCTCCCATCCCGCAGGTTGTCGATCCCAACCCCTCGTCTACTTCCCCATCGCAATCGTTGTCCAGATTGTCGCAGCTCTCCGGAAACGCCCCTTCCAACGGGTCGCACCATTTCTGAATGCCGCCCACGCAGTTTTCCACCGTGTGCTCGCACAGCCCCAGGCCGCAGGTGGTGGTGCCCAGGCCCTCGTCGATGATGGCGTCACAGTCATTATCCTTCCCGTCGCATTCTTCCACACCAACACCCTCCGACTCATCGCAGACCTGCGCAATACCACCGACGCAATTCTGGACGGTGTGGAGGCATTCTCCCAGGCCGCAGGTGGTGGTCCCCATGTCTTCGTCGACGAGGCCGTCGCAGTCGTTGTCCATCCCGTCACATTTTTCGAGATCAACACCCTCTTGTGCATTGCAGACCTGGACAATACCACCGACGCAATTCTGGACGGTGTGGAGGCATTGGCCCAGGCCGCAGGCGGTGGTCCCGAGGTCTTCGTCAACGGAGCCGTCACAGTTGTTGTCGAGCCCGTCACATGTTTCCACCGCGTCGGGGTTCACCGAGGCATTCAGAGGTTCACAATCTACCTCGTCGGCAAAGCCGTCGTTGTCATCATCGAGGTCCACGCAGTCCTTTAATAGATCGAAGTCGTTGTCGTAAAAACCCTCGTCGATGAGGAAGTTGCAGTCGTTGTCTACGCCGTCGCAAACCTCCTCCTTGCCCGGGGCAATGGAAGGATCGCCGGGTGCGCAGTCCAACCCGTCAGGTACGCCGTCTCCGTCCAGGTCGTCCTCGCACGCGTCGCCGACGCCGTCGCCGTCGCTGTCTTCCTGCCCGCCGTTGGCAACGAGGGGGCAGTTGTCGTCCGCGTTCACGGCGCCGTCACCGTCCAGGTCGTCGTCGCACTTGTCGCCCAGACCGTCGCCATCGGTGTCCACCTGCTGGCTGTTCTTCAAGCCAACACAGTTGTCCACCGCGTCGGGTATGCCGTCGCCGTCGGCATCCTCGTCGCAAGCGTCCCCCAGGCCGTCTCCGTCGGCATCCTCCTGCGCCTCGTTGGGCACGCCGGCACAATTGTCATCTCCGTCCGCCACACCATCACCGTCGGTGTCGTCGTCCACGCAATCGGGAGTGCCGTCCCCGTCCAGATCGGGAAACTCCTCATCGATTGCGGAATCACAGTCGTTGTCTTTGCCGTCGCATTCTTCAACCGCTCCGTCATAGACATCCGGGTCAAGTGGCGCGCAGTCGGAGTCGTCCGGGTCCCCGTCGTTGTCGTCGTCATCGTCGACGCAGTCCTTCCAGCCGTCGGCGTCGGTATCGGTGAAGGCCTCGTCTACGATGTAGTTGCAGTTGTTGTCCTGGCCGTCACACGTTTCCTCTGCTTCGGGGAAGATCTCGCTGTTAAGGGGGGCGCAATCTTCGCCATCGGGAGACAGGTCGTTGTCGTCATCCCCGTCGCAGACATTCCCCTGCGCGTCGAAGTCGGTGTTTTTCTGCTCCGGATTGAACTTGGAAGGGCAGTTGTCCAGACCGTCCACAACTCCGTCGCCGTCTTTGTCGCTTTCGAGGCAATCGGCGGTTCCGTCGCCATCGGTATCCTCGAAACCTTCGTCGATGGTTCCGTCGCAGTCGTTGTCTTCGCCGTCGCAGCTCTCCGGCGCGGGCTCAGGCCCGTCGCAAGACTGGATCCCGGCGTCGCATTTCTCGATTCCGGGGCAGGCGCCGTGCTCGTTCTCGACCACGCAGTCCGCGCCCGACAGTCCTTCGTCCTCGTCCCCGTCGCAATCGTCGTCCAGGGTGTTGCACACCTCGGCAGTGGGAACCGCGGCGTTGCACGGGGTGAGCCCTTCAGCACTGCAATACCTCGTCCCCTCGCACACACCCCACTCATTTTCCACGTAGCACCCAGTTTCTGCTCCGTCATCCACGTACCACTGAGAACAGGGGCACTCTCCATCTGTCCTGACGCATTGGAAAGCAGCCTCGCCGCCCACAGTCGTCACCTTCTGGCACTCATAATCCGGAGGACAGTCAGGGCCATCGGGTTCGCACTCTCCCCCACAGAAGTTTCCACCCTCGCCGAGTGCGAGGCACGCTTCTCCCGCGTCGATACCGTTGGTCCAGCAATCGGTGTTGGCCTCGCATGGTCGGCACAGGTGAATCATGGTCGGCACACATAAATAGATCTGATCCGGCAGACTCGGAAGGTGTAAGAAACAACCCCAGCCAAAGGGGCATTCTTCGGTGCACGTCTGGGTGCACAAACTACCGTCTGCGGTCTGGATGCAATAGCCGTCGTTGCATTCGTCTCCGGAGGTGCACGGATAGCCGGCTTCGCCTGGTGCGGGTGAATTGCCCATGTCGGCCGTCTCGACGTCAGCCCACAATTCCCACAGGATCAGGTCCTCTTCTCCACCGGAGATGTCCGGGTCGGTTGACGGCACATCGGGCTGGGTGTGAATGTCCTCTTCACCCGGAGTGTCCGGTATCATGTCAGGTTCCAGGAGGTCGGTGGTCTCGGTGCCGCAGGCGACCAGCCAGGCTGCGCAGATAAACGGCAGTACAAAATGTCTCATGTTATGCCCTCAGTCACTTCTTCCTGTCCTGCAGTGTACCACACGGGCGAGGTGAAGGCGGAGTGAAATTCCTCGTGGGTTTGGAGTTCGTCGGCTACACGACCTCGGGCAGCGTGCTTAGCTTTTCCTGCAGCGGATGGCCACGGAGGAGAACATGAGCGAAACTGATCCAACCGTTCCCAGGCCTGATAATGAGCCGGTTCTGGACTACGCACCTGGTTCACCGGAGAGGTCCGAATTGATGCAGTGCATTGCTGATCTGCCGAGTCGGGCCGAGGAGGTTCCGGCGATGATCGGCGGCTGCGAAACACGAACCGGGGACCTGGTCCCCATCCGTTGCCCTCACGACCACGAAGCCCAACTGGGAAGCTACCACCGGGCGCCGGCAGCCTTGGTGGAGAGAGCCGTGGCCGCGGCCGCATCAGCCTGGCCGGCCTGGTCGTCGCGGTCATGGGAGGAGCGGGCAGACGTGTTCTTGAGGGCTGCGGAGTTGCTGAGCGGTCCTTACCGCCAGCGGCTCAACGCCGCTACCATTGTGGGTCAATCGAAGAGTGTGCACCAGGCCGAGATCGATGCGGCTTGTGAGTTGGTGGATTTCTGGCGGTTCAATGCACATTTCCTGGCTGAACTGGTGGAACGTCAGCCGGGCAATCCCGACCCGTCGGAGCGGAACTCTATCGAGTACCGCGGTCTCGAGGGTTTCGTCCTGGCGGCCACGCCGTTCAACTTCACCTCAATCGCGGGCAACCTGGCTACCGCCCCGGCCCTCATGGGATCGAGCGTAATTTGGAAGCCGGCGTCGTCGGCAGTTCTCTCTGCGCATGTCATTATGGAGTTGCTGAAGGAAGCGGGCCTTCCCGACGGCGTAATCAACATGCTGCCGGGAAGGGGCCGGGAGTTGGGAGAGGCGTTGGTGCGGCAACCTGACCTGGCCGGCATCAATTTCACCGGCTCCACCGAGACTTTCAGGCAATTGTGGGGGCAGGTCGGGTGTAACATCTCCAACTATCGTAGCTTCCCGCGCCTGGTGGGCGAAACCGGCGGCAAGGACTTCGTCTTTGTGCATCCTTCCGCCGATCTTGCAGCTTGCGCCGCGGGCACGGTGCGAGGTGCGTTCGAGTACCAGGGGCAGAAGTGTTCCGCGGCCAGCCGGCTATATGTCCCGCGTAGTGTCTGGCCCGAGTTGAGAGACCGCATCATCGGGCTCATGGGGACCATCTCCATGGGCGATCCGGCAGACTTTTCCAACTTCATGGGAGCAGTCATCGACGAGGCCGCGTTCAACAGTATTTCAGGCTATATTGACTATGCCCGTGCCGACGAGGACTCTCAGATCCTGGCCGGCGGAGAATATGACTCTGCCCGGGGGTGGTTCATCTCTCCGACCCTGGTGGAAACCTCCGACCCCCACAGTCGGCTGATGACTGAAGAGATCTTCGGTCCTGTGCTCACTGCGTGGGTTTACGACGACGACAAGCTTGCCGAGGCCTTGCGACTGGTGGATTCAGCAACCCCCTACGCTTTGACGGGCGCTGTGTTCGCCACCGACCGGAAAGCAGTCGCCGCGATGTCGGCGGACCTGAAGTATGCCGCGGGCAATTTCTACATCAACGACAAGCCAACCGGAGCCGTGGTCGGCCGTCAGCCGTTCGGCGGGGGAAGGGCGTCAGGCACCAACGACAAGGCCGGCACCATGCTCTACCTCGCCCGCTGGGCCACTCCTCGCACCATCAAGGAGAATCTCACCCCGCCCACCCAGATCGACTATCCGCACATGCATCAATCCTGAATACATCCCTGCATGTTCCAGGAACCGCACAGGTCGAGATTGTCGCCGCAGCTACAGGGGGTGTGGGCGCTGTAGTAATTGCCGGCCACGGTGGAGTAGTTGTATTGGGGGCAGTGCAGCTCCTTGGAGCCGTTGACCCAGACGTAGATGTGGTACTTGTCGCACGAATCGCAGTTGGATCCTGTGCCCTGGCCGTTCTTGGTGCACACTATGTTGCCGGTGTAGCCGCCGACGTGGTGCCAGCCTTTGGCCTGGCAGTGGGCGATGGCCACCTGCGAGCACGATTGCGGTGGGCTTGAGCAGTCGTTTTTGCAGCCGTCGTTGTTGTTGTCGTTGCCGTCGTCGCACGACTCCCCGGCTTCCACCACTCCGTTGCCGCAGCAGGGAGTAATGGGCGCGTACGCACAGCCCACGTCCGGGTTGCACGTGTTGGTGGTGCACTTGTCGTTGTCGTCACAGGTGATCACGTCACCGTCGCATTGGCCGCCTCCGCACACGTCGTTGTCGGTGCAAGCGTTGCCGTCATCGCAGCCGGCGGTGTTGTGTTCGAAAAGGCAGCCCTGTAACGGTACGCACGAGTCATCGGTACACCCGTTTTCATCGTCACAGACCATGGGCTCGCCCGGTGCGCAAATCCCAGCCGCACAGCCATCGCCGACGGTACACGGATCGCCGTCGTCGCAGGCAAACGAGTTATCAACGTGTACGCATCCTTCCGTCAGGTCGCACAGGTCGGTGGTGCACAGGTTTTCGTCGTCGCAATTCAGAAGGTCTGTCCCCATGCAGGCTCCCCCGGCGCAGGCGTCGGTCTGGGTGCACGCATTACCGTCATCACAGGGTATTGCGTTGGCGGCAAAAACACAGCCTGAGTCCGGGTCGCAGGAGTCGTCGGTACACGGATTCCCGTCGGTGCAGTTGAGGAGACCCGTGCCTCCGCATACCCCGTCAGAACAAACGTCGTCGGTGGTGCACGTATCGCCGTCGTTACAGGGAAGGGTGTTGGTGCTGAAGATGCAACCTTCGTCGGGGTCGCACGAATCGGTAGTGCAGATGTTGCCATCGTCGCAGGTAACGGGGTCTGTCCCCACGCAGGCGCCGTCGGCGCAAGCGTCAATCGTAGTGCACTCACTGCCGTCATCGCAAGGAAGGGTGTTGGGCTGGAACTGACATCCAACCGCGGGAGCGCACGAGTCGTCGGTGCACAGGTTGTTGTCGTCACACGCCAGCTCCCCGCCCGATACGCACTCCCCCAGTTTGCATTGGTCGTTCGTAGTGCAGACGCTGCCGTCATCGCAAGGAAGGGTGTTGGTGTAAAAGATGCAGCCTTCCAGCGGGTCGCATTCGTCGTCGGTGCACAGGTTTGCATCGTCGCACAACAGGATCTCGTCGTAGATGCACGCGGTGTCTTCACAATGATCGCCGGTGGTGCACTCGTTGCCGTCGTCGCAAACAACTGCGTTGGCCGTATGGATGCACTGGCCCAGCGGTCCGCACTGGTCGTCGGTACAGGGGTTGCCGTCGTCGCAGTCCACCGCGCCGCCACCGACGCATTCGCCGTTGATGCACTGGTCGCCGTCGGTGCAAGCGTCGCCGTCATCGCAGGGACCGGCGACGATGACGTGTTGGCAGCCGACAGCCGGCAGGCAACTGTCTTCCGTGCACGGGTTCTCGTCGTCACACTGGACACCTTCCGCAAACACGCACTTGCCTTCTTCGCAGTGGTCTCCCGCAGTGCACGCATTGTTATCGCTGCACCAACCCGAATTCGGGCTATGCACGCACCCGACGCCCGGGTCGCACGCATCATCGGTGCATTCGTTGCCGTCGTCGCACTCAAGAGAATCCGTCCCCGCGCATTGTCCATCAAGGCAGACATCCCCGGTGGTGCACACGTCGCCATCGTCGCAGACGTTCAAATTGTTCTCGTAGACGCACCCGGAGTCGGGGGAGCAACTGTCACTGGTGCACGGGTTGCCGTCGTTGCAAACCGAGGCAACCCCTGATTCGCAGGCTCCCGCGATACACTGGTCCCCCACGGTGCACTGGTTACCGTCATCACAGGCGAACCCTTCGTGATCCGGGATGAAGGAGCATTCCCCGGTCTCAGGGTCGCAGGCCGGGGCGAGGCAGATCGCGTTGGGGCCTTCGTCCGGGTCAGCGCAGAGGACAACCGAATCGGGGAGGATTGCGCAGGAGTAGGGAAGCTCGCTCTGGTCGCAGTACAAGGTGCCGTTGCAGACGTCCCCGTCCTCGAGGCCCTCGCAATCTTCGTCGGTCATGCAGTCACACTCTACCTTGAAGCCGGCGCACTCGCCCTCCTTGCAGCTATCCCCGACGGTGCACGGATCCCCGTCATCGCACTCCAGGGAGTTGTACTCCACGGTGCAGCCGCCCAGGCCGTCGCACACGTCGTCGGTGCACGGGTTGTCATCGTCACAAGCTATGGGCAGTCCCACGCATTCACCCGCATCGCAGTGGTCTCCTACCGTGCACGAATCTCCGTCGATGCATTCCCCCTCGGACTTGGCGATGTGCTCGCACCCCTCTTCCCCTTTGCAGGAATCTTCGGTGCAATCGTTGCCGTCATCGCAGATGTTCTCGTATTCTCCTTCAATCAAAGCCGGTTCGTCCACCTCCCCGTCACAGTCGTCATCTTCCCCGTTGCAGGATTCAGTTGCCGGAACCGCGGCATCGCATTCCGACAAGCCGGTTTCCGCGCATACGCGCATGCCTTGGCAGATGCCTGCCTCGTTGATGTTCTCGCAAGGAGTCCACAATCCAAGGGCGATGGAAGTGTCGGTGCAGGGGCACCCGCCCGCGTCGTTGACACATTGTTTGAGCTCAACACCATCCACCGTAATGACGTCCGTGCATGAGAACCCCCAAGGACATTTTTCACCTCCCCCCGCACCATCGTCACATGCACCACCGCAGTAGCTTTCACCCCCCCCGTACGCTACGCAGGCATCCTCGGTGCCGACCGTACCTGCACAGTCACTGGCTTCTGCGCACGGCCGGCAGAGGTTGGCGAAATTGGAGACGCAGATGTACACCACGTCGGGGTCTGTCCCCGCCACTTGCTTGCAGGTCCAACCGTCCGGGCACTCCTCCTGGCACAGTTTAGAGCAGACTCCCTCACCCATGTGCTCCACGCACCAGCCCGATTGGCACTCCTCGTTACTTGAGCAACCGTCCAGGAAACACCCTTCGCCCGGGTCGCACTCGGGTGAGATCCCGGCGTCAGCGGTCACTTCCGGAAGGCTGAACACATCCTTCGGAGCAGCGGTCTCTTCTCCCACCTCTACCTGCGCATAAACTTCCGTCTCCGGAGCAGAAAGATCCTTGCCTGTGTCTTTGTCGATATTGAGATTAACGTCGCCCGAGCTACCGGTGCAAGCCGCGGTTATCATCAGGGCGAAGACCAACGCTGCAATTCTCATCTGTTCTCCTCTGGCACAGTCGTCGAAAGAGCGCGCAGCGTACATTATGACAGAACGGGCATTCCCGGGCAACTGCAACCCTACCATTCCAACACTGAGTTGTGCTATGCTCTGCCGTCACGAGAAACCGCCATTGGCGGCGTAGGAAAAAGGGAGGACACATGAGTAGTTCCGAGAGTCTCAAGGTGGCGACCGGCGGAAGAGGGACGGTGGATATCACCTCTGAAATAGAAGGTGCTGTCTCCGGCAGCGGTGTCGTCGAAGGCCTTGCCAACATATTCGTTCATCACACCAGCGCCTCGCTCATCTTGTGCGAGAACGCCGACCCATCGGTGCGCACCGATCTTGAGACCTGGTTTGCCGACGCAGTGCGAGATGGCGACTCGCGATTTGTGCACCGATTCGAAGGCCCCGACGACATGTCCGCCCACATCAGGGCGACTCTGACGCAGTCTTCCATTTCGGTCCCGGTGACCGGCGGCCGCCTGAACCTCGGCACCTGGCAGGGGATCTACTTGTGGGAGCATCGCACCAGCCCTCATCACCGCCGTATCACGGTGACCGTGATCGGCAAATAGCCGGGCGCGAATGCCGGAGGAAAACGACATGGTCAGTGCCGGGACGATGAGACTGTTGGTTGTGGGCGGAACCACGCTTTCGGGCGTGCTCTGGCTTTGGCTCGTCGGGCCTATTCCGGTGGTTCGGGTGACCACTGTCACAGATGAACTTGTCCCGTTCTGGTACTCGTTGTCAGCGTTTCCCGTGCTCGGTTTCCTGCTGGCTGATGTCACGGTGTTCGCGCTGCTGGAAAAGAAGCGGGCGCTTGCAGGCGAAGCGTTGGCCATGGCTTTGCTGATCACCGCCATCTCTCAGGCCAGGCTCTCGTTGCATCTGCCCTTGTCGGGCCATGCGTTGCTTTTCGGTTATGTGCTGGTGCGGCGGGTCCTGGTGCCTTTCCCCGGTCGCGTCTTTCGCAACGTGGAGTTGGCGGTTACCGGTGTATTCCTTGCCGCGGTTGTCTACATCAAGGTGGGCTGGTGGTCCGACGCGACAACTCTGGTGGTCGGTGCAGCTCTGGGCGTTGCGTTGGCCTGCCTGTCCCTGGCGGTCTGGCGTTTGCGGCGGCAAAGTTGACGCCGGGTGTTTCGACGGGGTAGGGTTGAATTCGTAGCAAAGCTATCGGGAGGAAGAGCATGTCACGCACAAGTTTTACGTTCACCGTTGCTGTATCCATGGTTGTGGTCCTGTCCTTTGCTGCTTCGGCAAAGGACAAGAACCCCTTCGCCAAAGAAAACATGACCAAGCTGAGCATGGAAATTGTGGTGGCTGCCGAGGTGCGGGGAGAAGATGGCAAGTGGACGCAAGAGGAGCGTCTGCCGCCCCTGGCTCGTGCGGGAGACAGGCTGTGGGTGCAGGTGGATGTGGCATCGGACGCCCACGTCTACGTCGTCGGTTCCAATCAGCGAGAGTACGACTTTATGAAGTTGGGGGCGTCACCCGCCGGCCCGGCAGGTGGTGAAGGAAGCCGGCAACTTCTCGAGAAAGGGCTGGTGTTGTCGGAGGCTCAAGGCAAGATCTCCACCGTGTTCGTGGTCGCCTCGGTCAACCCGGTAGAATGGCTGGAAAAGCTCGAAAGCGAGTCGTGTCCGGACCTCAGGGAGAAATACCCGCCGAAGCCCCTGGTAAGCGCGTGCCACCACCTTGCAGACCTCTACTTCAATGTGCCGGGGCGAGTCCGGGGCCCCTACAAACCCCACCCCCGCCAGATCACCGTTGACGGCGGAAAGCTCACCGGCGATTCGGCCGTGAATGTTGGTGTGGGCTTCGTCGCTGCCGAAGTGCAGGTACGGAAGAAATAGGTCGACGAATTCGTTGCGTCTACAGGCTGTGCCACGGTGAGGGCGGACTGTAGCTTTGGGAGTCGTCACCCTGGCTGCCGTTGGAAGGCCAGTAGAGGCTTCCACCCTTACGATTACCCCAGCCGTCGTGGGTTGCGTACCTGCCCACCGACCAGTCGAAGTAGGTTCCGGAAATGGCGCCTCCACCGCTGACGGTGTAGGTGCCCAACTTGGTCCCGTCTTCTTTGTAGACGTCGAAGCCCTTGTTGCTCGAGTTGTCTCCGTCCACCGTGAAGTAGTAGTACATGCCGTCCCAGGCAAAGGTCCCCTGGTAGCAACCGCCGGTGCATGGGTCCGTGGGTGGGGGGCTGAGGTTCGTGGTGTGGGAGTACGACAGCACCGGGCTGTCGGTGGAGGTGTCGTAGTGGCGGATGGTGGTGCCCGTGTAGCACATGAACTGGTCGGGAGATGCGGACATGAGGTTGCAGGTGCCGTTGAAGTTGTCCGACCACTGGGCCTTCTGGAAGGTGGACAGTTCTCCCGTATCAAAATCGGCCATGCCGATCCAGATACCGCTGGCGACCTGGGCGTTGTACTGATTCTCGGTATGGATCACGACGCCGGTTTGAGGCATGTGAACCATGCGGTCGTAGTCACCGGAGCTCTTGTTGGGATTGGTGGTGTACTGGTTCGTTCCCGCCGGGTAGGACCAGTAGCCGCTGCCGTAGGCATGACCCACGATAATGAGGTCGGACGGCCCGTGCCAGAATCCGTTGACCAGGTTGTTGGGGTAAAAATAAGTCACTGCAATATCGTTGAACACTGTTGACGGCGTGGGTACACCGTCGAGTTTGTAGTGCTGGCCGCCGCAGTCGCCGATCTCCACGTGCTGACAATCGAGGTTAGGATCGCAAGAGTCGCTGGTGCAGTCCTTGCCGTCGCTGCACAGGGCGTCGTCCGGCACGTGGACCATGACGTCGTTGTCTTCATCACACGAATCAACGGTGCATGAGATCTGGTCATCAGCGGAAGGAGGTTCACCGTCCTGGCAGCCGTCGGTCAGGTGACACGTTTCGGCCCCGTTGCAGAAGAGCTGGTCGTCGCATGCCGGGTCGCTGGGGGTGTGGACGATAATGTCGTTGTTTTCGTCGCAGCCGTCGAGGGTGCATGGAACCCCGTCGCTCAAGTCGAGGGGGTCGCCCGGCACGCAGCCGACCTGGAGGTCGCAGACCTCAACTCCGTTACAGTAGAGGTCATCAGCGCAATCCAGCGGTGCGCCGGGAGTGCAGGCTCCCTGGAAGCAGCTGTCCAGGTCGGTGCACGGAATTCCGTCGTCGCATGGGGCGAAGTTGTTGGTGTAGCTGCACCCCTCACCCGGCGTGCACGTATCATCGGTGCACGGGTTGTTGTCGTCACAAGCTAATGCCGGGCCGCTCTTGCACCAGCCATCGCTGCAGGCATCGCCCTCGGTGCAGTCGTTGCCGTCGTCGCAAGGGGCAACATTAGGAACAAACTCGCAGCCGGTGAGCGGATTGCACACGTCGTCAGTGCAACTGTTGTTGTCTTCGCACACGAGCTGTCCGGCAGAAATGCAGTCGCCCAGGTGGCATTTGTCTCCGGTGCTGCACACGTCCCCGTCGTCGCAGGGCGCCGAATTCAGGCTGTAGGTGCAGCCGTTGGAAGGATGACAACTATCGGTGGTGCACACGTTGCCATCGTCGCAGTCGTCCATGTCGCCGGGGATGCACTCCCCGTCGACGCACTGGTCACCGGTAGTGCAACTGTTTCCGTCATCGCAGACACCTTCCGCGGGTGGATGGGCGCACGCGCCGGTTACCGGGTTGCACTGGTCCTCGGTGCACGGGTTGCCGTCGTCGCAAAGGGGGACCGCACCGGCCTGACACCCCTCAGCAGGGTCGCACCATTCCAATCCGTTGCACGGGTCGCCGTCGTTGCAGGACAGCGGCTGGCCCGGCAGGCACCCGAGTTGAGGGTCGCAACTTTCCTCGCCGTCGCACGCGTTGCCGTCGTCGCAAATGGGGGCCGCTCCCGACAGGCAACCGAGAAGCGGGTCGCACCACTCGACTCCGTTGCACAGGTCGCCGTCGCCGCAGGCCAGGGGCTCGCCGAGGGTGCAGCCCATCTCGGGGTCGCACCCTTCCTCGCCGTTGCACGTATTGCCGTCGTCGCAGTTCACGCTGTCGCCGGAAACGCAGAAGCCTCCCGAACACTGGTCATCGGAAGTACATACGTTGCCGTCCTCGCAAGCCGCCGCATTGGGTGTGTAGGTGCATCCGGACTGGGGCGTGCAGGAGTCGTCCGTGCACAAGTTGCCGTCGTTGCAGGTAAGCGGGACGCCGGCAGTGCAGACACCCGCCTCGCACTTGTCTCCCACCGTGCAGGCGTCACCGTCGTTGCACGCAGAGCCCTCGTGCTCGGGAGCGAGTCCGCACTCCCCCGTCGCCGGGTCACAGGTGGCCTGTTGACAGATGGCGCCGGCGCCTTCCGGAGAAGGGCACTCAACAATGGAGTCCGGGTCCACCAGGCACTGGTAGGGCCAGGCATCGGTATCGCACAAGAGAGTCCCGTTGCATGCATCCCCGTCCTCCAGTCCGTCACAATCCTCGTCCGTCATACAATCACAGGGGATCGGGAACCCCTGGCACTCCTCGTCTTTGCACTGGTCCGCCACTGTGCAGGGATCATTGTCATCACAGTCTTTGGCGTTGGGCGTGAACGAACAGCCGCCCAGACCGTCGCAGGCGTCGTCGGTGCAGTCGTTGCCGTCGTCGCACACCGCGGGCGAGCCTATGCACTCTCCCTCTTCGCAATGGTCTCCCACTGTGCAGGAATCGCCGTCTTTGCACTCCCCTTCGGAAAGGGAAACGTACTGACAGCCTTCTTCGCCGGCACAGGAATCCTCGGTGCACTCGTTACCGTCATCGCAAGCCGAAACGTAGACTCCGTCCTCCAGCGTGGGCTCGTCCACTTCGCCATCGCAATCATCGTCCAGCCCGTTGCAGGTTTCGGCTGCGGGGACCGTTGCATCGCATTCAGACAGGCCACTCTCCAGGCACACTCGTTTGCCCAGGCACGCACCCGTATCGTTGACCACTTCGCACGGGGTCCACAACCCCAGCGCTACCGAGGCGTCGGTGCAGGGGCACACGCCGGCGTCGTTGACGCATTTTTTGAGATCAACACCGTCCACAGTAATGACGTCGATGCAAGAGAAACCCCACGGGCATTGTTCACCTCCCTCCGCGGCCTCGTCACAGGCACTGCCACAGAAGTTTCCACCCTCCCCGTAGTCGATGCAGGCATCCTCGGTCCCGGTAGGTCCGGTACAGTCACCGCTGTCGGCGCAGGGGCGGCACAGGTTGGCGTGGTCTGAGACGCAAACGTAGGTCAGGTCAGGTCCTGCCCCGGTGACTTGTTTACAGCTCCAACCGGAAGGGCATTCGACCTGGCAGGCGATGGAGCAGACTCCCTCGCCCATGTGCTGAACGCACCAGCCCGATTCGCAATCGTCATTGTTGTCGCATTTGTCCAGGAAACATCCCTCTCCCGGGTCGCACTGGGGCGTGATGCCCACCTCCGCACTCACTTCCGGAGGGCTGGAGACTTCCTCGGAGGGTGCGGTCTCTTCTTCTATCTCTGCCGGCGCTATCACTTCCAACTCCGGTGCCGAGAGGTCCTGGCCGGTATCTTTGTCGATATTGAGGTTGACGTCACCGGAGTTCCCGGAGCAGGCGGCCATGGACAGCATTATGAACAGTGCGGCGATTCTCATCACAACTCCCCTCGCGCCTGCGGAGGCGCAGCTTCAAGTGGAGTCATTATGACAAAAGCGGGCCTACGGAGCAACTTGCGTGGTCGTAGCGCTTGACTTCCGGGTGCATCTGCTTTCCAATCGGGAGGAGCAGGAGGAAGAGATGAACCGTGCGCTGTTTTTCATGACGTTGTTGACGATAGCTGGTTGCGGCGGGGGCGGTTCGCCGGTTGCTCCGGATTCCGTGGAGGTGGTCGAACCGGATGTTGCCGACAAGGACGCAGTAGCCCCTCTCGATGCGGACGAGGTGGCTGAAGTTCGGCAGGGGGAGATTGAACTGGACGGTGCACCGGAGGTGGCGGACGAAGTGTCCGAGCCGCTGCCGACCCTGCCGCCGGACAAACTGTTTACGACCCGGTATGCGGCCGGTGCGGCGTCGGCCATAGCAGATCCGCCGGACGGGGCCGGGCACTATCTCGGTGGTTTTGGTTTCTGTGCAGGCAACGAGGCCGCGTGCAGGGTTTCTGAGGGCCAGCACGATAGTCTGTGGGTTGTTGCCGTGGCGTTGGCGGACCCTGAAAACGGCGAAGTTGTCATCTTCGTGGGCATCGACTCTCTGGGCCTCATCAAGCACGACATGGTTGCTGCGCAAACTCTGGCGTCCGATATGCTGGCGGAGCAGATGGGGATTCACTTGGACCATCACCGGGTAGTGATCTCATCCTCCCACTCGCATTCAGGCATAGATTCGGTGGGGCTGTGGGGTCCTATGACGTCTGATGTGAGGGAGGAGGAGGAGTATATCCAACATCTGCTCCAGACCATCGCGAGCACCGCGGTGAAGGCGTTCGGGAACCTGGAAGACGCCGAGTTGGACTGGGGTGTGTCAGAGGCTCCGAACCATGACGAGGACCTGGCCCCCGACGATGAAGTTGTGTGGGCGCTGCGGGGCCGGAACCTCGCGGGCGAAACGCTGTTTACACTTACCCGGTGGCCGGCTCATCCGACGAAATACGGCAGTGGCAGCAACGCCATTTCGGCTGACTGGGTGGGCCCATTCCGCAAGAAGATGGAGGCGGAGGAAGGCGGGGTGGCCGCGTACCTCAACGGGCCCATCGGATCAGTCTACACCGATTTCGCCGGGGAGTGCACCGAAACCGACGCTTTCCCAGACGGCTTTCAGGACCCGGATGTCGGCCCCGGCGGCCACGCCAACGTCGCGTGCCAGGGATACCAGGTGGCTGACGCCGCGCTGGCCGCTCTGGATGCGGCCCAGCCGTTGGCGGAAACCGGGATCGTACATCGCTACGCCGACTTTGATTTTCATCCTTCCAACTTCCTCTTCGCAGGCATTCTGGAGTTGAGCGCAGTGCCCTGGGAGCCGGTTGACCCCAAGGATCCCGACTCCACGGTTACGTCCAGACTCTCCTGGACCACTGTCGGAGATTTGCAGTATCTCACCACACCGGGAGAGTCGTTCCCCTCTGTGGGTTACGCCGCGGCTGACATTCTGAGCCAGGCAGGGTACACCAACACAATCGTTCTTGGGTTGGCCCAGGATTGGATGGGCTATCTCCTGATGGAAGAGCAGTGGCCTCAGGAGAACCTTGGGTACTATCGCTCACTTTCGCCGGGCCCTGAGGTCGCCCCCGCGTACCTCAAGCGTCTCTCCGAACTGGTTTCCACAACCCAGCCTTGACAGCACACGTGGCCGCTGTTGTATCATCCGGCTGTCGCCATAGGATGCTGTAGCGCTGCTTTGTGCGGAGGGACTGGTTCGTGAAATTGCTTCAAATCGGCAACACGCGCGGAAAGAACGGCAAGATGCTGTTCCTCTCTTTTCTGGTCATGGCCGGAGTCTTCCTGGGCTTTCAGGCCGTCGGGTTCTCCGAAGAAAGTGCAGAAGAGCAAGCCGAGACCGTGGAGAAGATCGGGGTTGAACTGAAGAACCTGTCGCTCCCGCCGGGGCTGAAAACCCTCACCGGCGTCGTGGAGGCGGAGGTGGACCGGCCCGTGAAGGTGCAAGTGCTGGTAGACGGCGAGCCCGCGGCAGGTCTGCCGGTTTCTTTTCGGCTTGTTGGCGTGCCGCCCGGTGCAAAAGGCCACTACCTGTCCGCCTATGACGAGACCACCGATGAGGAGGGGGTCGCATCCACGTGGGTGATCCTGGGGTCCAAGTCAGGAACCTATGTTGTGGGCGCCTTTTTTGACGGCCGGGTTGCGGTGGAGCCGGTGCAGGTACCCATCAAGGCCAAAGGCGGCGGTTGGGTCATGTTCCTGCTGTTCGGTCTGCTGGGAGGATTGGGCATCTTCCTCATGGGTATGGAGCTGGCCGGAGACGGGCTGAAGGACGCGGCCGGCGACCGCATGCGGGGGTTGCTGTCTGCGCTCACCACCAACCGTTTCGCCGGTGTGACCGTCGGCGCCCTGGTCACCGCGGTGCTCCAGAGTTCCAGCGTCACCACCGTCATGCTGGTAGGGTTCGTTTCCGCAACCATGATGACGGTGGTCCAGGCCGTGGGTGTCATGATGGGAGCCAAGATCGGTACAACGATTACGGCCCAGATCATCGCGTTCAAGGTGTCCAAATACTCGCTCATGTTCGTGGCCGCCGGCTTCATCCTGCAGATGGCCGGCCCCCGCAAGGCGGTCAAGCAGGTGGGCACCATAGTCTTGGGTTTCGGCATGATTTTCTTTGGATTGGCCGTCATGGGTGATGCGATGCGGCCGCTGAGAACTGTGGCCGAATTTACCGAACTGCTGGTGCAACTCGGCGATCAGCCGCTGCTGGGAATTCTGCTGGCAATTGCGTTTACAGCCATCGTGCAGTCCAGTTCGGCCACCATCGGTATAGTTGTCGCGCTGTGTGCTGGGGGCCTGCTTACTCTCGAAGCTGCACTGCCCCTGGCGTTTGGAGCGCACATCGGCACCTGCGCCACCGCGCTGCTCTCCTCCATCGGCAGCCCGCGGGAGGGGAAGCAACTGGCGGTTGCGCACCTGGTGTACAGCCTGGCGGGAGTGATAGTTGCTTTTCCGTTCCTGGGCTTCTTTATCGATGGGGCCCGCTGGATGTCCGATGCTATGGGCTCAGTGTCCGTGGCCAGACAACTCGCCAACGGTCACACTATTTTCACCGTGGCCAGCGCGCTGATCTTCATGCCCTTTGTTAAATATCTGGCCTGGGTGGCCACGAAAATCGTGCCTCCCGCCAAAACTGCGCCTCCCTTCGGGCCGCAGTTCCTGTCCGAAAACTCCCTGGCTGTCCCCGTTCTGGCGCTGGAGCAGGCCCACCGGGAGATCTTGCGCATGACCGCCATTGTGCGGGAGCAATTTGGGCGGTCCATGGAGGTGCTGGCCAACCCCGATGAGGAAGCGGTTGAGGCGATTATCGCGGAGGACGACAAAGTCGACATTCTGGAGAAGTCGATCCGCCCGTTCCTGGCGAAAGTGGCTCAATCTCGCCTGGAGCCCGACGAATCGGCCAAGGAGCACGCTTTCATCTATATGGTTCAGGACCTGGAAGGGATCGGCGACGTGCTCAGCAAGGAGATCGCTCCTGCAGCCGGTAAGCTGGCCCTGAAAGGGCGGGCGTTTTCCGAGGAAGGGTTGGTGGAACTTCAGCAGTACGGATCCAAGATCATGGATAAGTTTGACCGTGTTTCCCGGGCCGTGGAGGCGTTCGACCGGGCGCTGGCCGAGCAAACGATCCAATTGGGGTTTAAGGAGCGAGTGCTGGAGAGAAAGCTGAGGGAAGCCCACCTGGAGCGCCTCCATCACGAGAAACCGGAGACGGTGGAGACCAGTGCTTTGCATCTTAGCGTGCTTAACAACCTGACCGCGATCAGCAATCGCCTGGAAGCGATTGCCCGCACTCTGCTAGTGGAGTTGTAGCCATGGCCAAGGCCCATCCCTTGAGCAAGATCCGCCTGTTTGCAGGTCTTTCCGACGAGCAATTGGACGCAGTAGAAGAGGCGGGAGAGCGCCGCCGCTACGAAGCCGGTGACACGCTGTTCTCAGAGGGCGAAGAGGGGACTCATGCGTATTGCCTGTTGTCGGGGCGGGTGGAGTTGAGCGTGGCCATGGCGGACCGCACCGAGCAGGTGCCGGTACACGTGGCCACCCCCGGTTCAGTGTTCGGGGAGTTCGTGCTGTTCGAACGCCGGCCCCGCTCGGCCACTGCCCGGGCTGTGCGCAGTGTGCATGTGCTTGCGGTGAGCGCCGAGGACCTGCATGCGGAGTTCGTCAAGGACCCCGCGGCCGGCTACATAGTGATGCACAACTTGTGCAATATCCTGGTGGACCGTATGCGTAAGACCACCGGTGAGTTGCGCGCCAGCTTGATGTGGTAGAGAGGCAGGCTTTAGCAGAAGATCATAACAGCACCCCAACCGTAAGGGCGGGGCGGAGGGGCTCACCCGGTGAGGCTTTACGAAGAAGACAGTTACCTGCGCTGCGTGCGTACCTGCGTGCTGGCTTGCGAGGCTGAGGGCGACCGCTTCGCGGTGCGCCTGGAGGATGAACTGCTCTACCCGGGTGGCGGCGGGCAGCCTCCTGACAGGGGAACAGTCGGGGGCCTCGAGGTCCTTGACATGCGGGTGGACGAGGGCGGTGCTATTGCCCATCTGCTGGCCGGGGAGTTGAGTGGAGAAGTGGAGGTGGAGTTGGACTGGCCCCGCCGCTACGACTACATGCAGCAGCACACCGCTCAGCACATCATCACTTCCGTTGCACAATCGGAGTTCGACCTTCCTACGGTCGCCTACCACATCGGCGAGTCGGTGTGCGACATAGAGTTCGACACCGAACCGCTGGGCGTCGAGGCTCTGGATCAACTGGAGGCGAGGGTCAACGACCACGTCCGCCGCATGCTCCCGGTGCGAATCGAGGAAGGTTCGGCGGACGAGGTCCGGCAGGGCCTCATCCGCTCCCGGCGCCTGCCCCGGGGCGTGGAGGGCCCGCTGCGCATCGTGACCATCGAGGGGCTCGACCGCAACACCTGCGGCGGCACCCACGTGGACACGACGGGGGAGTTGCAACTGATCAAATTTGTCGGCACCGAGCGCCTGACCCGCTCTTTCCGGGTCTTCTACTCCTCAGGTGACCGAGTGCGAAAACTGTTTGATGAAAGGCTCTTCCGGGAAGAAGAGTTGACGCAGCTTCTCACCTGCAGCCCTCGGGATCTGGTGGGTAATGTGGCCAAGCTGCAGGCTGGCGCTCGCGCCGCGGGCAAGGCGCAGTCGCGCCTGCTGGCGCGCCTGGCCGACTCCGTCGCAGCCGGGCTGTGTGACGGGGACGGGGGGTGGGCTTTTCACCACGAGCCGAGTGGTGATCCGGGCTTCATCCGGAAGGTGGCCCTGGCGGTGCGGAAAAGCCGCGCGGACAAGCGGGTCTTGGTGACCGGCGGTGAGGGTTCCGGTCCCTTCGCCGTAGCCGGCCCGCCCGATTGGGTGGCCGAAGCCGGCCCCGCCATTGCGGAACTGCTGGAAGGTAAGGGTGGGGGAAGGGAAGGTCTGTTTCAGGGCAAGGCCGGGTCGTATCAGCGCCTCGCCGAGGCGCAAGCCATGGTTGAGCATCAACAACCGATAATTGAAATTTGAGGATTGAGAATTGATAATTGAGAATTGCTTCTCTAACACCCGCAGCCGCAGCTTCCGAGGCAGGAGCAATACAGGTCCCACAGTTGTTCCGATTCGATCCAGCCGGGATTCCACGGTTCGCACGCGTTCATGCAGTCGGGGCCGCACTCCTGCTCGCCGCCGTTGGATTCTTCGGCCACAACGTCTTCACAGTATTCTTCGCATTCTTCCTGCGTGGGGTTCTCCACCCACTCCGCCATGTCGCCGTTGAGGGTCATGTAGCCGTCTTCCAGGCACTCTTCGACGCAACTCTCGGTCTCGTCCGCGACCTTCCAGCCGCCGTTGAACTGCCCTTTTCCGCCCGCGGGCCCCACGGTGTATTTACCAGCCAGGACCCCTCCGGGTTTGCCTGAGGCATCGGTCCATTCGCCCTTGAAGATCCCTGCTTCAACGATACCCGGCTTTGTCGCCTTGGCGGGTGTGTACGTGCCTTTGATCATCCCCTTGAACTCATTGTCCAGACCGATGAACTTCCCGAAGAACACTCGCTTGCCGCCTTTGTTTACTCCCCAGATGCCGGCCAGCTTGCCCGACGTTTTGCCCTTCTTGCTGATCCAGTTGCCGGCGAAAACTCCTCCCTTGGGGCCTTTTCGTTTCCACGCACCTTTGATGATGCCTAAGGGGCAGGAGCCAAGGCCGCACAGTACGGGGGTTTCCCAGTCGTCTTCGGACGTAACGCCGTCCGAGTCGTCCTCACCCGCGTCTTCCAGAATCGCGTCCAGGCCGCCGTCGGTCGGAGTGAACCCGCCGCCGGACTTGTCCAGGGCGTACTGCTCAGATTGCAGCTCGTCTTCCGTCATGTTGATGTCGTTGTTTTCAGGCTCGCATCCAGCGGCCAGGCCTAGAATTGCAACTAAGATGATGGTCGATATTGTCAGGTTCCTAATCATTTTCTTCCTCCGGTGGTTTTCAATTGGTCGCTCGTGCAACCTGACAGATGTAAACCGTCGGAAATCGAAAAGGTTTCGCGGTGGGTGCTTCAGCCGGGGTCGAGAGGGGCCTTGAGTCTACTCCTCGTAATAGGAAATCCCGTGAGGATCGGAGCCGGGGGCGGGGAAGGAACCCAGCACCTGGCCGGCCGAGTTGAGCCGCACCACCATCTGAGTGGCGCGGTCGATGACCCAGAAGGAGCCCGCCGGCCCCATGGCCAGGCCCCGCGGTTCGTCAATGGGGCATGAGAGCGAGCTTTGAAAGCTGGACCCGATCCAGTGCTCAATGGTGTTGGTTTCGTAGTTGGTGGCCCACCTCTCACTGCCGGAGTCACCTACCGCGTCCACGCCCCAGTAGCCTTCCTGAAACCCATCCAGCCAGTACGAGGTTTTGAAAACTCCGAAGCCGGTTTCCACGTAGTTACCGTACACGCCGTGGATCTTGTTGGAGTTGATGGTTGCCTCGAACAGAACATCCCATTCCGGCGACTCGCGGAGAGCGTAGGAAAGGCCTCGCACCTCTCCGGGCATCAGGTCGCCACTGATCTGGTTCGGGATGCTGGCCAGCACCTCGCCGGTAAGCAGGTCCAGCTTGTAGAACGTGTCTATGTCTCCGGAGCCTACAACCCAGCAA
The DNA here is from genome assembly GCA_964626565.1 of uncultured Myxococcales bacterium. Taxonomy (GTDB): domain Bacteria; phylum Myxococcota_A; class UBA9042; order CAIXZC01; family CAIXZC01; genus CAZVFX01. The sequence continues at coordinate 40,546 of CAZVFX010000040.1, forward strand.
GAAAGGGGGGTGCGCAGGTCGTGGGTCACACCTTTGACCTGGCTCACCGGCGATGCGAATGCGTCCAGTATTTCACCGAGTGTATCGAGTCGAAAGATCTGGTCGGTGCCAGGGTCTGAAACCAGCAGATTGGGTTGAATTCCACAGATGAACTGTTGGCACTGGTTGCCCGGCGGGCAGGATCCGCAACTGCCGCCGCAGCCATCGTCTCCGCACTCCTTTCCGTCGCAACTGGGCGCCCACTGATCCAACGGGGCGCAATCTTCTGGGTCGGGCAGGCCGTCATCGTCGGAATCGGCGTCACAAAAATTGAGCCGGCCGTCGGCATCGTGGTCCGCGGTGCCTGCCCCTCCTACCTTCTCCATGATCACTGCCACGATGAACGAGAAATCCACGGTTGTCACCGCACCGTCGCAGTCGAGGTCTGCGCCCGCCTTCCAGGTGCCGCCCAGGCAGTTGTCAGTCTCGGGTATCTCCTCGTCGCAGGAGCCGGGAGGGGCGGGGCTCAGGAGCACATCCGGGTGAAGGCAGGCGGGTACGCAGGTGGGTGCGCCGTCGAAACCCGGCCGGCACAACGAGTCAGCACCCAACAGCGCCACGCACTCACCGTCTTCTACGCACGGGGCGGGTGAAAACTCCTCCCACCCCTTTGTGTAGTCGAAGATCAGGGTCATGCACTGCAGGTCCACCACGTCCACAACGCCATTGAGGTCCAGGTCCCCATCCGGTGCGGTATACGGCACCGGACCTGTCAGGCACACAATGATAGCGACGAGCGCAGAGAGCCTGGACAGGCTGCCGAGTTCGCAGTTCTCCGCACTTCTGGGAGCTTTGTTCATGGGCCCGAAACCTCCACTTTTCAGACCGTACGGCCCAGTATGCCATAGGAAGCAGCAGAGTTTCTATCTGTTTTCTCGGGAGTCAGAAAGGCTGGTCAGCATTCCTTCATTTCTTCGGTCGGCTCGAACGCGTTGATGAAGGCTCCGAACGGGTCGCAGAAGAGGAAGAAGGAGCCCACGTTGGGGATCGTCTGGGGCTCCATCACGATGTTGGCTCCCAGCTCTTTCGCCTTGTTGAGCGTTTCCGACAAGCTGTCCACGTAAACGTGAGCCAGCCACATGGTGGGGCCCCGATGGGTGGGCGGGGCCTGCATCAGCCCGGCCACCTGCATCCCTTCCACCGAGAAGATGTAGTAGTCGAAGCCACCGCCCATGTCGGTCTTTTCGGAGTTCCACCCGAAAACCTCGGTGTAGAATGCTGCGGAAGCCTCGGGGTCTGTGCTCACCAGTTCGTTCCAACACACGCTGAGTTCAGGGGGCCGGTAGTCCGGAGCAACCGAGAACGGCTTCACCGCCTGGAAGCCGCTGGCCACGCCGCCGGAAGGGTCCTGAAAACTCACAGCCTTGCCGACTTCGGGGATGTCGATGATGGGGCTGAGCAGTTTGCCCCCGTTGTTCTCCACCCTCGCCGCGGTCTCTTCGATGTTCTCCACCTGCACATAGCCCTGCCAGTGCGGCGGCACTTCAGGAGCGGGCGGATTCATGAAGCCGCCCATGGTTTGCCCTCCCGCCTTGAACATGGTGTAGGTGCCCTGGTCGCCCATGTCCCAACCTTCCGTTTCCCAACCGAACAGGTCGGTATAGAACTTGATCGCCTTTTCCTGGTCGGCCGCGATGAGGTCGTGCCACACAAATCTTCCAAACGTCACGGTCTTTTCTTCGCTCATGGTGAATCCTCCTCAAGGTATGTTCTTCAGTTCTTTTGCATCGAGTTCTGCGCCGTTTCCGGCTCGACTATTCTAAGAACCGTGGGCGTTTTCTTCAAGCCGAGTTTCGGGAGCGTCGGTTCAGGGAGTGACAAGCCGCTTCCTTTACATGCGGTTCCCCGCATTGTATGACGAGGGTGGGACTGAAGGAACGAGGAAGTGGATATGCCGGTTTGTAGAGTTCGGTTAGTTGGTTTGGCTGCGACCGTGGCGATCGTCGCGATGTTGATTGCGGCGTACCCTCGCCCGAGCCTGGCGGTAGAGGCGCTGGATCCCCAGCAATGGTTGCGAACTCCGGGGGTGAAACTGCTGGCGGTGGAGTTTTACGCCGACTGGTGCAAGCCGTGCAAGAAGGCGGTGCCCAAATGGGCTGCGCTGCACAAGAAATACCGTTCCCGAGGACTGCGCGTAGTTGTTGTGACCGTTGAATCGGCGGGCAGTTGTACGCCTCCCGGCTGGACCCCGGACCAGGCTGTTTGCGACAGCAGCGGCGACCTCGCCCGGAGCTGGAAGGCCACCGAGTTGCCCCAGGCGTTTTTGTGGTCCTGGCAGGGAAACCTGCTGGTCGCGCACGGCACCGCCGGGGATGTGGATAAGGCGGTGGTGGCGTTTTTTGAAACGTCCCCCCGTATCGCGGTGGGTGATCCCACTGACGGCAAGGGCAAACCCCTGGCCGCGGGAAAGGGTGTGGAACTCAGAAACCTGGTGCGGGGAGAGCTGTCGCGGCTGGGCAAATTCGACGTTGTGGCCGATGAGAGTGAAAAGGCGATGATCCGGGAGTTTCGCAAGGCGTCCGCCGAGGTGTCTTACGACGAAAACACAAGATGCAAACTTGGTAAGGAGATCGCACCCAACTCGGTGCTGAAGATACAACTGACCGGGAAGAAGGGAGACCGCAAGCTGCGTCTGGAGTTGCTGTCGTTGGAGACGTCCTGCCTCAAGGCGTGGGCCAATGCCCCGGTGGTGGAAGGCAAGCTGGAGCAAGCCGCGGCCGAGGCGGTTTCCCAACTGCTTTTCAGGCTTACCGGCAAGACCGCGGTGCCGGGTGGGACCGCACCGGGCAAGGGTGGTCGATACACAGTGGAGGGTTTGAACGAGGACCTGTCGGAGAAGCCCGCGGGTTGGAACCCGGATACCGGTCGTATCCTGGTAGTGGAGTTTGCCTCGTCCCCACCGGGAGCCGTGATCATGGTGGACGGCAGGATGGCGTGTAAAGACTCCTTTTCGGGATGCGTCAGAAACCTGCCCGCCGGCGCCCATGACGTCGCCATGCATCTTGAAGGATTTGAGCCGATAGCCAAACAGGTTGAACTGACGAAAGACGGCCGGGTGGAGTGGAAGTTGAAGGCCAACTCGGGGGAGATGACCGTCTCCACGGTCCCGCCCGGGATGACGTTGACTGTCGACGGCAGAATTGCCGGCGCAGCACCGCTGAAGAGGCGATTGTCCCCGGGGATTCATACCGTGGAGGTGACCGATTCCTGCTACTACAAAGCTGCTAATCGGTTCAGCATCAAGGCCGGCGAGAAGAAGCTTGTGGAGTTGAAGCCCGCACCGAAACTTGCTGCTGTGCAGGTAACCGCGGAAGCCGGCAGCGGTTCGGCGGTGCGCGCCCGCGTCGAGGTGGACGGCAGGAAGGTGGGAACCACGCCCGGGACCTTTCAGGTATCGATCTGCTCGAAGCGATTGGAACTTGTCGCCGGCGGTGAGACGTGGGGAGTAGACCTGGCTCTCAAAGAGAAGCAGACCTTGCCGATCCGAGGGGTCATGGGCGCCGAATCCGCGGCCGGGGTTGGCGGTGGGCGCAAGTTCTACGGGTCGGACCGTTTCGTGAAGGTGGCCGCCGGGTGTTTTGAAACGCAGCTTTCCGACGCGCCCGGGGCAGGGCCTGCCAAGGTGTGCGTGGAGAGCCCGTTCAGCATCAGTCGGACCGAGGTGACCCAGAGTGAGTGGGCGGACCTCATGGGCACCTCCCCTTCCTACTTCTCGAAATGTGGGTCCGATTGCCCTGTTGAGAAAGTCACCTGGTGGGATGCACTGTCGTTCTGCAACGCGTTGTCGAAGTTGGAAGGCAAGGAGCAGTGCTACCAGTTGACCGGGTGCCGGGGCAAGCCCGGCGATCGATTCAAGTGCGACGGGGCCACGTTCAAGGGGCTGCAGTGTAAGGGGTATCGGCTGCCGCTGGAGTCGGAGTGGGAGTTGGCCGCCCGGGCCGACTGCAAAACTGACAGTTGCGGCGGTCTCGATGAGCAGGCGCGGGTTAAGAGCAATGCGGAAGGCAGCCCCGGCCCCGTGGCCGCGTTGTCGTCCAACGCCTGGGGTCTGTACGACACCCTTGGAAATGTCTGGGAGTGGGTCTGGAACGAGTACGTGGACGAAACCTATTTTGCGCCGGGGCCGGGGAGTACAGCAGCAGAAAGAGGTTCGCTCAGGGTCATGAGAGGATGCGCCTGGGATACCCGCGGGCGGGCGTGCCGGTTGGGCGCCCGAGAGCACGATACGCCGGACTACCGGGAGTACAATCTGGGCTTTCGCGTGGCGGCTCCCACTGATTGAGGCCCGGGGTACGACGGGAATTGGCTTGACTACTTAACAACATCGTCTTATGGTTTCTTGTCGAATAGCAGTTACCTTTGGAGGGAACATGACTGGTCTAGGAAAAGCGCTGGCTCTGCTGGTGGCGCTGGTGGCACTCTATTTTACTTCATTTGCAGCCTGCACAGCGCCTGGGCCCCGCATGGATCTCCCCAAGCCCCCTGAGGCGCTGGCCAAGAAGGTGGATATGGGCGCCACCTACGACAACGATTCGTTGCGTGGCGAAGTGGTGAGCAATTTGCAGCGGGCCTATTCGCTCAATATGGAGACCCGCATGGCTTGTGTGCCCAAGCAGTTGTGGGACGTGTCTCGCAAGCATGAGTGGGCCACAATCGAGAAGAACATGGTGGGGGCAGAGAATGCCGAGGTGGACATAGTGAGCTGTTTCTCGGCCGTTGGAGAATTGGCCGAGACTCTGGAAAGCTCCTACGCTCGCTTCCAGGATTTCCGTCGCCTGGTGGCCGCCGCTTCCCATGACACACTGTTGCAGAGAATTGCGGTCATGCAGGGGGTAGCCACCCTGTACTACGGCAGATACCTGCTCGACCTCACATCGGGAATCGAGGCGGAGCGCTGCAGCCTCAAGCCGTTGGAGAAGGTGGTCAAGCGCACCAAGGCGCTCATGTCAAACCTAGTCGATGGGCAGCTCCCCGCACTTATGAAAAGGCTGGAGAGCAGCATGGACCGCGGCACCAGCACTCTCGTGACGTTGGAATTCAGCGTGCTGGCGGGTAAGGATGTGTCGAACATCTGCTCCAAGACGACCAAGGAGTTGTCGGGCGGCGACAGCGAATTGGAAACAGCAGTTCTCGCCTGGTGCGGCTATGCCGCTTTTGTCTCCGGCAATGAGGGGCAGGCCCGGACCTATTGGAATGCGGCCGGACAATCGGTGCACGACCCGGACGCGGCCAGCTACTCGTTGTCCCGGCTTCGCGCCATGGAAGATGGGACCCCTGCGAAGGCCGTTGAAGTCGAGCTGGACAAGGAGCAGAAATGAAACGCACGATTGGAATGATGCTGGTTTTACTGGGCCTTGGGTCCTTACTGTTTGTGGCGGCCTGCGTGCCTCCGGCGGAGCCTGGCGAGGCTCGGATGGTTCAACTACCGCCCGTCTCCCAGACGCTGCTCCGCATTACGGAGCGGATTACTCCCAAATCGCAGAAGTTCAAGATTGGAGTGCTCACCTTTGTCGACCAGACCGGAATGGGCGCGCTTGTAGTTGACCCCATCGCCGACATGCTGACCACCGAACTCTTTGAGGGCGGGCGCTTTGAGCTTTACGACCGCGGCGACCTCGTGCAGGAAGCGGTGGTGGAGACCAGCTCGGTTACCGAAAAGCAGGATAAGGACAAAGAGGACGACAAAACCAAGACCGTGGTGAAGATCTCGGGGACGGCCCGGTCCAACAAAACTCAGATGCAGAAGGAGAAAGTCTCAATGATGGTGGACGGAGTCCTGTTGGGCTACATCACCGCGTACGAGATCTTTGAGCCTGCAGCCGCCCCGGAGGACGACAAGAAGAGAAAGGGCAAGGGTTCCTCCGAGACAAAGACGTCTCAGGCGATTGCGGGCAAGTTCCAGTGCGACTTCCGCATTGTGAACAGTTGGCTGCAAAAGAAGAAGTTTGCCGAGGGGCTGTCGGAACTGGTGGTCTACAGCGGCAGCGCCACGGTTCGTTTCAAGACGGACGAGAAGCGCACCAGCGTGATTCTAAATCGTGATGATGTGCGGGACATCTCGGTGAAGATCAAGGAAAAATTCACCGATTTCAGCAAGTCGAATATCCGCGTTACGGGCATCGACAAACACTACATCACTCTGGACGTGGGCAAGAACGACTATGTCAAGCAGGGATTCACCGGCTACATCGTCGAGCAGGACAAGCGTACCGGCATCCTCAAGTACCTGGCTGAATTCACCGTCATCAACGTTTTTCCCACCGCGTCCACCGCGTTCGTCGTCTCCGGCGACCGGTTCCTGAAGAACATCCGCATCAATTCGAAGGCTGTCATTAAATAGCCGGCTGCCGGCAGCACATTCGGATTCAACTTGAGATTTGTAATCCCGGTCTGTATTCTGCCTCTCAGTGATTCACTCGTTTCTTGATTCGAGGAGGTTGCCAGGATGATGCGAAGCTCGGTCGGTCGATATCTTTCCGCGTCAGTCGTCGTGCTGTTTTTCGCCGCCTGCGGATCGGGTGGGGCGGACTCCCCCCTGTTGCTTGATCAGAACGGAGAGATGCCCGGTGATGCCGGCTTGACTCCCGAGGAAGAAGATTGGACCTTCCCCGTCTGCGGGGACGGTTTGTGCCAACTGGAGGAGTCGGGAGGAAAATGCCCTCAGGACTGCGACGGGCCGGGCGAGTGCGGCGACGGGGTCTGCCAGGCCACCGAGGATGCCACCGATTGCCCCGCAGACTGCATGATCGAGGAATGCGGTGACGGCGAGTGCCAGACCGCGGAGAATTGCACCGTCTGCCCCGAAGACTGCGGGCCGTGCTCGGCGGTGTGCGGCGATGGGGCTTGCGAAGGGGATGAGACCTTTGCCAACTGCCCGGCAGACTGCGAGGAAGTTGTAGACCCCTGTGGTGATGGTTCATGCAGCGATGGGGAGAACTGCGCCGACTGCCCGGCGGATTGCGGCGAGTGTCCGTTGGGCTGTGGGGACGGCTCTTGCGAGTTGGACGAAAACTGCCAGACCTGCCCCCTCGATTGTGGAGTGTGCCCGCCCCTGTGCGGCGATGGCGAATGCAACGGCGAGGAGACCGCAGAGCTCTGTCCGCAGGATTGCACTGGCCCGGGGCCGGAATGCGGCAACGGAGAGTGCGAGGACGGCGAGAATGTGGACAACTGTCCCGATGATTGCGAAGGTCCGGGGCCGATTTGCGGCGACGGTGTTTGCGAGGGCGACGAGAGTCCGAACAACTGCCCGGAAGATTGCGGTGGTCCGGGCCCGGAATGCGGCAATGGGATTTGCGAAGCGGGAGAAACCGAGGCGAGTTGTGCGGATGATTGCGGCGGCACCGGTCCCGTGTGCGGCAACGGAGTGTGCGAGGACGGTGAGACTTCAAATAGCTGCAATGAAGACTGCGGAGGCGCCGGGCCTGAATGCGGAAACGGCGTGTGCGAGGAAGGCGAGACCGAGGGCAATTGTGCGGCGGACTGCTCCGGTGGGACCTGGGAGTGCGGGGACGGGGTGTGCGATATGGGCGAGCAGTTCTACTGCCCCCAGGATTGTGAGGGCGGCGGGGAGTGCGGCGACGGTAATTGTGGCCCGGGCGAGCAGGCGACCTGCCCGGAGGACTGTCAGGGTGGCGGCGATTGTGGCAACGGCACTTGCGATGACGGCGAGAACCAGTGGAATTGCCCCGATGACTGCGAAGGAGGCGGCGGCGATTTACCCACGTGCGATTCCGATGCCGACTGTGTGGGCGGGCAAACTTGCGTGGACCTCATGGGCTGGGCCGGCGTCTGCCTCTCAGTTTGCGATTCCGACGAAGACTGCGGCGGCGGGACCTGCAAGGAGATCGGTGCGTTCGGCTTCACCCTGGCCCAGGTCTGTGCATGCGCAGGCGAAGAGGATTGCAGCGAAGGCCTGCAGTGCTGTGACATCCCCATGGTCAGCGAAAGCACTTGTATGACCCAGTGCATGGGCGGCATGGGCGGGTTCTAATCCAACGCCTACTAGATTTCCGGAAGGGCTCAATCACATAGGCACGGCTCGAGGTCAAAGACGTTGGGCGGATCTGCGTTGACGTATTTACCGCACTTGTCCGGCTCATCTCCGATGCAGGTCGTCCAAATGTCGTATTCTCCGCCGTTGTCGCTGAACGTCGTTCCGACGATGGATACCGACATATTGGCACCTAAAGCGATGTCCACTGCGGCCTTTCCGTCGCGCCCGGCGTAACTGACACCGCACGAATCAAGCGTGGAGCCCAGGGCGTCGGGGGTGAAGTAGATGCCTCTCCAATCTCCCGGTCCGGGAGCCGTCGCCGCACTGGTGAAAGTCACCCCCTCAGCCGCGACCCCTCCCGGGGCGTTGAGCCCCACGTAGAGGCCCGTGTCCTGGTTGAACAGTAACTCCACTCCCTCCTCCAGAGTCAGGACAGGGCTGTCGTCGGAGCCGACCTTCAGGTCTTCGGTCACTATGTACGGGACGCCCAGGTTGGGCCAACTCGCCGATTTTTCGACCTTGCCGGTGTAGGTGGTGCTCAACAGCTTGACCGGCGCATCGAGAGTGTTGTCCGCACCGATGCTGCCCATGGGGTCCGGCTCTATGAAGATCGACCAATCTCCGTTGTCGTGCAGTTCATTGCCCGAGAAGCTTTTGAACAGCCCCGCCTCCTGGCTGGTGGATCGGAGCGCTCCGTGCAGGTTGTGCCTGAGCACCGAATTACTAACGGAAATCCGGCCCGGCTCAGCCGCCGGGGCAACCGTGAGCGCGGAAACCGTTTCGTGACCTGCGGCGTATTCTACGACGCAGTGGTCGAGGGTGGACCCGGTGAGCACATGGGGCCCGAACTCGAGCCCCAGCCAGTCTCCGGCCGCGGGCGCGGCGGTTCCCGAGGTAAAGACAACCGGGGCTTCACCGGTACCCAGGGCTATTATCTGGGCCGACTCCAGGGCGCCGATCATCAACCGGGTGCCCGACATGAATTTGAGGGTCGCCCCGGCTTCGATGGTGAAGATGGAGTTGCCTCCCAGCCACACATCTTTGTCGATGCAGACCGTCGTTCCGGCCGCGATGGTGATGTCCGCATCCACCTGGATGTCGAAGTTGTTCTCTGCGAAGTCACCGAAGTCCCGGATGTCCAGGCAGGCTGGTGGCTCCGGGGTTTCCGGCGCCCCGTCAGGCAAGCTCCCGTCCGTCGCCGTTTTCGCGTCGTCGACGGAATCGGCGCCGGCCGCCGGGCATGGGCAGTCGGATCCGCCGCAGCAACCGGCTAATAGAACGATGAACGTCAGCACTAACCTGTCCCGGAACCGTTGTTCAACGGACAGTTTCATAGCTCCTCCCCGCCCGTCCAAAACTACGGGTCGTCCAAAGTTGGCCATTTCAATCGAACTGCTTTCGATTTCACAAGTAGAGCATTCGACCGATTGAAAATCAAGAGTCACGTTCCCATGAAGCTTGGATTGTGTGTGGGGGGGCGGCCGCGGGCGTGATTCCTACAGCCTGGGTTTGGCCGAGGTGTCCTTGACGCACATCACGCCATGATGGCTTGAGCCGGGAGCTCCGCCCCGGCAATGGCATCCGTAGGAGTAGCCGTAGTCGTGGTCGACGAAGGTCAGATAGCACTGCTCGGTGGTGGACACCCAGGTGCAGTTGCCGCTGGAACAAACTCCGTTCCAGCCGGACTGGTTGGAGCAGTCGTAGTGGCCGGTCCACTGAGCCATGGGCACGTCATGGCCCTGGGAGTTCCACGCGGTATCCACCCACCTCATCTGGCTGGGAGACACCGACTTGCCGCCGTACGAGAAGTACTCGTTGGGGTTGGCCGGATGCCAGCCCGGAGCGCACGCGTTCGCCAGTTGGAAGCCGGTGAAACTGCCGTCGCAGCCGACCATGACGTTCTGCTGGAAAACCTGGTCGTCACTGCCGTCGGCACAGCCGGTGGTGATCTCCGACGCACAGTTCTCGTCACAGCCGTCTCCTGAAGCCTGGTTGCCGTCATCGCACTGCTCACCCGCCTCCACGATGTTGTTGCCGCAGCAGTCCGGAGTGATCGGGTATTCGCAGCCGGTAAGAGGCTCGCACTGGTTTTCCGTACACGGGTCGTTGTCATCGCATACGATGGGCTCGCCCTCGCACACTCCTCCGCCGCAGACGTCGTCCGCGGTGCACGCGTCTCCGTCGTTGCATCCGGCTTGATTGGGAGTGTGCTCGCACCCCTGTCCCGGGAAGCAGGCGTCATCGGTGCACACATTGGCATCCTGGCAGTTGAACTCCCCGCTGCCGACACAGGCTCCCCCGTCGCACATATCGATGGTGGTGCAGGGGTCGAGGTCGTCGCACGGGTTGTCGTTGTCCACATAAATGCAGCCGGCTTGAAGGTCGCAACTGCCGGTGGTGCAGATGTTGCCGTCGTCGCACACTACGCCGCTGCCCGGTTTGCAACTCCCCTGGGAGCATGCGTCCTGTTCGGTGCACGGGTTGAAGTCGTCGCACGGGTCGCTGTTGAATGAGTAGATGCACCCCTCGGTCGGGTCGCATATCTCATCGGTGCACGGGTTGTTGTCCCCGCAGTTCACCGGCGCCTTGCCCTGGCAAACTCCGTTGAGGCAGAAGTCCCCACTCGTGCACGCATCTTCATCATCGCAGGGCACCGAGTTGTGCTGATGTACGCAGCCCACCGCCGGATCGCAGTAGTCGGAGGTGCACAGGTCTCCGTCATCGCAGTCCTTCACCCCTTCGCCCAGGCATACCCCGTCTGCACATTGGCCCCCGGTGGTACACGGATTGCCGTCATCGCAAGGCAGTGTGTTCGCGGTGAACAAACAGCCCTGGCCGCTTTCGCAGGAGTCGTCGGTGCAGGGATTGCTGTCGTTGCACGCCATCAGCTCCCCGCCCACGCAGCCGCCGCCCAGGCAGCTATCGCCTATTGAGCAGACATCGCCGTCATCGCAGGGGGCGGTGTTGTTGACGTGGGAGCAGCCGGCCATGGGGACGCACAGATCATCTGTGCACGGGTTATCGTCGCCGCATGCTAACGGGTCCCCGCCCACGCACATTCCGCCCGAGCAGTGATCGTTCAGGGTGCACGGGTCCACGTCGTCGCACGGCTCGGCGTTGTTGGTGTGCTTACACCCCACCACCGCATTACAGGAGTCGTTGGTGCACGCGTTGGCATCGTCACAGTCGAGGGGCTGTCCCCCGACGCACTGCCCTGCCTCGCACAAGTCGTTCACCGTGCACTGGTTGCCGTCGCTGCATGGGGAATCGTTAAATTCATGCAGGCACCCCGTCGCCGGGTGGCAGCTATCGGTGGTGCAGGGATTGTCATCGTCGCACCCCAACGCCGCGGTGGACACGCACTTGCCCCCTTCACAGTGGTCTCCCGCAGTGCACAGGTTGTCATCGTTGCAGGCTCCGTCCAGGGGCAGGTGGGTGCATCCCGCACCCGGGTCGCAGGAATCGGAGGAGCACGGATTGCCGTCGTCACAATCTACGGCCGGCCCGGGAAGGCACTCCCCGGCTCCGCAAAGGTCCGGATAGGTGCACGCATCGTTGTCGTTGCAGGCTCCGCCCGCGTTGGAGTAAATACAGCCCACATCAGGGTTGCAGTCGTCCTCAGTGCACTCGTTGCCGTCTTCACAATTTACCGGCTCGCCGCCGGAGCAGGTGCCGTTCTTGCACGCCTCACCATAGGTGCAGCTATCGGAGTCGTTGCAAGCGAATCCCTCGTTGGCCGCCACGTATGTGCACTCTCCGTTCTCAGGGACGCACTCGGCCTTCAGGCAGGGGCCGTCCTGCCCGGGAGCAGCCGGACAGTCCACAACGCTGTCCGGATCCACCGTGCATTGGAATGTCGGTCCGGTGGTGTCGCAATGCAAAGTGCCGTTGCACAGGTCGTCGTCTTCATAAGCGTCGCAGTCGCTGTCGGTCTGGCAGTCGCAGGGAATCAGCGTGCCGGTGCACGTCCCTTCGACGCACTGGTCGCCGATGGTGCAGGGGTCCCCATCGTCGCAGGAAGAGAAATTGAACTCGAAGGTGCAGCCCGACACTCCATCGCAACTATCGTCGGTGCACAGATTGCCGTCGTCGCACGCGATGGGCGTGCCCACGCACGACCCCTCTTCGCAATGGTCGGTGACAGTGCAAACGTCGCCGTCGTCGCAGTTGGTGCCGTCGAGGGGGTCGTTAACGCACCCTTCCGCACCGCCGCACGAATCGCTTGTGCATTCATTGTCGTCGTCACAGGTGTCTTCGTCCGCGTCGCCATCGCAGTTGTCGTCCTCACCGTTACACGTCTCCTCCGCCGGTAGCGGAGCATCGCAGTCGGTAAGGCCGTCTGCTGTGCAGATCCGTTCGCCGGGACACGCACCCCACTCGTTTTCCACCAGGCAACTGGTGCCCAGGCTCAATTCCACAGATTTCTGGCTGCACGGGCAAACTCCCGAGGCAGCCTGGCACTGCAGCACTTCCCCCCCGCCCTCACCGGTCGTCAAGCAGGCATACCCCGCGGGGCAGTCTGAATCCTCTTCACACAACGCCCCGCAGAAATGGCCCTCGGTGCCGTAGTCCACACACAGGTCTTCCTGGCCGCTGGCGCTGATGCAATCGGAGTTGTCCTTGCAGGGGCGGCACAAGACCCGCGCATCGGAAAGGCAAACGTAGACCAGGTCGGGGCCGCCCATTCCCACCCCTTTGCAGTTCCACCCGGGCGGACACTCTTCCACGCAAGTTTGAGTACACACCGGGTCCCCCAGATGGTCAACGCAGTATCCGGAAAGGCAGTCGCCGCCGTCAACGCAGGCATCGCCGAAGCATCCTTCTCCAGGCAGGCATTCGGGCCATACGCCGGTATCGATTTCAACCGTCTCTGCTCCCAGGTCGGGTTCGCCCGGCGTTTCCGGCGCAATTTCGACCGGGTCGATGCGAGTGTCCCCACCCACCATCGTATCGCTTCCGGAACCCAAGTCGGTGAACAGATTCGATCCGTCGGTTCCGCCGCAGCAGGTCAAGACAAGAGCCAGGCTTACCAGGACAAGCTGCGCCCGATTCACGAGTTCCATTCCGGCATTCTTCATTCGCTAATCTCCTCCCGGCCACAGGTCTGTCCCCAGCCGGTGTCACCAAGGAAGGGTAGCAGGTTACCGTCGGAAAATCCACCGTTCCATCCGCGGCTGAGACCTCCATTTGCGCGGCTTGAGGGCCTCTGCTAGTATGTGGCCTACGTCGCCCGGCAGCCGGGTGATGGCAGACTTGGGAGGAG
>CAZVFX010000041.1:0-53140 GCA_964626565.1 uncultured Myxococcales bacterium
CGGCCGCGGGCGCCCCGCCCATCAAGATGACTCCGGCAGCCGCGGCATTACCGATGGGATGGACCCACTTGAAACCGACGGCCAGGGCCCCGGCGCCAAAGTCCAGGTCGCCTCCATCGGGCTTCACCATGACCAGGTCCGGAACTTCCAGCCGCAGTTCGAAGTCTCGCTCCAGCCCGTACCGCAGCAAGAGCTTGGGAAGTGCTATTTCGAGGGAGTCCTCGGCGCCGGCGGCTTCTACTCCAAATTCCGCCTGGAGGTGGTCAACGGGAACGGCCGCGTTACTTTCGGTGAAGTCCGGACGATCGCCGATCAGTTCCAACTCCTCAGCAACCACCGGCCAAGAGAACAACGCCAGCAGCAGGACTGAAGAGACTATTGCGGATGCACGCATGTCAATCTCCCTTGTTCCAACGGGGTTATCTGCTTCTGCCAATATCTTAGGCACTGAAGGGCGTCCGGGCAAGCGGCCAAAGGCCCGGCGCTGGAGTTGGATTTCTATGAGATGCCGACTAGCCGAGGCTGAACTTCCTGTCTCGGAACAGCGTAAGACAAGCCTCAGCCACCGCGGGGTCAAAAAAGGTCCCTTGGCATTTCTCCACCTCTTCGAGCGCGATTTCGAGACCCAGCGCGGCGCGGTAGGGCCGGTGTGAAGCGATGGCCTCGACCACGTCGGAGATACACAGGATTCGGGCTTCCAGCAGGATCTCTTCGCCGGAAAGACCTTCGGGGTAGCCGCCGCCGCCGAACCGCTCATGGTGCTGATGGACCATATCCGCGATAGGCCAGGGAAACTCGATGTTCCTGAGGATCTGATAGCCCACCTCGGAGTGGGTCTTGATCATGTCGAACTCGATATTGGTGAGCCGCCCCGGCTTGCTGAGGATCTCGGCGGGTACCGAGATCTTGCCGATGTCATGAATGGCCGCGGCCAACTGAATCCCACGAATCCGGTCCGGCGCCAATCCCATTTCTCCGGCCACCGCGCCGGCCAGCTTGCCCACGCGCCTCTGGTGGCCGGCGGTGTACGGATCCCTGACCTCAAGGATGCGGCCGATCGCTTCCACCGTCCCGTGCATGGTTCTCTCCACGGCCTTGAGTTGGGCGGCCAGCCTCTCTTCGGCCCGCTTCCGCTCGATGACGCCGGCCAGCACTCCGGCAACACTGCGCAAGAATCTTAGCTCCTTCTCGTCCCGGCTATGACCGTGCTTCAGGTACAAGTTCAGCACGCCCAGGGGGGCGCCCGAAGAGATGATGGGGACGCAATAGTGACCGTGCTCGATGATACTGTCGTACCGGTGGTCGTGACGCTCGTCCAGGCAACTCGAATGCACCACCTCCCCCGTCTCGGCAGCCCTCCCGCACAAACAACGGCCGAAGGGCACCCGGGCGCACATCTCCAACAGGTCCGGCGCCAGGCCGCGCTGGGCTTTCAACACCAGAACCTCGGGTTCATCTTCCACCAGGGAGATGCTGCCCTTGGACATCACCGACAGCCAGGGAATGGAAGCGATCAGCTCCAAACTCAGTTCCAGTTGATCCGCAAGGCCGATGGGCCGCAATGAGATCTCCAGCAACTCGTTGAGGACTGCCTGGATCTCAAGGCTGCGCCGATTGTCCTCCTCCATCTCTTTTCGAGACGTGATATCCCTCACCATATGGAGGTAGACCCGCTTCCCGTTACCCGTTTCGAAGGTGGTAGGGTAAATGGCTGACTGCACCCACCGTTCGAAGCGCTCATCGTACAGGTCAACCTCCTCGAATTTTCCGGAAGAAATCGACTTCTCGAGGGGACAACCGGGGAAAGCGCCTTCCATGTCATGAATCAACTGTGGACAAGAACCGCCCACGACCTCACTATTCGACATGCCCAATGTGGCGAGGAGCATCTTGTTCGCGGCCACAATCCGGTGGGTTTCGTCAACGAGCAGCGCGTAAAAAGGCATGGCGTCTATGAGGCTGCGCAAGCCGCTGCCGGTGCGCAACTCTCCCGTCACCTCGTTTCCAGTCAAGATGTCGAAGACCGCGGGTCCGACCGGGGCAGGAGCAGGGGCACTAACCGCACTACCCAGGGCCGCCGCAGCCTTGCGCGCACCAGCGACCGCGACTTCGTTGCCCAATGGTTGCTCACCCATGTGTGAGGCGAGCCGCCGGCGCAACTCGCCCAACTCCTCGATCAGTAGTTCCTTGGGTTTGTCGTGGTCTTTCATTGCCGATTTCCCGTGACGCAGTTCAACATGCGGACGCATAATACTACAAACATTGTGGGGTTTGTAGTGATTTATCGCTAAATAGGGTTGTTCCACGCCTCTGCGGCGGCACAACCTGGGTCAACCCGCTGCGGGAAGTGAGCTGTGCTTGCAATGTGCAATACTCTTGCGTACCGTCTCCCCGTGCCGGCATCTGCGAGAGCTCGTGTGCACACAAGGGAGCTCTGTCAGAGGGAAACTCGGCATCGATGTTCCTGAGGAAGAGGGCAGCAGCAGGAAGCGATGATGAAGTTCAGTTTGGTTCAAGCCGGCTCAATCGAGATCACGAAGAATGAGGGAGTAAAGAACTCCCGTCCCAGTTCGTCGTTGCTGGAATGCGGTGGAAACAAGGTCCTCGTCGACCTCGAGCATCCCCGCAAAGACGGGACCGAATTCGCCACAGCTCTCGACTCCCTCGGTGTTTCCACCTCCATGGTCGAAGCTGTCATTCTGACTCATCTCCACCCGGACCACATAGGGCACAAGGAACTGCTCCCGAATTCCCTGTTCGTGTTCCACGCCAGCGAAAAGCTGGCCTTCTACTTCAAGAACGACAGGACGCTTGAGCTGCGGGGCTCCGCCCTGCTGGATCTTTCCGGGGACGGGCTCACGCTCCGACGGTACGTTGAGATCGTTCCGGACCTCAAGGCGCTGGGTAGCGCCCTGTATGTCCGCCACTGCCCCGGCCACACCAGGGGGTCCTTGGTCGTCTTCGCCTGCATCGAGGGACTGGTCCACGCGTTTGCCGGGGACATCTTCCTCAACCGGCAATACTATGAAAGGTGGGAAGCACCGGGGTCGTCATGGGACCAGGAACGGATATTCGAACACATGGAGTTCGTCAGGCGGAATGCCGATATCATCATTCCCGGGCACGGACGCCCGTTTCCCACGACAAGCGGCTGAGTTGCTCACTGCTGAAGCCGCTGCCTTCCGTCGGCCCAATTGCGCCAGCGTTCCAAAGCGGTGGCGTTGGACCCTGATGCGGGGTCATCCCAAGGGTCGAAGCCGAAGTCATCCCCCGACAGTTTTCTCAGCGCCTCCAGCGCTTCGCTGCGCAGCAGCGGGACCGGGGAGTGGGCCATCAGCTCGACGAGGGGCCCGGCTCCGGCCCCCGGCGCCAACTCGCACAACCGCCGGGCCACTACCAGCCTCATCTCGCGGTCAGCGGGGTCCACGTGACGCAGGATCTCCTCCACGAAAAGGGGGTCCGATCGGGCGGCCAACTGTGCGGTCCGTGACTCGATGTCTAGAGGGTGAAGCTCATGAAGGAACCGGTGGATGGGGCAGTCGCCCACGCATTCGCCTTCCAGAACGGGGCCGCGCTTTTCGTGTGCTTGACCGCTCCCATGGCCATGCTGTGCGTGAACGTGGGTGCGAGAGCGCCCGTCTTCCCGGGCCCAGTACGGCCGGCTGCCGAAGTAGCCCCCCAGGCCGTAGAGGGCTCCGCCCGTACCTGCGACCAGCAGCAGGCCCAGGCCCGCAATCACCAGTGCCCTTCCTCTCCGGGCCGCACGCACCAGCCAGACTCCCAGGCCGGCCACCAGCAACACCAGTCCGTACAGGCTCACCACCGTCGGCCCGGTAGAAGTGTCAGCCGCATAGCTTATGGCGAGCCCGCCCACCGACACCACGGTGCCGACCACCCAGCCGATAATCAACTGCAGCCCCAGGCGGTTGGTGATCATGATGGCCATGATGGCGGGTACCACCAGGAAGACAAAAACCAGCAACACTCCGGCAGTGCGGACGGAATGGGTAATCACCAGCCCGAACGAGACATAGAAGAGGAAATCCCACAACCGCACGTTGATGCCCGCGGCGTAGGCGCCCTCGGGATCGTTGGAAATGGCGTTGAACTTGTGCCGGAAGACGTAGTGGAACACTCCCACACAGGCGTACACTACGGCAGCAGCCGCGACCTCCTCGCCCTTGACCCACAGAAGCTGGCCTGTGAGGATCTCCTTGATGTGCTCCGCACCGTGGGGGGCGCGACCGACGATCAGGATTCCCACCGCGGCGGCCAGGGCGTACACCAGGCCGATAATCGCTTCCTGCGGAATCCTCTCCTTCCTGAAGCGGGTGAGGGAAAAGAGGGCCGCCCCGATCACCGTCGCCAGCAGGGAGAAGATGTACGCCCCCTTGGACAGTGGATCGATACTGAAGAGGAACGCGATGGTGGTCCCCAACGCCGCTATCTGGGCCAGGGCCAGGTCGACGAAAATGACCTGGCGCCGCAACACGTGCAGCCCGAGGTACGAGTGAATGCCCACCAGGACAAGGCACTCGGCAAACGGCAACGCCATGATCTCGAGAGGCCCGACCGGTCCGCTCATCTTCCCTCTCCATATGCTGCCAGCAATCCGTCGAACCACAGGTCAACCAGGTGAAAGTAGTCGTCTGCACCCGTTGCACCGTCAACGTAGAGGGGGACGACAACCGGTTCGGCGTCCACCGCACGGCAGATTTTCAACACCTTGCTTTCGTCATAGTAGTTGGCCGCAAGCACCACCCTCACATCAAGGCTGCGCATCAGATTCACAAGCTTCTGCACGTGCTTCGGTGAAGGTGGGATGGCAGGTTTTGGCTCCACCTCTCCCACAATCTCCAGGCCGAAGAGCTTGACGAAGTAAACCCAGTTCTTGTGGTACGTCACGATCTTACGACCCCGCAGCGGCAGCCCCTTCTTCATCCAGCCCCCCAGGATACGAACCATGGGGCCGCCCTTGTACTCGCGCCCTTCGAGAAACGAGATCAGCTTGCCGCTCAGCGCCAGCCTGATAAGCGTCGATGACCCGACCAGCTTCACCAGTTCCGGGCCAAACAGCGCCTCGTCCAACCTCTGGCGAAAATCGCTGAGTCTTTGGGTGTAAAATTCCCGGTTTGCGGGGTCCACCTTGATCAAGCCGATGGTTATGTTCTCGGCCACGACCCTTGTGTTCAAAGGGCTGGTGGTGATGTGCGGGTTGCCATAGATGTGCACACCACCGGATTTGCGATCCGCACTTTCGGGGACCTCCATCTTCTCGGTGCCGTCCGCCACTGCAACATACCCTTCCTGCCCTTCACTGATTTGCCGGTTGCCCGCCTTGTCAATAAGCGACGGCAGCCACAACTCCAGATCCATGCCGGTGGTAAGCAGCAGATCAGCACGCGACATTCTCGTTGCGAAGCTGGGTTTGGGGCGGACGAAATGTACATCCTGGTCGCCCGCGGTTATGGAGAACACGCTCACCTTATCGCCGCCGATCTCCTCGGCCAGCCACGCGTAAGTAGTTGTAGTCGCTACAACCTTCACCCGGGCTCGAACAGGTTCCGCAAGGCACAGGAACCCACCGACCATGGCCGCGATCATGATGATCCTGGACATTCTAGTACCTCTCGTGCTTGTGCGGGCCTGCCGCGAAGGTGAGCTGCAAAAGCACCCTGTGGTCCTCGAGTCCGGCGTCAGGGACATGGTAGTCATACTCAAGCCGCAGCCTCACCCAGGGACTCTGCCACCAGGTGACATAGGGCACAGCCTGCCAGTCCCACCTGCCTTCGTTCTCCAGTTCGAAAGGCTGCACCAGGTCGCCCCGCACCCCGGCGATCCAACTCCGGTTCAACTTGTACTCCAGGTAGCTGTAGCCGCCCATCCACCGCAAGGTGTCTCCGCCGGGCATCTCCTTCTGCACAAAGAGGAACTCCGACCGCCAGGTGAAGTAGTGGTATTTCGAGCGATTCAGCGGCTCCCAGTTCAGAGTCAGGTCCGCGCCGCCGACAATGGTGGTGCGCCAGTCTTCGTTGACCGTACCACCGGAAACTTCCCCGGTGTGCTCATGCTCCTGTTCATGCTCAGCTTCCTGCTCTTCATGACCTTCGCTCGAATCCTCAGCTATCCCACGGCGGTTGTTGAAACCGAACATGCCGGAAAACCCCAGTTCGAGGTAGGTGCTGTCCGTGAGATCCCAATAGTTGGCGACGTGCAAAAGGCCCACCGGCACGCTGAAGTAGTCACCCGCGAACAGTTGTTCGTTACTGCCGTTGGTCACCTCCACGGTCATCTCCAGGCTGTCGCACCACAGGGGCGGCAGGAGAATGCCGGCGGAAAGCCCGGTCTGGTTCAACCCGTGGTGACCGAATGGAGTGGTGACCATGGAAGGGAAATCGAACTGGTCAAGGCCGTGCTTGTGCCACCGGTTCACCACCCCCAGCCTCTGACGGAACTTCCCGGCGGTCAGAGAGACCCCCGGCAACACGGAAGTCCAGGTCGCGTAGGCCTCCCCGACCTCCACGCCGTGATCGTGCAATTCCACTGCGGCTTTCATCAGAGTGAAGGGGTCCAGGTTGGACTGCATGTGCAGCCCCATCACTCTCATGAACGCGCCGGAGCGTTCCCCTCCAAAATACTCCCTTCCGTCAGTAGAGCGTATGTAGTTGGTGTAAAAATCGCCGGTGAGGCTGATTTCGGGGTTCAGGGCCTGCAACGAGCGCTGGCCCCCGTTGAATGTTTTGAGTTTCAACTCCTCGTCTTCCTGCCCTCGTGCGGTTCCAGTCCCGAGCAGGACCAGCAGCAATGCTGCCAACTGAAATGGCCTCATGTCTCCTCCCTTCACCGGTCTTCACACACCGCAACCTCCGGTGCATGCACTGGCTCACAAGAAAAGCAACGGCTGGCTGGGAAGGAAAGTGCGGGGAGACGCTCATCACAGACTGCTTCGCCGCCGAAGACCGCATTCCTTGCGCCAAGCACTAGGCCAAAGAACTACCACCTGCGAAGGTGCGAGTCAACGGACACTGCCGAAGGGGCACCTTGCAACCTGCGGCTGCTTTCTTCTATCATTGAGCGTGAGGAATCTGGAAAGGAGGCTGGGATGAGGAGCTTTCGGATGGCGGTTTGTGCGCTGTACCTGGCGGTAGCGTCCGCGTGCGGCGGAGGCTCTGCCAAGGCGCCGGTATTTGCGGACCTCGGCGGCGAGGTAGAGGTATGGTCGATAATCGAAGACACCGCGGTAGAAGTGACGGAGGTGGAGGTGACGCCGTTGCCGGAAGTTGCGGACTGGCAGTTCGACGTGGTGGACCCCGGAGGGTTCGGATGGCCGTGTGAATCCGGAGAAGATTGCGACAGCGGCTGGTGCATCGAGGGCCCCGACGGCAAGATGTGCACGCTGACCTGTCTCTCCGAATGCCCGGAAGGTTGGGAGTGCGCCCAGGTGCCGGGTACGGAACCCGACGTCGTCTTCATTTGCGTACCTCCGTTTCAGAATCTATGCCGCCCCTGCATGAGTGATGGTGACTGTACCGGCCAGGCCGGGGGAACGTCACTCTGTCTGCCCTTCGGTCCGGAAGGCAATTTCTGCACCGGGGATTGCACTTCAGTAGACTGTCCGGAAGGATACCTGTGCGAAGACGTGGAAGGATACCAGCGGTGCTTCCCTGAAAGCGGTGAGTGTGAATGCACTGAGTCTTTCATTGCGGTTGCGGCCGAAACGGAATGCTACGTCGAAAATGAATGGGGCTTGTGCCACGGGCTCAACACATGCCTCGCGGACGGACTCAGCGGCTGTGATGCGGCGGAAGCCACGCCGGAGGCGTGCAACCTGGCCGACGACGATTGCGACGGTTTCGTCGATGAAGACACCGGCGGCCAGCCGTGCGAGCTGACCAACGAGCACGGCGTCTGCCCGGGCACCGAGGCGTGTGTCGAGGGTGCGGCAACCTGCCAGGGCATATTTGCGCAGGTGGAGATGTGCAACGGCGAGGATGACAACTGCAACGGAGTGGCCGACGAATCCTTCCTCGATCATGATGAGGACGGACAGGCCGATTGCGTCGATGACGACGATGATGGTGACGGCATCCTGGACGGCGCGGACAACTGCCCCCTCGACCACAACACGCTGCAAGAGGACTTCGACGGAGACCTGCAGGGGGACGCATGCGACATCGACGACGACAACGACAACGACCCGGACGTGTCGGACTGTGACCCGACCAATCCCGCCATCAACCACTGGGCCGTTGAAATCTGCGACAACGTGGACAACAACTGCAACGGCGCGGCCGACGAAGTCTTTTCCGACCTCGACGGTGATGGGCTTGCCGACTGCCTCGACGAAGACGACGACGGAGATGACATACCGGATCTGGCCGACAACTGCCCGGTGACCTACAATCCGGGGCAGGAGGACACCGACGGCGACGGCGCTGGAGACGCGTGCGAAGACGACAAAGACGGGGACGGAGACCCGGATCTTACCGACTGCCAGGATGACGACCCGACCATCCACCACGGTGCGAACGAAGTTTGCGACGGCATCGACAACAACTGCAACCAGATAGCCGACGAGGGTTTTAACGATAACGACCTCGATTCCTTGAAGGACTGTGTGGACGCAGATGACGACGACGACACCTACCTGGACGAGGAAGACTGCGCCCCGCTGGATGCCATGATCAACCCCGGCATGCCGGAGCTATGCAACGGTCAGGACGACGACTGCAACGGCGAAGTGGACGAGGGTTTTGACGACAACGACCTCGACGGTTTGGGCGACTGCGTTGACGAAGACGACGACAATGACGGGATTGCCGACGAAGACGACAACTGCTCCCTCGTTGCCAACCCGGAGCAGGAGGATGCGGAAGAGGACGGCATCGGCGATGCGTGCGATCCGGACGATGACAACGACGGCTCCCTCGACGATGATGATTGTGCGCCTTTCAACCCCGCGGCCTTCCCGGGCAACCCGGAGGTGTGCAACGGCATCGACGACGACTGCAACGGCGAAGTGGACGAGGGTTTTTCCGACAACGACCTCGACGCTCTGGCGGACTGTGTAGACATGGATGATGACAACGACGAAGTCCCGGACGAAGACGACAATTGCCCGCTGACGGTCAATCCGCAACAGGGCAATTTCGACCAGGATATCTACGGCGACGCCTGCGACCCCGACGACGACAATGACGGGGAGACGGACGAGACCGACTGTGAACCATTCGACCCGGCCATAAACCAGGCCGCGTTCGAGAAATGCGACGGCAAGGACAACAACTGCGACGGTGAGGTGGACGAAGGCTACAACGACAACGACGGTGATGGCCTGGCGGACTGCCTGGATGACGACGACGACGGCGACGGGGTAGTCGACAGTGCGGACAATTGTGTGGGTGTGAAAAACCCGGGGCAGGAGGACTTCGATAACGACGGCGTCGGGGACGCGTGCGAAAACGACACCGACGGCGACGGCGACCCGGACCTCACCGACTGCCAGCCGGAAGACCCGCTGGTGCACCATGCGGCCAACGAAGTGTGCAACGGCGAGGACGACAACTGCAACTCGCTGGCCGACGAGGTGTTCCCGGACACCGACGGCGACGGCGAGGCCGATTGTGTTGACGACGACGACGACGGCGACGGCGTGCTCGACAGCGCGGACAATTGTGTTGGCGTGAAGAACCCGGGGCAGGCCGACTTCGATGAAGACGGAGTCGGAGATGCCTGCGACAACGACTCCGACGATGACGGCGACCCGGACGCCAGCGACTGCGCCCCTCTTGACCCGGCGGTGCATGCGGGGGCAGGTGAGGTATGCAACGGCATCGACGACGATTGCGACGGGCTGAAGGACGAAGAAGACGGAGAAGGGTGCGAGATCTTCTTCCTGGACATGGACGGAGACGGCTACGGCAACGAGGTGTTCGGAAAATGCCTGTGCGCCCCCACTCCCGAGTATGCAGCCCAAGAAGGCGGCGACTGTTACGATGGAGACCCTCAGATCAATCCCGGCGCCGCGGAAATCTGCGACAACAAGGACAACGACTGCAACAGCGAGAAGGACGAAGGGTGCGACGACGACGGGGATCAGACCTGTGACGCCCAGATGGTGGTCACCGGGTTCCCCCAGGTGTGCCCGTTAGGTCCCGGTGACTGTGACGACGACGACCCCACGGTGTTTCCCGGCAACCTGGAAACGTGTGACGAGTTGGACAACAACTGCAACAACCTGGTGGATGAGTGGGTTCTCAACACCTTCTACCAGGATGCGGACAACGACGGCTGGGGCAACGCAGCCATGACCGCCACGGGATGCACTCCGCCCGATGGTTTCGTGGAGCTGTCCGGTGATTGCGACGACGACGATAACAGCACCTTCCCGGGCGCAGCAGAAGTTTGCGACGGTGCGGACAACAACTGCAACGGCATCTTCGACGAAGGTTTTAACGACAACGACTTCGATGGGCTGAAAGACTGTGTGGACATGGATGACGACAACGACGGCGACCCGGACGACACCGACTGTGCGCCTTCAGACCCCACCATCAACGCATCTGCGGAAGAGCTGTGTGACGGTGTGGACAACAACTGTGTCGGCGGAGCCGACGAGATCTGCGGAATTGCAACGGAAGGTTGGCCTATGTTCAAGTACGACCTGAGGCGAACGGGTCACAACATGAACGTCCAAGGCCCGTCTCAGGCGGTTTTGAAGTGGGAGGTGAACACCGGGGCAGGTTCGTTCGGCTCCCCGGTGGTGGCGGAAGAGGGAACCGTGTACGTGGCCTCGGGGAGCACGCTGCGCGCGCTGGCCCCGGAAGACGGAGCCGAGATCTGGAGCCTGGACTTTCCGGATTCTCTGGTCACCCGCGCCGGCCCGACACTGCGCCGGGACGGCTACCTGTTAGCCCCATTCGGCGCAACCCTCTATCTGGTCTCCCCTGAAGGGGAAATCACCAAGCAGAAGCAACTCGCCGGGGGTATCCCCGGGACCGCTGCCATCGACAGTTCGGGGTACATCTATGTGGTGTCGAAGTTCGGACTGCACTGCCTGAACTCCCAATTCATTGAAGTATGGAACCTGCCGGTGTCCAACACCCTGAATTCTCCCGGACATGTAGCCATCGGCCTGGGGGGCCGGCTCTATTTCGCAGCCTCGAACCACACCGTGTACGCGGTCAACAGCGACGGCACCCTGCACTGGACCTACACCCACGGGCAGGCCGACGCCGACTCCTCGGTAGCCCTGGGGGAGGACGGCCGGATATACCAGGCTTTCTCAGCCGAGGTGGTGGCCCTGTCGCCGCAGGGTGAACTACAGTGGGCCCAGGCGGTGGGCGGAGACATGGACTCTTCGGTGGCCATCTTCAACACCGGCTACCAGTGCTGCAACCCGGTGGACTACGTGCTGGCCAACCCCAACGGCAACAGCGGGCTGTGGAAATTCCACCACGACGGGTCTTTGAGCTTCCACGTCAGCCATTTCGCCAAAGACGGCTCCTGGAACGCAGTCCCGGTAATGGACATGGACGGCGACGTCTATATCGGCAGCAGTCAAAACAGCTTCTACAGCGTCACCTCCGCAGGCGCCCTGCGCTGGTCGTATGCCACCCACGCCGACCCGGAAGGGGCAGCCGCGATAGATGACGGAGTGGTCTACTTCGGTGACGAAGCAGGCTGGTTCTATGCCATCAGTGACTAACTGAAAGAGAAACTCCTCTCACGGAACAACCTGAGGCACGCGTCGGCAACCTCGGGGTCGAAGAATGTCCCACGGCACTTCTCCACCTCTTCGAGCGCAATATCAAGGCCCAGAGAAGCACGGTAGGGACGGTGGGAGGCGATGGCCTCGACCACGTCGGCAATGCACAATATCCTGGCCTCCAGCAGGATCTCGTCGCCGGCGAGGCCCTGGGGATAGCCGCCACCCGTGAAGCGCTCGTGATGCTGGTGCACCATGTCGGCGATGGGCCAGGAAAACTCAATGTCTTTCAGGATCTGATAGCCCACCTGTGCGTGGGTCTTTATCATACTGAACTCGATATCGGTGAGCCGTCCCGGCTTGCTGAGGATCTCCGCAGGCACGGAGATCTTGCCGATATCGTGGATCGACGCGGCCAGGTTGACCCCACGGACCCGGTCCGGCTCAAGCCCCATCTCCACGGCGATGGCCGTCGCCAGCGTAGCGACACGCTCCTGGTGGCCCGCGGTGTAGGGGTCCCGGACCTCCAGGGTCCGCCCGATCGCCTCCACCGTACCGTGCATGGTGCGCTCAACCGCTTCGAGTTGGCCGGCCAATAGCTCCTCGGCCCGCTTTCGTTCCACCACCCCGGCCAGCACTCCCGCCACGCTCTTGAGGAACCTGACCTCCGCTTCTTCCCACTCGTGACCTGACTCGAGGTACAGGTTGAGCACGCCGATTACGACCCCCGAAGACAGCAGAGGAGTGCAGTAGTGGCCGTGTTCGACAATGGAATCGTAGGTGTGGTCGTGACGGTCATCAAGGGCGCCTGCGTATACCACTTCCGTCCCCTGTGCGGCACGGCCGCACAGGCAGCGCCCGAAGGGCACCCGGGCGCACATCTCCAACAGATCGGGAGCCAGGCCGCGGTGGGCCTTGAGCACCAGCACCTCGGGCTCATCCTCCACCAGGGAAATACTCCCCTGCGACTTCACCGACAACCACGGGATCGACACGATCCGCTCGAGAAACAAATCCAACTGGTCCGTCAGTGAAAGCTGCTTCAGCGAGATCTCCAACAGGTCATTGAGGACAACCTGTATTTCGTAATTCCGCCGGTTGTCTTCCTCCATCTTCACGCGGTGAGTGATATCCCGCACCATGTGGAGGTAGATTCGCTTCTTGCGGGCCGTCTGAAACGGGGTCGGGTAGATGCTTGACTGCACCCAGCTTCCGGACTCTGCATCGAAGAGGTCTTCCTCTTCGGCCTTCCCCGACTTGAGCGATTTCTCCAGGGGACAACCGGGAAAGCGGTGAACTCCGTGCACCAGGTTGGGGCAGCGGGCTCCGACCGCTTCCTGCGAAGTCCGGCCGACGATCTCGAGGAAAGTCCTGTTGGCCGCCACTATGGTGTGAGCTTCGTCAACAAGCAGGGCGTAGAAAGGCATCGCGTCGATAAGCTTTCGCAGCCCGCTCCCCGTACGCAATTCGCCGGTGACTTCGTCGCCGCTCATCGCGTCGAAGACCAAGGGCGGGCCAGGCTCGATCACGACGTCAGGCGCGGGTACATCATCGCTGAAGGCGGCGGCCGCATCCCGCACCGCGTCTACAGCCTCGTTATGCCCGCCGCCGAGGTCCGCCAGGTGTGAAGCCAGGCGCTGACGCAGCTCCTCCAACTCTTGAACGAGCACTTCCTTCGTCTTCTCAAGGTCACTCATTTCCCGGCTCCAACGCGTTCTGCCAACCGTAATAACTTCCCAGCCAGAGAGGTAATGATACTTATACAACCAAAGCCATAGCATTGACAGTATTTTCCACCAATGAGCGTAGTTTTCTGAACTTCGTGGCGTTCTGCCGCGCCGCTGATTGCACTCCAGTTACCACAGTGGTATTATCGCCTACCGGTAGAGGTGAGCGCGCGTGCAACGAACACTATGTCTATTGCCACTGATCATCATGGCCTGCGGGAACCTGGCAGAGCAGGGGTCCCCTCCGCGACTGGACCCCATAGGCAAACGCAGCGCGCTGGTGGGCGAGAAGCTCACCCTCGTGATCACCGCCACCGACCCGGACGGTGATGATTTGAGCTTCTCTATCGACGGCCGGCCCCCTTCCGCTCAATTCGTGGCTCTGGACGACGGCAAGTCCGCGCTCTTCACCTGGCTTCCTGAGGTCACCGAGAGCGAGCCGGGGGGAAAGGACCACGAGGTCACTTTTTATGTTGAAGACGATACAGGGGCCTGGGACAGTGAAGATGTGATCATCACTGTAGTTCCTCAATGGGCGCCCGCCTTCCTCAATCCTCCCGGCTACGTTTTGAATCTTGCCGAAACCAACAGCATCGAGTTCATGGTTGAGGTCAAGGACGACTCGGCGTCCCACGTCGATATCTCCATCGTCTCGGGACCAAACAACGCGTACCTGGAAAAAGCGGACAAGAAAAAAGCCTATTTCTCCTGGCGGCCGACCGATGAGCAAGTAAAAACCAAGCTGTTCTGGTACGTCCGGTTTTCCGCTACCGGCTACACACCGGACCCGGCCTTTCCCGGCCAGGAAACTCAGCTCTACCAGCTCACCCATGACATAGTCATTGTGATCACTAACGCAGACTTCGAGGGCTGCCCCGGAAGCCCTCCGTCCATCACCCATTCTGCCTTTGCCGACTACCACTGGGACCCGTTACAGGACAAGACGGGCTACCCGTTGGAAGCGACGGTCAACGACTGGGACTCCTATGTGGACCACGTGAACCTGTTCTGGACCTCCGCTCACGATCCGGCCACCGCCAGCTTCCTGCTCTCATCACTCAGCAATCAAGGGGGCGACAACTTCGGGGGGTTCATTCCCAAGGTGCAGGCAGGGAGCGGCTCTTTCGTGCACTACTACCTGGAAGCTTGGGACAACGACGACTATGCGGGCACCAACTGCGACCACGTCACCCGGCTGCCAAAGACCGGCTACTTCACTTTCGTGGCCTACGACCAGGGATATGATTCCTCATGTATGGATGACGTCAATGAGGACAACGACACCCTGGCTGCGGCCACACCGCTGACTCCTGGTGCGCATCCGGGTCAACGCCTGTGCGGCGACGACCATGACTACTACTCGCTCAACGTGTTTTCTCCGGAAGCTGCGGTGTCGGTGACCGCGCAGGGCAATCCCGATTCGCTGGTCATGGAGGCGATGAACCAGACCGGCAGTCTGGTGGCAACCGCGACCACCGGCAGTTCGTCGATTTCGGTGCCGGGTGGACTGCTCACCAACAACGTGCTCAACCTCCACTTCTATTCCCAGTCCGGTGAGCCGGTGACCTACGCCATCAACGTTGAGGAAAAGACGGAACAGTGCTCACCCGACGACCTGGAGCCCAACAACTCCACGGCCCAGGCGCCGCTGGTGGGCGAGGGCGAGTTCGGCCCACTGAGCATCTGCCCCGGGGACGAAGACTACTTCCGCCTGGAGATCCCCTCGGGAACCGTGCTCTCCGTGCTGGTCGACTTCCTGGTGGACTCGGGTGACCTCGACCTGTTCCTGGTCGGCAGTGACGGCCAGACGGTTATCGCCTGGTCCGACACATCCACTGACGACGAGGAGTTGGAGTTCAACATTCTTGGCGGCGGCACCCACTACCTGCTGGTCAAGGGACTGGAGGGCTCGTCCAACAACTACAACCTGACCATTGCCTTCGGCGCTCAATCCCAGGAATGCGTAGAGGATTCGTTTTCTCCCAACCACTATGCGGACGAGGCGATCATGACCCCGGCGTCATCCTACAATCAGCTTGTGGCCTGCCCGGGAAAAGAGGACTGGTTCGCGCTGGGACTGAATGGCGGCGAATCTCTCACCGCCAGCGTCACTTCCACCTCGGGTGCGCTGCAACTTAACCTCACCGACAACGCGGGCACACTGCTATGCATGGGCAACCCCGCGGGGTCCACTGTGTCCATGACCTGCCCCATTCCAGCGCCCGGCGACTACAAGTATTCCATCTCCAATCAGACCGCCCTGGCGGTGAACTACGACCTCCAGGTATCGCTCACCGAGGACACCAGCTTCTGCCTCGAAGACCGGTTCGAAGAAAACGACCAGCCTGCCGAGGGCGCAAAGCTGGTGCACAATGTTACCACTCGAGTCAAGAGCTGCGGGCTCGACAAAGACTGGTTCAGTTTCTCCGGCTACCCGATGGAGCACATCTACCTGGCGCTCTCCTACGACAAGAACTTAGGCTTCATCGACATCTACCTGTATGACAAGGAAGGCAACATCATGTTGGCCCAATCGGACGGATATGCCGGTGCGCCGATCCTTGAAGCGACACTGCAGAACATGGCCGACTACTCCGTCCTTGTCATGGGGCAGGAGGCCGGGACCAACATCCCGTACGACCTTCTGCTTTTCATCCAATAGGGGCGTTCATGCACAGCCCGCGCGCCCAGTCCCGATTCTCGACTCTGCTCCTGCTGCTGTTGTGCTTATCGTCCGCCCCGGCGCTGGCCTCGGGCGGGTCAGGAGTGATCTTAGGCCAACTGCAACTCCCTGCATCGCCTTCGGCCACCAGAGTCAGCGCCCTTGACTCCCTCGCCGCAGAGGTGAAACAGCGCACCAGCATCGCGGCTGAGTCCCGCTCCCGCACATTGCACCCAACGGCTGGAGAGTTGTTCGAATTCCCCGTCCTTTTTCTGCCGGGAGACGAGCTCCTGCCCGAATCCACCTTCGATGAGCAGGCCGCGCTGTCTCACTGGCTCAAGGCCGGCGGCGCCCTGGTCATCGATTGGCAAGGCGGCGGCGCAAGGCTGGAGCAGTTTCGGGCCAACGCAGAACAATTCCTGGGCCGCCTACTCCCCGGAAGCTCCCTGGAGCGTATTCCCCGGGGCAGCGTGGTCTACCGCTCGTTTTACAGGCTCCATTACGCGTCGGGAAGATTGCGCCTGGTGGACGACCTGTATGGAGTCATGGTTGACGACCGGTACGCGGTCATAGTGTGCTTCAACGACCTGTTGTCCGCGGTTGAACGGGACAAGCGCGGCGAGTTCAGTTTCGACGTCGCCCCCGGCGGCGATACCCAGCGCGAAGACGCAGTTCGCCTCCTTGTGAACCTGGTTGTCTATGCCCTCTGTCTGGACTACAAAGACGACAAGGTCCATCTTGAGTACTTGAAGTCCAGGCGCAACTGGCGCCTGCCCGACGAATAGGAAGGAGTCTCGTGCCACCGGAAGGCGCAAAACTGGTTTTCCTCAACGACCCGTTGTCCCCCTTGGCCGTGGTTCTCATGGCCGCGGCGGTGGCCGCGCTGGCGGCCTACGGCTACTCCATCATCCGGGTTGCCGGTTGGAAGCCGGGGGGCACTCTGCTGCTGCTTCGGTGCATCGCAGTGTGTGCGTTAGCCTTCATCCTGTTGCAGCCTTCGATCCTGGCCTACGAGACGGTGGCGGTGGAACTCCCTGAATCGTTCACCAGGAAAGAAGTGCGGGTGTTTTCCAGGGAGGAGTTGCCGTCCCTGCTTCCACCTCTGGCCGCATTTTCGCCACCTGAGCAGGCTGCTTCACTCGATCTGGAGTTGGTGGAGGCGGTCGCACCGCCGGTGGCCTTCTACAAGGCGAGGTGCACCGTCAACGTCACCGTGGTTAACGAAGCCCCTGCTCAGGCCGGCCAGGTGGTGGTCGCCCGCCTGGACCGGGAGGGACTCACCGAGGTGGCCCGGGCCCCGGTCTCGCTGCGGGAAGGACGGCAGAGTTTCCCCGTTACCCTCGTTCCCGGGCGGTTGGGGCGCAACGCGTACAGCGTCTACCTGGAAGGGTTCGCAAGAGACCAGCACCCCGACAACAACTCCCGGCTGTTCGGTCTCACGGTGGCCAGGGACACAGTGCGGGTCCTTCACATCGCGGGCCACCCGTCATGGGACGTGAGATTCCTACGTCAGTTTCTCTCCCGGCTGCCCGGAGTCGAGGTAGTCTCCTTCTACCTGTTGGTGGAGGCCCAGGACTTCGCACCCCACACCAAGGAAGAGCTGGCGCTCATACCGTTTCCCACCGACGAACTGTTCTTGAAGGAGATCGGCAACTTCGACCTCATCGTGGTCCACAACTTCCCCTTGGGCACCTACTTCCTGCTCACAAAGAAGCACCTGCTGAGGTTTGTTCAGTTCATCGAGGAAGGGGGCGGTGTACTCTTCATCGGAGGAGACAAATCCTTCGCCATTTCCGACCTGCACAAGACGCCGGTGGCCGAGATCATGCCCATGGAAGTAGCCCCGGTGGCGGGCGGAGACGACTACCTGGACGATTATCGCCGCGTGGAGTTGACAGCCGAGGGCGCGGCCCACCCGGTGACCTCTATCGAACTGGCGGACGACAGCCTTTCCCCGGAAGCCAACCTGCCGGAACTGAGCGGCATGAACCGGCTGGGGCCCACCCGTCCCGGCGGCGTGGTGCTGGCCACGGCCCGGGCCGGAGAGGAAGACTCGGTACCTCTCATTGTTGCGGGCAGCCGGGGTCGTGGAAGGGTCCTCGTAGTTGCCACCGACTCTCTATGGCGCTGGGCCTTCCCGCCCCGCCTGGCCGGAGGGGCCCGGGCCTGGTACCGGGGGCTGCTCCTGAATGCGGTAGCCTGGCTCACCAGCGACCCGAGACTCGACGGCCTTGTCGTCGCGGGCTCAACCGCTACACCCACCGAAGGCGAGCAAATCACAGCTTCGGCCTGCTACCGCGGCACTGCACCGGAAGGCGCCCGGGCCAACATCATAGCAGAGTGGGTAGACGCGGCAGGCAAAGCTCCGGCATTGCGCATCGAACTCGAAGCACCCTTCGAGGGCAAGCGGTGTGCGGCCTTCTCTCTTCCTCCGGCCCAGCCAGGGGCGTGGAGCATCACCGCTCAGTTGGAAACCAAAAACGGAGATGCCGCGGGGGGAGGGGTGGTTGTAGTCGGTCAGAAGAGACCCACCTACACCGAAGAACTGGCAAAACGCATTCAACCCCTGTTGGGCAAACAGTTCTACCCCTTCGTCGTAGACCGCCCGTTCGAAGTACGACTGCCGGTGACCACCCTCGAAGTGCACAAGCCGATTCTGGACGCACTCTGGGACAACCCCCTCTTCTTCTTCGCATTCGCGCTGGTCCTCATCGCTGAATGGCTGCTGAGAAAACGGTGGGGCTACTTGTGAGCAAGGCGGAAAAGGATTTTCAGGCGCCGGCTAGAACCGGCGTCTACATAATGAAGGATGCTGCCGGCACGGTACTCTATGTCGGGAAAGCGCTAAACCTGCGCAGCCGCATCAACCAGTACCTCAACCTGCAGGACTCCAGGGTCGTCATCCCCCGCCTGGTGCGCCAACTCGCGGACATCGAATACATCTTGACCAACAGTGAGAAAGAAGCTCTGCTTCTTGAGAGCCAGTTGGTGAAGAAACTCAAACCCCGCTTCAACGTGATGCTGCGGGACGACAAGCAGTTCCTGCTGATCCGGGTTGATTTTCAAGAGGATTTCCCCCGGTTCGACTTTGTGCGACGCAAGAAGAAGGACGGCGCGGACTACTTCGGCCCCGTACCCGGGGCAAAGATCCTCAGGGAGTTCATCCGCTTCCTCGCCCGCGCCTATCGCATCAGAACGTGCAGCAACAACCAGTTCAGACAGCGTCAGCGCGCTTGTGTGTTGCATCAACTCGGCTGGTGCACTGCTCCTTGCGTCTTCCCGGAGTTGAACGCCGACTACAAGGACCGGGTAAAAATCGCCGCCGACCTGCTGTCGAAAAGACGCGCGGATGCAATTGCGCTCCTCGAGCAGGCCATGGCCGACGCCAGCGATGAACAGAGGTACGAAGACGCGGCCCGCTACCGGGACCTGCTCCACAACCTGAACCGAATCTGGGGCAAACAGCACGTGCGGGTGCGCACCGACCTGAACGCCGATGTGTTCGGTTCTCACGCAGGGCCGTTGGGCGGGGCCGTGCTGGTTTTGAACGTCCGCGACTCCGCGGTCATCGGCAGGCACTCCTTTTTCAACGAGGGCCTCTTCCTGCCCGAAGCGCTGGACATAGACTCCCTCATCGTACGCTACTACGAGCGAGTTCCGCCCCCGCCCAATGTTATCTGCGACCTGGAGCCGGAAGCTGCCGGGCTGCTGGAGCAGTTCCTCACTGAGGAGCATGGACGCAAGGTCAAGGTGCTGGTCCCGGTGCGAGGCGAAAAGAGGGCGCTGCTGGACATGGCTCACACCAACGCGCACCAGGCATACACACAGGAAAGCGAGAAGGCCCAATCCCGGCTCGAACTCCTGGACGGACTGGCCTCGTCCCTCTCCCTGCCCACAGTTCCGGAGGTTGTAGAGTGCGTCGACATTTCGTCCTTCCAGGGCGGCGATGCAGTGGGTTCGGTCGCGGTTTCCCGGGATGCCGGACTGGCCAAGAGCGAGTACCGCTGTTTCCACATCAAGGGCGAGGCATTCAGCGATTTCGAAATGATGAAGGAGGTGATGAGCCGTCGCCTCAGACAGGTGAAAAGCTCCGGGGATGTCCGCCTCATTCTTGTCGACGGAGGGCGGGCGCACTTGAGCCAGGTGCTGCCGCTGGCTGAGGGAATGGAGGACCGCATCTTCCTGGCGGCCATTGCGAAGGCACGGCCCGAGCAGGGCCTGGCCAAAGAGCGCGTCTACACTCCGGGCAACCGGGAGGTGGTGCCTCTGGACCCCGATTCCAGGCTCATGCATTTCATTTCAAACCTGCGGGACGAAGCCCACCGCTTCGGCATTGCGTTCCATCGCAAAACCCGCTCCAAACGAGTCCTCTCGTCACCTCTGCTGGCCATTGAGGGAGTAGGTAAAAAAAGGCGGCACGACCTGATCAAGCACTTCGGCAGCTACGACGCTCTGAAACGCGCCACTCTGGACGAAATCAAGGAAGCGAAGGGCTTCTCCACCGGAATCGCGCAGCGGGTGTTTGATTTCCTCCGCAGCCAGGACTAGTTGCGGCCAAAGATTCCGTTGACTTTGCCGTCGTCGAATGCTGTAATTCTCCCCTGTTCGCAGCTGGGTTTCTGGCAAGGGTAAAAGCGATGAGCGTTCTGGGGGCCTTACGAGATCGGTGGCGAAACATCTTCCGCCGGTACCTTGCCAACGAGACCTCAAAAATGATCGCGCTGGCGCTGGTGGTAGGCGTCGCGGGCGGATTTAGTGCGGTGTTTTTCCGTTCCCTCATCGAGATGTTCCGCGATCTGTTTTTCGTCCAGGGCAGCGAGAGCCTCAGTTTTATGGGTGAGTACTACGTGCTCTTGGTGCCGGCTGCGGGCGGCTTGCTGGTGGGCGTCCTGGTGTACTTCTTTGCGCGGGAGGCCCGGGGCGCGGGCGTGCCCGAAGTGATGGAGGCTGTCGCGTTGCGGGGAGGTAGAATCCGGCCCCGAGTCGCGGTGGTGAAAAGCCTGGCTTCCTCCATCTGTATTGGCTCGGGCGGCTCCCTGGGCCGTGAGGGTCCCATCGTACAGATCGGCTCGGCCCTGGGCTCGACCCTGGGCCAGGCGCTCAAACTGTCAGACCAGCGCGTGCGCAATCTGGTGGCCTGCGGCGCAGCGGCCGGCATCGGCGCGACGTTCAACACGCCCATCGCCGGAGTCATCTTCGCGCTTGAAGTGATTCTAGGCGGCCTCGTCGTGGAGGGTTTCTTCTCCGTGGTCATCGCATCGGTCACCGCCACCGCCATCGGCCAGGCCGTGTTGGGCGATATGCCCGCGTTCGTAGTCCCGCACTACGAACTCGTGAGCTGGTGGGAGTTGCTCCTCTACGTTGGTCTGGGCATCCTCTGCGGAGTGGCCGCAGCCACTTTCATCCGGCTGCTCCAGTTCAGCGAGAGGAACTTCGACAAGATCGCCTGTCCCGAATGGGTGAAGCCGGCCATCGGCGGATTCGCCATCGGCGTGGTGGGGCTGTTCGTACCCCAAGTCTTCGGGGTCGGATACGACACCGTGACCGACGCGCTTTGGGGCAATCTGCCGGTTACCGTCATGGCACTGCTGGTGGTGGTAAAACTCGTCGCCACGGCACTTACCGCAGGCAGCGGCGGTTCGGGCGGTGTATTCGCCCCATCGCTGTTCGTAGGGGCGATGCTGGGCGGCTTTTTCGGCGGCGTAGCTAACGAATGGTGGCCGGAAATAACCGCGCCCAGCGGCGCGTATGCTCTCGTCGCTATGGGCGCACTTTTTGCGGC
Organism: uncultured Myxococcales bacterium; assembly: GCA_964626565.1. Classification (GTDB taxonomy): domain Bacteria; phylum Myxococcota_A; class UBA9042; order CAIXZC01; family CAIXZC01; genus CAZVFX01. Next base: position 21,879 of record CAZVFX010000041.1, read on the forward strand.
CGCGGCCAGAGCCCCTATCTCGTCCATGATCATCCTCTTCGAGATGACCCACGACTACAAGATCATCGTACCGCTGATGTGCGCCACCGTAGTCGCTACCCTGGTGGCCGAACTCCTCGCCCCCGAAAGCATCTACACCGTCAAGCTCAAGCGCAGGGGAGTGGACCTCAGCCGGCAGAAGGACTTCAGAATGCTCCGGGGGATAACTGCGGGCGAGGCTATGAAGCCGGTAGCGCGGCTGAGCACCGTAAGCCCGGAGATGCCCATCGAGAACATGGCGAGGCTGTTCAAGGAGACTTTCCACCACGGCTTTGCCGTCGTGACCGATGCCGGTGAGTTCTACGGGATCATTACTCTAAAAGACATGGAAAACGCACTCCAGACCAAGGAAATGACCGGCAAACGAGTGCGACATGTGTGCAAAACAGGCGTGGTCACCGCCTATCCGGACGAAACCTTGGAGGACGTGCTGCAGTGCTTCGGCGCGCTGGACGTGGGCCGAATCCCGGTGGTGGAAAGGAAGAACTCGAAGAAGCTGGTGGGAATGTTGCGCTGGAGCGATATCGTCAGGTCCCACTCCCAGGTAATGCTGGACCTGGAATACGAGCCGGGGACCATCCTGGTAACCTGCGACATAGACGAAGGCGATCGGGCCGTAGGTAAGAGCCTGAGGGAACTGGACCTTCCTCCCGACTGCGTCGTGAATTCCATTCAGCGGGGCAAGCACCTGGTAGTGCCCCGGGGCAGCAGCATGGTGGAAGCCGGCGACAAGCTGGTCATCCTGGCCTCCGAGGGGAAGGAAGAGGAGATGTGCGAACACCTGTACGGGCCGTCCGAAAACGACGCTGAGTAGATGGAGCGATAAGATGATTGACAATAAGGGGCTCAAAAGTAAGGCGGCAGTGGTGGTGCTGGACGGTTTCGGCCTCGACCCCGCGATGGAATGGCGAATAGCGGAGCGGGTCTGGGAAGAACTGCCCGAGGTTTTGAGACGGGCTGTCACCGCACTTGAGCCCGACGACAAATACGCGGCAGCCTCACTGGCGCCCACCTCCCACGGAGTAGCCCGTGTGCTGGCGGCTGACGATTGGTTTCACGCGTTCGAGCACATCCGCACAGTACGCACGCGCCTGCTCGCATCCCTGGAAAAGGAGGAGACTGCGCTGCTGACAGGCCTGGTAGCAAGGACGGGTGAGAAACTGCGCTATGTTCCCTGGAGCGTGGACACACCCTACCTGTTCGCACTGCGCCAGGACAACCCCACCTGGATCACCCGCACAGCCGGCGTCTTTACCGGTCACGAAGACATCACTCCGGAGATCATGGGTAACTCCGACACTGGCCACCAACAGATTTTTAACCTCACAGTGGCCCGACAAATACCGGCTGCCATCTCCGCCATGATTGAGGACAGCTCCTTCTTTACCAACGACCATCTCAACGCCGACCTGGGCCGGGCGAAAAACGGCGCAACTGTGGTGCTGAAAACGCTGCTCTCCGGGGAGTTTGGGGACGACGGCTATGTGCACAGCGCGTGGCGCCACATGCTGGCTTTTTTCAAGCTGTACTTCGAGGTGCTGGGGCTACCGGCCGAAAACCTGCGCATCGAAGCTGTCCTCGATGGACGGGACTCCCCCTTCTACTCATCGCTGAGATTCGAGGAGAAGGACGGGGTGAAGCGGTACGGATACCTGCACAAGTTATTGGATGTGCTGAAGCAGTATGGCGGTGAGAAATGTCTGGCGTGGATCATCGGGCGGCAGTTTATGGACCGTGACTACAAGGGCGAGATGATCAGGAAGGAGTACGAGCTGGTCACCGCCAACCGAGGCCGGAAAGTGACTTCCGCGGCCGAGGCGCTGGCTCTGGTCGCCGCGGACCACGACGCGGGCCAGACCGACCCCATGGTCGAGCCCATCGTCATCGGCGAGCCGCGGCCCGTGGGCGAAAACACCGTCTTCTTCAACGCCGTTTTTCGCGCCGACCGCCAGGAACCGATCACCGCCTGCCTCGCCGGCGCCACCGACTTCATCCGCGAGCAGGCTACCCAGAAAGGCCGCCTCGAAACCTGGGATGACTTTTCCTGGCTCAAAACCCGAAACGAGAAACCCGAAACAAGAAACGGACTTACCCTCTGGTCGATGATCGATTACCACGAGGAGTTGGCTGCAAAGGGGGTCAAGAGTATCTACAAGGATCACCCTCACGAACATAACATCCTGTACCTGCTGAACTTGCTCGGCACGGGTAGAAGATTTCTGTTTCTGACTGAAGGGGTCAAGGAGAAACACATGGGCTTGTTTTCCCGGGGAAGGCGCTCCACCCCCCTGGCTCCGGCGGAGACACAGAAAATACTCCCTTCCATGGGCAAAGACGAGGGGGTGGCCAGCGACAACGACCTGTACAAAGTCCCGCAGATGCGGCACCCGGAGATCACGGCTGAACTGGTGAAACAGTTGCGGGACTCGACTTTCGACATATTGGCGGCCAACTACCCGGGCGCGGATATGATCGGCCACCTGGTGGGCAACCACTTCGAAGCGTGCAGGCAGTCCGTGCTGTCTTTGGAAGCTGCGCTGCAGGAGGTTGTGCCGGCCGCGTTGGAGCGCGGCTGGTTCCTGGTGCTCACGTCCGACCACGGCAATGTGGAGCACTGCGGCCCGGACCACGGCAACAACGACGTGCTCACCTCCCTTATCATCCCTGAAGCCTCGACCCTAAAACCAGTCCCGCCGCCCAATTATGAAGCCAGGCTGTTCGACATTTCGTGGACCCTTCTGAAGGCGTTGGGAGTTACCGTGGAAGAGTTGAACGCTCCGGCCATTCCCGACGATCTTAGCAACGACCCACGGCGCCTGGTGGGAGCATCACTGGTTGCTCAAGATAGACCCGGCGCTAACGCTTAGGGTGCAGTTGCAAAAAGGGCCAGCATGTTAGCTATCTCGGGATAGTTCTCAGACATGGTGATATGTCCGCACGGGAACCTGTGCGCGCGGGCGCCCTTCCACGCGGTGCGCAAGGCCTCGGTGCGTTCCGGCGGGCACATCGCGTCGTAGTCGCCAAACACGAACAGGATGTCGTCATTTTGGACCTGCGGCGCAGGCAGATGAAACGGGTTCACGCCCATCAAAGCCCGCTCCAGGGTGCCCTCACCCCGCTGGTCCACCAGTCGACGAGCGTCGGCGCCCACCACCGTGTACCAGGGAGTAGTAATGGGGTCCACTCCGGGCATTAGCAGGAAGGCGCCCTCCACCTTTTCGATGGTCAACGCCAGGCATGCGATGTGGCCCCCAAGGCTGATCCCCGCCAGGGTGACGCGCTCATATCCCCGATGCCTCAGCTCCGAGACCAGGGAAGCCGCTTCGGTGGCGGCCTGTGCGTAGCACCGCACCGAGCGCACCACATCGGCCGACAGCAGATACTGCCCGCTGTAGGCCGAAGCCTCCGGCTGCCTTGCCATATGGAAGGGGAGCGCCTGCACAAAGACGTGGGCGCCGGCGGCCAGAGCGTTGCGGGCCAGTTTCTTCTCTACGCCGAAGTCTTCGGCCAGCACCGAGTGCAAAAAGACGATTGCGTGCTTGGACTCACCATGCGAGGCGTGCCGCCACCGCTCTCCGGTAACCACGTCATTGGCGACGTAGCCCGACTCCACCGGACTGGAGAAGCGGAATGTTGCAGTGAGCCGGTCGCCGACCCTCCGGTCGTCATCCAGCACCAACCCGGCCCTGGGAATCCACGGATAGAGCTGGTCCGGGGGCGTTTCCAAAAGCACTTCCAGGTCATGAGGACTGGAATCGACCGGGGCCTGTGCAAGGCGGCGAATTCTCTCCAAAGCAACCAGGTCTGCTTCCCGGTGACGCTCCATGGGTCCTCTCCTTGTGTTGCAAAGTAGTGATCAAACCTCCAAAAAGCAACTGCAGTTTCTCTTGGTGGATCTTGGTGTCTTGGTGTCTTGGTGGTGAGTTCCTTGACCTGTTGTCTGCGCCGCACCGGTGTGTTAGATTTCCTTTGCGGCTGGGGATGCCGCAGGAACGGGGGTAGAACATGGAGAACAGAATCGCGATTGTCGCGGCGAAACGCTCGCCGTTCGGGAAGTACCTGGGAGGGCTGTCCGGGATGGATCCGGTGAGACTTGCCGTGGAGGTGGCTACTGCCACTTTGACAAGCCGGGGCGCGGATCTCACCAGCCTTGTGGACCGCCTTTTCGCGGGCAATTGTTTCCCCGCATCCTTCACCACCGCGTCGGTGGTTGGACGACAAATCGCGTTGAAACTGGGGATCGGTGGATTTGCGACCACGGTGGACACCGCGTGCTGTTCGTCGCTCACCGCGCTGAGGCTCGCGTGCAACGGTATCTCCGCACGCGATTTCGGCTCTGCCCTGGTCGTGGGCGTAGAGATGCTCAGCGCAGTCCCCCACCTGGTGCGGGGGTTGCGCGCGGGTGTGAGAATCGGCGAGGTAAAGATGATCGACCCGATTTTCCCCATCGAATACGCGGGCTATGCTCCCGTGGCCAAAGACGCTGAGTACGGGGCAGACCGTTACGGTGTTTCCCGTGAGGAGATGGACAAGTGGGCTCACGCTTCTCACCAGAAGTGGCAGGCGGCGCAAGAGGCGGGCCGGTTTGCGGATGAACTCATATCCATCGAGGTTGCCGCGCGCAGGAAGACCGTCACCGTTGACCGTGACGAGCAGCCGCGGCCCGACACGCCCCTTGAGCGCCTGGCTGCGCTGCCCCCCGTGTTCGGCACCTCGTGCATCACTGCAGGCAACGCGCCGGGGCTCAACGACGGCGCCGTGGCCATGGTGATCATGTCGGAGGACAAGGCCGCTGAGTTGGGCCTGAAGCCTCTGGGTTACATAACAGCCCAGGCCCCGGCCGCTGACGAGCCCAACGGAATTACCTGGGTGCCGGCCACTGCGTCGGCCGCCGCCTTGGAGAAGGCCGGGCGCACCATCGACGACGTCGACCTCATCGAGATCAATGAGGCGTTTGCGGCCATGCCGCTGGTAAGCACAAAGGTGCTGGCGGGAGAAGACGATAAGCGTTGGCACGCGCTCCTCGACCGCACCAACGTCAACGGCGGGGCGGTGTCCATCGGCCACCCGGTGGGAGCCTCGGGCCTGAGGCTCGTTGCTCACCTGGCCTACGAATTGAAGCGCCGGGGCGGCGGTACCGGCCTGGCCGCGATTTGCGGTGGCCTGTCCCAAGGTGAAGCGGTGATAATCGAGGCTGGAGGCGGGAGACCGGAGGCGGGAGGTTAGGATATGACAGGCGCGCTGGACGGCATTACCGTTATCGACCTCTCACGGCTACTGCCGGGGCCCTTTTGCTCCATGATCCTGGCGGATCACGGGGCGCGGGTGATCCATATCGAAGGTCTGGCAGGAAGGTACGGAGGAGTGCCGGCCCCGGCCATGCCCACCCTGTATCGCAATAAGCAACACCTGGCGTTGAACCTGAAGAGCCAGCAAGGCAAAGAGGTCTTCTACTCTCTGTGCGAGAGGGCCGATGTGGTACTGGAAGGGTTTCGGCCGGGAATCACGCGTCGCCTGGGTGTGGATTATGACACCGTAAAGTCCCTAAAAACCGATATTATCTACTGCTCACTGACCGGTTATGGCCAGGACGGGCCGCTCTCCGACCGGGTGGGCCACGACATGAATTTTCTGGCGTTCTCAGGCGCGCTTCAGTTCTTCACCCCGCAGGGACAGAAACCAGTGGTTCCCGCCGCACAATTCGCGGATGTCGCGGGCGGATTCAACGCGGCGATGGGAATTCTCATGGCGCTGCTGAACCGGGAGCGTACAGGGAAGGGGCAGTACATCGACGTGAGCATTGCGGATGCGACCCTGGGTCTATCTCCTATTCCATTCACCGCGGCGCAAAGAGGGCTGCCCAGCAGTTGCGGCGAAGCGTTCTTGTCCCACGCACTGGCGTGCTACGACGTGTACGAGACCGCGGACCGCGGCTGGCTCACCGTGGGTGCTCTGGAGCCCAAATTCTTCAACAACCTGTGCAAACTCCTGGCCGTCGACGACCTTGCGCCCCACCAGTTCAACCCGCCCAAGCAGCAGGAGATACGGGAGCGGCTGCAGGCCATCTTCGCTGAGAAATCGGTCGCGGAGTGGATGGAGTTCTTTGGCGACAAAGACGTGTGCGTCATGCCTGTGCGCAGCCTCGACGAAGCGCTGGGAGACGAACACTTCGCCCACCGCGGCGCTCTGGCCTCAGTGGCCACCAAATCGGGGCGCAGCCACAACGTGCTGGGGGTCCCCATCAAGTTCTCAGGCACCCCCGGTTCCGTGAGAACCCCGCCGCCTTCCCCCGGCGAGCACACCGACGCCATCCTCGCCGAACTGGGTTACGGCGAGGAGGACATCGCCTCGCTGCGAAGCGAGGGTGTTGTGGGGTGATTGCGACATCATTTCGATTGACATCAAAATGCTGCGACAGCATAATGAGGTCAGAAGTGCGGGCTCTCGGAGGCAGATTATGAAGATGATCACAGTTAGAAACGTTCCCGACAACCTGTACCGGGCCATTACTCGTCTGGCCCGGCGCAATCGCAGGAGCATCCAGCAGCAGGTTTTGAGCTTGCTGGACAGAGCGCGCGTTCTGGAGCAAGACTCTCCTGTGGTCAATGCTACGAAGATCCGAGAGAGACTTGCCGGACGCGAGTTGGGCGATTCCGTGGCAGAGATTCGTGAGGAGCGCCGGCGATGAAGGGATATGTGATCGATACTTCCGCCTTGATCAGGCTGTACGTTCCGGACGGACCGTTACCCGAGGAGTTGGAAGCAGCCGTCGAAGCGGCGTGGCGCTCCGACGCCGCACTCATAGTCCCCGAGTTGGCCCTGGCTGAGGCTGCACAGGTGCTGCGCAAGAAAGAGAAGGCCGGGTTCCTGCAACCCGCGGAAACAGAGGAGATCCTCTCTTCACTGCTTCTTCTACCTCTGGAGATAGTGGGCCATCGTGACTTGCTGGAAGACGCACTGGCCGTCGCCCGCAACGATGATCTCACCGTCTACGACGCGCTGTTCCTCGTTCTGGCCCGCAGCAAGGGCGCGGACCTCGTCACCGCGGATGCGGTGTTGGCAACCGCCTTTGACCGCCTCACGGAATCCCGCTGACCTTCCGCCCTCTCCCGGAGCAGGTACGGTTCCGATTTGAAGGGCTTCGTGCCCGCAAAATCTCCCGGATTACCACTGGAGTCAGATCCAAGCCCCGACCGGCTACAACGTCTCGACGAGGCTTTCCACGGCTTTGTCCACTGCGGTGGCGAAACCTTCTTCGGAGCCGTCGCATCTGGCAGTTGAGGAAGCGATGGACGCTTCACGGGCGAGGTCGAATAGCTCCAGGGTCAGAATGTACTGTTTGCCAAACTTGGAAACACTGGGCCGCAAGAGCGTATCCGCCGATACCGCCATCCCCAGCGGTATCTGGCAACTGGTGTCGTAGCACTCCTTGTAGGATTCTTTCTTGCTCTCTTTAATCAGCTTGCGGAACGACTCTTCCTGCCGGGACTTGTCGATGACCATGAAGTGGCCGGTGCCGCCCGCGACGACTCGCAGGTAGTCGGTAATCTGCCCTTCGAGCTTTCGTTTAACCACCTTGCCGGGGTCATGAAGCCGCATCACCGCCAATTTGAGCCTCTCTCCTACCGATTTCTTGCGCGGCTGTGTTGCCACGTATGCCACCCCGGCCGGCAACCGGGTGCTGCCGTGTGGCCGCATGCGCTGCACTGCGTAAGGCACCTCTTTCCGGCTCATGAGCCTGGCCATCAAATTGTCCCGATTGGAGTTGAACTTGCGCACAAACTCGAGACTCAGGTCTCTAATATCCTTCCGGTACGGCTCGCCGACGTTGGCATGGCCATAGTACAAGGCGAAGTAGTGGTTCTGCTCATCCTCAACGTCGGCAGTCCAAACGACATCGCCTGCCCGGTCCAGCAGTTCATACCTGGCCGTGCTGTCATATTGAATCCACCCGATTGGGGCACCGACCAGGGTCGGGGTGAGAATAAGCAAGCCCACAAAGACCTGCCAGGCGAAAGAACCGGCTGGCCTGGTGATCTGAATGTCGACTGATAGCCGCAAATGACCAAGGCTCTGCTCAGCCCCCGAATCGACAAGGAATCCGCTCTTCTGGAACGCCTTGTACGTGACTCGCTCCAGTCGGTCCATCATCTTCGGTTCGTCCTCGGAATGGAACGGCGGAGCCATGGCAGCGGACCAGTCCACCGTGAACCCGGTGACTTCGAAGGTCAACGGAATCGGCTGCACGGCAGGCCGCAGTTTGTAATCGGCCACCGTGACATTTCGCCAGTCCGGCGCACAACCTGTAATGGGTAGTGCCACCAGAACTGTAACAAGCAAACCGCACACGGAGCGGCCAAACCTTCCACGCAACCCCAACCCGGAATTGGCAACCATAGACATCCTCTCACCCCCGATTTGACCGGATGCTAACACCGTTCCCCGGACCCGTCAATCGACCGGCAGAGGCCAAGGCTGGAGGGTGTGATGAACCGGACTATTGCGCGCTAAAAACCAACCCGCCGTCGGCGATGTCCACGCGCACCGAGGCAGGAGGAGAGATCTCTCCCTTGAGGATCTTCACCGACAGAGGATCCATGAGGAGTTTCTGGATGGTGCGCTTGAGAGGTCTGGCGCCGAAGGCCGGGTCCCAGCCGGACTCGGCCAGGAAGGTCTTGGCTTCATTGGTGAGTTCGAGGGCCAGGTCCCGCTCGCTGATGAGCTTGTTGGTGCGCTGAAGCTGGATGTCAACGATGGGGGCCATGTCTTCCTTGCGCAGGCGGTTAAAGACTATGGTCTCATCGATACGATTGAGGAATTCAGGGGCAAAGCTGTGCTTGAGAATCGGTTCGAGGCGGCTGGCTACCGCAGCCCGGTCGTCGTCGGACAGCTCACTGATCTCCTGGCTGCCCAGGTTCGACGTCATCACTACAATGGTGTTCCGGAAGTCCACCGTGCGCCCCAGGCCGTCGGTCATACGCCCCTCGTCGAAGAGTTGGAGAAGCACGTTCAGAACCTCCCGATGCGCCTTCTCCACCTCGTCGAACAGCACCACGCTGTACGGCCGGCGTCGCACCGCTTCGGTGAGTTGTCCGCCCTCCTCGTGGCCCACGTATCCGGGCGGCGAGCCGATGAGCCGGGACACCGAATGCTTCTCCATGTACTCCGACATATCCACCCGCACCACCGCGGTCTCATCATTGAACAGGAACTCGGCCACGGCCTTTACCAGCTCCGTTTTGCCCACACCCGTGGGTCCCAGAAAGAGGAAAACACCCAAAGGGCGGTTGGGGTCCTGCAAGCCGGCACGAGCCCGTCGCACAGAGCCGGAGACCGCCTCGATAGCTTCCTCCTGATGCACCACCCGGGCCGACAGCACCTCTTCCATGCGCACCAGCTTTTCCATCTCCCCTTCCAGCATCTTCGACACCGGCACACCCGACCACAACGAGACCACGCCGGCAATATCCTCCTCGTCCACCTCTTCCTTCAACATCTTCAACCCGCGCTGGACATCGGCCAGTCGCTCCTGCTCGGCCGTCAACTCCTTCTCCAACTCCGGAATCTCTTTGGTCTGCAGCCTTCCGTACTCCTCCCATTCCGACCGCCGCCTCGCCCCTTCCAAATCGTTGCGGGCCAGGTCCAGGCGCTCACGAATGCCGGTGATACGCCCGATGGCCTCTTTCTCCGCGTTATAGTGGGCGTTGAGACGTGACTGCTCCTCCCTGGCATCGGCAATCGCGGCCTCCAACTTCTGCAGCGCCTCCTTCCCCGACTTGGATTTCTCACCTTCCAGCACCTGCCGCTCCACTTCCATCTGGATCAACGCCCTGTCCAGTTCGTCGATCTGCTGGGGCTTGGAATCGATTTCCACCCTGAGCCGGGCCGCGGCCTCGTCCACCAGGTCGATGGCCTTGTCGGGCAGCTTGCGTTCGGTAAGATAGCGGGCCGAGAGCCTTGCGGCCGCGATCAGCGCCGCATCGGTAATCTTCACCCCGTGATGGATCTCGTATTTCTCTTTGATGCCGCGCAGGATGCTGATGGTATCCTTTACGGTCGGCTCACCCACAAATACCGGCTGGAACCGCCGCTCCAGCGCGGGGTCTTTTTCGATCTTCTTTCTAAACTCTCCCAACGTCGTGGCACCAATGCAGCGTAACTCGCCCCTGGCCAACGCGGGCTTGAGCATGTTGGAAGCATCCAGAGACCCTTCAGCCGCACCTGCGCCCACCACCGTGTGAATTTCGTCGATGAAAAGAATGATCTTGCCGTCGGACGAGGTCACTTCCTTCAGCACGGCTTTCAACCGCTCTTCGAATTCGCCCCGGTATTTGGCGCCGGCCACCAAGGATCCCATGTCCAGCACGACGACTTGTTTGTCCTTCAACTGCTCGGGCACGTCCTGCGCCACGATGCGCTGGGCGAGACCTTCCACCAGTGCGGTCTTCCCTACCCCCGGCTCCCCGATGATTACCGGGTTGTTTTTCTGGCGACGGGAGGTCACCTGGATCACCCGGCGGATTTCCTCGTCCCGGCCGATAATGGGGTCGAGCTTGCCCTGACGGGCCAGCGCGGTGAGGTCCCTGGTGTACTGCTCCAGGGCGTTAAAAGTGCTCTCCGGGTCTTCGGAGGTAACCCGCTGGTTGCCCCTGACTTCCCGCAGCGCGATGAGGATTCTATCCCGGGCGACGTTGTGCTCTTGCAGCAACCGCTGCACGTCGCTCTTCACTTCGGTCAGGGCGAGCAGCAGATGTTCGGTGCTGACGTATTCGTCGCTGAGTCCCTTGGCCTGCCCCTGTGCATCCGACAGCACCGCAGCCAACTCTTTCGACGCCTGGGCCTCCGCGGCCTCGGAAAGCTGCGGCGACTGCCCCACCAGCGCGGTTACCTTGCGCTCCAGGGACGACAGGTCAGCCTCGAGGAACTGGAGCAGCGAAGGCACCAGGCTGCTTTCCTGCCTCAGCAGGGTGAACAACAGGTGCTCCGGCCCCACCTCCGAATTACGCCGTTTGCCGGCAAGCTGAAAAGACTCGAGTATCGCTTCCCTGGCCTTGATGGTGAACTTGTCCAGTCTCATGTTGTCACCTCCTCAGCGCCAGACCCGCGACCCCCGGCGCTTCCTCCAGGTCTGCCTCCACAAAGGCCACCTGGTCCCCGCGCACGATCTTGAAAACCGCGGGAGCGTCCAGATCGTGCACTGTGATCTCCCATCTGAGCTTCGCCACGTCTTCCACTCTGGTTCCGTCGAGCTCCAGAATAACGTCGCCGAGGTCAAACCCCGCGGCCTGGGCCGGCGAATCGGGATAGAGTCCCACCACCACCACTTCGCCACCTTCCTCGGCCACCTGGATGCCCAGCCGGGCCCGCCGCAGCATCCCGTAACGCCGCAGATGCTCCACCACCACCTCGGCTATAGCCAGCGGAATGGCGAAACCGATGCGCTCCGCCTCTTCCCTCATCGCAGTGCAGATTCCGACCACACGGCCGCCCGCGTCGAGCAGCGGCCCACCGGAATTGCCCAGGTTGATGGCCGCATCGGTCTGGATGAAATCCCAGTATCCCAGCTCGTCCCAACTGGCGTTGGTGCGGTTGAGCCCACTCACGATCCCCTTAGTCGCCGAGAACTCCAATCCCAGCGGATTCCCGATAGCCATGAGCCACATGCCGATGCGCATGGAGTGGGCAGGTGCGCGGGCCAGCGGAGCCGGCGGGTCATCTATGGCAATGCGCAACATTGCCACGTCGGTGAAGGGGTCTGCACCCACCAACTCGGCAAACGCGGTGCGCCCGTCCCACAGTTCCACGGAAAACGCGAGCCCGCCTTCGACCACGTGCGCGTTGGTGAGTATCTCACCCTTTCGGCCACAGAAAAACCCGGTGCCCCAATACAACGGTTCGGGCTGCCCCGGCTGGTAGAACCGGTGGTCATAGACCAACACCTTCACCACGCTCGGGGCCACCTTCTCGTAGACCGCGGCAAAGTCCGGCAGATAATCACCCGACGGCTGCTCCTCTGTTTCTTCACCGGGGCCAACGTTGACGTCGGGCTCCACCACCACGTCGAGGCCCGCGTCGGATTCGGGACGACTATGGGGCGGCGTCAGCGTCACCGGCTTTCGCTTCGCCGGTTCCGCCTTGACGATCACCTTCTCACGGGGAACCGCCACGTCGTCGCCACTGTTGCCGCAAGCGCACAGCAGCACCGCTAAGGTCATCCACAGAGCTGTGTTTACTGCACGGTGCATCATTCCCTCCCCGAGACCAACGGCGCTCATCCATTAATGTAGTGGGACACCCCCCACTGTCAAGGTGACTGACACTGTCCCCGGGCCTCTGTTCCGTAATTGAGAATTGAGAATTGAAAATTGAAAATTGCTTCCACATGCCCGCTTTTTTGATCGATCCATTAAACAACAATAAAATGGGTTTTGGTTTAGCGGGAGGTGTCCCCTTGCTGTTGCGGCGAAAGAAGAAGACCGGCCTCATGGTTTGCTTGCTGATTCTGGGCGTATCCCTGGGGTCCTGCGACGACCGCAACGAGCAACTCTCTCGTCAGATGGAAGAGCTCAAGCGAGAGATTGCAGGCCTCAAGTCCACGTCAGCGAACAACGCGGTGGTCATGGAGGACTTCCACAACAAACTGCTGCTCATTGAAGACCAGGTGGACTCCAATCGCCTTCTGGTTTCACGCATGTCGGCTCCCCGCCCGGTACTCCCGGTAGTCAAACTGGCGCCGATGAAAGAAGAGGTTGAGCGGCCCCGTCCCGAGGTTACCATGTCGGACATCCCCGGCCTGGAATTCCAGATGCTGGACGGCTCCGGCCAGGTGTTGGACGCTTCTGATTCATTTGTGGAAGCGCCCGAAGCTCCGGCTGTGGAAAGGGTAAAAAAACCGTTCGATTCCCGTCCCATCGTAATGTACAAGCAGGCTTACGAAATGCTGAGCAACAAGCAACACGCGGAGGCGATACTTGCCTTCGAGCAGTTGCTGGAGCAATATCCCGACCACGACTACTCCGACAATGCGCTCTACTGGATGGGTGAAGCATACTACGACACCCAGAACTACAAGAAAGCAGTGGCGTGCTTCGAGAAGGTCGTGGCCCTGTATCCCGACGGCAACAAGGTTCCCGACGCGATGCTCAAGAGCGGCTTTTCCTACTGCGCCATGGGGCAGACCAATCTGGCCAATGAAACCATGGGGCAGCTCGTGTCGCACTACCCGAGTACCAAGGCCGCCGGCCTTGCGCAGAAGAAACCTTGCCGGGCTGCACTTACGGAGGAGCAGCGATGAGAAGGATCGTGATTTTCACCCTGGTCCGCCTGTTGGTGTGCTGCATCGCACCATCCACTGTTTACGGGCAGGACTACGAACCGGACATCGTAACCACATACCCCGCGATTACCGGGGAGCGGATCTACCTTGTTGAAGAGGGTGACACGCTGTGGGACATCTGTGACCAGTTCTTCGACGACCCGCATTTCTGGCCCACTTTGTGGGCCTTCAACGCCCAGATCACAAACCCGCACTGGATCTACCCGGGCGATTACGTGGTGATCATTCCCAAGAGCATGCTGAGCAGGGGGCCGGGGTTTGTGTGGGCAAAGTCGAGATACACGGAGAGCGCGACCCAGACGCTGGTGGCGGCCCGGTCAAAAGGGTTTATCCCCACGCGCAAGTTTAAGGAATCGGGCAAGATACGTTATTCGCGGGAGCAAAAAGGTCTCCTGGGGCAATACGATGAAGTGTACATGGAATTCTACATCCCCAAGCGGATCAAACGCGGGGAGGAGTTCACCATCTACCGGGTGGAAGGTACGGTAACTCACCCGATTACCAAGGAGACGGTTGGCTACCGGGTAAGGCACATTGGAATCTCCAAGGTGCTGGGAGCCGAAAAACGATTCGTCAAAGCGCTTCTCTTCACCACCTACGAAGAGATCGAAAGAGGGGACCTGGTCACCGATATCTTCCAGCACAACTTCGTGGTGGGGCCCAAAGCCAATACGGCCAACGTAAAAGCGATCGTCCTCGACGCATTCGAAGACCTGGGATACCTGGCTGAGCACCACTACGTCTTCCTCGACAAAGGCAGGGATGACGGAGTCATGGTAGGCAACCAGTTCGTAGTGTTGTCCCAGGGCGACGGATACGTTCCGGTGGAGGCGGGCGACGAAGAGGACATCCCCGAAGAGATCGTCGGTGAAATCATGGTGGTGGAATCTTACGAGAGTACGTCTCTAGGCGTCATTACCCGCAGCATCATGGAACTGGCCATCGGCCAGAGATGCGAGATGAGGGTGGGCTACGGCAGCAAGGCGACCCCCAAAGAGGCCCCCGGCGCCAACGACTGATTCACAAACAATAAGTATGTCCCTTGTAAGGCGATGAAGTGGAGATCTCTGCGTCCATAGAGAGCGCCACATCGTGGCCGACTACCTCTTGCGTGCGAAGATCCACAAGATCGAAGCTCGCGCTAAGGACCAGTTTCCCTCCGCTTTTCAGACTCATCTCTTCGATGGTGAGCGTCCCGGCGCCAGCCTCTAAAGGCAGATACGAATCGGGGCAGGCTCTGTTGAAATAGACCGTCACCCGAACGTCGCTACCGTCGATCTCCAGCGTCGTCGGCCCCGACTCCAACTGCTTCCTGACCTCGTCGAGATTGTGGATCTGAATTTCCAATCCGTCGCTCTCGGCAATGTATGCGCCGCCCCTTTGGAGCCTCAAATAGAGGATGTCATAGCAATCATCGAAACCGACAAAGTCCAGGTGAAGTTGATAGGGCGAATCCAGATCGCACCCTTCGATGTCAAGGCCAGCCGCGGTCAACTCCCCCTCCTGGTCGACGATATAGCCGCAGCCGGAGACCATTAATAACGAGACTGCGAGAAGCGTCGTCGTGCTGCAGGTAAGTCGTGCCTTTTGCCCTGTCAGTTTCATGCCGTGCAGTATAACATTGAAAATTGATATTTGAATATTGATAATTGACTCTATGGATTTCTCGAAAGACAGATACTTATCCTGGTACCTCGACCGCATGCGGCGCGGGGACGACTCCGTGAACCTCAACAGCAGCGGAATGCGACCGGTGGAGGTTGACCTCACCACCCTTCCGCCCGGCGGCATGTGGGAGTGGCCGCCCGCGTTCGAGGCGCGCTTGGGCAACTGGCTCGGCATTCCTGCCGACGAGGTGGTTTTCACGCCCGGCGGCACCGGCGGCAACCTCCTCGCCCTCCTCACTCTTGCCTCCAGAGGCAGTCGGCTGGTGTTGGAATCCCCCATGTACGAGCCCATGGTTCGCCAGGCCTACAGACTCAACGAGGTAGTTCGCCTCCAACGGAGTTTCAAAGAAGGCTGGCGCCTCCCCCTGGACCAGGCTCGCAAGTTGATCACCGGCAACACCCGCATGGTGATCCTGTGCGAACCGTGTAATCCTCCGGGCATATATTCTGCTCGCGAAGATATTCTGGAGCTCGCCGCCATGGCCGAAGAGAAGGGCGCCTATCTTCTCATAAATGAAGTATATCGCGGCTTCTCCGACCGCCCCTCTCTCCACGGTGCGGCCAAGAACATCGTCATCGTCTCAAGCCTGTCCAAACTGATCGGCGCCTACCAGTACCGGCTGGGCTGGCTCTCGGCCCGCCCTTCCGTCGCCACGCGGCTTAGAGAAGCACATCACAACATGGGAATCCCCACCGCCCCGGCCGCGGCATTCGGCCTGAAGGTCATGGACAAGGCCGAAGGGATCCGCAACGCAGCCGCAGCCGCGGCCGCGGCAGGCCTGGGCGTAGTGGACCGCTGGGTAAACGCGACTCCCGGACTGGCTTGGATACCGTCTCAGGGCCCCGGCTTCGGTTCGGTGGAATTGCCGGAAGGTATTGACGACCTCGCCTTCGCAGAACAGCTTCACGACGAGCACGGCGTGTTCCTGGTGGCTGGGTCCATGTTCGAACTGCCCGGAACGTTGCGTATCGCGTGGCAACAGTCGGGCGAGCGCCTCCAGGAAGGACTGGACATCATTGCCGGAGCGCTACCCGCATGACCGAAAACGCCCAGCGCATTGTGCTGCCGGACGAGACTCCGCCCCTCTTTCCGGGCGAAGGCGTCGTCATGCATCTCCACCCCCCCCGGAAATCAGGTCCGAGGAACGACGTCGGCATCATCGTGCTTCCCATTCAAGGCGGCGACTATGAAATCTCAACTCTCTTCGCCAACTACTTCTCGAAGATCGGCTTTCAGGCGCTGCGGTTTGAACGTCGCGCCGAATGGCTGGATGCCTCCCGGGACGTGAGTGAGTTGAAGGTGTTGGTGGAGACCTTTCTGGCCGACGTCAGCCGGGGGATCGACTGGTGGCTGGAGAAAGCTGACAACCGGCCGAAACGTATCGGCCTGTTCGGCGTCAGCATGGGTGCCAACACCGGCGCGGTAGTGGCCGCAGGCGAACCGAGAATCGAGGCTTCCGTGCTCCCATTGGGCGGCGGCGACCTGGCCGACATCCTCATGACCGCGCATGATGAAGAGATCAACCAATACCGCAAGGATCTGTCGGCCCGGCTCGGCGTCGATGAGCCGGCACTAAGACCCATGTTCGAAGAAGCGCTGGGACCCGTTGACAACCTCAACTTTGCCCACGGCATGAACGCGGACACGACTCTGTTCATCTCGGCCAGGTTTGACCGCGTCGTACGCTACGCCAACGCCACCCGGCTATGGGAGTGCATCGGCCGCCCGAAACGAATCACCCTCCCCTGTGGACACTACTCCACAATCGTATTCCTTCCCCTGGTCAAACTGTGGGCGCGACGATGGTTCGATCGGTTTCTGACCGCCAGAACTTAATCAGGTTGTGGAAGGGGTCTGCTTGAAATCCCGGGGGCTCTGCTCACTACCCTCTGCTCACCGCTCAATGCCCCAATAGCCCGCTTCCTGAAGTCTTGACTCCAGGTTGTGAGAGAACCGCAAGGAACGGATCTCATCGAGACGGGAATCATCCAACATGATGGTGGGCTTTCCGAATATCTTCGGGTTGCAATCCGGGTCATCGAAGTACTCGTCAAATCGCGCCAGTGTGATACTGGGTGGGGGTGCGGTGATGCGGCGGCCGCCCTTTGTCTTCTTCGCCATGTTGTCCTCCGTCCTTCGGCCGATTGTATGTTAATTATCGGTCGATGCGAATAATCTGGCAAGTCTTTTCTCTTTTGACAACTGTTGGCGACCTAATGCAAGATCGCGCCATGTTCAGTCGCGCCTCCCTACTGCTCGCCGCTTTCGCCCTCCTACTGACGGCCCCCCTCGCTTCTGCAAGCAGTACCCCTTCGGACCAGGCCGCCGCCTCGCTGCACGCTCTTTTTTCCGACGAGAACGGAGTAACGCAGGAACTCATTCCCGGGTGGCAATTCGTCGCGTGCGAAGCCGGGCCCGAACGGGGGTCATGCGATTTCGCTCACCCTTACGATGGGACGATACGCCTCTTCTTCGCGGCCGCCGACTCCGGCCACAAGGCGTACGCTGAAACCCCAAGTTTCAAGATCTGGTTTTCTCAACAGGGCGACTATCCCAAAGATCCGCAGCGACTCCAGGAATTGGATTCGTTCCTGGCCGCAGCAGTGGCTGCGGTGACCGCCGGGGACACAGGTTCGGCGCTGTTCGAGACGGGTTCTCTCGGCGGCACAGAACAGACCGGCGAGGTTTTGCAACGGCCCCGGGAGCAGCCCGAAGATCCGTCGGGCCGCCTCCTCTTTCTGATGGTTTTTCTACTCCTGCCGTTCGCCGCACTGTCGTTAGGGGGTGCGGGTGCGGCCGGAGTTCGGTCGCTTCGCCAGTTGCCCCGCCGCGAGCTTACAGCCGTACTGCTGATCGTCGCCGGAGGAATCGCAGCCCGCCTGCTAGCGCCACACAACCTGGTGAAGGTGGGGATGTTCTACCCCCTGATGGACTCTGCCATCTCCCTCGATTCCCTCCCCCGTTATGGCCCATGCGGGCCGGCTGTTTACAACCTGTTGTTTCGGGTCTTTCCGGTCTCCACCGACACGGTGCTCTGGTTTCACTCTGTCATCGGCGGCTTCAACGTGCTGCTGGCCGTCGCCCTGTTTCGGCGTTGGCTGGCCCCTTCGGGAGCGGCTCTGCTGACCTGCTTCCTGGCGTTCACGCCCCTGTTTGTGCGGGACAGCAATTCCGAGAGCCTGCTGGTCATCGGTATGTTCTTTCTGTTGAGCGGCTTGCTGGCGGTCGCAGACTTCGCTCGCTCCGGACGGCGGTTGACACTGATTGCCGGTTTCTGCCTCCTGGCCCCTACCCTCTACCTGCGGCCGGAATTCCTGGTGATTACCCCCCTTTCCTTAGCCGCCCTGATCGTGCCGGATGCAAAGCCCGGACGCAGCAAGGCGCTGGCTGTCGTGATGGCAGGATTGGTCGTGGCAGCCATTCCCTATATCCTGTTTCTGAGAGAAGTTCTCTCGAGCGAGTTGGCTCAAGGGAACCTCACCGGGGCAGTGTCCAACCCGTTCCACCTGTTCGGTGACCAGGTGCTGCTGAACATCCTGTTCCGGCCGGGGAGTTATCCGGTGACGCTGGCGATCCTGGCCCTGGCAGGACCGGTACTCGCCATCTACGCGGGCAAACAACACTACCGCCGCATCGTCCCGCTTTTCTTGTTGGGTCTGGTCTGGGTTGCCGTCACGGACGTAGACTTAAACGAAGAGTCGCTGCTGCGCCTCCAGGTCCCGGCAGCCATGTTGTTTTCGGTCTCAGCCGCGTACGCGGTGGGCGAGTTTACGCGCCTCAGTTTGCAAAAAACGCGGGCCGGCGTGGTCCCGGCAGCAGCCCTGGTTGTTTTTGTTGCTGCAGCAGCCCCCACGATGCCGGGAGTGTTCTTCGAAACCAACTCCCACGCCGAGGACCGCTTCTTCCGGCAGGCCACCGCGCTGCTGCCCGACGAGCCGGTGGTCTTCGTTCGCATCGGAAGGGAAGACATGCCCGAATATGCCGTGGCCGACGCCGGAAGATCCGACGAAGAACCGGTGGCTGGTGCGGCGCCGGTTCATAGGCAGTACCCCGACTACCTGTTGCAGCCGCCCCATAGAGATGACAGGGCGGTTTCCGTAACCCGCTGGCGGAGCTCAGGTGCGCTGCAACAGGAGCGCACCTTCTTCTATCTGGGCACCAGGTGCTATGCCGTAAAAGACGCAGGCGGCGACAGGGAATGGGGGCTTCAACCCGACCCCGACCGGTTGCTCCACCCGGCCTGCCGCTGGGTTCTCACCGGCTACGACCTCGCTCCGGTTGTCACGGCCAGAGTAAAGAACCTGGGCGAGTACGAACCCGCGTTCCGGTGGTATCCGGAAAGTACCGCAGAGATGACCCTGGGCTTGTTCGAGGTTACCCGGGCCCTGGACAGCCGCCACCGGCTCGACTCCTTCGCCAATCTGGCAGACCACTATCACGCCGCGGCCCGGGCCCACATCGGGCAGGGGGATTTTCAAACTGCGGAGCTGCTGCTGCTGGAAGGGTACGAACTGCTTCCCGGCAGCCCGGTCATGTGGGAGCACCTGGCCTCATACTATTTCCTGGCCGGTACCAGAAAGGACAGCCGGGAGTTGCTGGAAAAGGCGGTCGGCTTCTATGAGTTGCTCGCCGACCACCCGGTGGAGCATCCGGCGCTGCTTTCCCTCTTCGGGTCAGTGTTCTTCATGTACGCGGATCACCTCACCGATAGTGAAATTGACGCCTACATCGAGGGTCGACTGAGCAAGGACGCTGACGACCCCATCGGTACGTACCTGAAAGGGCTGTGGCTGTTCTACGACAAGTGGGATTACGCAGGCAGCATCCCCTGGTTCGAAAAGGTGCTGGAGCTACGGCCCGACGAACCCCGCGCGTATCTGTACCTCGCCCTCAATAATTTCTACCAGGGAAATCAGCGGAAAGCGGAGATTCTAGCCGAAAGATCCATCGAACTATCGGGCGGAAGGGACGCGGACTGCTACTACGTTCGGTCCATTATCATCCGGGAAAAGGACCTCGCCGGAGCAGTGAAAGACATCGAAAAGTATCTGAAACTCACCGAAGGTGAGGACAAAGTGCGATTCGACAAGAAGGAAGCGTGGCTGAGGAAGGAGTTGGAGGCCCTGAAAAAAGGAAAGGAGTCCTCCTGGTGGCGGTCCCGCGACCGCTCGGAGCCGTGGACTGGGAAGCGGGCGTGGGGCTTCGGTCTTCTAAAGCCCGAAACCCGTTAGTCGTTAGCCGTTAGCTGTTGGTCGTTAGTCGTTACCTGTTAGCTGTTAGTCGTTAGCTGTTATCCCTGACCCTGGACCCTGACCCTGGACCCTTGCCTTACTCGTTGGACATCAGTTCTTTCCAGTCTATCTCTTCCATTTCGGGCAGCTTGACGCTGTGGCGACGCTCCACTTCACCGCGGCACAAATCGCAGAGCAGCCCGGTCTCGTGGTCCACCGTCTTGATAGTCCCTTTCGCATCCATCATCATACACCTGTCCTTGGAGCAGTGAGGCAAGCCCAGGACGTGACCCAGTTCGTGGTTCACAACTTTGACGGTGCGAATCGCCTTCTTCAGTTTGCTCTTCGTCTTTCGGCCCAGACGATAGGTGGACACCATGGCCGACGTGCCGCCCACACTACCCAGCCCGAATATCCCCCAGTCTTTCTTCGACCCCTTGGTACACGAGATGTCGTGCTTGGTAAAGCCGATGACGATATCACAGCCCGAATCAGGGATGATGTCCGCGTCCAGATAATCGAGCAGGCGGTCCGCCCGCCACCGCTTCCGGGGCGCATAGTAGGCCGATTTCGGCATGGGGACCCTGGCCAGCACTTTCACCGGGAACCCGTACACGTGCTTGATTCCCGTCACCGATTTGCCCAGCAGGCGGGTGTCGTACTTTCCCAACGGCTGGATACACACTTTTAGCTCGTTCAAACTGTCGGCCGTTGCTGGTACGGGGATAAGTAGGAGGAAGAGGATTGCGATGGGAACGACTCTCATGGGCAACTCCTATTGTGGCCACGTTACGAAAACACCGTTTTCGTGTCAATGTTCCCCTCAGCCATTGCAAACAGGCTTTAGCCTGTGGTGGGATAGGCCTTCAGCCTGCCCATCCCTTGACCGGGAACAACTTCCCGCGGATAATTGTCTAACTACCCTGCAGGGGGGAGAAATGAGCAACACCGAAGCGCCCGGCATCGACCTGTTCGACTGCCGCATGAGCATCGCCGAAGAGGCGAGCATCAACCCTTCCCTGCTGGTGTGCCTGGCCGGCTGTGACTTGAACTGTGCATTCTGCAACGCAAGCTGGCGCCACCCCTGCGACGATTATCCCGGACTGACGCCCGAGTCATTCACGGCGCTGCAACGCGAGGCTGCGGACGCGGGCGCTCGCACGATCCAACTTACCGGCGGCGAACCCACTCTCCATGTAGACGCACTTTCCGCGCTCCTCGCCCTTCCCCGACTGCTGCCCGTCATAGTCAACTCTCATCTCATGTGGGATGCCAGGGAAGTGCGAGAGGCAGTTTCCAGCGCAGACGTGGTAATCGGTTCGCTGAAGTTCGGCAACGACGAGTGTGCGCAACGGCTTTCCGGGGCAACGGACTACCTGCGGACGGTCCGGGCCAATCTTGATGAGTTGGCCTCGGCCGGGTGCACCCTTCTGGTCCGCCACCTGGTGATGCCGGGCCATCTGGAATGCTGCTGGCGTCCTGCGGCACAGTGGCTGAGTTCGCACCTTCCCGAGGTCCCGGTGAGCCTGCTGTTCGGATATGTGCCGCCTTCCCGCGCACCCGGCGCGCCTGAGTTGTTGCGCTGCCTGGAAGCGGGCGACATCTCCCTGGCGCGCCGTGTGGCCGAGGAGCACGGGCTTCTGCTCGAGCCCAACGGGTCGTGGAAGGAAGTGCGCGCCTCGGCGTTTGCCGACGCGACCAACCCCCAAGGGATGAAGAGTGAGACCGTCGAGCTCATCATTGACAGAAATGGGCGGATCTGCTTCCATGGCTATGGGGCTACCCAACAGGCATTGGTGCAGACTCTAGGGAACCCGGATCGCAACCGAGGGGGAGGGTGAAGATGTTAGGCAAAGAGCTGCTAGGCCAACTCGCTGAAATCGAAACTCTGGTACGGGCCCGCTACCCGATCCTTTATGTGGTTACCTGGGAGGAGCGCAAGGCTGACCGGATCCTCAATCACATCGCACGGCGGCGCAACAAGAAGATTTACACCTGGAGCCACACCATGGGCCTCAAGGAGTTGGACGCGGCTGAGGACGTGGCCAAGGCGAAGAACGCGCCCACCCGGGACCCGCTTGCTGCGCTGGACCAGGTCGCGCTGAACACGGAGCCGGCCCTGTTTATCTTTCGGGACCTTCACCCCTTCCTGACCAAGAACAACTTCGCGGTGATCCGCAAATTAAGGGAGGTGGCGCACAACATCAAGAACAGCTACAAGACGTTGGTGGTTGTTTCCCCTGTGCTGGAGCTTCCGGTGGAGTTGGAAAAGGACATCACCGTGATTCAACTGGCACTCCCCGGGGTGGAAGAATTCAGCGAACTCCTCGATCGGATAATTGAGGAGGTCAAAGACAATCCCAACGTCCGGGTGAAAGTTGAAGACGAGTCCCGTGAAAAGGTGCTCAAGGCCGCGTTGGGGTTGACATTGAGCGAAGCTGAAAACGTGTTTGCCAAGACCATTGTCTCCGACGGCGTCCTGGACAGCAATGACGTGTCCGCCATATTTGCGGAGAAGCAGCAGATAATCCGCAAATCGGGGCTGCTGGAATACTATGACGCGGTGGAGGATTTCTCCAGCGTGGGCGGGCTGGACAACCTGAAGGACTGGCTGAAGAAGCGGGCCGCCGCGTTCACCGACCGGGCCGTGAAATTCGGCCTTCCCGCGCCCAAGGGTGCGCTGCTTCTCGGCGTCCAGGGGTGTGGAAAGAGCCTGTGCGCAAAGTCGGTGGCCAGCCAGTGGAAGCTGCCGCTGCTCAGGTTCGATATCGGCCGCATGTTCGGCAGCCTCGTGGGCTCCTCCGAGGAGAACATGCGGCGGGCAATTCAGGTGGCCGAGTCGGTAGCGCCCGCAATCTTATGGGTGGACGAAATCGACAAGGCCTTCGCAGGCGTGAGTTCCGGCGGCGGCGCCGATGCCGGAACCAGCTCCAGAGTGTTCGGTACTTTCCTTACCTGGCTGTCGGAGAAGACGTCACCGGTGTTTGTCATCGCCACCGCCAACGACATCTCCAACTTGCCGCCCGAACTGCTGCGCAAGGGCAGATTGGACGAGATCTTCTTCGTAGACCTCCCCAACGACCAGGAGCGCCAGGAGATCCTGGGCATTCACATCGCGGCCAAGAAACGGGACCCGGGGAAATTCGACATGCCGGAGCTTGTTCGACTGTCTGCGGGCTTCAGCGGGGCGGAAATAGAACAGGCGGTGGTCTCCGCACTATATGATGCGTTCTACGAAAGCCGGGATCTGGACAGCGCGGGACTGGCCAAGGCGCTGGACGAGACTGTCCCGCTTTCCCGCACCATGGAGGAAGGGATCCAGCGGCTGCGCGCCTGGGCCAGTGCCCGGGCGAGGAAGGCGACGTCTGCGACGTCGGCCACTGGTTATGATGATTCACTCAAACGAAAGATAGAGTTCTAGAGGTCGACCCATGTCCTGTTCGGTAGTGATCGTTCCCATCGTGATTTCGTCCTGGCCCACCATACTGCCCGCGATCACTGCCGCGGCCGCGGCCATGGGTTTTTCCGCGGCCCGCCGGGAGCAGAAGACCGCGGCCCAGACACACGCGGGGGCATCAGCGACCGTAGATGTGAAGAACGCCAATGTGGTGGGAGAAGAACTGGGGGCGGGGCAGCGCTTCATCGTGCACAAGGACGACGTGAGCATAGAATTCACCACCGACGCGCGGGGTCGTTGCAAGATCACGGTGCACGGCGAAGGCAGGCCCAAGTGGGAGTTGGAGGCGATCGGCAAGGAAGCGGCCAACCGCGTGGTTCAAATGTACACCTACAACAAGGTGATGACTGAGTTGAAGCAGCGTGATTTCGACGTAGTGGAGGAAGAGGTCGACGAGCAGGGAGCCATCAGGCTCAAGCTGCGCCGGCAAACCTAGACGGGGCGACAGATTGGGAGGCACAAAAGACAAGGGCCGTTTCGGCCACCTGGAACTGGGCGGAGTACGACCGGGCATTGTTGACGAGAGCCCTGCAGATACGCGCAAGTTCAGCGAAGACGAGTATGTGGCCCGCGCCCACGAGCTGTACCGAGATGGGAAATTTGACGACGCACTAAGGCTGTACTCCCGGGCGCTGGGCCGCAACCACCACCTGGAAGCTGCCTGGGTGGGTCAACTGAGGTGCCTGCTGGCAGTGGAGGAATACCGGGAATTGGATACGTGGGCAGCCAAGGCGCTGGAGTATCTCCCGGACTCCCCGGAGTTGCTCTCGGTGCAAGCCATCGCACTTGCGTGCGAGGGGCATCACACGGCGGCCATGCAACTGTCGGACCGGGCGGTGAGCAAAAAAGGGAGCACCCCCTTTGTCTGGATCGCCAGAGCGTGGGCGCTCGGAAAGCCCGGAGAAAGAAACGCAGACCTGTGCATAACCCGGGCGGTAGACTCGGGGAAGACCGACTGGCAGATCCATGCGGATGCCGCGTCCTACTTTATCGCCTATGAGCAGTTCGGCAGCGCGATCGTGCATTTGCAGCAGGCCTCGCGCCTGCACCCGGACTGCTCGTACATCTGGTACCAGCTAGGCATGTGCTACGTGGAGGTGGGGTTGAGGAACGAGGCCATTGCCGCGCTCAATCATGCCGTGAAGAAGGACCCCCGGCGGCAGAAGTATTTTGACGCGTTGAGGGAAGCGGAAGAGCAGAACCTCTTTAAGAGCATCTGGCGAAGGTTGTTTGGCAAAGGAGAGTAGACATGGCGAACGTGGAACTGGAGATAGAAATCCGTCCTGACGGCGACGTCGTGGTCAAGGTCGAGGGGGCCAAGGGTAAGGCGTGCCTCGACTACGCTAAGCTGCTGGAGCAGATCATCGGCAAGGAGAAATCCCGGGAGCTGACGTCGGAGTACTACGAACCGGACGCGGAAGTCGCCCAGGACCTGCACCTGGACCAGAACCTCAAACGCTGACATGCAATGCCCCACCTGTGAATTCCAGAACATGCCGGGCCTGCACGATTGCGGGCGATGCGGCGCCCGCCTGGTCGCACCTGCGGACGAGACCTTCGAGCCGCCCCGGGCGACGCGGGCGCAGAAGCGGGTGCGCAAGCTCCGCCGTTTACTACTGCCGCCGCGGCCACGTCCGGAACACCGCTCCGCCCGCCCCGGCATTTATGCCGCGGAACCCCGCCGCAACCGACTCGGCCGACTGTTACGGCCGGTGAGACTCTTCTTCAACGCCGACACCTCGGTCCCAGTCTGGAGAGAATCTCCAGCTATCGCCGGCGTCTTGTCCCTGCTCCCCGGATTGGGCCACCTGTACCTGAAGCGGTGGCGTATCGGCCTGATCCTGCTCCCATCCTCTCTTCTCGTATTCACACTGGCCGCCCGTTTCTACGGAACAGCCCCCGGAAACTGGCTGGCGTGGGTCTATCCCCTTGCCTGCGCCTGGGCTGTCTACGACACCGCGCTGCGCACCGACGAAATGTCCATCTGGCGTAACATTGTTGCCCCCATGGCCGTGGTGATTATCGTCGGGAACCTGCTAGCCGGACCGTTGCAGAAAGCGCAACAGACCTTTGGGCTGCGCTACGTCACCTTCGATTCAGAATTCGGCCCCCTGGCGGACCAGACCATCAAATTCGTGGACGACTTCGACGCCAGAGGGGGGCCCCGCCACGGAGATATGGTGCTGGTCCGGGGTCCTTCGGTGGGAGTAGTCCTCGGTTGCCCCGGCGACCTGCTACAGTGGAAAAACGAACTGCTCAGCGTCAACGGCGCGCCCCGCCCGGAGCTCAGGCCCATCGGCTTTCGGTACAACATACCCGACATCCAAATCCAGGTGCCCGACAACCGGTACTTTGTGCTCAGGGCTGCTCACGGGTATGGTAACGCCACGGCACGCTACGTCGAAGAGTTCATGCGCAACAGAGGATTGACGGATCGTGAGAATCTGTTGTATCGGTATGAGGGGGATCTCTTACCGGAGGACGCCGATGATCAAAATTGACACCCTGCTGAAGTACGCGCTGAAGACGAATGCGTCGGACCTGCATCTTATACCCGGAACGCCGCCGGTGCTGAGAATCCACGGCCAGATCAGAGCTATCGATGCGGAAGGCCGGAAGATCATGGTCACCGAGGAGCTGGTGGAGACCCTCATGAACTCCCACCAGCTTTCCGAGTTCAGAAAGGAACGGCACCTGGGATTCTCATTTTCAGCTCCCGCGCTTGGCCGCTTCCGGGTGGAGGTGTACTACGATCGGGGCAAGATGGCCGCGGCGATCCGCCTCACCGCCCGTGAACTGCCGGCCCTGGAAACCCTGGGGCTCCCGCCGGTACTGGAGGAACTGTGCCGCAAACCCAACGGCCTTATTCTGGTTACCGGGCCCACCGGAACCGGAAAAACCACTACCATGGCCTCCATGGTGGATGTGATCAACAGAGAACTGGCGTGCAAGATAACCACCATTGAGGACCCCATCGAAATGCTCCATCAGAACAAGCGGAGCATTATCGTTCAGCAAGAAGTGTTCGAGGATACCCCGTCTTTTGCCAAGGCGCTGGTGCATGTGCTGCGCCAGGATCCGGACGTGGTGGTGGTGGGGGAGATGCGGGACCTGGAAACCATCCAGACCGCGCTCACCGCGGCGGAAACGGGACACCTGGTGATGGCAACTTTGCACACCGCGTCCGCGGCCCAGACCATCGATCGAATCATCGACGTTTTCCCGCCTCACCATCAGCAACAGATACGGATCCAGCTCTCCGCCACGCTGAGGGCCATTGTCTCCCAACGCCTGCTCCCCCGCATGGATATTGACGGGCGCTGCCTGGCCTACGAAGTGCTGGTCAACACTCCGGCGGTGAAGAACGTCATCAGGGAATCCAAGGGACAGCAGCTCGCCAGCCTCATGCAGTCGGGTGGAGATTACGGCATGTGCACCATGGACTCCTCGGTTGAGCGCCTCTACAAGTCGGGCATGATCAGCTTTGATGTAGCCATGGAGAATGTGACTTCCGAAAAGGCGCTTAGAGGCGGAACGTGAGAACTCGGGGTCCAGCCACAAAGTGGCAGGCCCTCCTCCTGCTGTTCGCACTCTGCTCCCTGGCTGCGTGCTGTCCGGCCGTCCGTTCCGGTAGTTACAGCCTGTCCGATGTACCCGACCCGGCGGAAGCGGGGTCGGGGGCGTACATGGACTGGTTCCGGACCAACACGCTCAATCCGGGCACTCTCGCATTTGTGGAAAGCCACGCCCCTGCGCTTGAGATTGCGGTGGAGGAGTTGCGCAAACTGGCCTCCGGTGTCGACGGCGCCAGGGTCAAAACCCGCCGCAACCGCTACCGTCCCGGCAAACCGGGCCTCAAGGAACCGCACAAAGTGGAAGAGAAGATCTACCGGGACCTTGTGAACAGCCAGGCGCGGTGGCAGGAGTTCCGGAACGGCAGCTCGGACCGGGGTGGGGACTTCCCGGAAGACGCAACCCCGGCCGAAGCCAGAGCCATGGTCCTTGCGGCCGCGCCGGAAGCCCCGGTCGCGTTGCGGGATATCGCGGGAGTAAGGCTCATTGCGGCTGACCTGACCGGAGTCCGCAAGTTGGAAGAGGTGGTGCGCAAACACTACGGCAAGCGCATCATCCGCTTCAAGGATTTCCTGGGCAAACACTACCGCGGCGACGGATACCGCTCAGTACATTTCGTCATTGTTGAAAACGACAGGCCGGTGGAGATCCAGATCCGCACCGAGGCCCAGAACCGCTGGGCCCAATGGGAACACCACCTGGTCTACAAAGGCCCGTTCAAGTGCAACCCCGCCGTCTGCCAGTACACCCGAGCAGTAGCCGAAGTCATTCATCAAAGGGAAACCAACACCTGCCCGCCCCCGTGCGCTCTCCCCGAGTGCCCGGCAGTTCTCCTCGAAGCAAACCGCTGTTTTGAGGAGTTGCAGTAGCTGAACGCTGATAGCTGAACACTGAAAGCCCTACGCCGGCGACCGCCGGCAGCTACTTACTTCACGACGAGGTCTTGCCGCAACAAGCGGCCACCTCCGGATTGTAGTGGGTATCGAGGAACTTCTTGTCGAATTCCTTGCCCGCGGACATGGGCTCGACCTCCATGGCCTGCTTGAGCCAGAACTGGCAGATCTTTTCGTGTGCGTGGGTAATGGAAAACGCCTTGATCACTTTGACCGCCAACGGTCGCTGCCAGCCTTCCCACAAGAGCGTGATCGCCTGCTGGTAGAAATCGGCCTGCCGCTCATGGGGCAGGCCGCCCGCGGCTTTCAGCACGGGCGCCGGGTCCTGAGCTTCGATCGCGTCGTCGACCGCTTTCCCAACTCCCGGCGCGCCGGTGCGACGGAAGAAATAGTAGCCCACAGCAAGTGCTGCAGCAGCGCCAATGATGTAGTAGGTCATGGGCCTCCTCCCAACGCAGCCAATCTTACGAAGATTCGCCCCCGGTTGCAACGCTTCTGCGACGATATCGCCGCACGAAGATCCCCACCGACAAAGGAACCAACAGCAGCGAGAGCATGACCCCGCCGGGCACAACCAACAGCCAGGTGCCCATGGACCGACCGTAGCGATAATTGCTCGACAGGTGGTGGGTCTCGAACAGTTCGGTGCCGAACATGTCGGCCAGGGACACGGAAAAACCCGTGACTATGGCTGACAGCACCATGACCGTGAGGGTGATCGCCACTACCGCGGCGTGGCGGGACTTCTTGCGGTGCACCCGCCGGGCCACCGCTCGGCCCGCGAGCAGGGCCAGGAACAAACCGATGACCAACGCCAGAATCGGCACCGCCGCGGCCCAGGTAAGCGCTGACTGGTCTACCGGCGGCTGCAGGCTGAACGCCAGATTGTCGGCGGGCAGACCGTCGAAGGTGGCGGCAAAGCCGCCCTCCGTCTCCTCCAGGGGAAGAGACGAAGAGAAAACCCAACCCGGGGGGACCTTTACCGCAAGGTTCAATTTGCCGAAGGAGCGCCAGGATTTGGCGGGCGACAGCACGTAGCCCACCTGATACATGTGGTACGGCTCTCCCACGTGGTGGGATCCTGCGTCGGCCAGGTAACGCACGTTCAGGACATGGTTGCCGGAGGGAATGGTCGCGTTGAACCGCAAGGCGTAGTAGAACTCCCGCTGCTCTCCCCGTAGGCCGTGGTAGAAGATCTCCCAGCCGTCCTCGTTTTCGCCCGCCAGCGCGGGCGAGCGCTCAGGGGCCGCCCATTCGGGAGGCGCCGGGACATTTTCCTCCCGGGTAAATTCAAGGGGTACGTCGTCCAGCGCCACCTTCGCCGACGTGACCCCGGGGGAGACGAACAGCAATTCGACCTGCGCTTCCGGGCCGTGGTTGGCGAGCCTGTAGGTCGCGCTCACTTCGTATTCTCTACCCGTTTCATCGAGGGGGAGAAGATCGAAAACAAGGTCTTCCTCGATAATAGATATGGCCGCCAGCGCGCCCAACGGTTCTCCCACCGGGTAGCCCTCAACCCACGGCGGTCCCATATTGGCCCGGGCCATGGGCGAAGCGCAAACCACTGCCAGCAGCATCACCAGGGTTGTCCGGAAAGGGTTCATACACCACCTCGCTCTATCATTATCTCTCGCCGCAAAGGGACAAGACAAGGGAACTTTTTCGAAGTTCCCGTTTCTATTGTCCAGGATTCCCGGAGAAGCTACAATGCCCGGGACTAAACGAGAACCAAGGGGAGGTATCTCATGACGATGAGAATCATCTTGTGTACGACGCTGCTGCTGGTGACATCCGCCTGCGGCGCTATGGCGTCACGGAATCAAATGATGCCACCGAGTCCGGCCTACACCGGCGGGGAGAGGGGGGAACTGGACGAACTGTCCTCCGTCATGGGCGGCGGCGACGAATTCGACGGCAGGGCCGATTCCTCGAAATTGGCCGGGGACACCGGCGGCACACCCGCTGGCGAAATCATCGCCAGGAAGATCATCTACACCGCCCGCTTCTACGTCGACGTTTACGACCTGAAAGAGGCCCAAACCAAGCTCATCGACTACGCCAAGTCACTGGGGGGCTACATGCAGCAGACGTCTGCAGGCACCGTGGTGTTGCGTATTCCGGCCGAGAGCTTCGCCAAGATGGAGCCGGAGCTGAAGAAACTGGGGCGCATAGACGACACGCTCACCGACATCAGGGCCCAGGACGTCACCGAGGAGTTTTACGACGTTGAGTTGAGGCTGAAAACCAAGAAGAACTACGTGCAGCAGTTGTACAAGCTCTTGGACTCAGCGGGCAAACTGAAAGACAAGCTGGCGGTGCAGAAGGAGATTGCGGCCGTCGTAGAAGAAATTGAGAGCTTAGAGGGAAGGTTAAGATACCTGGCGCAGCATGTATCGTTTGCCACGGTAACCGTGACTTTCCGGCTGGCGACGCAAGGGCCAAAACGCACCTTCAGGCTGCCCTGGGATTGGCTGGACGAATTGGGCGTCGAATACCTGATCCAGTAACGAAAGGGAGGATATGATGAAGATTACGACAATATGCACATTTGCAGTTGCTGCAGCCCTGCTTTCCGGCTGCATTTCTCTGGGAACTCCCGACGGTTATGCGGAGCGGGACTACAAGGGACGGTACGACTATCTGGCCATCTCTACCGACGCCTCGGCCATCGCGGTAAGAGAGTTTACCAACGAAGACAAGAAGAAGGGCAACCTCGCCTACTGGTCGGAAGCGGCCAAAAAACACATGACCCTGTCCAGGGGCTACGAATTCGTGGAGGAAGGGAGCTTCTCTTCCGACGAGGGCAAAGGCAAGTGGATGCTTTTCAACCGAAAGTACCGAGGTGTGGAGTACTTGTACGTCCTCGGCATCGTCGTGGACGGTAGGTCCTTGTACGCCCTGGAAGCCGGCGGCGAAAAGGACGTCTTCGAAAAAGACCTGCCCAAAGTCAAGAGAGCGTTCGCCACTCTGGACTAACTTCCGGCACCGTACCTGCCGCCTACAGCCTACCGCCTGCAGCCTGATTTAAGCGCGCAAAGCCGATCGACGACAAATGTCGATTAAAT
>CAZVFX010000042.1:0-52732 GCA_964626565.1 uncultured Myxococcales bacterium
TCGGGTTACTTCAAGCAAAGAGCGCCTTGGTTTGCGCTTGATTGAGGACTAGGTGGTTGTTGGCATGTCCTTGCGTGCCCGACGGCCGACATCTGCAGTGAATCCGGAGTCTGCTGCACTCCGGCGGTCTGCGGAGAGCCGGGCTACGAGTGCGGGGCTTTCCCCAACGCTTGCGACGGAGCGGTGGAGTGTGGCGGGTGCCCCGAGGGCGAGACCTGCGACACCGGTGCGTGCGGCGACGGCACGTGTGATATCGCCTCCTTCAGTCGGTTCGGCGGATGGGTCACAAACGTCGCTGTTGAAGGAGAGCACGCATACGTTGGCATGGGCTCGGACGGGCTGTCCGTCTTTGATATTTCCAACGACGAGCCGATACTCGTCGGCAAGGTGGGTCTGGCGGGTTGGACGAAGCACATCTTCGTGGAAGATGACCTCGCGTTGGTGTCGTGCAAAGACAACAACCTACCAGGCGACGAGACAGCTCTACACATCGTGGACGTCACTGTGCCCGGTCAGCCCACCGTTATTGGGAGCTACAGCGGCCCCTCCGACATAAAGTCATCCTTTGTCGCCGGGGATCTGGCCCTTGTGGCCGGCTGGTTTGAAGGGCTCTTCATCGTTGACATCAGCGATCCGGCGAACCCGACGACAATCGGCACCTACGACACTCCCGGCAGGGTCACCGCCATCGAAGTGGACGCGGGGTTCGCTTTCGTTGCCGACTTCTACTCCGGAGTCCACGTCCTCGATGTGATCGACCCCACGGAGCCGGTCCACCTTGCCAGCGTCGAATGGGATGGCTACGCATACGATCTGCAGTTGTTCCAGGGTTATCTCTTTGTCACCGTTCTTCTCCCCCAGGACTGGCAGGAACTGGCGGTCCTAGATGTGACCGACCCTTTCGACCCACAAGAGGTCGCCTCGCTCCAATGGCAGGGGGCTGGGGGGAAGCTGGAACTGCTTGATGGTCTTGCCTACGTTGCATCCACTGGCGACACAGGCAACTGCGTAACCGTCGTTGACATTTCGAATCCTCTCGCGCCGGAAGTGAGCAACGTGTTGGACACGTTCACGACGGCCGCTGGGGTGGCGCCCGATACGGATAGGCTGTTCGTTGCGGACGGCGGAGCAGGGCTCGTTGTACTCGCCATGGACGGTGCCTTCGTCGTCGACACGCTGGCTCACTACGATGTGCTGGGGGGAACCAGGGGCATCGCGCTCAAATGGCCCTTCGCCTACATATCAGAGCACGATCAGATGCACGTAGTTGACATCAGCAACTCGGACGAGCCGGAGATGTTGGGCGCCATGCTCACCCCCGCCTACAACGGTCAGATCCAGGTTTCCGGTGACTACGCGTACATGTTGAACTCAACAGAAGGACTGATGATTATTGATGTTAGCGACGAAATGGTCCCGACAATCGTGGCTCAGGTTCCGCTTGAAAAGACCATTCACCTGGCCTTGAACGGGAGCCTGGCCCACGTTGCCGGAGGGCAGTACCCTTTTTGGGAGCCTTACCTTGCGACGATCGATATGTCGGAGCCGACTGCTCCCACAATCCTCTCCACATTCGTCCTGCCGGAAGTGCCGCGGGACCTGGACGTCGACCAAGTCGACGCCTATGTTGTCTGTGAAGACGGGGGGCTGGTGGTGCTGGACATCGGCGACCCGTACGCGCCTGTGTCCGTTGCGAACGTGCACTGGCCTTCCTCCATGTTCGCGATAGATGTACAAGGGAACCATGGATATGTCCTCTATGCCAATATGTGGGAACACGGGATGCTGATCTACGATCTTGTGGAGCCGGAATCCCCTCACCTTGTCGTACAGTTTCACTTCGACGAGATCGAAATCATTGGACCGGCCAGCGAACTTCAACTGGTGGGGAATACGGCTTTCATCTTTGGCGGTGGGACAACCGAAGCCAACAAGCATACGATGATGGTGCAGGTCTTAGACGTGTCTGTGCCTACAGACCCGTTGACCGTTGCGGTGCTGGAGACTGCGACGGCGACCTTCTCGATAGATAAAGAGAGACACGAATTGCTTGGCGGGAAGATGTACTCGGCTCTGGGGGGGCCAGGACTTGGTGTGTTCGATTTGAGTGGCTGTTGGTAGAGCGGGATGACCCTGGAAGGAGAATTGGTCTTCTCAAGGTGAGAGGCAGACTATGGAGAAGTGGGCAACCGTAGGCGTAGTCGCTGCGGCAGCATTGCTTGCAGCCGCAAGCCTGTGCTGTGGCAGCAAGAGCGAGCCGGCCGGGGATGGTGGCGAGTGCGGCGCATGTGTCGCGGAGGATTCGACGGTCGACGGTCGACGGTCTGACGTGGCGTTGGAAGTCATCGATGCGCCCGGAGCTGGCGACTTGGCCGAGGACACCGTCGATACGTCCGACGCCCGTGAGGTCAACATCTGCGCGGCTCCCCCACCGCCGGCATGCGGGGAGGGTCAGTCGAAGTGCACGTCCGGCAACACGGAGGTCAGGTTCTGTCAGTTTTTGGAGGAGACCTGTTCCTGGACATGGTCCGCCCCGGAACCATGCCCCGAAAACACGTTGTGCCAGGAAGACGCCGGCTGTGTGTGCAAGTACGGGGCATGCCAGGCGGGCGATGAGTTGGACGAAGCGTGCACCGGCAAGGCGTTGGACTGGTGCCACGAGTGGCAGTGCGACAATGGCTGTTGCTGGGTGGACGATGTCGATTGTCCGGAATACGGCTGCAACGACTGTATCAACCTGGAGACGGGCGAAATCGTGCTCATGGACGGTGTTTGCCCGGAAGGGTTCATCGACCAACTCTGCACCCACGATTACTTGTCGGATGAGGGGGAGTGTGTGTACTTGGACAAGCTCGAGGCGGACTTGTGCGATGATGGAGACAAGTGCACTTGGGAGGAATGCGATCCTTCCACCGGGGACTGTCTCCACACCTCGGTCTGCGATCCGCTCTGCTGGGGCGAAACGGAAAATGACGCTGACAGCAAGTGCGACGATGGCGACGAGTGCACCTACGACTACTGCCAGTACGGCGGTGGGTGGGCAGAATTCTCTCCGTGGCACTCCACGCCGAACCCAGCCGAATTCGACCTGGAGGATCTGCCTGAGGGTCTGGGCCTGTGCGCCAATGTTGACATCCTCGACTTTGACCTATGCGACGACGGGTCTTTATGCACCGATGATTTCTGTGACCCGGTGACCGGCTGCTACAATGTTCCGAATGACTCGTGTTGCTCCACGGACCAGGAATGCGTCGACTATCTCGAACCGGGGCCATGCATTGTGGCCAAATGCTACCTGGAGCAGAACCTATGCTACGAATTGGACGTCGACTGCGACGACGGAGATCCATGCACGACAGACTCGTGCGATGAGAACGCCCCTGACGGGGACGACCCTTGCGTGCATGAGGTTGTTCCGGATTGTTAGCGACTGGACGGCCAGAAACTGAACCACGTGTCCTTGTTCACCCCAACGGGACCGGGGTGTCCTTGTTCAGGGGCCACGGTACCGGGGTAGAGCCGGTGGTTTGCAGCGAACTGCTCCTTGAAAACCGATGGTAAGGAGGGCGTTTCTTCTTTCTGAAGCGGGATTTCGCTACTGCTGCCGCGCGAAAGGTCACCGATTCCGCTACGCGGGCAGACCGGTGGCGGGGAGGCGAGCCAACAACCGATAGGAGCAGAAGAGGTCGCCTACGCAGCTTTCTTCAGCCGATAGCCGGTAAGCCGCTGCTCAGCGAAGACCCTTCTTTCGATATCGAGGGGGATGACCTTGGCGGTCCGCTCGGGCTTCTCAACCTGACGTCCGGTGTAGATGTCGCCCGGCCGCTGGCCATCGAGCGACATGTGCGGTCGCCAGTTGTTGTACCAGTCGGCAAAGCCGGCGCACAGCCGCTCCAGGTGGTCGAAGCCCTTGACGAGCGGCACTGGTCGCAACCATTCGTACTTGAGCGTCTCGATGACTCTCTCGGTGACCGCGATGCTGCCGTGTTGACCGACCGCGCCGAGCCGGTGCTTGACGTTCCACCGATTGAGCAACTCCCGGAACGTCCGGCCGGTGAACACCGAACCCCGGTCGGTGATGATGTGCTTCGGCTGACCGAGTTTCTCGAAGGCGGCTTCGAGTTCGTCAGCCACCCAGCCGGCGTTAGGGCCGTCGAGTGGCCTGGCGGCGACGACCCGGCGGGAGAAGTGGTCAATGGCAACCACAACAAACGTGGGCCACAGGCCCCACCGTTTCACCGTGGTGAGGTCGACCGACCAGACGTGATTCGGATACCAGGCCGGAATCGAGCGGGGTTCCCGGCCGGGCGGCCGCGGACAGGCGCGTGCTGTGAAGGCTGAGGTGGGGCAGAGTCTCCAGTACTGCTTCGCTCCCGGGATGTACACCCTGGAGCTACTCAGCACGCCTTCGGAACGCAGTCGCGTCCCTTCGGCGCTCCGTGCCCAGCATCGAGGTGGGTGCCATCATGTCCGGAACAACTTCTCATGCTCGGCACAGAGTGCCGTAGGGGCCGGCAGTATCGGCTCCGAAGGCATCCTGAGAAGCTCGTTTCGGTCCGTCCCGAAACGAGCGAAGCAGGAGCGGGGATTCGGCCCCACCTCGGCTTCCCATTTCAGGGCTTCCCTGAGAGCCTACTAGATGGCCGGATTTGGCCTCAAGAGCCTTGCCACTGTGCCGCTTTCAGGAATCGCACCTTTCTGCTGTCTCTCGACGAGGGTCCAATAAGTGACGGGGACGGGCACATTTGCTGATATAGAGGATATCCGCTTCTCTGTCATATTCCACGGTCAGCTTCGATGCCATTCCACCTCTCCTCCCGCCAATCGTCTGGCGACGTAGGCAGTTATGATCCAGTGGCGTCCACCCCGGGCGGCGTCGCTCACCACCACTACCACCACGTGCTTACCGCCCCGTAGGTTATTATGCCACCGGGAGAAAATCCGTGCACGACTCATTCGGCCGCTCAGTCGCACCTGGTCCGGTTCGCCGAGGGTCTCACCCAGCAGACCCCGGTGCTCTGGCAGCAACTCCGGGTGGCGCTTGGCGATGTGCCGCTCCCGCTCCTCAGTCAGGTCGACCTCTCCAGCGAGAAATGGACACGGAACCTACTCATCACAACATCTCCCCATGCATGGAGCGAGCGACTCAGCCCGACGGCCGAAAGCCACGCTCCTGACCATTTTGCAATATCACGGCAGCGCTTTGGCAACAACGCAATTGTCGACCCTGGCGGAAAGAGGCCGGGGTATTGATTAAACGTTGATTCCCATGCGCGGAATCAGGTTGAAGTGTGCCCCCATGGATTAAGACAACTCGAAAGGGTTGCCCTTTTTCGTTGGCGACGTCACATCCGCACATGCTAGCCCGCCCACCGTCATCTGCCCCGGCGTACCCGCAGTCTCGCAATCCGCCAACCGGACGGTTGGCTGCCCATTGAGGCAAAACCCGCCATCTGGTATCATGGATGACGCCGGGACGACATGGGGGGCAACATGATCCGAGCTATCGCAGTCTGGGCTGTCACGTGCGCGCTCGTTGCGCTGGCCGCGTGCGGCGGCAAAACCAAGGCCGCACCAGAGATGACCGCGCCGGAAGAGGTATCCGCCGACCAGCCGGCCGACCTTGCTCAACCTGACCTGGCGGACCTGGGCCGACCTGACCCGGTCGATGCGCCGGGGGAGGCAAAAGACGACCTTCCCGGCCCGGAAGACACTGTCGCGGTGGCGGACACACCGGACGAAATCAACGATACCGCACCTGCTGATCTGGTTGAAACATCCGACATTGGACAATCCGAGACGGTGTCTCCCCTACCCTGTATTCCGGACCTGCCGGAGGAAGGCAAGAGTTGCTCAGACGCGTTGACCTGCGGATTGGACAAGGGGTGTGGCGGCGCCGATGACGTCGAATGCTGGAGCCCATGCATCGAAGGTCTTTCTGAGCTGGCTACGTGGCAGTTCTACCAGCTCGGGTCGTGCTGGGACATTCATTGCGCTGAGGTCGAGGCTGCTGACTTGGAGTTCTGCCGATGGGATCACTGCCCGTTGGAAGCGATGGCGTGCGCCGGAGGTGCAGGGGAGGCAACCTGCACCGACGTTGTGGACTGCTTGGTACAGTGTGCCATGGACTTCCAGTCGTGCCCTATGGAGTGCATGGCTGAGGCGAGTAAGGAAACCACGGAAGGCGCCTGCCTCATCGCTGCCGACGCAAAAGCCCACCCCCTGGAAACCTGGGTCTTGAGTTGTCTGGGCGGCGACGGCGACATGAGTTGCAAGGAAACAAGGGAGTGCTTCTTCGACTGCGGCTTCGGCATGGCTGACGGCGAAACCGACCCGCCATGCCTCATCGAGTGCATGAAGAACACTTCGGTGGACGCCATGGAGAAATGGCAGGTGATGATGGGGACATTCGACGGCGAAGTGGATCACAGCCTCATGGTCTTGTGCGTGGGCGGCAACGGCGACCTTTCCTGCGGCGACGTGCTCACCTGCTCCGAACCGTGCGGCCCTGATACTCCGGGCTGTTTCGACGACTGCCTGACCCTTACCGCACCGGAGGCCATCCCCGCGGTACACGATTTCTTCCACTGCATGGAGGAGTTGTGCCCCATGAACTTCTTTCCTGACTGTCCCTTCGCAGACGAGTGCATGCCCGCTTGCGTCGGGGATGAGCTGCCGGAATAGCAGCCCTGCCTCGGGTCTTAGCGCTACCGAAATCACGACGCAACATGGGCAATTCACACTTAGCCAACGATATCTCTAGACAAATCACTTCTGCTCGAATACCTCTATCATGCACGGATCGCGCCGGTGTGCAACGTGGAGGTACGGATGGAGAATACCCCCAGCCAGATTCTCGTAGTCGAGGACAGCACCACACAAGCCAAGTGGCTCAGGATGCTGCTTGAGCAGCAGGGTTTTCAGGTGCAGACGGCTATCAACGGAAAGGAGGCACTGCGCCTTCTCGCCGACTGGCTCCCGGACGTCATCGTAACCGACATCGTCATGCCGGAAATGGACGGCTTCACCCTGTGCAGGACCGTGAAAGCTGATGAGCGGTTGAAACGAATCCCGGTGATCCTGCTTACCACCCTGTCGGATCGCAACGACGTGCTCAGCGCACTCAAATGCGGAGCCGACAACTTCGTAACCAAACCGTATAACCCGGAATTCCTGGTAGACAGGGTCAGAGCAGCCCATGAGCACATGCAAACACGAGGGCTTGATGAACGTGATGAGGAACTGGAATCTGTTCTGGTCAACGGCGAGACACACGAAGTCCCTTCCCGACTCAGCCGGATCATCCCGCTGCTTCTGTCGACGTACGAGGAGGCGGCCAACAAGAATCGAGAATTGAATGAGTCGCTGCAGACCATTCGGGCGCTGGAAGCGGATTACCGCTCCATCCTGGAAGCCAACGCCGACGGCGTGGTGGTTTGCGACCTTGAGGGCACCGTGCAATTCGCCAATCCTGCGGCGGCCACCCTGCTGGGCAAGTCAACGGCGAACCTGGTCAACGACGCTTTCGGGCCGGCCCTGGAGCCGGGGAGCACCACTGAGCAGGAACTTGTGACAGCATCGGGAGAGCTGATCGTGGTGGAGATGAGCGTGGTGGAGACCCACTGGGAGCGCAATCCTGCGCTGCTTGCCTCCTTGCGGGATGTCACCGACAAAGTGCAAATGCGCAATCGGCTCAAGAGTCTCGCCTACAACGATGAGTTGACCGGTTTGCGCAATCGTCGGGGGTTCACCACTCTGGGGAGCAAGCAACTGGAAATCGCGCGCCGGCGGGGCGACCCGGTTGTCCTTTTTTACCTGGACCTGGACGGCCTTAAGTGGATCAACGACAACCTGGGGCACCAGGAAGGTGACCAGGCGCTGGCCGACATGGCCGGAGTTCTTGCCACTGTCTTCCGTCATAGCGACATTATCGCCCGTCTGGGGGGCGACGAATTCGCGGTCATCGCGCTGGATGTTGCCAAGGGCCTCCACAAGCTGCTCGCCGGCCGGCTGCAGCGAGCCATCGACACCCACAACGCTACGGCTGGAAGGAGTTATACGCTGGCCGCCAGCGTGGGTTGCGTGGTTTGGGATTCGGAGATCGACGCGACCCTTGACGACCTGCTCACCCGGGGTGACGAGGAGATGTACGAGGTCAAGCGCAAGAGGAAAGCGGCAAAGGAAACGGAACCTGCCTGAGCTCATAGAATCGGCCCCCCCCCCTGACTTTCAACCGGCGCCGGATTCTTCCGGCGTCTTGACTTCAAATCCTACGGGCCATAGGCTTTAAGAGTGTTTATGACGGACCGAAGGGAAGGAGAGGGGATGATCACGAGAACTGCGTTGGCGGCGCTACTGGCGGTCGCTTTGCTGGTATCTGCTGCGGGCTGCGGCAAGTCGTCGACAGACAACCAGTCTTCCGGGTGCCTGACATTGCCCGACACAGGCGCGACGGCCGAAGATGCCAAGGGTGAACCGGGAGTGGACGCCTATTCACCTGACCTTGGCGAGCCGGACGTGATGCATTTCGATTTCCTGCTCCGGGGAGACGCGGCGGCTGAATGCGTCGAAACACCCTATGCTTTCGGTTGTCCCTGCCAAGACAACGGCGAGTGCGAATCGGGTTTCTGCGTGGAAGGCACCTTCGGGGGTGTGTGCACCCAGCAGTGCGTGGAGGAGTGTGCCGAAGGATGGCACTGCAAGGGGCTTTCGGGTATGGGGCCGGACCTGATTTTCCTGTGTGTTCCCGACACCAAGAAGTTGTGCTACCCCTGCGAGCTGGATGCACAATGCGGCGGCGGGTTGTGCATCTCCATGGAAGACGGTGATTTCTGCACTTATTCCTGCGATGAGGCGAGTAAGTGCCCCGCCACGTTCGCCTGTGGCGAAGTGGAGAAGGACGGGGAGACATTCTCCATGTGCCTTCCCGACAGCGGCTCCTGTTCGTGCACCAGCGAAACATCCGGCCAGGTAAGGCCGTGCCAGGTCGAAAACGACATCGGCCTTTGCCTGGGTTATGAGTTTTGTGATCCGGGCAACGGCTGGGTGGACTGCAACGCCAGCACCCCGGGCCCGGAAGTCTGCGACGGGGCTGACAACGACTGCGACGGTGCGTACGACGAAGAGTTGCCCTTGTCCCAGGAGTGCGAAGTCGTGGTGGAGGGTGTTGGGACCTGCCTCGGTCAGTCCACCTGCCTCGGCGCTTTGGGCTGGGTGTGCCAGGCTGCGGAGCCCACTGAAGAGCTGTGCGACTACGTGGACAACAACTGCAACGGCGAAGTAGACGAAGACTTTGTGAACGCGGCCGGGCTGTACAACGACTTCGCCCATTGCGGCTCTTGCACCGTCTCCTGCGAAACCGGCTTCCCCAACGCGACTGCAATCTGCGACGATTCCAACGATCCCCCCCTGTGCGTAGTGGGCCAGTGCGACCCGGGCTATTTCAAGTACAACGAATTCCAATGCATCCCCATCGCGGCCGGGCTTTGCGAGCCGTGCAGCATTCCTGAGAACTGCATCATCGAGGGGGCGACCTGTGTGGAGGTGGGCGGAAAACTGGCCTGCACGAAGCAGTGCGACTCCGACGCAGACTGCCCCGACGGCTACTCCTGCGAGCCTCTTGACGGGGAGGAGGTTTGCACGCCCAACTCGGGGTCGTGTTCCTGTGACGGAACCAACCTGGATCTCATCGGCGCCTGCGCCAAAACCTGGCCGACGGAACCGGAGCCGGGACAGCCGTTTGTCACCTGCTACGGGACCGAGCAATGCACCCCTGACGGATGGGGCCCCTGCGTGCTGCCGGCCGAAGTGTGCGACAACATGGACAACGACTGCGACGGCGATGTGGACGAAGACTTCGTGAACGAGTCGGGCAACTATGCTTCGGTCCAGCACTGCGGGCAGTGCAACAACAACTGCACGTTCCTGGACTACGCCAACGCGACGAGCATCTGCGACGCGGACCTCGCCACACCCAGTTGCTCCATGACCTGCCTCGACGGATTCCAGGACGTCAACCAAAGCTCGGCAGACGGCTGCGAGTGTGAATACATCGGCGAAACCGACCTTCCCGACGGTGCGGATCAGAACTGCGACGGCGTTGACGGTGAAATCGGCAATGCTGTTTTCGTCGCCAAAAACGGCGCGGACGAAAACCCCGGCACCATTGATGAACCGATGCTGACGATACAGGCCGCGCTGGCCAAGGCTGCCGGTGAGGGCAAGCGGGACGTCTACGTCGCCAGCGGCGTTTATGCGGAATCGATTCTGCTGGCCCAGGGCGTTGCCCTTTACGGCGGGTATTCGTCGGACTTCCAGCAGCGAAACATCGATTTGAACGTTACCGTGATCATGGGTCAGGACTTCCAGAACGACCTGCCCGGTGCGGTGAACGCGTTTACCGTCGCGGACGCTCCTGCCAGCACGGTCCTCGACGGCTTCACAATCTACGGCAGAAACAACACAACTCCCGGGGGAAGCAGTTACGCCGTGTACATCCGCAACAGCACGGACGCGCTGGTTGTGACCCACAATACCATCGAGAGCGGAGTGGGCGGACCCGGCCTGAAAGGAAGTGACGGAGTCAACGGCGCGGCCGGCGCGGACGGCGCGGCCGGCGATGGTGCGTTCGGCACCTCGCAGACCAACTGCGGGGCGATTCAGCCGGCCCTGCCCCGCCCCGGCGGGTTGGGCGGTGCAGGGAGTTGCGACGACGGCGTCCCGGTGGACGGCGGCGCCGGCGGTGGCAACACCTGTCCGCCGTCCTACAACAGCGCACCGGTAGCGTACGAAAACGGCGCCGGGGGTCAGGGGCCGCTCGCCGGCTCCGGCGGCATCGGCGGGTACGACCGTGAGGTCTGGTTCTGCTGGCAGTTCCCACCCGATGGCGAGTGCCGGCAGGCCACCGGGGGCAACGAGGTTGGCAACCCCGGCATGGCCGGAGGCCTCGGCGGTTACGGTGAAACTGCGGGGGGCAACGGCTGCTCCGCTGACGCGGCCGTGGGGATGGTGGTGGATCGCCTGTGGGTAGGCACCGGCGGGCAGCCCGGTCAGGCAGGTTCGGCCGGCAGCGGCGGAGGCGGAGGCGGCGCCGGCGGCGGCGCGCAGGATGGCTCCGGCTGCAACGGGCAAACCCACATCGGAGGCGCAGGGGGCGGTGGTGGTGCGGGCGGTTGCGGAGGCACCGGTTGCGACGGCGGCGGGTCGGGCGGCGGCTCTTTCGGCATTTTCCTCGTTTGGGATGAAGCCCCGGCCAATGTGCCCGAAATATCCGGCAACGTCATCCACGGGGGCTTAGGCGGACCGGGCGGCCAGGGCGGCAGCGGCGGCTCCGGAGGACCCGGCGGGGCCGGCGGAGCAGGGGGTGCCGACGACTTCAACAACGCCCTGTGCGCAGCGCCCGGCGGTAACGGCGGGGATGGCGGTAACGGAGGCCACGGAGAAGGCGGCGGAGGCGGATGCGGAGGCGCTTCCTACTGCCTCTTCGCATTCGGAAATGAACCGGGAAGCCTCGACTCCTACCAGACTCAGAACACCTTCGTCCCAGGCGCCGGAGGGCCCGGCGGCTCCGGCGGGCCCTCCATCGGTAATCCGGGAGACGCCGGCTCCAGCGGAGCGCAAGCTTCTACCAACTTCTGACAGACTCGACAACCTCCGTCCGCTGACAAACGCGGACCCTTTGCCTCAGTTGGCACGCCGATTGCGTTAGTAAGCAGGTGTGACAAGGCATGATTTGTTGCTGCACAGGCAGGAGGTTCTCGAATTATGAAAGCAAATGACTTCTCCCGGCAAGCCGCCAACCTGGCGTTTCGCCTCGCTATTCTCGCCTTTTTCGGCGGCCTCGTGGTGCTGGCCGTAGGCAGCGTCGTTACCGCGTAAACACCTTCCCGGAACTCAGCGGAACTGTCTCATTGACTGTCTCGACTGTCTCAGCGTGTCTCACCGGGGCTTTGGAATTCCGCAGGATTCTATCTCCTGCGAGAGAATTTCGGAAGCTCGCGCTCGCGGCCGCACGCTTTCAGCGCTTCCCGCACCAGCCTCCGGTTTTCGGGCAGGTGGTAGAGAATCAACGCTTTCTGCAACCGCTTTCGCTGGGGGTCTTTCTCCACAAAGACCGGCTTCATCGTCATGGGATCCAGGCCCGTGGCGTACATCACCGAGCTGGCGGTGCCCGGCGTGGGCGTGAAGACCTGACACTGTTCAGCCCGGATCCCCTCCTTGGAAAGGAAGAGGGCCAGGTCCACCATATCGTCCATGGTACAGCCCGGATGTGCGGCCATCAGATACGGCACCACGAACTGGTTCTTCCCAGCCTTCAGCGATAGCTTCTTGTGCTCGGCAACGAAGCGGGCGAAGTCACGGCCGGAGGGCTTTCTCATGGCGTTCAGTACCGCGGGTGCAATGTGCTCAGGCGCGATTTTCAAATGACCGCTGGTGTAACGCAATGCCAGCGCGTCCACGAATTCCGGGCTGCCCAACGCCAGGTCCATGCGCACCCCGGTAGTAAC
The DNA here is from genome assembly GCA_964626565.1 of uncultured Myxococcales bacterium. Taxonomy (GTDB): domain Bacteria; phylum Myxococcota_A; class UBA9042; order CAIXZC01; family CAIXZC01; genus CAZVFX01. The sequence continues at coordinate 12,507 of CAZVFX010000042.1, forward strand.
AAACAGGTTTCTTAACCCCTCGGCACGGGCGGCCCTACTGAGGAGCGCGAGGTAGGCTTTCTGGTCATCGGCAAAGTCGGGGCACCGTTCCGGCCACAAACAGGAGACCCGGTTGCAAGGCTCCTTTCTCGTGCATTTAGCCCCGTACATATTGGCAGTGGGTCCACCCACGTCTGGCACCGTGCCCCGGAAGTCCGGGTGCCGGGAGATCCGTTCCACCTCTTCCAAGACCGAGTCAGCGGACCGGCTCAGCACCCCTTTGCCCTGGTGGGCGGAGATCGCGCAAAATGCGCACCCGCCCGCACACCCGCGATGGGTGGTCACTGAAAACCGCACCTGCTCCGCCCCCGGGATCTTCACCCCACCATAACAGGGGTGGGGATTCCTGGTGAACGGCTGTGCGTAGATGGCATCCATTTCGTCAGCGGTAGGCGCCCAAGGCGCATTCGCGACCACGCGCATGCCGCCGCTTTGTTGCCACATGCGCTGTCCCAAGTTGCGCTCGAGAGTGGCGTGAGCGCGTGCAAAGGCGGCGCCCGCGCCCTTTGCCTCTTCATGGGCGGGCAACTCGACTCCCGATTCCGGGGCCGGCCGGCTCGCCGGCTCTTTCCACATCACGCCGGGGATCAACCGGAGGCCGGATTCGTACCGGTCGCCACGAGCCGACTCGGCCAGGTCGCCCAGTGAATCGAACAGCCTGGCCAGTTCGACAATCGGTCCTTCCCCTCCCCCATGCACCAGCAGGTCTGCACCGCAGTCGAGCAGCAACGAACGGCGGACGGAATCGGACCAGAAGTCGTAGTGGGAGAACCTTCGCAGGCTCGCCTCAATACCACCTGCGACGATGGGCGTCGCCTTACCGAACCGGCGGCGGATCAGGTTGCAATACACGGTAACTGCCCGGTCCGGCCTCGCCCCGGCCCGGCCACCGGGGGAATAGCTGTCGTCACTGCGACGCCGGCCCAGCGCAGTGTAGTTGGCTACCATGGAATCCAACGGCCCCGCGGTGACGCCGAAAAACAGGCGCGGCTGCCCCAGCGCGGCCACGGATTCGGGATCTCCTGCGTCCGGGAGGGGGAGAATCCCAACTCGAAAACCGGCCGCCTCCAACGCACGGCCGAGGATCGCGGACGGGAATGACGGATGGTCCACATGCGCGGCCCCGGTTACCAGCACCACGTCAACGCAGTCCCAGCCACGGGCTTGCAACTCCTCCATTGAGGAAGGAATGTGGGAATTGCTAACCGAGGTCATTGGCTGACTCCTGGGGAATGGAACGGGCTTGCCCGCCGGGTAAGTATAGACAGACCTGCGGGGGTCTGCAAGGAGGGGAGAGCGTCGACGAGAGTTTCCAAGCCATGGGGGAGGTCCTTCCGCCTCCTCCAGCCGGGCCGATACAAGTGCTAAGTTGGGTGCGTCGGGGGCGTCAGGATGACATTGGGGATTGTACCGTCGCCGTAGCCGTTGACGTCGCCGTCGCCGTCGCCGATAATGCTCCAGTCGGAATTCATGCGACTGGAGGTTGCCATGCTTCGCTACATATTGTTGTGTTTCGTTCTGTCGAACTTTGCTTTGGCCTGCGGCGGCGGGGACAACGGCGGCAAAGACGCCGTCCCGGACTCACCTGCGGTAGACACGGGAGCGGATGCAGCGCCGGAGATCGTGATTCCCGATGTCGTTGCGGAAGTCACGCCCGATATTCCGGCGGAAATTCCGCCTTTGCCGGACGTGTCCGATGGCACCCCGGAGCCAGACATTGTCGAGGGCCTTCCGCCGCTTCCCACCCAGCCGCCCCTGGCCACGCCGGCCGATCCGCTGGAAGGGACAGACCTCGAAAGCTGCGCCCTGTTTCTGGAAGAGCGCTGCGTGGACGGCCAGTTGCAGTCCTGCGCAATATACGACACCGCGGGCGGAGAGTACGTCGACGAACCACACCCGCTGCTGAAGCGGGCGTACCTGTACGATCGTTGGCGGGACCTGTACAACTCCCCCGACGGTCAGGCAGTGGATCGCGACTTCAACACCAGCGTACCCGCGGGTACGCCGGAAAGTGAATGGGGCAAGCCCGAGAATTTCGCGGGCTACTGGGGCTCCGGGGACGGCGGCATATGGACCGGCTGGTCCACCGTCGCATCTATTCTGCGTTATGCCCGGACCGGCACTGAAGCCGACTACCAGCGCATGGAGCAGCAGGTGCGGGACATGGTCACCATGTACGATGTTACCGGCGTGCCGGGATATGTATGCAGGTACCATTTCCTGCTGGTGCCGGAAGGTGCGCCCAACGATCCTGACCACATCCTGCGCTGGGAAAATGCGGTGAATCTGGATCACCATGACCGCCTGGTGGCCAATCCTGAAGGTCTCGACAACCTTCCCGCCATCTACACTGAAGGGATCACCGATGCGGAAGGCAAAGTGTGGGAAGGGACGCCCATGTGGCATGGAAGACCCTCCATCGATCAAAACACCGGACCGATGACTTCACTGCCCATGGCCTATTCGTTGCTGAAGGACGAGGCGCTGAAAGACAAGATCGAGTACCACCTGACGTGCTATCTGAAAAGGCTGCAGCGCATCGAACTGATCAACCTCCAGGAAAACCCCGACCTGGTCGAAGGTATGCTGGCCTATTTCAGTGTGGGCGAGTTGTCTTTGGACCCGGACGACATCGACTTGACCCAGTTGGACAGAATCGTGGGCTACGTCAATCGACAGGTGAACGTCGCCAACGAAGACACGTTCGACTTCTCCTGCCCCGACTCGGTGCAAATGGAGCCGTGGCGGGTGATCGATGCGGCTTCCGAGACTTTCCTGCTGGACATGCTGGATCTGATTGCGGACATGGGCACCGAAGAAGGGCGGCCTAACCAGATCGACCACTATTACTTCCCCAGCATCCGCGGCGGCGACGCCATGCACCTTATGCACCTGGCCACCATGGCGTACTATTTCACCGGCGACGAGCAATACCGGGAGTTCCTGTACGAAGAGCTCATCGGCAATATCAACACCATCGGTGTGGCTCACACGGCAGGCGCTTTCGACCTGCCCAAGTTCTGCAAGAGCTACTACGGCGACCAGATCACATTCGGACCGTGGTGGGCGTTCCTGCACTTGCTGGGAGATTCGGACCTGAAGGACGAAATGGCCCAAGCTTATCACGCTGAAATGTGGGACAAGCTGGTGAAACCCGCGGGCAACGTTGATTTCAACATCATGTATGCCGGCGCACTGCCGGAAGCGGTGGCGCTGGATAAAGAGCAAGCTCTTTCCTATGCGCTGGACCAACTACAATGGATGGGCGGCAACGGCGGCCTGCCTCAGGGTTCTCCCGAGGACCCTGCCTGGCTGGACGACCCGCGGCGAAGTTATGCGGTGACCCCTGACATGGTGATGGCCGCAACTCCCGACGGCATCGAGGCGGTGTGCCCCACTGAGTCGGAGCTGGCGGTGTGTACGGCCGACATCGAGATTCTGGGTATCAAGCTGCCCAACCTCGCCGGCATGAAAACCCACGACTGTGCCGACAACCCGTACGAATGTGAAGTTTCGGACGGCCAGTGCGTGCGCAAGCAGACGTCCGGCCCGCTGCCCGTGCATTTGCGGGAGTACACCGACTATCTGTGGCAACGCAATCCGTTTGAGTTGGGCAAGGGTGCCGGCCTCGAAGGGGGCAGACAGTACGCGGGGTCCGACTACTCAGTCCCCTACTGGAACGCCCGCCGTTACGGCTTCATCACCGAAGGAGAAGGCCAGGTGCTGGTCTGGCAGGACGCGGGGACCTGCGAATAACGGCGGTTTCAGGCTTCGTAGGCTTCGATCAAACCGCGAACATTATCAGGCAACGGCACCGGCTTGCCGGCCGCGTAGTCATACGACACTTGAACGGATCGGCCTCGGGCCATGGGCTGATTCGACTTTTCGTCCACCAGCAGATACTCGAAATCGAAGCTGCTGTTTCCGATGCGGCTGGTGCGCAGGTAGACGACAAGGTCGGTGTCCAGCATCACCGGCGCCAAGAACGTGCAGGTGATCTCGGCGATAATGAAAGGGAACCGCTCGCTTGCCTCAGCAGATTCGTCGGTCGCCAGCTTGATCGCCTTTACGTATCCCTCCCTGGCCATTTCGAAATAGGTGATGTAGACCGCGTTGTTCACGTGACCAAGGGCGTCCAGATCCCTGAAACGAATTTGCACCGGGCGTTTGAACTTGAACTGGTCGGAAGTCGAGTGAGTGGGCTCGGACACAGTTTCCTCCGAGGCATAAAATGGGCATCGGCCAGGTTCGAGACAATAGCTGCAGGCCCTGAAGCCGGGCCTACCTTCCGTGGACCATGGTCTTGGCTCCCTTCTTCCGGAAGTAGACCTCGATCTTTCCGCCGCCCTTCACCCGGGTAACAAGGCCCAAACCCAACGTCTTGTGCTTCAACAGGTCTTCTTCGATGAAGGTCTCGGTGATGGCATATTTTCGCGGTTTGCCCAGCTCTTTCCCCTCTATCATCTTGTCGAATTCCTCTTCCGGCACGGGGGGAGGCGGGGGCTCTTTCTTCTTTCTTGTCGCAGGCTTCTTCTTCGCCGCAGGCTTCTTCTTCTTCGCCGCCACGGTCACCGATTTTTTGCCATCCCCCTCGTCGCGGACCACCACTTTGGCCTTGGCCTTGGGCTTTGTCTTCGGCGGAGCTATGTACCTGTGCTCACTGTCGCAGGTGTTGCACTTCACCTTCTTGGGCTTGGCGTCCACCATTGCTACGATGGTGTGCCGCTTCACGGTCTTGCACTTTGTACATTTGGCTTCGACCTCCTTGCCGGCGGTCAATTCCACGTCAGTCATTGGGTCTCCTTCACACGGGTGAACATCATGGGCCCAGCGTCATGGGCCGATAGTTTACAATCGCTGCGATGAGGCGCAAGTTGATTCCTGCAGTCACAAGGACAATATGTCCACGTTCGCCATCATCGACGGTGGTCAAATAGCCGGCAGCGAGCTTTATCATTTCCGTTCCCTGGCTATCATCAAAATCCAACAGATTCAAAGTCAACTCCCCTCCGGCATGGTGTCGGTGCCGGTCGGTGAAGGCCACCGGGTATCCCCACGGATACATGTATACCGGCCCCACCCCCCAGATATTGTACGAGTAGCCGCGCCCGCCCGCTCTTCCGACGGTAAGCAGCAGATCAACCTTGCCGCCTCCCAGACCGCTCTCTCCCGAGATAGCATAACCCGCCGCGCAAGTCGAACACAACTGTCCCTGTAGCCCAAGCTGCAAAGATGCGAGCAGGGGCACACCCGCGTTCAAATAGGGTCCGACAGGAGATGTCTCCGCCCGGATGGTCGGGACCGCGGCCAGGCCCCACACAACGAAAAACAAGACAACCGGCGGTAGTCCCCTAGTCATTTCCGGTCGCCTCCCCGAGAGGCCCGTTGCCGCCCCACCGGTCCAGCAACTCCTGCGTAATCCCGCCCGCAACAGCTATCTGCCCGTACACCTCTGCTGCCACCGTCGGCGACCGGGCAAAGTCGTTGTCATAGTCCACGGAAAACAGACCGAACCGAACCGCAAAACCTCGGCCCCACTCGAAATTATCAAGCAGGGACCAATGGTAGTAGCCTTCCAGCGGAATCCCCTGCTCTACCGCCTCATGGCACGCCTCGAGATGGCGCACAATGGAACCGGCGCGCTTGTTATCGTAGTCGGCAAAGCCGTGCTCAGTGATTACGATGGGAAGCCCCGGGTACCGCTGGTCGAGCAGTTTCAGCACCTCCAACAGGCCCTCCGGGTCGTGCTGCCTTCCGAACACCTCCGGCGGCACTTCGTCGCCCAGGGGGAAATCGAGGGTCGGCGGAGGCGGACAGCCTGCCGCTACCTGCACCTGCAGCAACACTTCGTCATCGATGTTGGTGCAGGGCACACCCCACAGCGCCGGATGCACCTGGACACCCACCACCACTGTTGACGCATAGTACTGCAAGCCCAGCAGGTCCACCGTGTTCTCCCACTCGGGGTGATGCTCTTCCGGCACGGTGTCGAAGTCAGCATCGAGCATGCCGGTGATGGCCGCGTCGAATGCGAGGTACGTGGCCAGAGATTCTGCCTGGCGTGCAGCTTCCACGTCTTTGTCGTTGCCCGGGTCCGCGGGCCTGGCCATGCCGGTGCCGGTAGTGAATCCCACCCTGGCCGCCGCGCCGTCACCGTCGGCGTCAACCGCGTCGGAGTCGTGGATAGCGTGGTAGCAGGCAGCGTGTGCCTCCAGCAGGCTTCTCAGCACCGGCAGCGCTACTTCGTCCATCTCCTCCGCCGTATTCGCGGTGAGCCCCGGCGGGAATTCGCCGGATACCGCGACTCCCAGCCAGTAGCCGGTCAACTCGTTGATTGTCATCCACTCGTCAGTGTATTCCCCAAATTCGGCAGCCATCTTGCCGCAAAAAGCGGCGAAAACCGCGGGCGCCTCCGGATTGGTCCAGAAGCAGAAGTCGGTATCAGAAGGCCCGTCGGCACAAAACGAGTCGTTGAACGGCTCAGACAGCTTGGTCAGGTCGGAGAACCACTGGGGTTCGGTGAAATGGTGCAAAGTCACCGACGGGGTAATCCCCCGAGCCTTCAGCGCTTCGAACACCGCCTTGTAGTGAGCGATTTCCGCCTCGTCGTATTGCCCTCGCACCGGTTCGATACGTGACCATTCGATGGAGAAGCGAAAGGTATCCAGGCCCATGGACTGGGCCAGGTCGAGGTCCTTTTCGAACCGGTTGTAGTGATCCACTGCAAGTCCGGACGGTTCGACGGTGTGGCCCTCGAACTGGGGCAGGGTTTCCCACCACGTCCAACTGTTGGTCTGTCCCCCTTCCACCTGGTGTGCCGCGCAGGCAGCGCCAAAGCGAAACGCGGGCGGAAACCCCAGTGCCGGCGGCTGCTCGATTTCCACCGCGATATCAGGTTGAACGACCTCTGCCACCGGAGCAGCATCAGATGTCGCCGACGACCCTCCACAACCAGCGGCAGCCAGGCTGAAGCAGAGCACAGCCAACCCTATGCGGCACATCACCGCCGACACTCTTTGCACGCTGTGATTGACACCCATGCGCACCCGCCCCCTCACGGTTGCGGGCACAGTAGAACACGGGCGAGGCCCGTGTCAAGGGTGGCTTCGAATCGAGCTTTTCCGGTCCTTCAGGCCCTACTCCGCAGTCTCGAAGGCACCCAGATCGGGTGCCGAACCGTTGTACTCGACCTGGCCGGAGTCGAACCCGGCGTTGATGGCCGGAGAACCGGCCTGCAGTTGGTACTCGTTGCCCTCCGGATTCACGAACAACGGGTCCTGCAGCACGGTGCCCTCGCCGGGACCGGCCCCGCCCATGCCCGCGGCGAAGTTCTTATTCTTGCACATTGGGGGCCCCGGCGGGCACGAAAGCCCTGTGCCGTTGTTGCCGGCCGCCAGGTTGTGGTGGTTGTTTCCGAAAGGCTCGAACAAACCTGCCTTGACGTTCATGAAGAAAATGTTGTTGGCGATTTCAATCGAACTCTGGCTGTTGTTCCTGACTCCCGTCACATCATTGTACGCAGTGACGTTGTGGTAGACCCACCCCTCAACGAGCCCTTCCAGGTAGATGCCGTTGGCCCCGTTGCCGTAAGCGACGTTGCCTAAGTACCTGCAGTGCGAACTGCCGACGCCACTGCCGAGACACGCCAGGCCGTTGTTGGTGCTTGAATACACCGTGTTGTTGCGCAGCTCGACGTAGGTGTCGGTGCCGGCATAACCCTCACCGGAATACTCGTTGCGCACGCCGATGCCCGTGACCTGGGAATCGTACACGGTGTTGCCTTCAACGATCACCGGCTCCTCGGCTGTACCTGCACCATCCACACCGATGCAGGCCAGATACTTGGGCAGCACGTCATCGTGCCCGTTGTTGTAGGACACGTTGTTCCGCACGATGGTGATGGTTCGTTCGTCAATTGCCTTCCCGGGCTCCCCCTGGATGTCGCCCTGGCGCTGGGTGATCCCGCCCCACCCGTTCTCATAAACTATGTTGTCTTCGATGAGAGTCTTCGCACCGTGCCTGGAGCCGATTCCGGGGGAAGCATGGTCGGGATGCCCGGGCACATAGTTCCAGAACGACTCGCCGCCCCGGAAGATAGCGCACGAGTAGTGGTTGTTCCCGAACCCAAGCCCGTTGTTCTCGTAGGAGATATTGTTGAGGGCCAGCGGCGATGGCCGATGCTCGATGTTGGAAGTGCGAAAATCCACTACCGAGCCTTCGTCGTTGGTCTCCTTGAAACTGGCGTGGACGCCTACTCCCGTGGAGCCGTTGTACCTGATTATGTTGTTACGCACCACCGGTGAGCTGCCGCGGCAGTTGATGGCGTGGGCGTGCCCCGGAATGGTGTGATCCTGCCACGGCATGTACTCGATGGTGAAACCGTCCAGGATTGAGTTTCTCGTGGTCCCTTTGGCAAAATCCACCATGGGCAGCTTCGAACCGTAGTCATCGTAGTTGCCGGTGAGCACGGTCCGCAGTGTCCTTTTCAATACCTTGCGGTGAGCGGTGGAGGTCTCGAGGACCTCCTTCTTGGCGGTGTCATAGTACAGGCCCAGGTCGATCCGCTCGGTGGTCAGTTCCACCTCTTCATCGCCGTCCGCGGTTTCACCGTCTTCACCAATGACATCGCTGTAAATGGCCACATCCTTGCCTTCCACCACCAGGTACTCCTGGTAGACTCCGGGCCGCACGATGATGACGTCGCAATGGACGGACGCGTCGATGGCTGCCTGGATAGTCTCGAAGTCCTGGCCCCCGTCCTTTCCCACCGTCCACACCTGGCGGTCGTCTACCGAATCGCACCGAGGCCTGCTAGCCTCCTGCTGAGCCAGGATCTGTACGCACACTTCGAAAGGATTCGGCTCCCAGTTGGCTTCGTAGTCTTCCTCCGGGACGGGCAGGCCGGCAACCTGCTCCGCCTCCACCGAGTCGACCTGCAAGTCAGCCTCCACCGCCAGGTCGTCGACCAGGTCGATGGGAGGCGCGCTCCCATCCTCCGTCAGGTCAGGTTCCCTTCCATCGGCAGTAGTCAGGTCGCCCCGGGGCTTCAGATCAAGCGGCGGAATGATCGGCAACTCTTCCGAAAGGTCCATGGTCTGAGTATCCGGGACTGCATCACCCTCGACGACCTTCTTGCTGGTGGAACTGCCGCATGCAAAAGCCACACATAACACCATTGCCCATATGAGCTTCATCGAGTCTATTCGCAAAACAGTCCTCCTCGTGGTGCAATGAAGATACTACTCCATTCAGGGAGCCGGAATCGTCCTGCCCACGCCCGCTGCTCCGGCGCTGCATCATGGTGGTAAGTCTAGCCCTCTGAGCAGCGTTTGTGAACAGTTTCGTTGAATGACTTTTGCCAAAAGGTGAATTTTGCAGGCAAATCCCTTTGACAGGGCAGCCGCAGGTGCCTAATATCCCTACTCGTAAGAATGATTTCCAACGGAGGAACTAGGATGAAGAGGCTTGCAGGATTGTTAGCAGCAATCGTTATGATGGTAGCATTCGCGGCCCCCGGCCTGGCGGAAGACAAGGACACCCGGTTCGACGGTGCACGTAGTGCGGTGGAAGCCGCTGGCGTGAAGATCGTCAAATCGCGGGTAGGCAAGGACTTCCGGGGCGGAGACGCACTGGTGATGGACACCTCGTTGAAGGCCGAAGACGCGGTGGACATGTTCCTGGAACTGTTCAAGACGCAGAAGGAACTCAACGGCTGGAAGGTAGCGGGGCTCGGCCACTCGGCCAAGACAGACGACTGGAATGTCACTTTCCGCAGCGGCGAGTACACCCAGGTCGTGAAAATCAAGCGCGCCGAGAACGGCAGCGAGATGACCGTCCGCGTAAAAAGGCACGTTCCCATCAAGCCGTAACGATTTCAGGCAGGAAGCACCCTCCAAGTTGTTCCTCGCTACCTGGCGAATCGCCGTAGTTCACCCTCCCAAACCACATGTTGAGTATGCGCAGAAATTGGTGTATCTTGGTAGTGGAAGAAGAACTGCCAGTTTGTTGACACATTCCGCGGTACTGAGGCGTTATTTGACGGTGGAATGAGGCTTGTGCGGCGTGGGCGGAGGGGCGGATGGCCAAAGACGGTTCAGGCAAGAAACTGTCGCAGGCGGCTGGGCCAGGTGAATTGGTCCGTGCGTACCTCAACGAGATCGGACGCTTCCCCCTGCTCAACAAGCAGGAAGAGAATGACCTGGGCCGGCGGATCCACGAAAACCGCAGCCTGCTCCTGGCTGAACTCATCGAATTGGACGAGGGCGTCGAAGTGGTGCTGGCGTTTCTGGCCAGGGTGGCAGAAGGGGACCTGCCCGCGTCGAGCGTGGTGGTTCACCCCGAACCCGGCGACCCGGACCCCAAGCCCCGCACGAAATCCCGGGCGCCGGTAACCGCCATAATCGAGGAAGCAGAGCAACTGTGGCGCGCGTCCGGAGCACGGGACTGGGGCGCTCAGACCCTGGAGAAGGACGACGCTGACGGCGACACCTGCGACGACTTGCGCTCCCTGGTGCGCCAGTTGCTGGGCAAAGTCGTCCTCGACTGCTCCACCATGGAAGCGATGGTGAATCAGCTACGGGTGCGCCTGGAAGAGGTGGAAGGGGCGGAAAGCGACGATATTGTGGAAACTCAGCCCGTAACGACCCCGGCCAAAGCCAACCTGCTGCCCGCCATTGAGCGCATGGAGGCGCTCCAGCGGGAGCTTGACACGGCCCGCGTCAAACTGATGGAAGGGAATCTTCGCCTGGTGGTTAGCGTGGCGCGTCGCTACATGGGCTTCGGCGTCCCGCTACTCGACCTCATTCAGGAAGGCAACCTCGGCCTCGCCAAGGCGGTGGAACGATACGACTATAGTCTGGGGCACAAGTTCTCAACTTATGCGGTGTGGTGGATCCGGCAGGCCGTCAGCCGGGCTCTGGCGGATCAGGCTCACACCCTCAGGCTTCCCACCCACCTGTTCGAGGCCTATGGCAGGGTCACCCGCGCCGCAGGCGCACTGAGGGGTGCGCTCGGCCGGGAGCCCACGGAGGATGAAGTGGCGGAGCGGCTGGGGCTCGCCCCCGCATTCGTACAGCGGGTGCTGACGCTGATTCGGGAGCCAATGTCTGTAAACGCTCCCATTGCAGCCGAAGATGCAACCAGCTTTGTAGAGTTCATGATCGACGAAAAGACTCCGCCGCCCATTGACGTTGCCGAGTTTGAGGACCTGCGCCGGGAAGCCCGGCGGATCCTGTCCAAGCTGACCCCCCGGGAAGAGAAGGTCCTGCGCATGCGCTTCGGCGTCGGTGAAGACGCGGAGCAGACGCTGTCCGAGGTGGGAGAGTTCTTCGAAGTGAGCCGGGAGCGGGTAAGGCAGATCGAAACCAAAGCGCTAAAGAAACTTCGGCGGCACGAAGTGGGCCGGCGGCTCACAGACCCGGACAAGGGAGGCTAGGGAATCATGGTCGGAGCAACTCGCCGGATGGCGCTCCTCGCACTGGCTATCTTCGCTTTTGGCGCAAACCCGTTTGGGGCCGCACCCCCACTTCTGGGAGCTGAAAATGGCTGTGCGGAAGAGCCCGCGCCAAAGCCCGATCGAGACACCGAAATGGCAAAGGCTCGAAAACTGCTGGCCAAAGGCAAAATCGAAGACGCCCTGAGCGCGATCCAGGCGCTTCAAAACCACTATCCGGCCGATGCCGCAGTGGCCGAACTGATGACCGAAATCGAAGTCGCCGAAATTGAGGAGATGCGCAAAACAGAAGTAGACCGCCGGAAGAAACTGTTCAAGACCGTGAAAGGGACCCCGACCTTCACCATTGAAGATGTCACCGTGGAAGGGGCCAAGGCGTACACCTCCGGCAGGTGGGTGTTTGACCGCCGGGGCAAAGCCAAAGAGTCTCTGACCGCAAAATCCGGAACCAAATACGTCGTGGTTGACTACACATTCAAGAGTAAAACCAAGGACCCGGTACTGCCCCCAGTCGCGTTGTACTCGCTGGAAGACGACGAGGCCCACATGATCAACGGTTTCGCAACCGCATTCTACCAGTGGGAAAGCGAGGAAACTTTCTCGGGCGCCGAAGATGACAAAAGCAACGACCCGGCCGTCGCAGAAAGCGTGCGACTAACCTCCGGCCTGGCAGTGGCCAAATCCGCGCTCAGGGGCAAAACCCTTTACGTGGTGATGCACAAATACCCCTGTTTCGTGCGCCGCCCGCGCACCGGAGCATCCCCGCCCTTCTACTACGAAGCGTTCAACTGCACTCTTCCCGCCATCGCAACCCCGGGCCAGCTCCTCGAAGATTTCGCAATCATCAAGGTACTCAAGTAGCGCAAGAGACTAAACTCAGGCTATTGGTCGATGGAAAAAGTCCCGGCTTGAAACGCCTGGTACAACCAGCGGAAATTGTCCAGCACAACCTCGGAGTCATAAATGCCGTCGGAAGTGTCGTGGATGTGGAAGGTCAGCACGAACTCCTCTTGGGCCGAAACGGGCCAGAGGGTGGTGAGCCAGCCGGTGGACGACCCGTGATAGTTGTCCGCAGCCCCGCATTCGAAACCGGTGCCGGAGATATCGGTCTGCACCGCGTTGCACGGCTCGCTGTACGCAGTGTTGATCGCGATATAACACTTCTTCTCTCCCGCATCGTCGATTAGGTCCCAGTACGAATCCGGATTGCTGCACGCCGCCGCATTGATCACTTGAGCGACGCCACCTGTGGTTTCAGGGGCATTCAAAATCATGTAGAACTTATCGTTGAAATTGCTACCGATATACTCCTCGTATTCCACCGACATGAAGATGTAGTCCACTGCAAACCCCAGCGCTCCGGGCGGCGCCACCATGGTAACCTTGAACTCCACATTGTCGTAGGTGTTGTTTCCATCGGAAGAGAACGGGTCCGGCGCCGCCCCCCCGCCCGGAAGGTCGGTGGTGTGCGCGATTCCAGTCGCCGGGCCGGTGGCCAGCAGCCCGTAGCTGTCCCCGGCAAGAGGCGCCAGATCGTTGTCTGCCGAGCCGAAATGGCTTACCGCCTCCCAGGCCGTGTCGATGTTGTCCCCGGAGGGCGACAGGAACTCAGCCTCCTGCGGAGTGGCCTCCCAGCACATCTCGAGCGCACACAGGTAAGCCTCCAGGGTGTGCCCGGTGCACCCCCCGGGGCAGTCGGCCGGCTCATCCACCAGGCCATCGCAATCGTTGTCCACCTCGTCGTCGCCCTCCTCTTTCGCACCTGGATAAATGAGCGGGTCGGTGTCGTTGCAGTCCGAGCCCCCCTGAGGACAGACGTCCGGGGAACCGACCTTGCCCAGGTCGCTGTCGCACCAACCGTCCCCATCATCGTCGCACCCTTCGTCCACCTGGCCGTTGCAGTTGTTGTCCAAGTCGTCACACAGTTCCGACACCGGATCCACACACTCACCCCCAAAACAGCACTGCCCGTCGTCGGCGCAATCGGCACCTCCTGGCGCCGGACCGGAGCCGTAGTCGTTGCACTCGCTGATGGCCGTGCCCGCACATACAGCCACACCCGGGACACAAACCCAGGGTATGCACGCACCCAACTCGCAGAACGTCTGGTCCGGACAGGGCCCTTCATCGTACGACAGACCGTCAGCCGAGCAGTGCCCCAGGGTGCCGGGGTCAGGGCAGAAATCCTCGTCCGGCGGACACACCAGGTCCATGCACTCCCCAGCGGAACACACCAGGTCCGCCAGGCTGCAGTCCAGCTCAGACATAACCCCGCTGCCCTTCGAGTTGCACACTTTCAAAACGGGCCCTTCGCAGAACGCCGCATCAGGCGTGCAGACGTGGTCGTGGCACTCGGCATCCTCACAGTATTGCACCGCAGTGCAGGTGAGCTGCACATCCCAACCGCTGCCGTCGTCCAGACACAATCCGATGTCATTGCCCTGGCAGGCCGCTAACCCCGGTTCGCAAACCATGGGCATGCACATCGATTCGTTGCAATATTCGTCGTCTTCGCAATCCGCATTCCCCAGGCAATCGACACAGATCTGGGCGTCCTTGTCGCACACCATGTCGTACTCTTTGCAGTCCTTGTCCGACGTGCATTCGTAGACCTGGTAGCACTGATAATCGGGCCCGCACAAGAACCCATCCTGGCAGTCTTCGTCGCCCAGGCACTCCACGCAAAGATCCTGCTCCTTGTCGCACACCATGTCGTCCGGGCAGTCCTTTGAAGACTGGCAATCAATCCCGGCACAGACCCCCAGCGCGTCGCAGGAAAGCCACGGCGGGCACACCCCGCAATCACCGCCGCAACCGTCCTCCCCACATTCCTTGCCAAGACAATCGGGGACGCAAACGTCAGGCTGAACGTCCTCCACCTTGATTTCATCCGGCAAGCCGCCATCCCCGCCCAGATCCTCCACGATGTCGGGAGGGCTGGATTCGTCGTTGGGGACAACTCCAAGATCCTCGTCAACAGACGCGTCGGGTCCAATCACCCCATCAGGAGCCTCGCCATCCGCAACCGCGTCGGAAACCTCCGCACCCGCCGAGTCCGCGGGCGACGAGCCCGAGCCCCCGCACCCCAATCCGGCCAGCATCAATCCAGCAACCAGTGTTCTTATCCAACCCTGCCATGGTCCAGTCATGGTTATTCTCCCGCCGTTTTCACGCAACCGACATTATACGTTGCCCATTCCCCGCACACAACGCCGGCGTTCAGTCCCCACGGCCCGCCCCACCATATTTCCAATCCTCGACGACAAGGCAAAAAAAGTTGCTCGCAAGTGACGATTTTTTGGCCACATCGCTTCCAAACTCCCGATAAAGAAGGGTGGAAGGTCAATTGTCGCAAAGCGGGGACCGCGGAACCCGCCTGCATCAGACGGTAGTTGGCTCGTTCTTTGAACTGGCATGGGGGTCACGTCGTTCGGCCGTGGGCGCCGAGTTCCAATGGTGGGTAAGTCGGCCTGAAATATGCACCCGGGAACTTCATCGCACCAAACGCCGAGAGCAACACCTCTGTCCCAAAAAGGAGAAAGAAGGAAGAAGGATCCCACCTCAACATAAACCGATTCAACCATCACTCCCTCAAGGGAGACGTCTGCCCTATTCTCCCGCCAGAGCGGTTTTGGGTTGGATTTGGTGAGGGAGTAGTTTGGTGAGGGAGCAGGCTTGGGGGACAGGAAGGGGTGCTGGTTGCGTCGGGGGAGGTTCGAATGTAGGGTCGTGGGACGAGGAGGAAGATGATGATAGCCGACATTTTGCTTTGGGGACTCGTTGTTGGAGTGATTCACTTTGTGGTGCTGGGCGCGGCGTATCAGAACCCGTTTGTTGCCCGGATGTACAAGGACGCCGAGGGAGAACCCGGACTGAGGTTGTGGGCGAGCCAGAAGAAATACATCGTCTCCATGTTCCTTGGCACCCAGATTGAGGTGTTCATCCTTACCGGCGCGTACCTGTACCTCAGACAGTTCATGGAGGAAGCGGCGGGATTGGGCACTGCTCTGTTGCTGGCAGCCATAATGGCTGCGGTTCGGGTCTATCCCCGGTTCTGGAACATGTGGATCCAATCCACCTACCCGGGCAGACTGCTGGCTGTTGAGTTCGTCAACGGCACCGTCAGCACCTTCGTGATCATCGTTGCCCTGGCTTTGTTGCCCGTGTGAACCGCCACCCGCCGCAGCATTCGGCCCCAGGGGCTTGAACTCTCTGCGCCTATCTCATAAGATCTTTAATGCGCAATGCAGCGGAGAGTTGGGGGAACGCAGATGACCGGACACCGGGCGTGGATAGCGGTGGTGATTGCTTTGTTTATGCCGGCTTGTGGGGGAAAGTCGGGCGAACCGGAGAGCAAAGACGCGTCGGCCGAGGAAATGGCGGTCGAGCCGAGTGACTCCACCGGCGAGGTTCCTTCCCCCGACGTTGTTGACGCGGAACTTACTGCCGGCGAGGTCATGGACATTGCCGCGGAGATCATGGATTTGAATGACGGCGCACCTGAAGACGTGCCCGGGATCGAGTTGGATACCGCCCAGGACGTCTGCCTTCCCGACTGCGACGGCAAGGAGTGCGGAGACGACGGCTGCGGCGGCAGTTGTGGTGAGTGCAACGACGGGAACGTCTGCAATGGAGAAGAGAGCTGCGGCGAAGGTCTGTGTCTGGAGGGAGACTCCCTGGCATGCGAAGACGGCAACCAATGCACAGACGACTCCTGTGACCCGGAGGCGGGGTGCATCTTCACCAACACCGAGTCGGCTTGCGACGACGACGACGAGTGCACAAAGGGGGACGTTTGTCACGAGGGCGTCTGTGCAGGCGAATCCCCCTGGCCGGCTGTGATGTTCCTGCTGGACACTTCGGGGAGCATGGAGGCCTCGGTCAGCGAGGAGGACTATGAAGGAGTTGTTCCTGAATGCCACGACGAAAAACAGGAGGGATTCGAATACGACAAGTCCCGCTGGATCGTGATCATGGAAGCCCTTACCGGCACGTTCAACGACTATTGGTGTTCCTACGACATGCGGGATGACGACCCGGACCGGGAAGACTACCAGTATTCCTGGAACCCGGAGCTAGAGCAGGTGGAAGTACCCCACGTCGTACCTCACGGCACGGAAATCGATGGTGACGAGCAAGCCAAGGACGGCATCCTGGACGTATACACCGAGGACATCAAATTCGGCATGACCGGTTTCGACGTGAGGGTCTCCCCTGCCACCGATGCATCAGGAGGATTCAGCTACGGCCCGGACAAGACGTTCAACCAAACACCGGTGAATTGGGGCGGCAGACATGAATCCGCACCCTGGGGCGCCCTGGTGGCGCCGCCCGTAGAGGACTCAACTGACGCGGTAACGGGGACCAACTCAACCATGGACCAGCAGATTGAGGACGCCACCCCGTACGGCGGCACGCCAATTGCCCCGATGCTGGACGACCTGCTTTTCTTCTTCGGCGACCACGATGCGGCCAAGCCCTTCGAAGAGGCCACCGGGACCGGAGATCCGGACTTCGCTTGCCGGCCCAAGGCCGCGGTGCTGATCACGGACGGCACGCCCAACCTGGGGGAGGAGGGCTTCGGTTATCCCTATTCCCACGAAGCCGCGGCTCAACTGCTGGCTGCGGGGGTCAAAGTTCACATCGTGGCGTTCCAACTGGGCGAGGGGAGCGGCCCAAGCTGGAACCCGATAGCGGACGCCGGCGGGACCGGGCCCGTTGTCTACGTTGCCGACAAAGCGGAAATGTACGCGGCGATAGAGAACATCCTGGATGGTTTGCTGGATGAGTGACCCCGCAACATCAGCGGCCGGGTGACTCCCGGAGCTTCTTGAGATCCCGGTCCTTGGACCGGAGACTCTCAACAAATGCATCAGCCATGGACGGGGCGTAGTCGAGGAGCAGGGGGCCTACCTCCTCGACCACGTGGGTGCGCGGGGCGTCGTGGTACTCCTTCCACAAGAGGTCGACTCCCTCGAACCGTTTCAGCTCAAAGCCGGGGGGAACGTCTTCGTCGGCAACCATGCGCACATTGATGTGGGTTTCGTCCGACGAGAACCACGCGGAATAGGAGGCTACGCCGCACAGTTCCTGCATGGTTTCTTCGTGGGGCAGGACGACCCAGACGGTACCGCTGTAGGGTCGTTTGAGCTTGGTGAACTCGTGGAAAGTGACCACGTGGGTGCTTTTCAGAAGCTCCTTGTCGCCCGCGAAAAGATGGTCGCTGTGATGTAGCATGATCTTCAACAGGAAGGTGTTGCCCTTCGGCACGATAGGAGTTAGGGCCTTGCCTTCGGTGAACAGCTCGCCGAGGTAGTAATTCTGGCCAACGAACTTGATGGAGTAGACAAACGCCAGCATGTCATTCCAAGTCACTCCTCTGGACTCGATGAACTCGCCCACGCTGCGATAGTCCTCACCCAGGAAAAGCTTGGTGTTTCTTTCATAATACCTGGACAGCAACGGTCCGTTCACGGCAGTCGTAGAGACCAGAACGACGCCCAGGAGCAGGGCGGCTCCAACCCACCCCGGTGCAGGCTTCCTGAGGCGGGAAAGAGCGAGCCGGACAAGGGTGCTGATGCCGAGGCTCAACAGGATTGCAAAGATGGGCAGCAGAAACAGCAGGTGATACAGGTCGAGCCTCTCCAGCCGGCCGGTGAGCTTGGCCGCGATCAACAGGCCGCCGGGCACCACGAGCCAGGCGAGCAGCACCAACGCAATCTTGCGGTCCTTCCACCACAAGACCAGCCCGCCCAGAGCGGCGAGAACAAGGTGCACCAGAACCCACACTCCGGACAACCCTCCCAGATAGGTGAACAGCAGCGAAACCACCTTCAACCGGTCGCCGAAAGTCATGAGGTCGGGGCAACCACCGCCCATATCGGTGTGGCGCAGGAACACGAAAAAAGCGGTCCCGTAAACTTCGAATGCGGCCACCGCCATGGCTGGGATCAGGGCCAGCAGGAATCGCCGCAGCGGCAACTGCCGCCTGCCCTCCTCGGTGCGCATCTGCAAATAGAGAGTGATGAAGAAGAAGGTGGCGCATTGCAGCGAGAAGATAATGAAGCCGAAGACGTGGGAGAGGGCGAGGAAACCCGCGCCGGCAACGTAAGCCGGCAGCCAGCGCCGGCGCCGGTCGAACACCACGTGGATCAACGCCAGGTACGACAGGGCGACACCGAAAGTCATATAGGCCTGGCTGCGCACATCCTGGGAGTGGTTGACGTGCAGAAAGGAAAGGGCCACCACTACCGCGGCTGCGGCCCCCACAGGCGCGGAATAGACCCGCCGGCCGAGGAGATAGACCACCGGAATGGTCGCAATGCCGCACAGCACCGCCAGCAGCCGGTGCCAGAACTCCAGGTTCTCGGTGACGCCCATGCGCCACATGAGGTGATGCCAGGTGTAGCCCGCGACATCAGTGCCCGCCTGCATCAGCTTTCGAAAGTAGTCCCCGTGCCGGGCATCGGCCATTTCCTGAATCTCTGCGACCCAGAACGGTTTGTCGGTGAGTTCATAGAAACGCAGCAACGCGCCGGCGACAACCGCCAGCAACATGACAACAAAAGCCAACCTGTTGGCAGATTCCGGCCGAGGAGGCTTCAGACCGCTTTTCTCAGCTTCCATACGGTGACGAAAGCCTCCTTGAAGATCTTCCCGGACATTTTGGATTGCCCGCGCTCCCGGTCGGGGAAAATAATAGGGGTCTGGGCGATACGAAAGCCTTTCTTGTGCGCCCGGTAGGTCAACTCAATCTGGAAGCAATAGCCGAAGGAGTATAGGTTGTGGATATCGAGACTCTCCAACACCTTGCGCCGGAAGCACTTGAAGCCGCCGGTCAGATCTTTATATGGCAGTCCCAGGATCATGCGCGCGTACCAATTGCCGCCGCTGGAGATGATCTTGCGGCTGAGTCCCCAGCCTACCGTGCCACCTCCCTTGATGTAACGGGAGCCCAGAACCAGGTCGGCGTCCTTAGTGGCAGCGATGAACTCGGGGAGATGTTTCGGCTGGTGCGAGAAATCGCAGTCCATCTCAAAGATCAACTCATAGTCCCGGTCCAGCGCCCACTGGAAACCGTCCACGTAGGCCTTGCCGAGGCCCTCCTTCAGCTTGCGGTGCAGCACATTGATCCGCTCGTCCTTGGCGGCCAACTCATCAGCTAGTTTGCCGGTGCCGTCGGGCGAATCATCATCGGCCACGAGGATATCCACGTGGGGCACAATCTTATGCACCTCTTCCACCAGCAGCGGCAGGTTCTCGAGTTCGTTGTAAGTAGGGATGATGATGAGGGTCTTTTCGTGCGTGTGGCTCATTAGTATCGTTCCTCGTACAGTAGCTCCGCAACATCGCCGTGACGCTCCAGCACAACGCTTCGTTTTACCTTCAGATCGTGGGTCAATTCCCCCGATTCGGCGGAGAAATCGCCTTCCAGAATAGCAAACTTACGCACCCTTTCGTGGGGTGAAAACCGTTGGTTCAACTGCTCCACTCTCGCTTCGATCTCCCGGTACAACCGAATGTCGGTTCTCAGCTTCTCCGGGTCTTCGGCGGAGATCCCTTCCTCGCTTGCCCACGCCTCCACCTGAGCCTGGTTCAGAGTCACCAGTGCCACCAGGAAGCTGCGCTCGTCCCCCACTACGACGCAGTGAGAGATGAGAGGCACGGAGGACTGCAGCACCGTCTCGATGCGGGAGGGAACCACATTCTTGCCGGTGGCCGTGACGATGAGGTTCTTCTTGCGGCCGGTGATGGTCAGCCGCCCGCAATCATCGATGACGCCCAGGTCGCCGGTGTGAAACCAGCCGTCTTCATCCAGGGCGCAGCGCACTGACCCGCACTCTTCCAGGTAGCCGCCCATCAGGCCCGGTCCCCGGATAAGGATTTCTCCATCAGCCGCGGTTTTGGTTTCCACCATGGGCAAGGGGAGGCCCACAGTCCCGATCCGCGCGGACTCGAGGCGATTCATGTGGGTCGCACCTGAGGTCTCAGTGAGGCCGAATCCTTCCAACACCGGAATCCCGAACGCGGCGATCGCGTATGCCACCCTGGTGGACAGGGGCGCGCCGCCGGACACCAGGAACCGCATGCGTCCGCCAAACATCTCCCGGCAGCGCGGAAAGACGGTTCGGCGGGCGACGTCGAGAAATACACGAGACGCCAGGTCAACATCCTGCCCGGCCGCCTTGCGTTCTTCGGCGCGAGTTGCAGCTTCAATACCCTGCCGGAACACCTGCCGCCAGATAACGCTGAAGTCGTTGGCCAGGGAGTGTATCTTCTCGATTACTTTCTCGTACACCCGGGGGACGCCCACCATATAGGTTGGCCGCACCGCCTGGAGGTCTTCGAGGAGTGTTCTAAGCCCTCCCCCCAGCGCCAGGGGCGTTCCCGAAGCGATAGCGCTCAGGTACGCGATGACGCCCAGAATGTGGGACAGGGGGAGAAACAGCAGTTGAGTATCGTCGGCGGTCACCGGCAGTAGGAACGCCAGAGTGCGCCCTTGAAAAAGTAGATTTGCGTTGCTGAGCACTACGCCCCGATGCTCACCCTGAGTGCCCGGAGTGTAGATTATCATCGCGGGCGAATCCAGGGACGATTCTTCCCCTCCGTTGCCGGCATCCCTGGACGATTTCCCCAGGCTCTCAACCTGTTCGAGGGAAACCGCTTCGTCGCGGTCAGAGACTACGTCATCGAGGCGCAACAGGGACCGACGGCCGGGAGGCGGGTCGGTGAGCACACATTGTGTCTCGAACACCGCGATTCTTCCTGACAGTTCCTGAAGCCCGGGCTTGAAAAGCTCAAGAAGGGCCGGGTTTTCCAGGAAGACAAACCGGGGGTCAACAGCTTTGACAATGGCCGCGAAATCAGCCGGAGGGGTGCCGGCATGCACGGGCACCAGAGCCCCGCCGGCAAAAGCCACCGCCCAGGACACGATGAGCCATTCCCGGGTGGTTCTTCCGGACACCACCACGTTGGTTCCCGGTTCGACTCCCAGCGCCTGGAGGCCTGCAGCCAGCGCCTCGGCCCGCATGGCCCACTCGCCGTAGGTCATCTCCCGCCAATCCCGCTCTCCGCGACTGCGAAACAACACCGCCGGGGCGTCGGGCGTACTCTCAGCCCGCTGACGGAAAAAAGTAGCTAAGTTTTTGGGTCTTGACGTCATTCCCCGGCTGTCTCCGAATCGTCCGTGACTCCCCATGTGAATATTGAAGGAATCTCCAAAAATTGTCAACTGCCTGCGACCACCCCTATTCTTCCACTTTCGCGCAGTTGCGCTAGTTCGTCGGCCGTGACCAGCGCGGGACCGGCGTCCAACGTCCTGACCCAGTAGAGGTCCGGCGGCAATACGTCGTACTGTTTCACCCACCCGGGCAGCTCCTTTCCCAGCGCGAGGTGCAGCACGAGCTGGGGGAAGTTGGCGCCGGCCACCGAGTAGAAGTGATGAGTCGTCCCGAAACGGCCGATATTGATCTCGGTGATTCGAGGTTCCCCTTTGCCGTCACCCTTGAAGTCGACAAATGCGGCCCCGGTGAACTTCGGATCAACAGCCAGGCACGCTTCGGGGCCCAGCCGATTAATGTCTTCTCTTTGCACCGTGTGAGAAATGGCGGGGGCGCCGGTAATTCCGGAGGGACTCACGTGGGGAATCACGTAGGCATCCCGCTCTCTACCCTGGCTGGCAACCAGGCGCCCTTCCTGCCAGACTCCCAGCCACGTGAGGTTGTCTCCCGGCAGGTACTCACTGGCGATCATCTCGCCCCATCCGTCCCAGTAGTCGATCCAGGATGCCGCCTGTTGCACGGTTTTCGCGGGCAGGCTGGCCACCCCGACCCCCTTGCCGGGAATGCCCGCGCCCCTCACCCAAACCGGGGCGCCGGCAGCTTCTTCGAAAGGTGCGGCAAGATCGGCCCGCTCATGTACGAGCCAGGTGCGGGGCACCGGCAACCCCGCCGCGGCCAGCTTGCCATGTGTCTCCCATTTGTTGGCTCCCACCGCAAAAGTAGACGGCGAAGGCAAAAAACAAGGTGCAGCCACCTCCCCGGACCACCGGGAAAGCAATTCCCCATCGAGACTGTTGTTAGGGAAAATGAAGTCGATTTCGAACTCCCGGACCATGTCATTTAGGGCCCGGACGTAGGCGGCCTCGTCGGACCGCCTGGGAATGATCAGCCGCTCATCGGTTTCGGCCAGGAACAGATAGTGGGGGCTGGCGTCGCATCCCACGGTGAACACCTGGTCGCCCAGCAGATTCAACGACCTGGTCAGGTTTACGCAGCCGGGACCGCCGGCCGATGGCACCAGAACCCTCATGAATCCAACTCCCAATCCTTGCAAAACACAAACTGGGCGCCCTCATCCAACGCTCTAATCTCCCCCTTGGCGAGCACCTCGTTAGGGTAGCCCAGCGAACAGCCCCCGGTACCCGGATGCACATGAATACACACTTGACACCGATACTCGAGAGAGTAAGTCGAAGCCTCTTCCCGGAACTGCTGGTTTATGCGGGCAACTTCGTCGGCCGGAAGGGCCGGTCTGGGAGGGGCTTTCTTCAATTTTCAATTCTCGGTGCCCAGAAGCCGGGCTGCGTCTTCTCTGGAATCCTTGTCCGCCCAGTCCCGCCACGCGGTCTTGAGCAGAATAACCGCGCCTTCGTTGTCCTCGGCACGGCAGGCAAGATAGGCACCCCAGCGCAGCAGATCGGGCCTGAGAGAAAGCACGTCCCGGCGAGCCACCGCACCGGGTTTGCACTTAACTCCGGCTCCCTTCCCGCGGCAAACCGAGTACCTCTCGTAGAACCTGGCCACCTTCTTGAGGTCGGTTCTCCCGCCGTTAAAAAAGAGCTGCTCAGCGTCGATGGAGAACTTCTTTAGAGCACGAAGGAACTCTTTGGACGCGCCCTTGAAATCGTCCTTTTCGGTGGCTTCAGCCACCGCCGCAAACGCGGGGGGCGCCCCCGAAAATCCCGCGCCGGACATGTGCGCACAGAGGTCGACCTCTCCCGTTCCCGGGGGTGCCAGAAGCGCGGTCGCCTGCAAAAGGAGTATTAAAACATTCATATCGTCACCCCTGAAAGAGAGTTATCAGAACCAAGGTAGGGGATCAAGGCATACTTGCTTTTGAGTGCTGACTACTTTATCTTTTCTCTCGATGTAGATTAGCGATATGGAGTTTTTGCATGACACTTTCCAGGACGTTACCGATAGCAATTACGGCCATCGCACTCACCTTGGCTGTCGGCTGCACCGGCAAGAAGCCTGTCCCTGCCTCCGCACCCGCGGCTGCGCCTGCCGCTGAAGCTAAGAAGGCTGTCGACAAGACCCCGGCTGCCAAGGCTGACGAGGAAATCACCATCAGCGTCGTGTACACCAGCGATACCCACGGTTTCATCCTGCCCCGGCGGGTATGGAACTATGTCGGGAACGACAGAAAGAACCCGCAGGGTTATCTGGTCGAACTGGGCGGTTCCGAGTGGCTGCAGGGATACCTCAACATCATTCGGCAGAAATCCCCCGGCCGTACCCTGCTCCTGGACGGCGGGGACATGTTCCAGGGAACCATGATCTCGAACCTCTTTGAAGGGGCGACGGTGGTCAACGCCATGAACCACCTGGGTTATGGAGCCGCGTCGGTAGGCAATCACGAGTTTGATTTCGGAGTTGTCGGCCCCGGGCAGGTGGAGGAAGGCAAGGACCCGTTTGGAGCGTTGAAAGCGCGGGGCGAGCAGGCCACTTTCCCGTTCCTCGCAGCCAACCTGGTTGCGCGGAAGACGGGTAAAGTGATCGACTGGCCCGGATTTGCACCGTACACCATCGTACAATTGCACGGGGTCAAGATTGGCATCGTGGGCGGGCCGACACCCTCGACCCCCGGCGCATCCCGCTCGTACGTCGGCGAGCAGTTGGAGTTTCTCCCTCTCGCTGACGTGGTGAAGAAGTACGCTCCGATTATGCGAAAGGAAGGCGCGGGCATTATCATCGCTCTGGTCCACATCGGCGGCAAATGCAAGGAGACGGACAACCCCGACGACCTGTCAAGCTGCGATCCCACCGAAGACTTGTTCCAGTTCGCCCGGGACCTTGACCCGGGCACCGTCGACCTCGTTATCGGCGGGCACAGTCACGGCGTTGTCGCCCATCGAGTCAACGGCACTGCGGTGGTGGAGGCGGGCGCCAAGGGTGAGATGTTCGGCCTGGCCAAAATTCGCTACCTGACGGGTGAAAACCGCGTCACCGGCGTAGATGTATCGAGGCCCCACGGCGTATGCCACTACCACTTCGAAGGAGAGGACGAATGTATCTTCCTCGACCGGGTTCCCAAAGGGGACCGAAAGCCGGCCGTCTTCATGGGCAAGGAGGTGAAGAAACACACCTTCCTGCCCGGATTCATGAGCTTGGAACAGAAGCAGGCGCTGGAGCAGTCCGTGCAGCCACTGGGCCCCGTTGCGGTGCGAAACCTGGCCAAGAAAGAAGGTGAAGACCATCCTTTAGGCATGGTGGTCAACCACATACTCCTCGAGGCGTTCCCGCAGGCAGACGCAGCCCTGTTCAACGAATCGGGGCTTCGTGATCCCATTGTGGCCGGCCAGGTCACCATGGGAGACGTGTTCAGGGTGTTCCCATTTGACAACCGCGTCGCACTCATCAAGTTGCCCGGCAGCAAGCTGCTGGAGTTGCTGCGGATCGCGACCTCAGGCGCGCACGGATTGCCGGTACTCAGGGGACTAAAACTCGTGATGGACCTGAAGCAGGACGAGTGCATCGCTGAGGATTTTGACGGCGATGGAAAGAAGGAAGACTGGGAGAGAAAGCTGCTGGTGTCGGCCGCGCACGAAGACGCCTCACCGATCGACCCGGCCAAAGAGTACGTCATCGCAACCAACGACTTCCTGGCCCAGGGCGGCAGCCACTACGGAGAAGTGCTCTCAACACTGGGTCCCGACGCAATTTCGTATCCGCAGCAGGACAAGACCATTCGCAGCATGGTCAACGAATGGTTCAAGGCCAACAAGAAGGTTGAATTGGGCGGCGAGGGAGACCTGTTTACGGCATCCCCCTCAGGGCCGCTGGTGAAGATACTGAACCCCGACCACAGCCCGGGCAGCACGTGCCCGGGAGTTGCCAAGGAGTAATCGATGGAGAACAAGTCGATCTATGTGACCCTGTTTGCCGCACTTCTGCTGCTGTCCTGTTCGAGTTCGTCAGGCGGAGACGCGGACACTGGAGAGGTAGTGCCCGCTGCGGACGCGGCCACCGAAACCGGTTCCGATGAAGTCACCCCGGAGGACCTGGTGGCGGAGTTGCCTCCCGAGTTGCCCGACGTAGTCGAAACCGCGGAGGAGTTGACCCCGGACGTGCCTGCCGCAGACGAGGGCAACGGCGAGATCGCGCTGCAGCCCGCCTGGGTCAAGGGAAGAGTGATTGATGACCAGGGAGACCCACTTACTTCCGCGTTTCTCGTTTTGTGCGGTACCGTGGGTGGCAAATACGAGTGCAACCAGGGCAAGGCGGACGCAGACGGCTACTTCATCTATCAGGGTCTAATGCCGGGGTACACTCATCTGACGGTGCTCGCCTTCGCTACGGAGGCGGCCACAGGCAAGCGTTACGCAGGCGCCAATGTGGTGAGCGAGGTTGAAACGGAAGATACCAAGCTGGACATGGGAGACATAGTCATCCCGGTGGTAGAACAAACCACAACTGTGGTTGCCGCCGACGGGGCCATGATCAAGGTGAGCGGAGTCGAACTCACCATGGAGGCAGGCTCTCTCACCTTCCCCGACGCGGCGCCGGAAGGAGAGATGGCAATCGTCGACGTGCCGCCTGAGGGAATGCCCTTCTCGCCTGAGGGAGTGCTCAAGGCTTACGCGCTGTATCCCTTCAGCGCCATGCTCATTCCGGAAGGCAAGATAAAATTCTACCTGGACGAGATAGACCCTGAGCTCGCGGCCAAGGCGGACCAGTTGAAGGTGCTGCACAACGACATGGAACACGGGGGCCTCATTCCCATCGAGCACGAAGTGGATGGAACGGTACTGACGGTCTTCATCACCGACCTCACCTGGGTGGCCCTGGGGGAATAGACAATTATCAATTTCTGATTCCGTAGACAGAAACCTTGACCGAGAAGCGGTCTTTGTCTTGATACGTCGTGCCCGTTACGAGTACCATAGGTGTGATACTCGGCGGAGGACACGATGAGACTCGGTGCAGTGGCAATCATTTCTATGCTGGTCTGGGCGTGCGGGGGTGGTGGGGGCGGAAACAATGACACCCCTGACGAAGACACCAAGCAAAAAGTCGACACGGGGACCCCTGGATTCGACACTCGCAAGCCCAACGACAACGGCACTGTGGACATTCCTGAGTTGGATCTGAAGGCGGAGGACACCCTCGATGTCTGGTGGGCGGATCTCGACCTCTACTTTCCCCCGGATGTCGTTGACGTGACCTCGGATGGGGGCGGGGACGACGCCAAGCTTCCCGACGGCCTTGCCGACCAGGAAGAGCAAGGCATAAAGGTGAAGGACATACAGCAGCTTGAAGAGAGCCTGAATTGCCAGGTTCTGTTCGGCAGCATGCTGGTGGGCATAGACATTCCCCTCAGCGGCGTGGTGGTCACTGCATCGACTTACAACTACCAGGTCGTCGGCGGGAAACTGGATGGGTTTTACGTTGCCGACAAGGAGGGAGGCACCTTTTCAGGCATTCACGTAACCTTCCCTTCCGACCAGGTGCCGGAGTTGAAACCAGGAATGGTCCTCGACCTCATCGGAAACCACAAGGAAGCGTTCTGCATGACCATCTTTGATGCGGCTTCGCTGGTTGTGATTGACGACAACGGCGACGAACCGGAGCCAGCACTTTCAACACCCGGCGAGATCGCCGCAAACCCGGAACCTTACGAAGGAATGCTGGTGAAGATTCAGAACGTCACCGTAACCAGCGCCAATCCCGACGCGGCCGACGGCCTCGACAACCGCGAATTCGAGGTGGACGGAGTGCTGAGGGTAGGCAACGACTACGAGCTGAAGTACATGAATCCAGGGACCGACGGCCGCACCGAAGGCGACGAATTCGTGCACATTATCGGGGTGGTGAAATTCGCGGATGAGAATTTTCACCTCATGCCCAGATCTGAAAAAGACATGTGGCTCGTGGGAGAAGCACAGCCTGAAGACGACCAACCCGAGCAGACGGTTGAGGTCGTGGAGATCATGCCCGAAGTTGTAGAGCAGGGGGACATCGTCGAGCAGCCGGAGGTGGTGGAGGAAGTGGTGGAGGACGTCACCGACATCACCGCACCCGACGTCCCGATCGAAGATACGGCAGAGCCCGATGTGCCGGAGGAGGAGGACATTCAGCTCGACATTCCTCAGGAGCCTTCCTCACCTATCGTCATTACCGAAATCATGTACGACCCTGCCGACATTGCGGATGCTTCCGGTGAGTGGTTCGAGATCTACAACGCGGCGGACGACGCCATCGACCTTAACGGCTGGCGCATCGACAGCGAAGACGGCGCGTTCCATTTCATCCAGTACGGCGGCCAGTTCATTATCGAGCCGGGTCAGTTCCTGGTGTTCGGCAACAACGATGACGAGGCAACCAACGGCGAGGTCGAGGTTGACTACCAGTACCCGGGAGTGGACTACGCGTTGGACAACGGGTCCGACTCGATCATCCTGAAGAACCTGTACGGCGATGTGGTCGATTCGGTCCATTACGACGAAGACGGCGGCTTCCCCAAGGCCAAGGGCAAGTCAATCGAACTGGCCCATCCCAATCTGGACAACGACAACGGTTCGTTCTGGAAGTTGGCTACCGCTCCCTACGGTGACGGCACAAACCTCGGCACGCCCGGGGAGGCCGGCTGGTAGGCGACGGTTCAAGAAAGAGAGTTCAACCAATCTGCGATCTTCGGCCACGCCTTGGAAGGGGCCTCGGGCCCGACCAGAATGTCGCAGTGGCCCATATCCGGCACCACTACCGGGGTTACCGCCGCGTCCGGAAACATCTCCGCAGCCAGCGACGCCTTGGTAGGCGCCAGCACGTCCAGCGGTGAGGAAACCAGCAGCACCGGCCCATCGACATCCGCGAAGCGGGCGATGAGGTCCTCCGTGGCCCCGGGGATGCGGAGTTGACCGGTTGCGGCCCACTCCCCCAATTCCAGGTAAACCCCCAGGCCGATGCGGTCGAAACCGTCCGTGACTCGCTCTACCAGAGCGTCATCGTTCATGCCGCCCGTCCGCCAGGGTTTCAGTTTGAGCGGGATCAGCCGCTCGAAACCGGCCCGGATCAACGTGGCCGTGACCCGCCCCCCGATATCCATCGCAAAGGGCGCCCGGTTCACTTTGCGCCGGAAAGACGCGGGCAGAGGCAACGACTCCCGAATGCCCAGGTACGCCACCAGCGGATCGAGGAAACGAGGGAACTTCATGCGCCCGGGAGAGGCCACCGCGCCAACTCCGGTGAGCAGTCCCGGATTCCATGCCGCCATGGAGCACGCCAACAGACCGCCGATGCTGTGCCCCAGAGCAAAAACCGGCCCGTTACGGGCAGGGAGCACCAGCTCCTCGACAATAGCAGGGAGGTCCTTGAGCACGTAGTCGGCGAGGCTTTCGGCGTATGGCGCTCCGGCCTCACCCGATCTGCCCGCTCCCCTCACTTCCACCAGGTGAACGAGATAGCCGAGGCCGGCCAGATGTTCGGCAAAGGAAAACTGTTTCGAGTGCCAGGTGATTCGATTCTGCGCGAAACCGTGAATCAGCAGCACCGTGCCCCGGGGAGAACTCTGCGCCGGCGCCATGACCGTCGAACACAACGGTACACCGTCACGAGCCGGGAAAGTCTTCACAACCGCCTCACTCATTGTTCAGCTTCCCGCAGTTCATCGAGGACTGATAATTGATAATTGATAATTGGTCATTGGTCATTGGTTTGTTCAAGTCGCTGTCGTTGAATCGACCAGATCTTCTGCAGCGAGACCTTGCCGGTGGCCAGAAAATAGCCAGCGAACAAGGTGTACTGCAACATCATGAGCGCCCACACCGTAAGCGCGAACGCCATAGGGTTTACACCACTGCCGGCAGCACCGAACAGACTGACCGGCAGGAGCAAGAAATACCAGAAAGAGCCGACGTTGGCAGGGGAGTTGGGAATCATCAGGCCCACGGCCACCGCGCTCATCATTGCGTAGGCTCCGGCAAAGCCCACCTGTTCCGCCATGCCGAAAGCTGCGGCCACGCAGTAGTAGTAGAAGCCGTTGACACCCCAGTACAACGCGGTCAAGAGCACAAACTGGGCGAAGTTCCGCCAGGTGGGCATCGCCTTCATCCCGTCGATGAACGCAGCCATGATGCCGGCCAGCTTCTGCGCCAGCTTGGCTGACACCAGGCCGAACACCGCCCCCACCACCTTGACCGCGAAATCTTTGTTGAAGTAGGCGACAACAAGTATGCCCAGCGCACCGGAGAAGACCGCCAGCGCCACCAGCGCTCCGGCCCTGAGGCTGAGGTAGGTGGCGGTGTTGCTGCCCGGCAGCACGAAAAGCACCAGGCCCAACACCAGGGCCATCATCAGGCCATCCATCACGCGCTCGACCGCGATAGTGCCGAACGCCGCGCTCTTCCTCAACTTACCGGTTTGGGAGATGAGGAAAGGCCGTGCAAACTCGCCGAGCCTCAGCGGAAACGTGAACACCGCGAAAAAAGAAACCGCGCCGACACGATTGAGGGTCGAGAAATCGAACCTTGCAAGGGGATTGAGCAAAGGGGCCCAGCGCAGGACCCTCATAAAATGAACCAGGGCCAGCACGCCGAAAGCCGGCAGGAGCCAGATGAGCTTGACAGCCCAGGAGACGTTGGCGGCCGTTCCTGCTCCCACCCTGCACAACAGCTCGCCCCCGTCCAGCGCCATCTCATCGCACAACAGATCGGCAACAGGCCACTGCCGGGAGGACAGCCAGACAAAGAACGCCGCGATGAGCAGGCTCACCGCCCATTTGAGGAACAGCTTCATCCACAACCTCGCAAAGGCGGCGGGAGTGTAGCGCAAAGATTGCTAAAAGTTAAGTGTTGATGTACTGACTAAAGCATGATTCGAGTGATCCATGAGGAACGCCAATTCATCGTCATAGCCAAGCCGGCCGGAGTGCTCTCCCAGGGCGACCGGACCGGGCATGATTGCGCGGCCGACCACGTACGGCGCCACCTGCTCAGCCGCGCCGAGGCCGACGGGAAAGGCGCCAACTACAATCCGTTTGTAGCGCCGGCTCACCGCCTCGACCGCCCTGTTTCCGGGGTCCTCATCATGGCTCGCACCTCCAAGTGCGCCCGCCGCCTGGCAGCCCAGTTCCGAGATTCCCAGGCGATCAAGGGTTACCTTGCGGTTACGTCATCCGCTCCACCCGAACATAACGGGCGAATATCGCTGTGGCTCAAGAAAGACCGGCGCAGAAACGTGGTGGTTGTGGCCGCAGAAGGGACAAAGGGTGCCCGGGCGTCCACCACTGGCTACCAACTTATCGCGACCCGGGGCGAGCTTTCCCTGGTCGCGCTCTACCCCGAGACCGGCCGCCCCCACCAGTTACGGGTGACCATGGCGCATCTGGGCTGCCCTATCGCAGGGGACATGAAATACGGGTCGCCCGTGGGTTTGGGCGGATTCATTGCGCTCCACGGCTTGAGAGCCGGTTTCGCCCACCCTATCAGTAGCGAAAGAAGGACGTTTTTCGCCCCCCTGCCTGAGAACTGGCTGCCCGAATTTCCCTGGCTTTCCGACGTGCTGCCCCCTTCCTTCCTGCCCTAGGGCCAGTCCGGTTGCACAAATGAACGTCAGTAGCTACCATACCAGTAGTTGGATGATGAATGAGAAGACGCTCATCACATATCCTTATGTACGTAATTCTAGTGGTGTTGTCCACGTGCGCAGAGGTGCACGAGCCTGAAACCAATCGGTACGCTCTCGACGACGGTCCCACCATCCTGGCCGTGGCGCCGGCCGATTATCTGTACCTCGACCAACAGGACGGGGCCACGCCGGTGTCCCTGTCCTTCACGGTAGAAGGGTGGGACCCCTTTCCGGCCCCCGGCAAAGAGATTCGCTTCTTTCTCGACGGCGGCTACGAGGGAAAGGTTGAAGCGGGCCAGCAGTTCGAATTTCCCGACGTGCCCATGGGCCTTCATTCCTTGTCCGCCGTGCTCTACCTGGCCGGCGCACCACTCGCTTCCCCCGCGGCCCAAACTACACGTCACGTACGTATCAGCGCCGGCTGTGAGGTGAAGGAAGACTGCGAAGAAGGCAACCCGTGCTCTTTCGAGGGATGCGTGTCTGCAGGCGACGGGGTGAAAAAATGCCATTGGGGGGTGGAGTTCGATTGCTGCCTCACCGTGTACGATTGCCCCGTCGGCACCGCTCACTGTGCGGACATGTCCGGCGACGGCTTGCCCGATTGCGTCGAGTGCATTGCAGCCGCGGATTGTCAGGACGGCAATCCGTGTAGCGTCGACACCTGCCTCGATGGCGTGTGCAGCAATTCGCCAAAAGCCGATTCGTGCGCCACCGACGCCCAGTGCAACGATGACAATCCGTGCACCTTTGACGCGTGCAAGGCCCAGACGTGCGCCTGTACCCACCAAAGCATATCCGGCTGTTGCCAGTACCATTCCCAATGCAACGACTCAAACCCGTGTACCGTCGACCGCTGCCTGGGGAACATCTGCCGCCACGGCCCTGTCCCCGGTGGGGGTAGTTGCTGCCAGGCCGATGAAGACTGCCCGGCAGGCAACCAGTGCCAGATCGGGATTTGCCAGCTCAACGGAGGAGACTCGGGGCTTTGCACTACAGTCCCTGACCCTGCCAAGACCAACTGCTGCGTGTCGTCGGCTGAATGTGAGGGCTATTCGAAGAAGTGGGTGGGAAAGTGCCTGTTCGACTCCAGCGTCGGGTACCACACCTGCGGCATCTACCTGAGCAAGGACTGGTGTGAGACCGGCGACCACGGACTGGTGCTCAACGAGCTTCTTGTAGACCCGGTATCCCTGCCCGACGCGTTGGGCGAGTGGGTTGAGATCTTCAACGCTTCGGACGAGTCCATCGACCTTTCGGGTTTTGCTCTCCAGGGCAGTGAAGAGGAGGCTTGCACCCTCTTCCCCGGTGAGCCGACTATGCTGGCGCCGGCTCAGTACACAGTTATCGCCCGGGTGGCCGAGGCGATACAAAACGGAGGCGTCGCCGCGGACTTCGGGTGCGGGCTGGGGCTGTCGCTGGAAAACAGCTCCGATACTCTCTCCTTGATCGCCCCGGACGGAACTACGGTGGATCAGGTTAACTACGGCCCCGGCTACCCGCTCCTACCCGGTGCCAGCCTGGCCAGAAAGAACCCCTATCTGCCGGCCGGCTCGCCGGAAAGCTGGCAGGACGGACATAACACTTTCGGATTCGGCCTGGACCGGGGAACGCCGGGGGCGCCCAACACCGATCTGGGGCCGGTCGAGGACTCCCCCGTCTGCCAGGACGACGATCCGTGCACTCTGGACCTTTGCTCTCTTGATGAACCCAACTTCTGCGGACACCTCCAGTTCCCCCTCTGCTGCCTGGATGTCTCAAGCTGCAACGATACCAACTGGTGCACCACCGACCTCTGCACCGAGGGCGGAACTTGCCAGTGGGAAGTCGTCCCCTTCTGCTGCAACGAGGACTGGGAGTGCGATGACCAGGACGATTGCTCCCTTGATGCCTGCATCAACCATTCCTGCCATTACGGCCCGGTGGTGCCGGGCCAGACCTGTTGCCACGAAGACGAAGATTGTGTCGGCGCGACCAACTGCACAGTGGGAGAATGCATTGGCAACGCCTGCGTGATGACCACCCTGCCCGATTGTTGCGCCTACGACTATCAGTGCAACGACGGCAACCCTTGCACCAAGGACAAATGCCCGGAAGAAACCGGGAACTGTCAGAACCTGGCTGTGGAAGGCTGTTGCGTAACGGACGAACAGTGCGAAGAGGACAAACCCGCGGCCTTGTTCTGCCGGCCCGCACACTGTGTGGCCGCCGAGTGCAGGTACGCCCCGGCCGTGCCGGACTGTTGCTCCGCACCGGCGGACTGCGACGACTCCAATCCGTGCACCTACGACATGTGCAACGTGGATGCTCACACCTGCATCCACGAACCTGTGGGCGGTAACTGCTGCGCAACCACCGATGACTGCCCCGCACCCACCGACCCCTGCCTCAAGAGCGTGTGCTCGGCCGGTAAATGCATCGTCCTGCCCGTGCCGAACTGCTGCACTGCTGATGAAGAGTGTGGCAGCCCAAGCCTCTGTTTCGTGGACCTGTGCCTCGCCAATCGCTGCCGCCGGTTCCATTCGGGAGTGGACGGCTGCTGCGACATCTACGCCCAATGCCCCGACGACAACCTGGGTTGCACAACGGCACAATGCGTCGACAACAACTGCGTTCACGAAGTACTGGAGGTTTGCACCCTCCAACTCAATTACCGTGAACAGTTCAACGTCGCGGCCTTCCCCGCCCAAGGGGGCTACGAGCCGTTTTTTGCCGGTGACCAGGAAGGCGTACCTGACTGGACTGTCACGACGGAAGGGGCGCTGGGTCCGGACAAGCACCTTTCCGTGCCGGTGGCCGCGGGTGAGCGGACTTGCATCGCCACCCCGTATCTGCAGCCAAAGGCCGGCCAGACCGACCACGTCACCGTGGCTTTCGACCTGAGCCTCTCCCTCGATGCAGGGACTGCGCTCGTGGAGTTGCTGGTGGAACCTCCCGGGCAGTCCGGGGAGTGGGGCGACCACTGGTCCGAAGTGCTGCCCGACGGAGGCGAGTACACATTCAATGTGGGCCTAGACATTGACGACCAGGGCGTCGCTCCGATCCGTCTGGCCTTCTGCCTGACTCCAACGGAGAACTCCGGCACGGCTGAGTTGGACAACATCGTAGCAGCCCGGGGATCACCGCCTGAGTTCCTCACCACCTACCCGGCCATTTCCGTTATGGCCGGCGGCACCTCGACCAAGGGCCTGAGGGCCCTAGACCCGGACCCCGCAAGTTGGGGTCCGCTCGTGTTTTCCATGGAGTTCAACCCGGCTTTTGCCCAGCTCAAAGGCTACTCCTACCTGTCGCCAGCGGGGGTCTATCTGTCCAGCCTCTACCTTGCGCCGCCGGCGGCAACGCCCCTGGGCACAACCTCGGCAAGAGTGATCGTTTCCGACGGCTATTTGTACGACCTGCAGACAATCTCCATCGCGGTAATCGACACTGCGTGTCTGACGCCCGAGGATTGTGCAACCGGGAATCCGTGTACCGTGGGTAGCTGCAACGATGGAATCTGCTCCTATTCCGCGCTGGAACCGTGCTGCGGCAACGACACCACGGAGAGTCCCGAAGAGTGCGACGACGGCAACAACGAAATGGGCGACGGCTGCTCCGATTCCTGCACTCACGAGGACAACGACTGGGACGGCCTGGTGGACATCTTCGACAACTGCCCGCTGGACCCCAACCCGCTGCAGGCCGACCTGGATGGGGACGGCGTGGGCGACGATTGCGATGCGGACACCGACGGAGACGGAGTTGACGACGCGGACGACAACTGCCCGGCACTGAAGAACGGCGGGCAGTACGACGACGACGACGACGGCCTCGGAGATGAGTGCGACGACGACGACGACAATGACGGCGTCGAAGACGACGCTGACAATTGTGTGTTCACTGTCAATTCCCAGCAGACAGACACCGACCTCGACGGTGCGGGGGACGCGTGCGACGGCGATGACGACGATGACGGGGTGCCGGACGATTCAGACAACTGTCCCCTGGCTCCCAACAGCGAACAGGCGGACCTGGACTATGACGGTGCAGGGAATCCGTGTGACCTGGACGCGGATGGGGACGGCTACGGAAACGACTATGACTGCGACGATTTCGACCCGGTCGTCCATCCCGCCTGGATCCTTGTGCGAAGGGTCGGCGCCGGAGAGTGGCGCTGGCGCGGTTCGGTGGTGCCAGTTACGGATGGCGCCGCCTATTCGGCCTCTCCCTTTGGCGAGACGGACTACGAAGGATTCACCCACACCGGCGCCGTCGCCCAACTCACCGAGGACGATGCATCCTACGAATTCTTCGCCGCGTCCGAGCATCTGCTCGTCGGGTCCCGGACCGTGGCGGACGAGCGAAACATCTTCCTCTATTGGGATGACTTCCCCCTGGAACTGGAAGCCAGCGCATTTCAGCCCGACTCAATTCGGGCCGACGGCTCCCGGGCGGTGTGGGTGGAAGGCAGCGGTCAGGAAGCTGAAATTACCATGTGGAAAGAAGGGGTGGTCTTCACCCTCACGGACAACTCATACGAGGATGTCGCACCTGCGCTTGAAGGCTCCACCGTGGTGTGGCAATCGGGGGGCGAAATCGTCTATTACGACGGCGTCATAGCTTTGCCCCTGACCTTTGACGCAGTTCACGACCAGAAACCGGCCCTGGCCGACGGACTGGTGGGCTGGACCCGCCGTGACGGCTCTGCCGGCAAGGGGAACATCGTTGTGTTCGACCCCGACACCGGGGTCATGACATACTTGACCGACGACTCAATCGAAGACCGGGACGTGGCCATGTCGCCCTTTGGAGTGGCTTGGAAAAGAGCGGGCATTGAGGAAGGCACCTTTGATGTCTACTATCACGACTGGGAGCAGACCCTCGCCCTGACGTCAGGGACGTTTTCCGAAATCGAGCAACTGACTGTGGGCGGGCATGTGGTGGCGTGGGTGGGAGTTTCGGAAGGACGCCGTGAGCTGTGGGCATATGACGGCGTGACAAAGAAACGGCTCGATGTGCACCTTCCCGACTACTCACGGCTGCTCGTGAGCGAGAACAGGCTCACCTGGCTGTCCGCGTCCGGACCTGCGGAAGCCCGCTGGGTTTGCACCTCTTTGCTCGACTTCGACGGCGATGGGGAACCAGCCCCTGCGTGGGGCGGTAATGACTGCGATGACTCAGACCCCCAGGTGTTCCCGACCCCCCAAATCATAGACTTGACCATGTCCGCCGCGTCGCTTTCCTCCCGGCCCACCTTTCATGCCGGCACCACAGCGTGGTCAATCTTCGACGGATCCGACCATGAAATTCTGTTGTTCGACGGCCAGGCCATAATTCAGCTCACTAAGAACCAGGTCGACGACATGCATCCGTTCACCTACAACGGCCACATCGTCTGGGAACGCCATGAAAACGGCTCCTCAGTGGTGATGCACTACGACGGCAAGAACCTCGGCCCCGTGGAAGGTTCCGAGGGAGGAATCAAGCCCGCGGTATGGGGCTGGCAGGTTGCGTGGCTGAAGGATGAAGGCCCCGGGGAAGGCGACTATAGAATCTGGTTGTGGGACTCGGCGCTGGGTTCGGCTAAGCGAGTCTACGACCCGCCCATCCGATCCGACTGGTACCACCTGTTCGGCGAACGCGTCGCCTGGGCCACAAAGTCGGCAGACTCCCAGATCATGGTTTACGATACCGCCACCGAACTGACCACTGAACTGGG
The DNA here is from genome assembly GCA_964626565.1 of uncultured Myxococcales bacterium. Taxonomy (GTDB): domain Bacteria; phylum Myxococcota_A; class UBA9042; order CAIXZC01; family CAIXZC01; genus CAZVFX01. The sequence continues at coordinate 49,540 of CAZVFX010000042.1, forward strand.
GCAGTATTTCACCAAGGATACGGAGCCCGTCCTGTTTGGAGACCAGGTGGCCTGGCGCAACGAGAATTTCGATTGGGACATCTACTACCATGACGGCTCTAAGCAGATCACAGTCACCAGCAACTCCTCGGAGGAGCGGGCGGTGGGGCTGTGGAACGGCCAGTTGACCTGGGCCTCCGATGCGACGGGAAACTTCGACGTCTACCGCCGCACCCCGGACGGCCATATCAGCCGCTTGACTGATGACATCACCGACCAGGACCAGCCCGCGGCCGGGGGTTCCACCGTAGCCTGGATAACCGGCGCGGGTCAGGACGCGGAACTGGTGGTATCTCGAGACGACGTTACGCTCACTCTCACCGATGACGACAAGGAAGATAAGTGGCCATCGGTCCACGCCGACCAGGTGGTGTGGGTCAACGGCCAGGACGTATTCCTGTTGAAAACCACGTGCGGACATGACACCGACGGCGACGGCTACGAAAACTCCGATGACAACTGCCCCAACCTCTACAACCCCAACCAGGTGGACGTTGACAACGACGGCCCCGGAGACACCTGCGACCCCGACGACGATAACGACGCGGTGCCCGACCTGCAGGACAACTGCCCGTTCATGCCCAACGCGGACCAGCAGGACCTGGACAACGATGACGATGGGGACCCCTGCGACTCCGACGCGGACGGAGACGGCTATCTCAAGGAATCCTATGGTGGTGACGATTGCAACGACTTGGACCCGGAGTCCATCCCCTCCTGGACTCCCCAGGTGATCAGCGCCGGCTCTCAGGACAACAAGGCCCCGAGAATCGGCGAGAACGGAGTAGTCTGGTACGCGAAGCAGGGCGGGTACTACCAGATCTTCCTGTACAAGAACGACATTCTCTTCCAGTTGACAAACAACAGTCAGGATGACACCTCGCCACGCATCACCAAAGATGCGGTGGTTTGGGAACACGACGATGGCAACGACAAGGAGATCTGGTTCTACGACGGCAACGCGATCCAGCAGCTCACGAGCAACGAACTTGACGACCGTGAGCCGAGAACCGACGGCCACGACGTGGTCTGGTACGGCGATGACGGCCACGACTTCGAAGTGTTTCACTTCAACGGAGAGGGTACCCTGCAGGTGACCAACAACTCCAAGAACGACTACCATCCTCACGTGGACAGCGACCTTCTGGTGTGGCGAGGATTCGATGGCAACGACTATGAGGTCTTCCTGAAGAAGGACGGAGCCATTTTCGATATCTCGCAGAATCTCAACGATGACGGTGTACCGTTTATCGAGGGCAAGCGTATCACCTGGGCGCAGTTCGATGGAAACGACTACGAAATCGTGCTGTGGGAAGACGGCATCATGGAGCAACTCACCGACAATGAGGTCGAGGACCTGGACCCCATGGTGAATCTCACCAAGGTGGTGTGGCGCAGATTTGATGGTCACGACCACGAAATCGCGTTCTACACCGGCTCGGTCACCGTCCAACTCACCGACGACGAACTGGAGAAAGGCCCGCCCGACCTCCATAACGGAAGGGTGGTCTGGGCTGCCAAGGAGGACAACCAGGATGACTGGGAGATCTTCACTTACAAGGCGGGGATGATCGTGCAGGTCACCGACAACGACATTATGGACGTATCCCCCTCCGTGCAGGGGGACACCATCGTCTGGCGTTGCGGCCCGGCGGTGTGCATGGCCGAGATGGATTGCGGCCAATAGACTCGGAAGGAGGTTTGAATGACGCACATTGTTGATTCCCGGCTCTACGGGGGCGGTTACGCGACGCCGGAAATGCGGCGTATTTTTTCCGACCGGCTGCGCTGCCAAAGGTGGCTTGACGTGGAAGCAGCGCTAGCGCTGACCCAGGGAGAGCTGGGGGTGATTCCCGCTGAGGCGGCCGAGGAGATTGCCGCCAGGGCGAACGTGGAAAACGTAATTTTCGAGCAAGTCGAAGAGGGCATCCGGCGCACCAACCACTCGCTGGTCCCACTTCTAAAGCAGATCCAGAACGCGTGCCGGGACAGCCTGGGCGAGTACATTCATTACGGAGTCACAACCCAGGATATCGAGGACACCGGCGCGGTGCTGGAGATGCGCGACGCGTGCGGCGTGGTGGTGCGAGACGTGCGGCGCGCGGCCGGCCTTCTTGCCGACCTCGCTGAAGAACACATAGACACGGTCATGGCCGGCCGGACCCACGGCCAGCAGGCGCTGGTAACCACCTTTGGCTACCGCGTCGCGGTGTGGTTGGACGAAGTGCTCCGCCATTTGGAGCGCCTGGAACAGTTGGGGCCCCGCGTTTTCCGGGTCTCGCTGTTCGGAGGGGTCGGAACCATGAGCGCGCTCCCTCAGGGGCGGGCGACTCTGGCCGCGGTGGCTCGACGCCTGGGCCTCGTCGCTCCGGACGCAAGCTGGCACACCGCCCGGGACGGAGTTGCCGAGTTCGTGACTGTCATGGCCATGATTGCCGCGACCTTCGGCAAAATCGCCAACGAAATCTACGTTCTGGCCAAAACCGAATTCGGAGAGCTCGCCGAACCCCACACTCCGGGCAAGGTTGGCTCTTCCACCATGCCTCACAAGCGGAATCCGGAATTCAGTGAGCAGGTCGCAATGCTGGCACGGCTCGCCAAGTACCAGAGTGCGGTCGCACTGGAGAGCATGATGGTGGAGCACGACCGGGACGGAAGGGCCTGGCGCATGGACTGGGTGTCGGTGCCCGAGGTTTGTTTCTTCCTGTCCGCAGCCCTGAGCTTGAGCCTCAATCTGCTTGAGGGACTCGACGTGCGCACCGACCGCATGGCCGCCAACCTCCGCCTTCAAAAGGACTTCCTGTTTTCCGAAGCTCTGATGATCCACTTAGGGGGAACCTTCGGCAAACAGACCGCACATGAACTCGTGTACGAGGCTGCGATGGAGGCCCACGACCTGAACGAATCCATCGTAGACCGGCTGCTGAACAATCCACAGGTAGCCGAACGCCTCGACCGGGCCGAACTGGAATCGGTCACCGATCCCCTGCGCCACCTCGGCGAGGCCCAGGCCCTCACCCGCCAGGTGGTCAACCGCAGCCGCAGCCTGCTCGACGGCGGGGCGGAGAACAATTCCGTTGACGGTGTTCCTACGCCTACCTAGAATGACCATAGCCCGTTGGAGCGGGCGGTTCCGGGAGAGTGAACGGTAATA
>CAZVFX010000043.1:0-52604 GCA_964626565.1 uncultured Myxococcales bacterium
CCGGTTTTGGTTCCGGTTTTGGTTCCGGTTTTGGTTCCGGTTTTGGTTCCGGTTTTGGTTCCGGTTTGGGTTCCGGTTTGGGGGCCGCGGTGAACAGGCTTGGTTCCTGCAGCGTGCGGGAGACCCGTTTTTCAAGTTCGGCCAACCGTTCGACCAACGTGGAGACCTGCACGGTTTGAGACGCGCTGCACAGCCGGACCAGGGCTTCTTCGGCGGAGAAGAGCGGAAACTCACTGGCCCGGATCTGCTCCATAGCCTGCAGCATCTCCCTTAGACAATAATGAAGGTCGTAGGGGTTGCTGCCCTTGACCAACGCTTCCAGCTCTCTCAATTCCGATGCGGACAGGTCCACCAGGTCCCGGCTTTTACCTGCGAGGGCCAGTACCATGCCGTCCCTCAGCGCCTGGAGCAGCTCGGCTACGAAGAGTTTCACGTCGTACCCGGACACAAACACCTCACGCAATACTTCAAGGGCGAGCTTAGCGTTTGAATTGAGTACCGCGCCCAGCGCCTCCATGATCCAGCGCCGGTCGGCAACCCCCAGCACTTCCTTGGCGAAAACCGCGGAGACATCGCCTTCCGAAGCTGCAATGAGCTGATCGAGGAGACTCAGGGAGTCGCGCACGCTGCCCTGGGTCTGGCGCACTATCACGGCCAGCGCCTCTTCCTCGCTCTTCACCCCCTCGGCCTTGCAGATGTTCTCAAGATGCTCGACGAGAGAAGCTGCAGATACGCGGCGAAAATCAAAGCGCTGGCAGCGAGACAGGATGGTTGCAGGGATCTTCTGGGGGTCAGTGGTAGCAAGTATGAACCGCACGTGAGGCGGCGGTTCCTCAAGGGTCTTCAGCAACGCGTTGAAGGCCTGTTCAGTGAGCATGTGGACTTCGTCGATAATGACGATTTTGTGCCGGTCCCGGGCGGTGGTGTAGCGAACACCGTCCCTGAGTTCCCTGATATCGTCGATGCCGCGATTGGACGCTGCGTCGAGCTCCATGACGTCCATGGAGCGTCCTTCGGTGACCTCCTTGCAGGAGATGCACTCGTTGCACGGCTTGTCAGTGGGACCGTTAGTGCAGTTCAGCGCCTTGGCGAGGACCCGGGCTGCGGTAGTCTTACCGATCCCGCGGATGCCGGCAAAAAGATAGCCGTGATGGACTCGGCCGGACCGGATCGCTTTTTGAAGTGTTTTTGTGACGTGAGCCTGGCCAACGATATCTTCAAAGGACTGCGGCCGATACTTCCTGGCCAGCGCTTGATAGCCATCCGCCATTTGTTCCCGCTGAAGTGGGATTTAAAGGGCGATAGCCGGGGCCGCACACACAGTTGCCAGTACCGTTGCTTCCTTCCGGACCTGGCGGGATTCCCAGCGCCTGTGTTGCGGTTGGTCCCCGGCTATCACAAGCAGCGGCCGAAACGCCCAAATAGTTCGTCGCGGTAGCTGCAAAGCGGAGAGAAAGGGATTCGAACCCTTGGTACACCTTGTGAGCATACACGCGATTTCCAGTCGCGCCCCTTCGGCCTCTCGGGCATCTCTCCTTCCTCAAAGAACCTCCACTGTCTACTACATCGATCAAAGAGTTGTCAAGATCGTAACGCGAAGGCGCACGTGGGGAAAAAGCCGGAACAAAAAAGGGCAGGAGAGGGGCTAAAAGAAAAAGGATGCAGGCGAGTTTACATAATGTCCCTTATCGGCGCTTTAGGGCGGGGAGTGTGGAAAGGCGGGCGCAGGCGGTGGCATCCCCGGTTTAGCGGATTTGTTCGACTATTCGGTCAGTCTGCGCTGTCCTCGGCCTTCTTCTCCAGCCGTTCCACCTGGCGGCGATTCAGCCGGTGGTCCGGGCGCAACAGCAACGGTATCGGGGTCGCAACTGAAGGGAACGGAGCAACCAGGGGCAACATGGCGGAATATGCCGAATGGCCCCGAGCACGGTCCCAGGCGGATTTCCACTTCTTGAAACCGAACAACGATTGCTTGCATTTGCCCCGGCAGGCCAGATCGTACAGGCTCAAAGCCTGGATGCCGGTGTGGTCGGGCATTACCGCGGCCGCGTCCTTGGCAAACTGCTTTCTCTCCAGGTCCGGATTCTGCACCGGGAACGGGTAAAAATTCTCCTTGGTGAAGCGGAGCGCCTTGACCTTTCGTGTGTTTACGGGCTCAGCCGGGATGGTGAGCGCCCGGACCGAGGCTACAGTGAGTAGGATTATGAGTGAAAACAGGAAGATACGAACCGGCCATGCCGTGTTGGACCGCCCGGCGGAACGCCAGGTAAGGTAGCCGAATAGAGCGATTGCCGCCAGGGCCAGAGGGACCGCAGCGGCAACAACTCCCAGACCCAGAGCAGACCCCAGACTGGCAGTGATGTAGCCTAGCTTCAGCAGCGGGAAGGTTACTTCGGCCAGTGGGTTGTAGAAAGCGGTATGGAAGCCTTGAGAAACGAGGCTGGAGCCACCTGTCACGACGATGGATACCAGTACGAGGACGGCGAGGAGCACCCGATATGGAATGGGATGCCGTTTGACCGGGCCGACTGCCGATTGGATGAGGAGGAGCGCTGCGAACGGGACCACCGGTACGATGTAGCGCGGGCCGAGAGTCCAGCCCCCTCGCCAGAGGGAGTGGCAGGAAATGAAGAGGCAGAGAAGAGCTACCGAACCGAGGGCGCAAAAGACCACGGCTCGGGAGGTTTTGTCGTCGGTACGGAGATCACGTACGAAGTAGCTGAAAGGCAAGAGGAAAGCCAGGGCCATCCAGGGCGCGAAGTAGAAGAGTCCCTCAAAGGGGGAGACGAAGGCGCCGAAGAGGTTCTCGAGGGAAGGTGCGCGCAACCCCATGAAACCGGGTGCGATATCCTTTACGAACTGGGGATTTTCGAGGGTTGAATACGGCGTTTTCAACGGGTGGCCGAACGCGGCCCAGTGGTACCACGCGGCGCTGAGCGCCGGGCCCAGCGCACCCGCCCCGAACAGCAACCAGGTGCTAAGCCGCGGGCGCATCTTCCATTGGAACAGAAAGACCGCCATGAAGACGAGGAGCATGGGATATTCGACGCACACGCCCATGCCCGCGGCCACGCCGGACAGGGCCGGCCAGATCCATGATGGTCGGGTGGCGCTGACGTAGGCGGCGTAAAAGCCGAAAAACAGCAGGTAGGCAGAGATCTGGTGGCCTGCAAACATGTGTGAATAGGTGAACACCATGGACCCTAGAGCCACACCGGCGGTGATGAGGTCGGCGGCCACTTCGTCCAGGCCGCGTTCCGCGGCGAAACGGCGTATGAGCACCAGCATGAACAGGGAAGGAATGATGACCACAAACAGGCGCAGGTAGATAATAGCGCCGTACATGGTGAACGAGCGGCCCAACGTGTCAGCGACAAACGCGCCCGCGGCATAAAAAGGATAGCCCAGATAGGAAGTGCCCGGAGCTTTGGCCGAATAGAGTGCGCCGGCACAGTCCGGGGGCTTTGCGTCGGGGTCCTCACACGCCAGTGCCTTGTCGTTGACATATCCCCACTTGTCGGTGACCGATCCTGAGTCCCGGAACCGGTTGCCGCCCCTACCCTTCTTTTCCCGATAGCCGATGGCGAAGGTGTTGTGCTCCACCATCGCGGCGGTCATGTAGATGCGGACCCGCTCGTTGGGGTTGTGGATGGGAAAGAGGTAGAGGGGATACAGATAGGCGATGAGAATGGCGCCCCACAGCACCCAGGCGCCCGCCTTGCCCTTCCTGCCCCTCATTTTCCCCTCCGGCGCGTCTTTGGATCCCACATATGGAGGATATGGACGTCTTCAAAGGAGATTGTGCCCCGTTGGGCAAACTGCTTCAACGCCTTGCGGGTGCGTCCTGACCGCTTCTTTGCACCGACGACCCAGATTCCGGTTGCCTTGAGGGTGTGCAGTTCCGGCCCTTTCCGCCAGACGTCGCAGACCACGGGATAACCTCTCAGCGGCCTTGCCGCGGCCGCCTTCCACGTCGGGTAGACCAGGATCATTTCCCCCGGCTTGTAGCGACTTTGAATCCTCTTGGCGGTGTCATCCCAGCCGGCCTCACCTTCGGGCTGAGGATAGTAGCACGTCAGCCAGACCGCGCCGGCCAGACAGAGGAAGGCGGGGAGCAACCACACCAGTTGTATTATGCTCACGCCCCCTACCCTCTTCTTCATCAGAAATCCTTTGTTCACCCTTAAGGAGGCTAGTGTCCCCCGCCTCCGCTCGACGGTTTGGCCTTCCAGATGCGCAAGGACATGAGGAAGCCGGCAATGGCGAAGGGCACAAGGAAGAGGGGCCAGTAGGTCCAGCTCTTGGTAGTAAGGAAGCCGAGGGCAACCGACTGGAGGCCGGTGCCGAGATAGACGAAACCATCGATCATTCCCACCGCAGTGGCTGCGCCGCGGCGGCCGCCGAAGTCCATGGTGGCGGTGCCGCTGAGCAGGCCGTGCGAGCCGATGACGCAGAGAGACATGAGGAAGATCACCAGGCCCAGCCAGTACGGACTCAAAGTGAGCGCCGGTCCCGCTTTGAGCTTTCGCTTGTCACCTGCGCGGAGTTCGACGCCGGGATTTCTGAGCTTCAACTCCATGTTGGCGCCGTTGCGAATAACCGTGGCCGGGATGAAGTTTTCGGCGTAGGCCGGTTCGTCGTTGGTTTCCTTGGGCTTCTTGGAGCAGATGCACCGCTTGGCATCCCACTCGGAATCCAGGCAGGTGGCCTTAAGGCACGCCACCGAAGTGGCCACGTCGGACCAGTCGTCTACTTCCGAATTTCCGGCAATAGCGAGCACCTCGTCGTCTGCGAGGAGTTGGTCGAGGCCGAGCTCGGCCGCCTTTTCGTCTTCAGCAGCCCACTCGACGGTTGCCGTCGTGCCGCCCAGGAGGAAGACCATGGCGATGGCCACGAAGATGAGGCCGAAATAGAGTCCGCCTGCCGCGGGCGCCCTTCGGCTCTGGAAGAACAGATCGGAAACCCAGCCCGCCACATTGGCGCCTATAACTCCGGCAACCATCAAGATACCGCCCCACCCGCCCTGCATGAACGGAGCCAGGAACAAGAGACCGCCGGAGACGCTGTACCAGGCCAGTTTCTTACCCTTTGAGCGGGACGCGAGGTAGAAGAATACGGCGGCAAGCACGAACGGGATGACGATAAGGTGCCACTGTCCCCAGTTGCCGTTGACCAGGTAGTGGCTCGATGGGAGTACGAACACTTCTTTGGCGTAGAACGGGAACCAGTGCATGACGCCGTTACGCAACACACCGGTGCAGAATTCGATGAGGGCTACGGTAAGAATGATCGGATTCGTGACCACCTTCTTCATGATCGAGAGAATCGGGATGTCCGCGCCCATGTCGCCGCTGCTGGCGTCGCCGGTGTCGAAGTCCTGAAGGCCGGCTTGCGCCGGCGTATCGCGCAGGAGAAATGACTCGATGAAGAACATTCCGAACAGAATGGCTGAGGGCAGGTAGAATACCCACATGGTGTAGGGCATTTGCGATGCGGCCGCGGGGTCGGAGACTGCGTCGAGGACCCAGCCGTTGACGGTGAATGCAAAGAAGAGTCCCGCTGAGATCATCGTTCCGAAGATGCCGCTGAATCCTCCCCGCTCATTTACGTGAAACCAATGGGCGTTGACTTTTACTATGGACACTGCGCCAAAGCTCTGGAAGTACATGTTCACCGCGTAAACCACGGAGAAGATCGGCACCAGCATCTGGGAGTCGCCTCCCCCGGCCAGCAATACGAACTGGATGTACAGGCCCATGGCGAGGTTACAGATAGCCGACCCGAGGGCTCCCACAAGCATGCCCCGGCGCCCGCCCATTTTGTCGACGAGCGGACCGTTTAGCAGGAACGCGAAGGCATAGGTGAACGTGCCCGCGGCAAAAATGGTGGCGAAGTCCTCCTTGGTCATGGCCTCACCCAACGCGTTCTTGGAGACGGTGAGGTTGTATCGGCCCATGTAAAGGAAGGCGTAGGTCAGCCCCATGGGAAACCAGTTCAAGAATCTTCTTCGCCGGAATGCGCTATTGTGCACGATGGGTTGGTCCATACGGTCTTCCCCCGTTTGTTGTCTTACTAGCTCTTATCAGATTGTGGAGGAAACTGGAAGAGAGAACCGTTAACAGGGGTCTGCGGGCATGTGTATGCACTCACCCGATGCGGCGTCGCAGAAGTCATCGGTGCAGGGGTCATCGTCGTCGCAGTCCACCGGTTCTCCGACGCAATCGCCGTTGCCGTCGCAGGTCCAGGCTGAATAGCAGGCCGAAGGACCCTGGCAGGGTGATCCGTCGGCCACCGGTTGCAGGTGGCAGAGGCCCACGGCGGGGTCGCAAACGGCCTTTTCGCACTGTGAGTCGGCAGCAGTGTCGCACACGACGATGGTCGTCGGATCGAGCACGCATAAGGTGGAGGGGAAATCGTGAATGTCGCAAACCAGGAGCCCGTTGCACGCGTCCCCGTCTTCGAACTGCTCGCAGTCCTGGTCTTCCAGGCAGTAGCCGCAGCCGTATCCCCCGGGTAGACAGAGGGCGTTCTTGCAATAGTCTCCCATGGTGCACGGGTCTCCGTCTTCGCACGCTTGCCCGTCAGCGGAAGGGGACATTTCGCACTGGCCGCTGGCGGGGTCGCACACGTTGGCCGTACATGGATTATCGGCCGGCGGGCAGATCACCTGGGTGTTGCCTTCAGTGAGGCAGATCGTATCGCACCCCACCTTGGCGCATTGCGGATGGCCCTGGCAGAGGTCCCAACCGTCGTTTATGCAGTCGGCGGCGGTGATGCACGCGATGTCGCCGACCATTTTCGTGGGCGTGCAGGAGCCGCCCACCGTGCAGTGGTCACCGATGGAACAGATGTCGCCATCATCGCAGGCTGCGCCGGTGAGGGGTTCGTGAACGCAGCCGGCGACGCCCGAGCAGGTGTCCTGGGTGCACGGGTTGTCGTCATCACACGCCTTGTGGTCCACAGTGTGGGAGCATCCGGCAGATGCGTCGCACTGGTCGATGGTGCAGTTGAAATTGTCGTCGCAGTCATCCTGCGCGCCGATGCACTGGCCCTCCTGGCACGCGTCGGCAATGGTGCACGCGTTGTAGTCGGTGCAAGGCGTGCCGTTCTGTACTTGGGCGAGCACACATAGGTCGGTCGCACATTCCCAACGCCGGCATGCGGGCGCGTCGCCCCTGGCCGTCGCACACGCGTCGGGCGTGCACGCAGGTAGCGCGGTCTCGCCCGCGAGCGCATCGTCTGGCGTCAGCATGTCGTCCACAACATCCGCGGGGAACAGGCACTCCCCTTCAAGGCAAGTTGTGCCGCCCAGGCAGGTCTGGAACAGTTTGAACTGGCTCCCGTCACTGTTGCAGGCGTAGACATCACCGTCGAGGCACTTCAATTCTCCCGGCTTGCACACTCCCATTGAGTCGAACTGTGCCCCCTCGGTGCACGAACACAGCACCAGGGCGCCCAGCATACTCAGTAACAGTCTTCTCGTTGCCGTTTCAGTCATTGTTCCAATTCGCTTTCGACAATTGAACCATCGTCAACGTGCAATTTCAAGAAGTTCCTGCGCTCTTGCTCCCAGAGGACAAATGCGCTAGAGTCGATGCAAATCTGTCGAGAGGGAAGGCATGACCGAGGCGATCAAAAAGACGTTAAAAGACTCACCGGCCGCACGATGGACCGTCATGGTGCTCATCAGCGGGCTCACTTTCGCCACGTACTGGTACCAGGACTTCTTCTCAGGCATCAAGCCTTTGATGGAAAGCCAGATGGGGATCAGTTCCAGCGATTTCGGGGCTCTCATCGGGCTCACCACCATTGCCAACATCTTCGGCATGATCATCGTCGGGGGCATGATCCTGGATAAGTTCGGAATTCGTATCACGGGCGTACTGTTCGGCCTGGTGGCTTCGGTGGGCGCGGCGATTACGGCCCTGGGCGCCAACGGCGTCTTCACCGACGATCCGGACTCCATGCTGACCATCATGATTGCAGGACGGATCCTGTTCGGCACTGGACTGGAGGTGGTGTGCGTGCTTTGCACCCGCACAATCGTCAAGTGGTTCAAGGGTCACGAGTTGGCCCTGGCCATGGCTCTCAATATGGGTTTCGGCCGGGCTGGTTCGGCTCTGGGGACCGCGTTTTCCCCTGACCTGGCAGCCGACTACGTGCCCAACGCGGTGACCTTCGCCGCGACGCTCATCGGCATCGGCTTCATCATGTTCCTCGTGTATATGATCTTCGACGTGAAGTTGGACAGGCAGCGAGGTGAGACCGCAGGAGCCGATCCGGAAGACCAGTTCAGGATCTCGGACCTCTGGAAGTTGGCTACCAACAAGTCGTTCGTGTTCATCACTCTGTTGTGCGTCGCTTTCTATTCCGCGGTGTTTCCGTTCATGCAATACGCACCCGATCTGCTCATTAACAAGTTCGGTTTCAGCATGCAGTTGCCGGATCTATCCCACGCGGGTTTCATGGAAACCCTCAAGGCGTGGTTGACCAACGGGCCCAAGGTGGCCAGCCTGATTCCGTTGGGCACCATCATGTTCACCATAATCTTTGGACGTATCGTCGATACGAAAGGGAAAGCGGCCTCCCTGATGATTCTCGGCTCGCTGCTTCTCATATTCGCGCACGTATCACTGTCCGTATTCAACAGCGTGAGTCTTGCGTATGCCGGGCTTCTTTCCCTCGGTATTGCGTTCTCACTGGTGCCCGCGGCAATGTGGCCTTCCGTGGCCAAGATTGTTCCTGAGTCCCGGCTGGGGACGGCATTCGCCACCATGTTCACGGTGCAGAACTGGGGGCTGGGCCTCTTCTTCTGGGGGATCGGCCGACTGTTGGACGAAGTGAACCCCGATGTGGTGGAGGCGATGAAGAGCAATCGCGAGGCGCTGGAGGCACAGGGCCTTGAGGCGGGCCAGATCAGTGAGCGTATTGAAGCCATGAGGGTGGCGGGCGACATCCCGACCTATGACTATTTCATCCCTGTTTTACTGCTGGTCTTCCTGGGGGTCATCTCCATCTTCCTGGCGTTCATGCTCAAGAAGGCTGACAAGGAGCAGGGCTTCGGATTGGAGAAGCCTTCCAACGCCTAGCACCGGCCACCGGCCGGGTCGCGCTCCCCGCAGGAACCGTCGAGGAACCGGGACATGATAAAGGAAGATGCGGCAAAAATCAGTGCGGAGGTGGTGGCGCGGGTTTTCGACCGCGTTGTCGCCCGGGCGGGAGTGTCGGGCGGGCGCCCGGTGGCCGAGGTGATCAACGAGACTCTCTACCACGAAATGGAGCGGCTGCGCAAAAGCAAGGACAGCCCTGAGAAAAGAACCGACCTCGATCACTACCGAACCATCCGCAGGGAGCTACCAAGAGCCTCGGCCGCGGGCCAGAAGAAGTTGTTGCAAGCGGTTCTGGAGCGCTACTCAGGCGAGATCACCGGCAATTTCAACCCCGCGGTATACAAGGTCGCGACAACTCTGATTCCGATGGGATTGACCGCGCTGCTGAACGGGTTGTCACCTCGTCGCCTGCTCTCGGGATTCGGTAACCTCCCCAGGCTGGACAAGCAACTCGTTGTGCAGGGAGAGCTGGAGCACCTGGAGAAGCTGTACCGGCACGGTACTGTTGTCTTCGTGCCAACCCACAGCTCCAATCTGGACTCGCCCATCCTAGGATACTCCATCTTTCGTCTCGGGCTGCCGCCGGCAACTTATGGCGCAGGTCTCAACCTGTTTACCAATCCGGTGATCGGCTATTTCATGCACAACCTGGGCGCGTACACGGTGGACCGGCGCAAAACCGATCCGCTGTACCGGGAGGCGCTGAAGGAATACACCACCGTGACCCTGGAGTTCGGGTACCACAACCTGTTCTTCCCCGGCGGTACACGGGCCAGGTCGAACCGGGTGGAAACCAGGCTCAAAAAGGGGCTCTTGGGCACCACGGTTGTGGCCTATGCCGACAACCTCATTCGAAAGAAAGCCAAGCCGAAGATCTTCATCGTGCCGTGCACTATCTCCTACCCCCTCGTGCTCGAAGGCGCCACACTCATCGAGGATCAATTAAAGGCCGAGGGGAAATCCCGGTACATCATCGTGGATGACGAATTCAGCCGGTTGAAGCGGTGGGTTGATTTTGCCCGCGGGTTGTTCGCCTTGGACCAGCGGATCTACCTCACCGTAAGCAAGCCCCTGGACCCGTTCGGAAATGACGTGGACGAAGAGGGCAACTCCCTTGACCCGAGGGGAAGGGTCATCGACCCTGCTCGCTACCTGCTGAGGGACGGTGAGTACGTGTCGGATCCGGTGCGGGACGCAGAGTACACCAACGGCCTGGCCGCGCGGGTGGTTGAAGCGTATCTTCGTGACAACGTCGCGTTGGCCACCAACGTGGTGGCATTTACCTTCTTTGAGATGTTGCGCGCGACCGATCCCCAAGGGGATCTTTACCGGTTCCTGAGAACCCTGGGCCCGGAAACCAGCATTCCCCTGGCGGAAGTGGAAGAGGCGCTGGAGCGGGTGCTGGCTGCGTTGAATGCACTGGCGGCCAAAGGCCGCATTCGGTTGGGTAGCGAGGTGAACAGCGGGGATGTGCGGAGCTTGATGCGCAACGCGCTGAGGAGCTTCGGCACTTACCACACCACACCGGTCATGGTGCGCCGGGGGGTGCGGCTGCATGTAGGTGACGCAGGTCTCATTCTCTACTACCGCAACCGTATCGACGGCTACGGGCTGGCTGCCGCGGTGGGAGCGAACAATGACGGGAGGGGGTCATGAGCGGGAAAGGGACACCCCTTGTTTCGGTGCTGGGAGCCGGGAGCTGGGGCACGAGCATCGCGCACATAATCGGCGCCAACGGTCACCCGGTGTATTTGTGGTGTCGGCGTAAGGGAGCGGCCGCGGAGATCAACAAGAAACACCGCAACAGCCGCTATCTTGGGGACGCCCAACTGTCTGACAACATCGTTGCCACTACCAGCCTCGCAAAAGCAGTGAAAGGAGTCCCCCTGGTGTTTCTGGTGGTGCCCTCCAAGTCGTTCAGGACGGTATGCCGGGAAGCGGGAGAGATGTTGACTCCCGAGCAGTTTGTGGTCCATGCGACCAAGGGTTTCGAGGCGGGCACGCATTTTCGCATGTCCGAAGTGATAATGCAGGAGACCTGCGTCCGCCAGCTCGGAGTGCTTTCAGGGCCCAACATCGCGCCCGAAATAATGGCGGGCAAGCCCGCAGGCACGGTGGTGGCCTCCCGTTTCCCGAAAGTCACCGAGGCTGCGCAGCGGGCGCTGGTGACCAACTCGTTCCGGGTCTATTCCGGGGACGACGTGATCGGGGTCGAACTGGCCGGTGCGCTGAAGAATATCGTCGCCATCGCAGCGGGCATCGCAACCCGGCTCGAATTGGGTGAGAACACCAAGGCGTTGCTCATCACCCGCGGGATGTCGGAAATCGCACGCCTGGGTACCAGGCTCGGCGCACCCGCACCCACCTTTTCCGGGCTCGCCGGTTTCGGGGACCTGCTGGTTACTTGTGCCAGCCCATTGTCCAGGAACCACCGGGTCGGCGCGGCCCTGGCCGAGGGGAAGAAACTCCCCGAAATCGTGGCCAGCCTGGGCATGGTTGCAGAGGGGGTGAATACCGCGGTGGTGGCTCACGAGATTATCGCGCGTATGGGGCTCTATGCGCCCTTGCTCGATGGAGTATATCGGGTTGTCCACCAGGGGCTGCATCCTCGTGACGCTTTGAACCAGCTCATGGCGCTGGAGTCCCGACCGGATGTCGACCTGGGGCAATAGCCTTCTGGGACGCAGGGATTTGGTACCGATGACCGTTGACTACGAAAAGATCTCGACCCCCTACCCCATGGTGCGATTGAGCCATCGGGCGTTGGGGCCCTACTACGCAGGCCCGGTGTTTGTGTGGGACATCGACAAGACTTATCTGGATACCCGTTTTTCCCAACTGAAGCACCTGCTCAGAATCCCCTTCGAGTTCGGCATCGATAAGCGGGCCATCGCCGGGACCAGGGAGCTGTTGCACGGCATCAGGCAGGGGCCCGGCGGGCGCGAGCATTTCCCCCTCTACTTTGTTTCCGCCAGCCCGCCGCAACTGCGCAAGGCGATCGAAAAGAAGATGTTGCTGGACGGCATTGAGTTCGACGGCATCACCTACAAGAACCCGCTGGAGGTTCTGAAGAGAGGGCAGTTTGATCAGCTAAAAGAGCAGGTTGCGTTCAAGCTGTCCGCGCTGGTGTTGATGTATGCCGACCTGCCGGACGGTGCGGAGTACCATCTGTTTGGTGACGATGTCGAACGGGATGCGCTGATCTACTGTCTGTTCGGGGACCTTGCTGCGGGGAGACTCCGGGGTGACCGGCTGGCTGCTACCCTCGAGTCTCTGGGCGCGCGGCGGGAGTATGCGGTTGCACTGGCCGAAGCCGCGGAAGGCCTGCCCATGCGGGAAGCGGTGCAGGGTTGTTACATCCACCTCACCCGGTGCCCGGAGGGCGAGAGCATCGCGGATTTCGGCCCCGCGGTTACCGGTTGGCCCACTGCGGCCGCCGCGGCGGGTCACCTGGCTTCCCTCGGACTGCTGGCGGACGAGGGGGCAGAGAAGGTCAAGCGGGCCTCACCTGCTTCCAATCCGATACCGGGGCCGGCTGCCGGGAACGCGGAGGGGTTCCTGACCCCTGCTCACCTGCTGGCCGCAGCCGACTAACACGTTGAACTGCGTGCCACCTTCAGATAGACTGCACTTCGGCAACTGCTGGAGTTGGACCCAGGATGGATGCACCACCTCGAATCGGATGCACTGCTAAACTGCTGGGATGGCGTGCGCGTACCGGGGGGTTGTGGGCAATTGCCGCCGTGCTGGTGCTGGTGGCTGGAGGGTGTGGTGGAACCGGGGAACATGATGCCGATGTTGCGGTTGAAGTTGTCGCGGATGCGGTAGCAGCAGAAACCCCGGTGGACGCGTTTGGAGATTCCGGCTCACAAGAGGTTGTTGACCTGGTTGAGACGTCGGATGATTCGGCAGGTTTGTCGTGTATCGTCCCTATCCCGGGGATCGGGCTCAGCGAAGATACGGTACTTTGTCCGGGCACATACATCGTAGAGGACCCCACAGGGGAGGGAGCCATCGTTATCGCGGCCGATGGGATCACCCTTTCCTGCGACGGCACCCACATTATCGGCTCCGTAGGCCACGCGACCACCGGCATCGGACTGGTGGACAAGCAGGGGGTCACCGTGGAGGGGTGCCGTGTCAGCGGGTTTGGCTACGGCATACGAGCGACCAACAGTTCGGGCTTGGAGATTACGGGATGTGATCTGAGAGGGAACCTTGACGAGCCGGACGCAGGTTGGGTTTTTGACACTGTCCAGGGGGGCGGGTTGCGCCTGGAAGGAGTGAGCGCCAGCTTGATTGCGGGCAATCTTCTGGGCGACAACTGGACTGCGGTTGAGCTGCGTTCATGCAGCGGAGTGGAGGTGGCCGGCAATGACGGCTCGCACACTTCCAATGCGGGCGCGATGCTGTTGGGGTCCCACAACAACCTGATCGTGGGCAACGATTTCTCCCACGCCGCGCGAGGGGCGTCTCCCCATGGCGACGGCCCATGGTTCGGCGCGGACACCCGGGATTCAGCGGGGATTCTGCTCGACAGCAGCAGTTCGGGCAATGTCATCAGATCCAACACCGTCTCCAACTCAGGAAATGGGGTGTACCTGCGGTCCGTGCTTGGCGGTTGTCCGGCCTACAACTCGGTGGAATTGAATTACGCGGCCAACGTGGCCAATAAGGCTTACGAGAACTGGTGCGACTATAACACCTTCGTATACAACGCGGCCGTCGCGAGTAATTATGGTATGTGGTTGGGCGGCGGGGACCACATGTGGGTGGTCTACAACGTCGTTACCGACAACCAGGTCGACGGCATTTCGATGCAGGTTCGGGAAAGCCGGCACAACATGATCTACGGGAACCTGGTGACCGGAAATGGGCGGGCCGGGTTGCTGCTCTCCGGGCGGGAGTATCAGGAGTGGGACACGTTGGAAACGGTATCCGAAGGTGTCGCCAACGCGTCCCACAACATAGTCCAGCGCAACCTGTTCGGCGACAACGCTGAGACCGACATTTTCTTGTCCGCCACCCGGGGAATTGTCCTGGCCTCCAACTGCGGTGCGGATGACGGGGACCCGGTGACTGCCACCCTACCCGACGCGTACGACGTTATCGAGGTGGGCGCGTGCGGTATCGAGTTCGACAATTCGCTACCGCAGGTGGTCTTGCCGGCTGCGGGGACGCAGGTGGGCATCCCCGCCCAGTTCAGCGCCTCGGATTCCTGGGATCCGGACGAGCAGGAGTTGTCGTTCTACTGGCTGGCAGAGCCGTTCGCGACTGCGTTCCACGGTGGCGTGCTGCCTGTCCCCAACCTCGCCGGGGTCGGTGGTGGGGAAGCTTTTGCGCTGTTCTGGGCGCCCGGGGTGTACTCCCTGGCGGTGACGGTGAGTGATGGCGTGGGCGCGGCGTTGGCCACTACCCAGGTGTACGTGGCTCCTGCCGGCGACGATCTTGCCGAAGTCAGCGCGGAGAGTTGGAACACCGGCTGCGGGGGCAATTGCGAAACCACGTTGACCGACGATGCTGACACCAAGGTGATCGGGGATACCTCCATGCGCGCGGATACCAGCGCGCCTTGGGATTTCTGGCTCGAACTGCCGGCGCCGGAGGAAGGATGGGCCCTGGATACGGGCAGCGTGTTGCACATGTACATGCGCAGCTACAATCCCAACTCAGGGGGGTGGCAGGGCAATTTTCCGCGGGTCCAGTTCCGGGATTCCGACGGCAAGAAACGCTTCGTTGCACCTACCTCAAACGTGTTGGGAACCAGCCAGAACAACTGGGTGCACGTGGCGGTTCCGCTAGGCGGCGGGCCTGGGTGGAGTGTGGATGACAAGGGGGCGGACCTCGGCAAGATTGCGCGGATCTTCATCCACATGGACACCTACGGGTGGACGGCCTACACGGTGTGGATTGATGGATGTGTTGTAGTGCCTTGAGTCCCCGGTTCAGGGACAATCCCAGGTGGTGGCGAGCTTCCTGTATTTGAGCTGACCTTCAACATAGACCATGTGAATATCTCCCTCGGGATCGGTAGACATGGCGCACTGTTTTCCACCGGTTATGTCGTGGATGTCTCCCAGATTGCCGGCGGGGTCCACATAGCGCAGCTTGATACGCTTGTCCGCGCTGGTCCAGCACATAAAGGTCCCGCCGCCAAGAACCGGGGCGAACTGGGGAGCGAAGCGGTCTATTCCGTTGCCGTGGGAATTGGAATCGGGGGTCACCACGGGCAGGGCCGCGGGGTCGAAGAGCAGTTTCTCCCCGTCGAAGATGTTCATCACGACCCCCGGCTTGTACTTGATCACGATGTACGCGGCGTGCGGGTTCTCCAGGTCTACGCCCAGCTCAGGGTGGCGCACGTCTTCACCCATGCCGTCGTAGGTGTTGTACTCAGCCCAGATGAGCAGGCTTTCCCCCGCAGCATGGCGAGTCGAATTCTGGTATGCCGAGGAGTGGTCACTGTATCCGCTCATGGCCGCGTGCCATACCCCAGTTTGTCCTTCCCGGGGGCTGATGAGGAAGCGGATCTTCTCGCCGCTGGGCCCCACGTCCATCTTTCCCGAACCGATCTTGTTGCCGGAAATGTCGAACTTCTGCCAGATTCCCCCCCGCGTCATGACGACCCCGGAGTCGGGTTCGAACGGGTCGGTGGCCACCCGCCCGTTCTTGAACCCCTGGTTGGCGAGTGCGATGTACTGCGGCGAGGGTGCGGTGGCCGCGTCGTGGATCACCCACAGACCCTGGCCCATGGTTCCCCCGGGCATGCCCTTGGCGCCGAACCAGCCCGACACCCAGGCCCGGTCGGTTGGATCCAACTGAATCCGGGGACAGTGGATCCGGGCGGTTGAGTGTTCCGAAGCGGTGGCAAACAGGTTTTCGGACCACTGTGCTTCAATGCGGTGGTAGATGTAGACGTCGGGCAGACCTTTGTCCACGACGACGTGCACGCCCTGAGCTGAGTCCAGATCCATGCTGGGCTTGGTGATGCCGGTGATTGAACCAGCGGTTTCAGGTTCGCCGACGCCGGTAAGAACATTCTTCCTCTTCACCGGGCAGACAGGGGGCAGCTCGGCCACCAACTCAGGAGTTTCCGCCAGGTCGACGGTCTCCGGAGGCGGCAAGTCCGGAAAGGAAGCAACATCGGGAGAAGGTGCGTCCGCAGCATCGAGTGCGTCGAGGAGCGGGACGGATACGTCCGGGTTGGAGGTCAGAGCTTCCTCGTAGACTTCGATGCCAGGCTGGCCCGAGTCCTCGAGGATTGTCACTACGTCCCGGCATCCGGGAGCGCCGAGGCAGATTAGTACAAACAACAGCTTGGCTTGGTATCTGAGTGCCGGGTCCATCGTTGTTCTCCTGTGCGGTTGGCACGGTTTCATGGCAAGTGTACTACAACGGGAGTGGCAGTAGTCCAGAAATTTGATTGACAACAAAAGCGGCGCGTCGCCATACTGGAGAGGTTCACTGTTGTACGAGGAGGCGGTAGCAGCCGGGAATGGAGAATTCGGCAAAGAGTAGATCCCCTGAGACTGCGGGGGAGCTGGTTGTAGCCCGGGGACTTGTGAAGCACTACGGGCAGTTCCTGGCGCTCGACGATGTCAGCTTCGTGATACACGGCGGCCAGAACGTGGGCCTGCTGGGTCCCAACGGGGCTGGCAAAACCACGCTCATACGCACCTTGCTCGGTTTCCTGCCCTACTCCGAGGGGTCGGTGAACGTCATGGGGCACGCGGTTTCCTCCGCCCCCCTGGCGGCTCGGCAGCGAGTGGGGTACATGCCGGAAAACGAAGCCCACTTTCCGGGTCTCACCGGCTTTGAGGCGGTCTCCTTTGCCGGCCGGCTGTCGGGTATGCCCGGCGAGGCGGCCTACTCCCGCGCCTACGAAGTGTTGGACTATCTGGGCATGGACGAGGTGAGGCACCGGCCGGTGGAAGGATACTCGGTGGGTTTGAAGCAGAAGGTGAAGCTGGCCCAGGCGCTGGTGCACGGCCCGGGGCTGGTGCTGTTGGACGAGCCGCTGAGCGGCCTGGACCCCAACTCCCGCGAAGAGATGATGGCCTTGCTGCAGGGCATAGTGAAATCCGGTGTCGCCATGGTGCTCTCCTCTCACGTGCTCCACGACGTTGAGACCCTGTGCTCGTCCGCGTTGATGTTGGATCGCGGAGCGATAATCTACGACGGGCCCATAGATCGGCTGAGCGCGGTTCGCCGGGGTCGTTTCCGGCTTCGAATCAAGGGGGACATGGCGAGGCTCCTGGGCGAGTTGAAGAAGGTTGGCGCCGAAGTGGAGGAGGCGGGAGCCGACCTGATGGTGACCCTTAACGCCGGACTCGGGACTGAGGCGATCTGGACTGCGGCAAGGAATGCCGGCGCCCAGGTCCGGGAGTTAGAGCCGGCGCGGGATTCGTTGGAGCAGTCGTTCCTGAAGCTCCTCGGCAAAGGGGGGCCTGGCTAGCCATGGGTGACGTCTATCGAGGAGGCTACCGAACTTACGATGGCGACATGCTGTCGTGCCGCTCCCGGTTCTGGGTGCTGGCGTGGAACGAGGTCACCCGGATCAAGGCCAATAAGTGGAACCGTATAATCGCCTACCTCTCCGCAATTCCGTTCGTCGCCATCGTGGCGGGGATGGTCGGCAAGGTGATGGTCGAGGACAAGGTGGGGGCGATCCCCTTCGATTTCGAACTGCTGGAGAGGTTGTTCACGGCTCAGCTACAGTTCATGGCAATCCTGGCTGCAACGGCCGGTGCGGCCGCGGTTGCGGACGACCGCAACAGCAACGCGCTGGCCCTCTATCTTTCCCGCCCCCTGTCTCCCCTGGGGTATCTGGGCGGCAAGCTCATCGCCTTGTCTCTCGCACTGGCCCTTGTGTATCTGGTTCCAGCGCTGCTGTTCGTGGTCATCGAGTTCCTCATTTCGGCTGATTCGGCGGCGCTGGGGTTGTTTGTGAAACTGGGGCAGGTTCTGCTGATTTCAGTTGTCCACATCTTCACGGTGGCGGCCATCGTGCTTGCTTTTTCGTCGTTTGGCCGGCGGGCTCGATACGCGGGCCTGGCGTGGGTCGCACTGTTCTTCTTCTCGAAGGGACTTGCGCAGGCCGCGTCGGTCTCCACCGACCGGCGCGCCCTGGCCCAGCTTCTTTCCCTCCCCGACCTGTTCGAGAGGAGTGCCCGTTTTCTTCTTGCTCCGGACATGGAGCCCGCCCTACCCCTCATAGTCGTATTGGCCATCATGGTGGTAGCAGCCGCGGTGTTGTTGCAGCGTGTCTACAAGCTGCTGAGAACGGTGGTGACAGGATGAGTGTTCCAGCGATCAGCTTCTCCCGCGTAACCAGGCGTTACGGCCCTGTACTGGGCCTCAACGACCTATCGCTGGAAGTGGGCGGCGGCATCACCGGTCTTATCGGTCCGAACGGTGCAGGGAAGACCACCTTCCTGAATCTGGCCGTGGGGATGCTGCGACCGTCTTCCGGGACAGTTCAGGTTCTTGGGACGGACTTGTGGACCGACGTCGAGGCTCGCGGACGGATGGGGTATTGCCCCGACGGGGAGCGGCTGTTCGAGTGGGCCACGGGAAGGCAGTTTGTCGTGTCCCTGGGCGTCTACGCAGGCCTGGCTGAGGCCGAGGCCGGACGACGGGCCGACGAAGCGCTGGCCCGCCTGGAGATGACCGCGGCCGCGGGCAAGCAGGTGCGGGAGTACTCCAAGGGAATGCGGCAGAAGGTGAAGCTGGCTCAGGCCATGATCCATGAACCGGACCTCATGGTCTTGGACGAACCGCTCAACGGCGTGGACCCGGTGAGCCGGATTCAGATTGTGCGGGAGTTGTCGGCCATGGCCAAGCGAGGGGCGGCCATCGTGGTGTCCAGCCATGTGTTGCACGAGCTCGAGGCCATAGTGGACCAGGTTGTGCTGCTTCACCACGGGAGACTGCTTGCGTCCGGGACGGTTGAGTCGATTCGCGACCTCCTGGACGAGCATCCCCGCACCGTGCGCTTGCGCACGCCCGACCCCCGGGGCCTGGGAAGAGAACTGCTGGGGGTTGCCGGGGTGGTGAGCGCGGACCTGGGTGTGGAGGAGACTCTGGATGTGCGCACCCGTGACCCCGCAGCCCTGTACGCGGCGCTGCCGGGGGCGGTGCTGGACGGAGGATTCCAAATCGACGAGGTGGCGTCTCCCGACGGTGGGTTGGAAGCGGTGTTCAGGTATCTTACCAGGGGGGGGGCGTCATGACTGTGAGCAATGCCGCGCTTCTCATGGCAGGGCACTACTACCGCAGCGTGCTACGCACCCGGCGCAGCGTCATCGTACTGTTGCTCTTTGTGGCGGTCCTGTTGGTGTTCGGAGCCTCGCGAGTCGCCGGGGTCGCCTCGTCGCCCCGGGATGCGTTCCGGCTCTATCTCATGTTCCTGTACACCGGGCCCATCGGATTCCTCGTGCAGTTTGCCGGGCTGTTTTATGGTGCGGCGATCATCACCGAGGAACAGGACAACGGCACCGCGCACTACCTGTTTGTCCGGCCGTTGCCCAGGTTGGGGATCTTCATCGGCCGATATCTTGCAGCGCTGCTGTTCGGCGCGGTGACGTTGACCGCGCTCAATCTAACAGTATATCTCATCCTGGTGGGGCCTTCCGGCGGCCTGGCGCCCTTCCTCGCATCCGAGGTTCCGGTGCTGCTCGGGGCTGCGTGCTATCTGTCGGTGTTCACCATTCTCGCCGCACTGGTCAGGAACCCGGTGGTAATCGGGGTGCTCATCATTTTCTTCTGGGAGCAGATGCTCTCCATGGCCCCCTTCAAAGTGAACCTGGCGACGGTGAAATACCACCTGCTGTGTATGGTCAAAGGGTGGGTGATCGCCGGGGACCCATCGTTGACCACCGAGGTGTTCGAAGTGTGCGAGCTGTCTGCCGGCACGTCATTGATCATCGTAGCGCTGGTGGCACTGGCCACCCTGGCCGGCGCCTATCACCTGTTCCGCCGCAAGGAGTTCGTGGGGCGCTAGCGTGCGATCCACTCAGAAAGGTGATGCTAAATTCGGCGGCTACGCAAATGTCGTCCCGAGCAAAGGCAGCCTCACCGCCGGCGTCGAAGGATCTCGCCTTTGGGCACGACAGGGCGGGGTTCTTCGACTTCGCTCAGGATGACGCCCCGGCGGTTTCAACCGACTAGTTGCGAGGATACCCGGGGCGTTGGGGCCGCTTGACGCACCGCGTCTGGACTTGTAGACTATACCCATACAGAATTCGAGAAAAGGCATGGAAAAGTGGGTTGGCGTGGTGGCGATTGTGGTGGCATTCTGGTCCGCCGGATGCAGGCTGGGGCCGGTTCCCTCTGCGAGGTCAAAGGCCAGGCTGGGCGGTGACGAATGGACGTGTCCGGAGGAAGCTTGCGCTGGCCGGGAGTGCGGGAAGAGTTACGGCTGTTCGTGCGGAAAGTGCGCCGACGGGTTCGTTTGTAGCGGGGACGACGGCGTGTGTATGGACTGTGAGGAGATTTGCGGTGAGAACGAATCGGCCTGTGGCATTCTCAATTGGGATGGCCAGGATTGCGATTGCGGCACCGCATGTCGAAATGGGTACGTTTGCAACCACACTCTAAACAGGTGCATGTGCGATCCGGTGTGTGCAGATCCCGACACCGGCCTACCATATGAGTGCGGGGACGACGGGTGCGGCGGGGGAGGCACCTGTGGCAAGTGCCCGCTGTTGCCTCCGGTTTTCGAGTGCATCGACCGCAAGTGTGTTTGTGTGCCGGATTGTGAGAACAAGGTGTGCGGTACCGACGGTTGCTCCGGGAGTTGCGGAACGTGCTCAAAAGGGCTTGCCTGCGGGCCGGGCGGCCAGTGCTATGATTCCTGCGATCCGGTCGAGATTGAGTTTGGGCCTAGCGTTCATAACATATCGCATCTCGCCGTGGGCGGCGGCGGCTGGGAGGGGGCCGCAATCGACGTGGATGGAGATCCGAGCACTTGCGCGCCGGAAGGTTATTGCGAGAACGGTCTGGACAATGCTTTCAGCCTCATGACAAACGAAGAGATGCAGAAGCCGGGAGCGGGCCTGGGGACGTTAGTTGAGAACGGGGACATTGCATATGCGCTGGAGATGGGTCTCCTGGCGGTGCTGTTGGAATTCCACGACCCTGTGTTCGATGGCGGGCGGTTTGGATTGAGCGGTTATCGTGGCAAGCCGGTGCTGCCGCCCACAGAATGCAATCCGACCGTTGGAACCTGTCTTCACAGTGTGTTCGCCGACTCCTTTGCAAGTGGGACTTGTGTGCCCGTTGCATCGGTGAACAACTGCACCATTATTGACGGCAAATTCAAAGCGGGAGGGGAAGGCTTGGAGTTCCCGTTTGTCATTCCGGAATGGGTTGGCGAGAGCACCTATTTTGAGCTCCAGGGGACTATCCGCAATGCTCGGCTGGAAGGAGTTGTAGAAGTTTCGGAGGATGGGAAGATAATGTGGGTCTCCGGTGTGTTGGGCGGATACGTTCTGAAGGCGGAGATCCTCGCGGCGGTTGATGCGGTGCACCCGGCGGTGTTCGATGAACTTCCCATCAGCCGGGACATGCTCAAGAATCTGCTCAACATGTTTATGCCGCCGGACATAGACGTTGATGGCGACAAGGAGATGGAAGCGATGTCCGTGGGCCTGGTGTTTGAGACGGTTCCGGCTAAGGTAAGCGGAATCAGTTCTAACTAGGCCGGCCGACCAGGTCGTAGTCGCCGGCGGAGACAATCTCTACATCGACGAAATCGCCCGGGTTGCCTTCGAACATCTCGAGGTAGACTACGCCGTCTACCTCGGGGGCCTGATGCGCGGTGCGTCCGTAGTGGACGAGATCGGACTCGTCGGAAACACCTTCAACCAGCACTTTGGTGGTGGTGCCGATGAGAGCCTCGTTGCGCTTCAGGGAGATCTTCTTCTGAAGTTGGAGCAGGCGGTTCACCCGCGCGGTGCGGGTGCGGCCGTGGACGGGTTGGTCCAGGAGCGCGGCTTCGGTACCGGGCTCCGGCGAGAACGGGAAGACTCCCAGGTGGTGAAAACGCACCTCCTTGACGAAGTTGCGCAGCTTGTTGAACGCGTCCTTGTCCTCGCCCGGGAAGCCGGTAATGAGGGTGGTGCGCAGGGCCGTGTCGGGTGCGAGGTTGCGGACGTCGTCGATGAGTTTCCGAACGGTTTTCTCGGAGGTGCCTCGCTTCATGCGTCTGAGAATGCGGTTGTCGATGTGCTGAATGGGCACGTCGAGGTACGGAACCACCTTGCCGCCGCCCCCAATGCGTTTGAGAAGAGTGCGGGAGATGCCTTCCGGGTACAGGTACATGAGGCGTATCCAGTGGATACCTTCCACCTCTTCGAGTTCATCAAGGAGGGTCAGCAGGCGGCGCCTGCCGGGCTTACCGTACTGGGTTACATCCTGAGCCACCAGCACCAGCTCTTTCGCCCCCGCGGCGGCCAGGGCCGTGGCTTCGGCGACGAGTGCCGGAATCGGCCGCGAATCGAAGGGGCCTTTGATGGCTGGGATGGTGCAGAAGGTGCAGCGTCGAGAGCAGCCGTCTCCCACCTTCAGGTAGGCAAAGGCCGGGCTCTGGGTAAGTACCCGGGGGGATGTACTTTCGGGGAGGAAGGTGGAACCGTTTGTGTCGATTGTTCCCGGCGCCCCGGCGAGGAGGTCGGGCAAGCGTCCCACTGCGCCGGTGCCGAGAATAAGGTCGATTTCCGGCATGCTGGCTTGCAGCTCCTCGGCCGACTGCTGGCCCAGGCAACCCATGGCTACGAGCCTGGCTCCCTTTCTCGCCAGTTTGTGGCCGGCCATTTCCAGCAGTACGTCCACCGACTCTTCACGGGCGTCGCCGATGAAGGAGCAGGTGTTCACCACCAGGAGGTCTGCGGCATCCGGGGAATCACAAGGGACGTAGCCGGCTTCCATGAGCGCGGCTGCGGCAACCTCGGTGTCCACACGGTTCTTGGGGCAGCCCAGGGATACAAAGAAGAAACTCTTCATGGTTTGGGCGGTTCTGCGGGGGCTGAGAGGTCCTCCACCTGAACGCCAGGCGGCGGGGTGAACTTGAATCCCTTTTCAGGAAGCTCTTCGTAACTGGTTTTGAGGAAGGTGATGCGGCTGATGTTGCCCGCCGGGTCGAGAATCTCGGTTCCTGCGATGTTCGACTCTTGCGCATGCACCAGCAGCTTCAACTGCTGGAAGTTGTGCTGGGATGACTTGGGCTTGACGATAATCACCCTCAGCTCCCCTTCCGGTTTGCCTGCAGTCAAATCGAACTCGTCCCGAAGACTCCCTTCGCCATAGAGAAAACGCAGTGCGTAGAACATCTCGGAGTCCTTCACCTCAAGCTTGTAAACCAGCTTGCTCTCCGGGATGTAGTTGAACAAGTGCTCACCATCGCTGACGTAAAATACCTTGTCGGGTTCTTCGTAATCCCACCTCATCATGCCAGGCTTCTTGAAGTACACCTTGCCCTTCTTCACCACCGGTCTGTCCGGCAGATGGGCCCGGGTAACGGTTTGCTCAAAAAGGGCGGAGAAGTTCTGCTTGTCCCGGTAGAACGCCTCCACCGAATCTACCAGCTTGTCAAACTCCTGGGCGGCCCCGGTGGCCGGGGCCAACAGAGCGACTGCCAGCAAGTTATGTATGATCAGTTGTTTCATTCTGGTTCACCTCCAGATGCTCGGCAGAACGTATTCTGGGATAGATTGTTCAAATTTGCAAGGTAAGAGGAAAGTGCCGGAAGGGACCCGGGATTGGTGAAGGCGAGCTACTTGGCCTGGGTGGCGTTCACCATGAGGGCCCGCATTTTCTGGACCGTTGCGGCGTAGTCGCCTGAGTCGAAGATCGCGGTGCCGGCCACCACCAGGTCTGCTCCCGCTTTGGCCACCTTGCCGATGTTCTCCAGTTTGATGCCGCCATCCACTTCGATGAGAGTGTTGAGCTTGCGGTGCTTGATCTCGCCTCTCAGCGCCTCAATCTTGGCCAGGTTGTAATCCAGAAACTGTTGGCCGCCATACCCGGGATTCACCGACATCACCAACACTATGTCCACCAGTCCGAGAACGTAGTATATCGCGGCGAGGGGAGTGGCAGGATTCAGCGCAACGCCCGCCTTCACGCCCCTGGACTTGATGTACCGAAGCGTCCGGTCGAGGTGAGGTGAGGCTTCGGCGTGTATGGTGACGCAGGCCGCGCCCGCGTCAACGAACTGGTCGATGTGCCGGTCCGGGTCCTCTACCATGAGGTGAACGTCCAGCCCTACCCTGGCAACCCGTTTCAGATCACGAACCACTGCCGCCCCAAGGGTTATGGGCGGCACAAATCGACCGTCCATGACGTCCACGTGGATGAGGTCGACGCCCGCGGCTTCAACCGCGCGCACTTCCTCGCCGAGGCGACAGAAATCAGCAGCAAGTATCGATGGTGCAATTCCGGTTTTCATGTCGGTAGATTACCTTTGCATTGGGACGTTGTCAAATGTTAGCGGCTAAGCGCGATATGCTGGATCCACCTGAGGACAGAAGGGAGCAGGCCGAGCCTGAATTCCAAGCGCTTCAGGCGCCACTCGGTGAGTGGCATGAGCATCCTGGCCGCACCGGTGAACAGGGGCGAACTGACCCAATGATAGTCGGGGTTCCAAAGGAGGCTGTAGTAGTAGAGGCGGATTAGAAAACGTCGCCGGCTCTGGGACAGCCAGGGATAGGGAAGCTCCAGGTAGTGGTCCCAACTGATGCCGATCCACCCTTCCACTGTCTCAGGGGGAACAAAGCCGTTGTCCAGCGCCCATGAATACAGAGTAGAGCCGGGATAGAATATGAGAGGCTTGATAGTGCCCACGTCAACCTGGCCGCCGCTCTTTCTGAGCCGGGCCATCAGTTCCACGGTTGCACGCAGATCGTCGTCGGTTTCGTCCGGGACCCCGGAGATGAATGAGTAGATAGGCCTGATACCCGCTTCGGTGAGGTTTCGGTTGATGTCCATCACCTGTTGAGGGGTTTGCTTCTTGCCCACCCTCGAAAGCACTTCCTGTGAAGCCGACTCCGCGCCGATGAGAAGGCGGACGCAGCCCGCGGACCGCATGGTGCGGAAGAAGTCGGGGCTGTAGTGCTTCAAGTGGGCAACGTGGGCCCCTCCCAGCGTCCATGTAAAAGTCGGCCGGCGTTCATTGAGAAGGGCCACGACCTTCTCGACGCGGGCGGTGCTGACAAAGAAGTTGTCGTCCTGGATGTGGAAGTGCTCGACCGCCAGATCCGAGGCCAGGGTAAAGAGCAGGTCGACGGTCTTCTCGGCCGACATGGCCCGCCATTGGGATCTGGCATCGCGGGCACTGTGTATGCAGAAGGTACAACCGTGCGGGCAGCCCCGGGAGGTGAGCACGGACAGCATGCGGCCGTAGGGGCTGGCGCCAACGTAGCGCTCCATGGCGAAGAGGCTGTGCGGGGGAGCCGGCAGAGCATCGA
Source organism: uncultured Myxococcales bacterium (assembly GCA_964626565.1). Classification (GTDB taxonomy): domain Bacteria; phylum Myxococcota_A; class UBA9042; order CAIXZC01; family CAIXZC01; genus CAZVFX01. The sequence goes on from CAZVFX010000043.1 coordinate 25,574, forward strand.
GGTCAGCGACCGACGCACATTCGAAGTCGGTCTTTCCCTTCCAAACCACGGACCGCACATACTCAGCTTCGGAGTCCCCTCGGGGGTCCACTCCTCGGGCCAGGGCACCGGCCAGGGCAGGAAGCACATTCTCGCCCTCTCCGACGACCACATAGTCCACAGCCTCGTGAGCCACGGTTTGCAACGGGAGTATCGAGGCGTGGACGCCTCCGAAAACGGTGGGGACGTCCGAGCATCCTTTCACCAGCTTCATGAATTCCAGGGCGCCTTTCAACTGCAGCCCCGTCATCGCGGTGGTACCTGCCAGCACGATGTTGCCGCGGGAGAGCAGACGCCGCACCGTCTCCTGCCAGTCCTTGTCAAAGCGTTGGTCCACCAGGGTGACGTCGAAGTGGTCCACCAGGAAGGTACACAGGGACACCAACCCCCAGGGGGCGGTGGTGTCTCCTACACCGCGCCAGGTGGCGGGGTTAAAAAGGATCACTCCTGGGTTTCGACCAGAACTCATCGTGTGCCGCTTGCTCCTGTCGCGGTCGGCCGGCAAATCCGGCCAGTTCGAAGTATAACGGCACGCAGCCGTCCAGCGCAATCGCCAATCGATGGCTGCCCGGCGTAGCCAGGTCCGGAGGGACAACGTAGAAGCCGAACTTCCGCTCTCTCACCTCTACCCAGAGAGGCTGGAGAGGTTGCTCGTCCAGGGTGACTTCGACACTGCACTCCAGGGTCGCGCCCAAATAGATGATCTCTGTGCAGTCCGGGCACTGGGAAGGCTGGCCCGGCAGTTGAAGGACCCCGTTGTATTCGCGTCGGTGCTCCGGTGCGGTGAGGAGCTGTTCGCACTCTTCCGGGGGAACCGAAAGCTGGTCGGCCAGATCCCGAAACTCCCCGCAACCCCAAAAGAAAGTGATCGCGGGCGCCGCGCGCGCGGGTTCGGCGCGCTCCGCACACCAGGGGTGGTCGCAACGTACCGTGAGTTCGAACGACTCATCGAGGACCCTGGGGGGCGATAGCGAGGCGATCACAGTATCCCCCAGGTGGGATGTGCCGGGGGAGTAGACGTCGAAGGGGAAGTAGTCGTCGAAAACCAACAGTCGCGGGCTGGTGTCGGCCGTCGCAGATGGGAGAGTCGACTCGAGGTAGCGCATGAGGTAGTGGTGGCCGTAGTATCCGGATCCGACGATGGGAGAGTAGACAGCCCGGCTGAGGTTCTCGAGGTTGACCCCGTGTTTCCCCCGCAGCTCCTCGAGGAGCGCCACCGACCGGCTGAGATCCGGGGTGCGTCCGGCAGGCTCGGTGAAAACTATGCGCAGCGGGTAGTAGAGGTGGCGGCGCAGGGCCGCGTCAGCTTCGCTGCGGCCAAAGAAATAGCTGCCCGCGACCATGGCCAGAACCGCGGCTGCTGTGGCGGCTGTGGCCCGGGTGTTGCCGCGCCCGATGGTGCGGTGGGCTGCGACCACGAGAGCGGTGAGCCCGAGGGTGACAATCAAGTGTGTTGCCGGGAGAGAAAGTTGGAACCTGGGCGCACCGAGAATCACCGCGGGCAGGAGCAGGTAGAAGAGCCCGAAGACGGCCAGTATGCGGGCTGATACCGACCGCAACGCATGGCGAAAGACCACCACGATACCGGCAGCGCCTCCAATGAGGAAGATGCCGTCGAGCAGATTGGAGAGAAAGCGGTAGTCGACGCTGGTTGTGACCAGAAATGCCAGGTTGTCAAAGGCCGGGGCGCCAACCATGCTGGCGTCGTTGGGGCCGGGCTGGTAGGTGAAGAAGTTCAACGTGTTCCAGAATCCGGTGACCAGCTCGGACACGAGGTAGGGCACATAACAAATGACTACCGGGATGAGGAAACGGCGGGCCGCGGCGACGGACGGCTTGCGGCGTGCGACTACGAACATGGCGGCCAGCATGAACGGCGAAAAGAGAGTTAGCTGGTAGAGCTGAGTCATCAGTCCGAACGCGATGCCTGCGGGCACCAGCCACCGGTTGTCGTCTAGTGCCAGGTGACGGTGAATTCCGAACACGACCACGGGCATGAGCGCGCCCGCGAAATACGAGGGATGTGCGTGGGAGGTGATCGCGTTGGAATGGACGGATAGCGCGAGGAGCACGCCGGTACCCAGCGCCACGCCGTGGGGAAGCCAGGAGTCTCTGGGGGCCTGGAAGATGGACCGGGCCATGTCTCTGGCGAGAAACATGGAGAATGTAAGCGCCATGAGGTGCAAAATGAAGAGGAAGACCACCTCGCCGCCGGGATGGGCTGTGAACAGGTGCGGTATGGCTTTTAGATAGTACACCAGCGGCCCCAGAGCAGCGCCCAGGAAACGCACATGGCCGATGCCGTACAGGGGGAGGTTGGCGTGCTCGATGATGGCGGCAGCCCGCACCGTGTCCTCCTGGGACTCGTATTCGAAGTAGGTGGCAAAGGTGAGCCGAACCGCGATAGCCAGCAACAGGGGCAGCAGGTAGAGGAGAAGGACCCAGCGTGATGCCGCGGGTGGTGCGGGTTTTGCGTTAGCCATAGTCGGCCCCCCTACCCTCTCTCTACCGGCCGCGATAGATCGACTTGAGCCGGAAATAGTCCCAGATGTACGCCGGTATGTTGTGCGCGGTCGCAGTCACGTTGTAGGAGCAGGTATAGCAGCAGGCGGACCCGGTCCGGCAAGCATGTATGCGCTCCTCCCACTGGCCTCTAAGCTCCTGAAGGTGCGACCAGGTCAGGCGGTCTACTTCCAACAGATCAATGAAGTGATCCATTTCATTGCAAAAGGCCAGCTTGCCGTCGCTTCTCAGGTCGAGAAAGAGCCGCCCCGCCATGCAGTCATCCATGGTGTCGCCGCGCATATAGGCCGCGGCGTGGCGGTAGAAATCCCGATGGTCCCACAGGGGACGCCCGGCAAGCTTCCACTCTCGAAGTTTGTCGAAGGCTTCGGCAACCAACGCTCGCTTCTCCGGAGTGAATGTCGGGTATTCGCGGCCGCGGTGAAGGCCTCCCGGAGCGACATTCATGGGAATGAAGGAAACGTAGAGGCCGAATGCCTCCGCAAGCCGGGTGAAGTCTTCGAGTTCGTCCAGGTTGTCGGGACCCAGCACGATGTTGAGCTTGTACGCGGTTGCTGGGCCGTACTGGATGCTGTCAAGGTATCTGGGCAGGATCTGGGACAGGGATTTGTTCTTCCCTCTGAGGTCGCCGTAAATGCCGCGGTCCAGGCTGTCCACGCTAAGTGCGAAATGAACGATGTTGGTGAACTCTTTTAGCTCTTCGGCCCGTGCACGGTCGAACAGTTCCCCGTTGGTGACGACGGTGGTCTTCATGCCCCGATCTGAGATAGCACGCACGATGTCGGCCAGATCCTTTCGGACAAAAGGTTCACCGCCGGTAACACCGACCACAGGCACGCCGATTCCCTTGAGGCAGTCGAGGGCATGGTTGATTTCCGGAAGGGTCATGTCCCGGTGAGGCAACTCGGGAACGCTGCAGAACCGGCAGCGCATAGTGCACCGGTTGGTGACGTTGAAGCCGGAGAAGATCGGTTTTCCAGCCAGCAAGCGGTAAATAATGTTGGCTTCGGCTAGCAAGGGGCGACTCCAGTCAGGAGAAGCCCGATGTGGATAGTGGGGCCCCGAGTCATAGTGGAAGCGTAGCAACCTTTGGTGGTGATGGCAACACAAAAGGGTAGCGCCTGCGCACGGAAGAAATCAAGGGATCCGGGGATCTCAGATCGCCGGCGGAAACAGGCGTATTTGGGGGTCAAATAGTCGTCCACGGCAGTGGAACTGGCCAGTTTTCCACAGTTTTCAAGGTGAGAAACGGTCGCCAAGCGAAAATTGCGGGAAACCTAGATCCTGCAACGAATTGACGATTTTTTGCAGTTGTGTATTGCCTGTGGAAAACCTGTGGAAAAGTGCCGCAAGTCCGCACCAATCAATCGGATTCCGATGCGTGCTGGTTCATGTTGTGGAGAAAAGCGGAAAAACAGGCTGCGCAAACTGGCACGATCTATGCAAAAACTCTACTCGTTCATTTTTGCTTTGCACTTCTTTATGAGCTTGTCGAGCATCTTCGAATCGGAGCTGTACTTCTTGGCTTTCTGGAAGTATTTGATGGCCAGGGCGTTGTTCCCCGCCTTCATGGCCTTCATGCCGGTCTTCTGGAGGTGCTTGGCCTTGGCATCGTCGGCGCCGGAGGCTTTCTTCTCCTCCTTCTTCTCCTCGACCTTCTTCTCTTCCTTCTTCTCTTCCTTCTTCTCCTCGACCTTTTTCTCTTCTTTCTTCTCAGCGGCCTTCTGGCCGGCCTTGGCCTTGGAAATGAGCTTGTCCAGGAGAGCGGCTTTGCCGCCGGCGCTCTTGGCCTTCTTGAAGTAGGAGATGGCGCTGTCATAATCTTTGTCCTTCAGCGCCTTCATGCCCTTCTTCTGGAGGTCGGCGGCCCCCGCGGAGGCCTTCTTCTCTTCAGCTTTCTTCTTTTCCTCTTCGGCCTTCTTCTTCTTTTCTTCGGCCTTCTTCTTTTCGGCGGCTTTCTTCTCGTAGTATTTCTTCTTCGCCTCAGCCTTCTTTTTTGCTTCGGCTTTCTTCTCCGCCTCGGTCATTTCCTCGACCTTTTCCTCGACCTTCTCTTCGACCTTTTCTTCGACCTTCTCTTCGACCTTCTCTTCGACCTTCTCTTCGACCTTCTCTTCGACTTTCTCCTCGACCTTCTCTTCCACCTTCTCTTCCACCTTCTCTTCCACCGGGGCCAGACTCTCCAGAATGGCGGAGTCAGCGTTGGCCGCGAACAGCTTGAAGTTGGTGGCGAGGGTTTCGATGCGAGCGTTCACCTCGTCGATGTTCTTGCCCGACTCCGGGACGACTATTTCGCTGCGGCTGATTTCGAGCTTGCCCAGTTCTGCCAGGAGGGCATCGATGGCTGCAGCCTTGTCACCCTTGTCAGTGCGCTCAGTCTGGCCCCAATCGGATCGCTTGCGATTCAACTGCTGGCGGTATTCCAGGGAACTCTTGGCGAATTTCTGGAGGGCTGCGTTGGCTGCTGCGGCCTCCTTTAGAGCCTTTTCACGGGCGAGGTCTTCGCGAGCCTTGGCCTCTTCCGCTTCCTTGGCCTTCTTCGCTTCCTCGCGCTCGGCTGCGAGGCGGGCCTGCTCCTTGATCTTCTTCTTGAGTTCCTCTTCTTTCTGCTTGTCCTCGGCCCGTTGTATCTCCAGGGCTGCGGCCTTCTCCTCCTTCTCTTTCAGGCGCTTGCGCTCGGCTTCTTGATCCTTGGCGGTCCGCTCTGCCTGCAGCGACGGCTTGCGTTCCGTATCCTCGTCTCCATTCTTCATGTTGGAGAAAATGAGGATCAGAGCGAGAATGATGGCGACGCCGACCCCGCCTACCAGGATATAGAACCAGTAGCTGGTGCCGGTTTTGCGGTCGGCCCATGACTCTGTGATTTCCCTGCCTTCGAGTTCCTGGGGAGACTCAACGAACCAGTCTTCGTCCTCCTCCTCGTCCTTTTCGGCCCGGGCCTTCTCAACCGTCTTGCGGGCTTGCTCGGCCTGCTCCTGCACCGCAGCCGCCTCAAACAATACCGTCTTGGCTGCTGCTTCCTGTACTCCGTCGACCTCGTCGGCGGCTTCCGGCTCGGCCGCAGGTTCTTCGGCGGGTGCCTCATCAACCTCCGCCACCGGCTCTGGCTCCGGCTCCGGCTCGGGCTCTGGCGCAGCGGCAGCTTCTTCTTCCTGCGGTTCGGCTTCTTCTTCTGCCACTGCATCACGATCTTCGATGCGCAGAGTGTCTCCAGCCTCGTCCACGTCTTCGTGGATTACTTCTTCCAACTCTTCGCCGGGAGCCACGGCCTGGGACTCCACGCCGACTCCAGTGAACATCATGGTCTTGGATGCCGTTTCGGTGGCCTCTTCTTCCTCTGCTTCGGCGCCGCTTACCGCCGCGCCGACGTCGGCATCACCGGTAACGGAAATTGCCGGCCACGTGGTGGCAAGCAGTTCGGTGAAATCGGCTTCGGGCATAAACTGGTCGGCAAAACCTTTGAGTTCTTCAGCCAGGGCGCCCATGTTCTCCAGGCGCTTCGGGGGCATCTTCTGCAAGACCTTGAAGACAATTTTTTCGAAATCGTTGATGTTGGCAACGCCGCGCTTGAGCAGGTGCAACGGCAACGGCTTTTCATATATCTGGCGTTTCAGGGTGGTGTTGAAATTGCTGGAGATGAAGGGAGGCTTGCCGGTGATGAGCTGGTACATGAGGATGCCGGCGGAGTACATGTCGGAAACAGAGGTCCATCCCTTGCCCGAGCACATCTCCGGCGCCATGTATTCCGGCGTGCCGTAGAAACGGTCATCCTTCTGGCCTACGGAATACTGGGGCAGCAATTCGTCGCATCCCCAACGAACCACCCGCACCAACTGGCCGCCGTCGCCGAGAACCGAGACGAAGACGCTGTTGGCTGAGATGTCGCGATGGTAGACCTTGTCCTGTGCGGCGACGTCAAGCACAGTGGCCAACTGGAAGGCTATGTCCACCGCCTCTTCGATGGCGATGCCGCCCTTGCAGTACTGTGCCAGAGGGACGCCTTCGCCCACCGGGAATACCAGACAGACCGTGCCATCCGCGCGGCGGACCCAGTCGATAGCCGGAACCAGCCCCGGGCTGCCGACGCCGTGCAGACGGCCCGAAAGGTCCATGATGCCCTTGAGCTGATCAGTGGTAGGGTCCACGCCCTTGTCAAAGGCCAGCACCGCAACGCCAAAACCTTCGGCGACATGCTTGGCCTTGAAGGACGTTCCGAGTTTGTCGGAGAAGAACTCCTCATCAACCTGGTACTTGTTGCCCAAAACCGTTCCAATCATCATTTCACCCGCAGCGTGTTCAATGTCGCAGTAACCGACACCCGTAGACCCGTCGAGGTTCCACGTAGTCAGCCCGCAGTCACGTAAGTCTATTACCCCATATGTCATTTTGCAACGACAAATTTCCGGTAGATAATTACACTAGTTGTGTGCGCCCGCGGGGATGCACTGAGCGGGAAGGGCTTGGGCGCCGGCCGAATTGTTTGACATCGTCGGGCGGGTCCAATAGCATTGCCGCGGTGGCCTGGCCAAAATGAACGACAGGAGCATGGCAAATGGGGGTTGACGCGCGACAAGATCCGGGGTGGGAGTCTTACTGGCAGGCAGGGCCGCCGGCGGGAGACGAGCGCCACTTCATCATCCGGTCGTTCCTGCCCCTGACCCGGGCTATCGCCAGGCGGCTGAAGGCAGGTCTGCCTGCGTCGGTTGACTACGACGACCTGGTGAGCGCGGGTGTAATCGGACTCATCGCCGCGGTGGACCGTTTTGATCCGGACAAGGGGCACAATTTCAAGAAATACGCGGCGATCAGAATCCGCGGCACCATGCTGGACGAATTGCGGCAGATGGACTGGGCCCCGCGCTCGGTGCGCAGGGACGAAGGGCAGTTGGTGAGGACCCGCAAAGAACTCGAGCACGAACTGGGGCGAACACCTTCCGATGAGGAAATCGCCGCGCGCCTGGGCCTGGACAGCGAGAAGTACTCACGCCTGGTCAAGCGCCTTGCCCCCCAGACGATCATCAGGTTGGAAGACATGGGGGTCCGCGGCGAAGAGGCGCGGCAAAGCGCATATACTTTCTTGAAGGATCCCTCTTCACCGGATCCTCTGGAGGAGAGCGTGCTGCGGGATGCCTACCGGGTGATGGTCGCGGCCATAGACAAGTTGAAGGAGCGGCAGCGGCAGGTTATCTCCCTCTACTACTTCGACAATTTGAACCTGAAAGAGATTGCCGCCATTTTTGGTGTCACCGAGTCGCGCATTTCGCAAATCCACTCCGAGGCTATCGGGGTGCTGAAGAAGAGGCTTGCCGACCACTTCTAGGTTGGGGCCCAATCGCCTGTTGCCTGTGGTGTCTCCCGTGGAAAAATAGGTTGAACATATCCGCGCCTGTATGTATAAAAGGCGTCGTTCTTGTGCTGTGAGGTTGTGGATGGAGGTCGGAAAGAAGACTGAGAGCCTGCTGCCCATCGGGGAACGGGTGCCCTGGCAGCGGCCGAAACGGGAGTGGGCGGTTCGACTGGCGGTGCTGATGCTGCTCGCCGCGTTGTTCCTGCCTAACCTCGGTGCGTTCGGCCTTTGGGACCCGTGGGAGACCCACTACGGCGAAGTAAGCCGGAATATGGTGGAGTCGTACGACTGGATCAGCCCGTATTGGGGCTATCGCGCCAAAATCGGTACGCACTCGCGGCAAGGGAATAACTTCTACTCCAAGCCGATCCTCATTTTCTGGTCCGAGGCCACCGCAGTTCGTCTCATCGGGTTTTCCGAATGGGCCATACGCCTTCCCATGGCGTTGTTCGCGCTACTGTGCGCGTTCTTTGCCTACTATGGACTGGCCAAGACCTGGTCACGGCCCGTGGGTTTTGTCGGCGCACTGGTGATGGCGACTTCGCCACAGTTCTTCTTCCTGGCCCGGCAGGCGCAGACCGATATGATTTTCGTTGCGCCGTTGACCGTCGGTCTCATCTTCCTGATGCTGGCACTCTTCGGACCTTTTGAGGGCCGGGTCTCCCGGCGCAACTTCATCTTCAAGCTGATCTTCTTCTCAGCGGTGTTTCTGGTCGCCACAGTGCCTCAGATGATGGTCCTGGTTACCGACCTGGTGGATGAGCGAAGCTATGAGAAGCTGTCGTTCCTGGCCAGAGTCGGGGCGATAGTGAAAGGCAACGGCATCTACCACGCGCTCATCTATGGGTCGCTGGTATTGGGATATCTTGCCTGGTATCTGGTGCCGGTGATTCGCAGGGCGCTCAAGGGTACCCTGGATGAAGACTTCCGGGACGCCTGGATACGAAAGGGCTACCTGCTGATCTTTGTGATCATGTGCGGATTGGCGTCGCTGGGGAAAGGGCTGCTGGGCTTCATGCTTCCCGGCGCGATCCTTTTCTCCTACCTGCTGACCACGAACCAGTGGCGATTGCTGAAGCCGCTGGATATCCCCCGCTGCATACTTGCGTTCATCCCGGTGGCTTTCCCCTGGTACGTGGCGATGTTCGTCAAGCACGGCAACGCCTTCTATGCCCGTTTCTTCATTCACGACCATTTCAACCGCCTTGGCACCGGGGTACACCAGATCGATTCGGGCACGTTCGAGCATTTCCTCAAGTGGCTCGGCATCGGCATGTATCCGTGGGTCGCGTTCGTACCCCTCGTACTGATCGTGCTCAGCAGACTGAGGCTGTCGCTGAAAACGCGGGAGAACCAGTTCACCCTGTTTGCGTTCCTCTGGTTCTTCTTCTCGTACATGCTGTTCACCCTGGCGCGGACGAAATTCCATCACTACATATTCCCCGCACTACCGCCCATGGCGTTCCTGGTTGGCAAGGCGCTGGTGGACCTGGGAAGGAGCAAGGGGGTGGCGGTGAAGGCCGGCGCGCTGCTTGCCATGGGCCTGTTCATCGCCACGACCTATAATCTCTCCAATGACGAACAGATGTTCAGGAATCTGTTCACGTATAAGTACGACCGGCGCCTGCCCGAGCACGCTCCCGTCGATTCCGAGGCGCCCACCACCGATGCTGCTCCGGTGGAGTGCAGCGATGACTCGGCTTGCAACCCGCTGAGCTTCTGCACCGAGGAGGGAACCTGCGCAAACACCTGGGCAACCTCGCAGTTCTACGACAAAACCACCGACACCGTGCGCTGGGCGCTCAACCAGGAGGCGTTTATCTACGATAACTTCGTGCTCTTCCTGGGTATCGCAGGTCTCATTGCGTTGGCGCTGTTTCTGTTCCAAACCACTCGCTGGGTCGGGGTGGCGGGGCTGCTCCTGCTGGGGCTCTGCCAGGCCTCGTGGGGGTTGTCCTACTACCTTCCACGGCTGTCGCCTCACTGGTCCCAGAAATATGTCTTTGAGGACTACTACTCGCTGTGCGGCGATGATCTCAAGGAGGTGGAGAACGAAGCCTACGCGCCGATCATCAAGAAGATGGGACTCGATTCGCTGTATGACTACTTCGGAGCCACCGCCAAGCGGGTGTGCCCGTACAACATCACGTCCTGGCTTATCGTATGGCGCGGCGAGACCTTCTACTCCTACAACGAGCTTATGCCGTTGGAAAAGAAGAACCTCCAGCTCAGGCCGTACATGGAGACCATCAATCCGACCATGCTGAACATGCCCGCGGAGTGTCCGGTCCAGAAGCTCATGTGTCCCCGCAAGTTCTTTGTCTTCATGGAGAACCGGAAGTCCAACACCGCCACGTCAGTCGCCAGCGGCGCCAACGGCGAGACCAAGAAGATCAAAAAAGATCCCAGTTCGTCCGCTTCCGGCGCCTATTCGGATTTCGACAAGTGGGTGGCTCGCAAGGTGAGCCACGAAAACGATTTCTTCACCCTATTTGAGGTAACGCCGGTTTACAAAAAGTCGGCGGTTTTGTGTAGCTGCGCCAATGCGACGCTGCCGCCGGAATAGGGTCCGAAGTCTCCGGACCCCCAGTCTGACCAACGCCGAGGAGGCAACAATGACGCGCATCGAAAGAGTTATTGCGAGAGAGATCCTGGACTCCAGAGGTAGCCCTACCCTCGAAGTGGACATGGTGCTGTCGTCAGGCATCTACGGACGCGCCATGGTGCCGTCGGGCAAGTCCACGGGTGAGCGGGAAGCACTGGAACTTAGAGATGAGGACATGGGCCGGTTTAAGGGCAAAGGAGTGCTCACCGCGGTGCAGAACGTCAATGACATCATCTTTCCCGAAATCGTGGGCATGGATGCGCGCGAGCAGCGGGAACTGGACGAAGCGCTGTGCGACCTTGACGGCACCGCCAACAAGGAGAAGCTGGGCGCCAACGCAATTCTGGGCGTCTCCCTGGCCGCGGCCAGAGCCGTTGCCGAGACCATTAACGTCCCGCTGTACAGGTACATCGGGGGGCTCAACTCCGTGAAGCTTCCGGTGCCCATGGTCAACGTGATTAATGGCGGCGAGCATGCCGATAACAACCTGGACATCCAGGAGTTCATGCTGGTGCCGGGCGGGTTCTCTTCTTTCCGCGAAGCGCTGCGCGCAACCGCGGAGGTGTTCCACAAACTGCACCAGCTATTGAGCGAGCGCAACCTGTCCACCGGCATCGGGGATGAAGGCGGCTTTGCTCCCCACCTCGAATCCAATGAACAGGCGCTGGAACTGCTTCTCGAATCGATTCGCTCCGCGGGCTACGAAGTGATGAACCACTTCTACCTGGCCCTCGATGTGGCCGCCTCGGAGATCTTCGACAAAGAGAAGCGGGTCTACTCGCTGGCGGTGGAGAAGAGCCGGGGGGGCAGCGGCGAGAAGGTGGACTTCACCTCCGAGCAGTTCGTGGAATACTATCAGGGGCTGGTGGAGCGCTTCCCCGCGATTGTGTCCATCGAGGACGGCCTGGCGGAAAACGACTGGGACGGCTGGAAGCTGATGACCGAGCGCCTTGGGGATAAGATTCAAATCGTCGGCGACGACCTGTTCGTCACCAACCAGGCGACCCTGGCCGAAGGGATCGGCATGGGCGTAGCCAATTCGATCCTTATCAAACTCAACCAGATCGGTACCCTCAGCGAAACGCTGGATACCATCGGCCTGGCTCATCGCAACGACTACACCACCGTAATCTCCCACCGCAGCGGAGAAACTGAAGACACCACCATCGCCGACCTCGCCGTGGCGGTGAACGCGGGCCAGATAAAGACCGGTTCGGTATGCCGGGGAGAGCGGGTGGCCAAGTACAACCAACTGCTGCGCATCGAAGACGAAATCTACGACTCCCAGTTTGGCAACCCCTTCGCATAGGGAGGCGACGTTCATGCCCCACAAGATTCTCGTCACCGGCGGCGCCGGGTACATCGGGTCCACCCTGGTGCGGATCCTCTTGGGCCGGGGCTACCGGGTTCGAGTCCTTGACCGGCTCTTCTTCGGCCAGGAGTCGTTGGCATCTCTGATCGGGCGGCCGGATTTCGAACTGGTGCAGGGCGATGTGCGTCGCGTGGATAAGTCGATCATGGACGGGGTCACCGGAGTCATCGACCTCGCAGCCATCTCCAACGACCCTGCCGGGGATCTTGACCCCCGGGCTACCCTGGACATCAACTTCCGGGGTCGCAACCGCATCGCCAACATGGCCCGGGATGCCGGCGTCTCCAGGTATCTTCTGGCGTCGTCCTGCAGCGTGTACGGATTCAGCGACGAGGTGATGACCGAAACCTCAAAGGTGAATCCGCTTACCGTCTACGCAGAAGCCAATTGCAAAGCTGAAGAGGGATGCCTGCCCCTGGGGAACGATTCGTTCAGCGTCACCGCACTTCGATTCGCCACCGTCTACGGCCGCTCCTACCGCATGCGGTTCGACCTGGCCGTCAACGGCATGACTCTGGGATTTTTCAGGGACGGGAAGATCCCGGTGTTGCGCGACGGCAGCCAGTGGCGGCCGTTTATCTACGTCAAAGACGCGGCGCTGGCCTTTGTGACCGCGCTGGAGGCTGACCCCGCAGTCGTAAACCGGCAGGTGTTCAACGCGGGTTGCGAAGCGCAGAACGTTCAGGTCCTCCCGCTGGCAAAAACGGTGGCGCAGGCTATCGGCGTGCCCTTCGCCATGGAGTGGTACGGAGACCCTGACCATCGATCCTATCGCGTCGAGTTTGGCAAGATTGTCAGCGCCCTGTCCTTTGAGCCTGCGGGCCGGCCTGCTGATGGTGCGGCGGAAGTGCACCGCGGCCTGGTTGACGGGACCCTTTCCACTGCTGATGTGGGCTTCACCGTGAAATGGTATCAGAACCTGCTGAAACAGGATCCCGATACGCTCAAATAGTGCGACCCCGCTTGCGCACACACGCCCGTCCTGACATAATGCCTGAGTACATTCGGGGGTCTAAGGTTATGCCCATGCTTTCATCGCCACGGAAACCGGGTCTGCTCGTCCTTTTAGCACTCCTCTTGGGATTAGGGTGTGGTCGGGATGACGAACCGGTGACCAACATATCTTCCCTGGAGAGCTGTTTGGAGGGTGTGCAGAAGGAAATGGCGCTTCTGCCTGCAGGAAGCCTGGGAGAAAACGAGGCGCTCATTGCAATGGGAAGGCGACTGTCGCCGGTCGGCCGGCTGGCGGTTGTCCCCTACTTCCCTCTTGGGGTGGCCCTTTCTCCCGACGGCGAGTACGCGTACGTGGTGCACTCCGGCCGGGACCAGATGGAGGTGATAGACACTGCTTCGGGCAACGTCATCCAGAACGTTCCGGGGGTGGGTGGTTTTCGAGGTGTGGTGGCCGGACATGACGGAGAGTTCGTCTATTCGGTAGGTGCGGCCGCGGGCACTGTCAGCCGGCTCAAGTGGAATAAGGGCAAGCTCCACCTGGACCAGCAGATGAAACTGCAGGGCGCTCCTACCGACGTCATACTGTCACCCGATGGGGGCACGCTCATAGTGGTCTCCGGTGCGAACAGCAAGGTCTGGGAAATGGCACCGAGGTCTTTTTCGGTGCTCAACGAATATGTTACCAGGGGAGTGTACCCCTACACCGTTGCCCTGACCCCGGATGAGCGTCATTTAATCACCAGCCACGTGGGCAGCGATACGGTGAGCTTTGTGTCCAGAGCCACGGGCGAAGTGGTGGCCGCGGTTCCCGTGGGGCTCAACCCCATGGGGCTGGCCGTGGACGCGAAGCGCAACCTCGTGTACGCGGTGAACTCCGACTCCGACACTGTGTCCGTGTTGTCGCTCAGTAAGTTCGCGGTGGTGAAGACCATCGACTTGACCCACAATCCCGACGGGCTTGCCGGCGGCTCCGCAAACGAAATCGTCCTGTCACCGGATCTTGAATCCGCGTACGTGTCGTTCGCGGACCTGAACCGGGTTGATATCTACGCGCTTGCCGATTGGAGTAGGAGCGGCTCGATTCCCACCGCGTACTACCCCACGGGGATTGCGTTGGCCGGGGACGGCAGCCTGTTGGCCGTGGCCAACTCCAAGGGCTGGGGCGGCGTGCAGAAGCTGCACCACGAATTGTGCGTGGTTTCCCTCGTCGATCTGCCGCCGTCGGCTGAAACCTTGGCTGAGTGGACCAAGGTTGCTGACGAGAATGTGGAGCGCACCGGTAAATTCTGGGACGAAACGTGTCCCGATCCGGTGCCTCTTCCCCTGGATCAGGACGAGGACCAGGTGGTGGAGCACGTCGTGCTCATCGTAAGAGAGAACAAGACCTACGACACGCTGATGGGCGACTTCGAGCGGGGCAACGGCGACCCGGCGCTGGTGGTTTTCGGGGAGGAGTACACCCCGAATCTCCATGAGATCGCGCGTGCCTTCGTGAATATGGACAACTACTATGTGGACTCGCAGGAGTCTCTCCAGGGTCACACCTGGACCACCCAGGCTGATTGCAACGACTTCTTCGAGAAGCTTTACCCCAAGGACCCCGCCCAGATCATCTTCTTCAGCTATGACCCGTCTTCGGTGGCCGGGGAGAAGACCATTTTCGACCACTGCTTCGAGCTGGGCGTGACCTTCCGAAACTATGGTGAATTCGAAGGGTTCTCCAGCGAGATGATGGGCCTGTACAAGGACTTCATCAACCAGAAGTTCCCGTTTTACAATCTGGCGATTAAAGACGTTTGGAAGGCTGAAGAGTTTATCCGGGAGTTGGAGTTGGGAATCCTCCCCGAGTTCGTCTATATCGCGCTGCCCAACGATCATACAGCCGGCGGCAAGCCCGGCTTCCCTTCCCCGGCCAGCATGGTGGCGGACAACGACGAGGCCACGGGCATGATCGTCGACGCGCTGTCCCGCTCACCTTTCTGGGACAGCACCACGGTCTTCATCATCGAAGATGACCCTCAGGGATACGGCGGCGACCACGTCCACAGCCACCGTAGCATTTGTGTCGCAGCAGGCCCCTGGGTCCGCAGGGAATACACGTCCAGCGTTCATTACAGCATCCCGGCTCTCTACAAGACCATCGAACTGTTGCTGCGTATGCCGCCCATGCGAAAGAACGACGCGCTGGCGCCGCCCATGTACGATATCTTTGTCACCGGGGATGAAGACGATCCGCCCGATTATTCCGGCTTCGAGTTCATCCCGCGCCTGGTGCCCGAGACTATCAACAAGGTAGGCGATTACATGTGGGAGGAGAGCATGAAGTTCAACCTGTCCCGGCCGGACGCCAGCCCGGGATTGGGGTACGTTGTGTGGCGCATCATGAAGGGCGACGAGGAACCGCCGCCCTATGCCAAGTGGAAGGATCGCTAGATGAGACCTGGTACCGGGATAGGCAGTCTTGGACGGAGTCTGGCCTTGGTCTGTTGTCTCGTCGCAGCTTGCTCCGATTCTGCCCGGGGTCCCGGGGAACCGACTGACATCAGGGGCGGCGCGGATCTGGTGGCTGATATGCGGGGTGACGACCAGGTGAACCACCCTGAAGCCCGAGGTGAGACCGACGCACCTCCGCCTGACGTGGGCGGGCTCATCGAGGAAGGGAAGTACTGGTTGGCCAACGCGGAACCGGCGCTGGCCCGGCAGTCGTTCCTCGCAGCCCTCGAACTTGCCCCGGACAACCGGGACGCGCTCTTCGGGGCGGGTCTGTCCGAATATGTCCGCAGCCTCGAGTTGTTCGGAATGATCATGACCATGCCTACCCAATTCGTGGGCTATGTGGGCGGAGACGGAAACAGTTTCTGGGCCGGGGGGCCGCCGGAGTCGGAGAACGATTTTCTGGCCGAGCAGCTTAGCGGGCTGTTTGTCCAGCTTAGGGCCGGATTTGCCGAGGCCGATGGCTACTTCGAGCAGGTGGCCCACGACGAGTTCTCATGGTACATCGAGCAGGTTCCTATTTACGTGCTCACGCGGCCGGTGATCTCCTTCCGGGGAGAGTTCGACCTTGCCGATGTCTATTTTCTCCGCTCTTCCACCGCTTTCTTGCTCTGGTTCACCGAAGTGCTCGCGGCGCAGGATTTCCACGCGGACATGCTCACTGCCTTCTACCTGGCGGAGGAGATGCAGAGTCAGGGTATCGAGGTGTGGGGGATCCTCGCCATTGTCTCAAAGCTGATGGCTTCCGACTCCCGCTTTTTCACGCTGCGGGAAGACGGTGGAGTGGAGATGTTCAACGAAGGTTCCGCGCACATGCGCGCGTGCGGAGAGCTGTTTCTACTGGGGCTGTCAACGTTGGAGGAGCCGGAACTCAGTGGTGAAGGTCACGTAACCAGCCTGGACTATCATCAGGGGAACCCCGTGATAGTGGTTCGCAACCGGGTCGACTTTGATTCCGGTGAAGAATCCGCGCTGGAGATTGAGTTTGCCGGGGAGTTGATTTCCGCGCAGCAATCCCTGCTGGAGGCGATGGAATCCCCGGGCGAGGTGGTGCCGTTTTCCGCTGGACCTGCGGTGCAATTGGGCACCGTCTTCGGCGTGCTCAGCAGGTTCGGGATGTGGCGGTTCATCCCCGTCGAGTTGCCGCTGGACTTCTCCGACCTTCAACCGGCTGAGGTAACCGGCCTGCTCGGGGTGTTCTTCGGCGACTCCATCGGCTTCGACTACGGGTCGTTCTTCCAGAACCCAACCGGCTTGCGGGCCTTTTTCCCTCACCTGAACAAAGAGGCGGATGCCACGGAGCCGGAAGATTTCTGGATGGAGTGGGAATGCCCCGGCGAAACCGCAGAGACCGGTTTCCCCCTGAAAGCCCAGGGGTTCTTGTGTTCCAGCGCGGCGGAGCTGGAGGACCTGGACCATTTTGTGGGCACCGAGTATGAAATGGCTGCGGACGGGTTCGCATCGCCACTTCCCTACATGGTCTGGGAAGACCCGGCCTGGGGAGGCATTCTGGCGGTGGACGAGCTTTATCAGGCCAATGGCGGAGATCCGGCCAGCTTCGCGGTGCCCGACCTCTGGTCGGCAAATCTCGGCGTACACATGTGGTTGGAGCCGGTGCTCGGCCTGCTACGCTAGCGCTTCCGTCACTGCGGGGGCAAAAAGTTCACCCACATCTCCGTCCAGCCGAAGGGTCACTCCGGGCAGCCCGTCGTGAGAGGTGGCGCCGCGGTTGATGATGACGTAAGGGGTGCCCTGGCGGGCCGCCAGCAGCGGAAAGGACGCGGCCGGGTTTACCGATAATGTTGAACCCAGCGATATCGCCAGGTCGGAGGCATCTGCGATCCTTGCTGCGCGGTCAAGGTCCTCT
This sequence comes from uncultured Myxococcales bacterium, assembly GCA_964626565.1. GTDB lineage: Bacteria > Myxococcota_A > UBA9042 > CAIXZC01 > CAIXZC01 > CAZVFX01. The sequence continues at coordinate 42,774 of CAZVFX010000043.1, forward strand.
TCGTTGAGCATCTGCCCGAAACTGATGGTCGCCTGCTTCAGAAAACCTCCGCAGGGGCAGACCGGTGCTTCGCCGGTTTGCCGGAATGTCACAAGATGGGACTCCGGATCGGTGGTGTCGCCACATGTCTGACATTGCACCAGGTGGTCGGTGCCGTGGATCTCCACCAGGTGGGAGCGGGAAGTTCCGGCTTTGGCGTGAAGTCCGTCAATGTTCTGGGTGACTACGCCCTCGATTTTGCCCGCGGCTTCCAACTGCGCGATACAGTCGTGGACTCGGTTGGGAGAAGCATCACGATAAGCTTCCCACCCTTCCAGTTTGAAGTCCCAGTAGTCCCGTCGGGATGCGTCGTTGCTCATGAACTCGTTGTAGTAAACGGGCTGCCGCCTCTTCCAGACCCCCTGGGGGCCGCGATAGTCGGGAATGCCGCTACTCGTGGAGATTCCTGCGCCGGTGAAAATGAAGATCCGACGCGAGTTACGCAGTAGGTCTACCAGTTCCGGATTGGATTGACCGGCCATCGCACCCTCCTTTGCCTGTACGGCAACAGGATACCAGCGATACCGGGAAGGGGGCAACTACTTGTGGATTCGCCGCAACTCCTCACCCATGGCGCGAATGTCGGTGAGGTCCTGAACCATCTCACTCCAACCGTACCACAGCGCATAGTCGGGATTGGCGTGGAAGGCTCCCTGGAATGCGCGCATGCGATGCTTCAAAAACATGACGAACAACCGCTGCTCGATGGGCGTTTGGGCGTCGTGGAACGCCAGCAGATCCGGGAAGGCGTATGAGTAGCCCTCGGGCTTGGCGAGGACACCGTCCTTGTACAGGGCCGCGACGATGCGGATCGCCTCGGCCATCAGGTGGTCGATCTCCTTGATCAGGTCGTCCCCTTTCTGCAACTCGGCCCGGGCAAAGGAGGGGGAGTGACACTGGCTGCACGCCTGCAGCATCTTGTCCCTCGGCGCCTGCCACGCTTCCTCGGTGAGCTTGGCCACATTGGCGGCCTTGACTACCTCGAGGCGGGCGGTGGGGTTGCCGTCGGGGTCGAGCACTCCCAGGCCCTGGAGGATTGCGGCCCGGTCCGCGGCCCACTGCTTGTCCTCAGGCATGGGTAGCCGAACCGCGAGGAAGCCCCACGAAGTGTCGACCGCGTGGTCGCCATCGGGCATGTGGCAGGTCTGGCAAGTGGGGGCAGACGCACCCTCGGGTAGTTTGCCTGTTTGTTTCAGCAGGTGGCGAACGCCGTGCTTCGAGGAAGAGTACATCTCCCATTGCGGGTGATCGAAGCCCATGTGGCAGGTCTGGCAAGCCTGGGGCTCTCTAGCTTCCGCTACGGAAAAGGTATGGCGAGTGTGGCAGGAGTCGCACGCGGCCACGCCGTAGGTGGAGGATCCTTCCTTCTTCATGCGCGCCATGTCGGCTTCCGACTTCAGTCCGATCTTGTGGCACCCGCCGCACCCCTTCATCCCATCGATGAGTGCCGTCGGCTGGGCGTGAATGGTGGGCATGGCATTCATCGCGGCCCAGGCCAGGGCGTGCTTGCCCTTCTTGTACTGCTCTACCCTCTCTTCATGACACTCAGCGCACGTTTCGGGGGTGGGAAGCTTGACGTTGGCCACGTCATCGGCCGAATTGTGACCGTCGCCGTGACAGGCGTCGCAACCCACATCTTCCCTGGAGTGCGCGCTGAGCTTCCAGTCGCCGACCGCACGTGGCGTGATGGCGCTGTGGCACTGCACACAGCCGTCCGCGGTGCCGCTGGGCGGGTCTCCTTCTCCGGCGGAAGTTCCGCGCTGCAACAGGACTGCAAAAACGACAAATACCGTGACTACCGTGACTGCTTGAAGCGATCTCATGTCTTCCTCCTGCCCTGCGATTGTTGTTGTGCGGCCTCCTGGGATACCGCGGGTTAACTACCCATTCTGGACATTGGCATCTGTTGCTCGCAATGTCAAGACCGATTGTTGGGAGTCACGCGGCAGGTGTTTGACTTTGCGTGGTGTAGCGGCTATCTTGAGTTGCGGAGGTTCAGGTAATAATGATATCGCTAACCAGCAAATATGCGTTGAGGACTCTTGCCCATCTGGCAGGGTTGGAGCCGGGAAGGAGCTTGCTCGCCCGTGAGTTGGCTCAGTTGGTGGACGCCCCTCCCCAGTATCTGGCCAAATTGCTTGTGACGCTCAGCAAGGCTGGGATTCTGTCCGCGGTGCGCGGCAGCGGTGGCGGCTATCGGTTGGGGAAGCCCGGTTCCGAGGTGTCCCTGGCCAGGGTGGTGGAGGTGCTCGAAGGGCCCCTCCACGCTCCGGCTTGCCTCCTGGACGATTCGAAGCAGTGTGAAGCGCCCGGGGAAAGCTGCGAGGTCCTTCCCTCCTGGTGCAAGGTGCAGGAGACCTATGTGAACTTCCTCAAGAACACCACCGTCGCGGATATCGCAGTGTCTAAGTAGTACCGGTCAGGCCTCAAGAAGGAATCTGTTCATTTCTGCGACTAGATCCCTCAATTCAGCAGCCTTTTCGAAATCGAGTTTTCGGGCCGCAGCCTTCATCCGCTTCGTCAGCTCCTCAACTTCCGCCTCAAGTACTTCCGACTTCCACCCCTGCCGCCGGATCTTCTTGGGGATTTTGTCGCCAATTCTAGGCATGGCCAGAAGGGGTTTTTGGATGCTCACCGGAGTGATGCCGTTGGCAACATTGTGGTCGTGCTGCACTTTCCGACGGCGGGATGCCTCGGACATCGCGGCCTTAATGGAACGGGTTTCCCGGTCAGCGTACAGAATCACCTTTCCGTCCAGGTTGCGCGCGGCCCGCCCCGAAACCTGTATAAGGCTTCTTTCGGCTCGGAGGAAGCCCTCCTTGTCCGCATCGAGGACCGCGACCAGCGACACTTCTGGAAGGTCCAGACCTTCCCGGAGAAGGTTGATTCCCACCAGGACATCGTATTTGCCCGACCGGAGTGCAAAGAGCAGTTCCACCCGCTCCAGGGTGTCGATGTCCGAGTGCAGGTAGGCTGCTTTGAGGCCTTGTTCTCTAAGATAGCCGGTTAGATCTTCGGCCATTCGCTTGGTCAAGGTCGCAACCAGGGCGCGCTGGCCCTTGGAAATACGGGCCTTCAACTCGGGAACCAGGTCCTCAACCTGGGTGGAGGCTGGACGCATCTCCATGACGGGATCGAGGAGCCCGGTGGGCCGGACTATCTGCTCGACAATCGCGCCCCCGGCCTGTTCGAGTTCCCAATCGCCGGGGGTGGCCGAAACGTAGAGCACCTGCCCTACCCTCTCCCGCCATTCCTCGAAGGTGAGGGGGCGGTTGTCCAATGCGGAAGGTAGGCGGAAGCCGAACTTGACCAGGCTTTCCTTGCACATCCGATCTCCACCGTACATGCCTCCAATCTGCGGGATGGTGACGTGGCTTTCATCTACGAAGCAGAGAAAGTCGTCCGGGAAATAGTCGATGAGGGTCCAGGGAGGCTCGCCCGGTTGGCGTCCGTCAAGGTGGCGGGAGTAGTTCTCAACCCCCGGGCAGTGTCCTGCAATCTCCATTAATTCCAGGTCGTAGAGGGTTCGTTGTTCAAGTCTTTCTGCATAGTGCGGGCTGCCCCCCGAGTGTAATTCCGTCAGCCGTCCCTTCAATTCCAGGCGGATGTCATCCATGGCCCGATGGAGAATGTCTGCAGGAGTGACATAGTGGCTGTTGGCGATAATGAGTGCTCGGGGAAGGGTGGTGAAGGCAGCTCCGGTAAGGGGGTCAACCTCCTCGATTCTCTCGATGGTCTCACCCCAGAAGGAGATTCTGATGACCCGAGACGCCTCCGACGCGGGGAACAGCTCCAGAACGTCTCCCCGCAGGCGGAAGCTCCCCCGATAGAAGTCGTATTGCTGGCGTTCGTATTGCATCTCCACGAGGCGGCGCACCACCTCCTCAACCTCCACCGTCTGCCCCTCTCTCAGTTCCAGCATGATGCTGCGGTAGCGAGCAGGGTCACCCATTCCGAAGATACATGAAACACTGGCGACGACGATGGTGTCCCGGCGCTCCATTATGGCCCGGGTTGCAGAGTGACGAAGGCGATCCACCTCGTCGTTGATGTGCGACTCCTTGGCGATGTAGGTGTCGGTGCGCGGCATGTATGCTTCGGGCTGATAGTAGTCGTAGTAGCTTACGAAATACTCAACTGCATTGTTGGGGAACAACTCCTTGAATTCCCGGTAGAGTTGGGCCGCCAGCGTCTTGTTGTGGGCGATAACCAGAGCCGGCCGCTGGAGCCTCTCCACCAGGTGGGCGATGGTGAACGTCTTACCCGAACCGGTGACGCCCAACAGGACCTGGTGTTCCAGCCCTTCCTTGACGCCTTTGGCCAGACTCTCAATGGCTGCAGGCTGGTCGCCCGCGGGAGTGAACTCCGCCCTAATCTTGAAACGTGCCATGAGTGAACCGCCGGGGGATCAGGACTCGACGCGATTGCGCCCTTTTCGCTTCGCATCGTACAACTTCTGGTCGGCTAGCTTGAGCAGCTCCGAAACCGTACCAATGTCGTCGGTCATGGTGCCTACGCCTACGCTGACCGTGACGCTGATGGGGTGTCCTTCGAACTCGAAGGGGTGTTCTTCGACCATGGTGCGGATTATTTCGCCGAACTTGATGCCCACATCGATGCCGGACTCCGGAAGCACCACGACGAACTCCTCGCCTCCGTAGCGTGCGAAAAGCTCCTCCTTACGGATGCGCTTCTTCAGCAGCGTGGACATCTCCTTGAGCACGTAGTCGCCGGTGAGGTGGCCGAACTGATCGTTGACGTCCTTGAAGTGATCAAGGTCGAACATGATGACCGAGAGTTGACGGCCGTAGCGTTTAGCTCTGGCGAATTCCTTGTCCAGGTGGTCGTTGAGGTACCGCTTGTTCGCGATCTGGGTCAAACCATCGTGAATGGTCATACGATAGATCTCTTCGTGGTACGCGGACTCGACGTTGGCGCCGGAAAGGTACTTGAAGATGGTGTCACCGATCTTGATCAGGTCGCCGTTGCTGAGGATGGCGCTTCTGATCTGGATATCATTAAGGTAGGTCCCGTTGGTGCTGTCCAGGTCTCTAAGGAGCCGGCCGGCATCGCACAATTCGATCACTGCATGGCGCCGGGAGACGCTGTCGGTGTCCAGAACGATGGTATTCTGAGGGTCTCGGCCCAAGCTCGCAATTGCGTCGTACATGTCGTACTTGCGGCCCAAATGGGCGCCGTAGATCTGAATTACGCAATCAGTTCCCTCGATATTCTCCGAGATACTGTGTACCGAGGTTACTCTAGTGGTGTCGTCCTTGGCGCTTTTCACGACAGCCTCCAAACTGAGTACCTAGGATAGAGCAACATTCTTGAATCGTCAAGCTCGCGGGTGGTGCTTTTTGTATGCGGCTCGCAGGTCTTCCCGTGACAGGTGGGTGTAGACCTCGGTTGTGGTGATGTTCTCGTGGCCAAGCAGCACTTGAACGACCCGGAGGTCCGCACCGTTTACCAGGAGGTGGGTGGCGAAGCAGTGCCGCAACATGTGTGGGTGCACATCTTCCTTGAGTCCGGCCTTGGCCGAGTATTTCTTCAGCAGTTTCCACACCGCCTGCCTGGTCAGGCCCTTGCCCCGGCGACTCACGAAGACGACCGTTCTGGCATCGGAGTAGAGCCGGGAAGCGCTGCGGAGCAGCCTGCTGCGGGTGTTTTCGAGATACAGCTCAAGCCGCCGTGCCGCCGCGCCGGCGAGGGGCACCATGCGTTGCTTGCGCCCCTTCCCTTCCACAAGCACCAGGCGCTCGGTCATCTGGACGTTGGCCAGTTTCAGGCCCACGGCCTCGCTGACCCGGACGCCCGACGCGTACATGAACTCGAGCAACGCCCTGTCCCTGATCCCTTCGGGCGTCTCTGTGGAAGGTGCGTCGAGGAGGCGAACTACCTCCTCTTCGGATAGGATGGCGGGTAGCCGGAAAGGCAGGCGCAGCGCTTCGATGAGCTCGGTGGGATTGGCCGTGACCACATCCCGCTCGTGGAGGAAGGTGTAGAACCGGCGAATTGAAGAGAGCTGGCGCGCACGGGTGCTTTCGGCCGCGCCCGCGGCCATCCGGGCGTCCAGAAAAGCGACCACGTCCGCACGGGCCAACCTGCCAAGTCCTCGGGCGGACGGAACCGACTCCAGGAATTGCCGCAGATCCTGCTCGTACGCGTTGACCGTTGCTGGGCTTAGATTCCGTTCGAATCGGATGTGCCAAAGAAAATCATCGAGGTGTTGCTGACTGGTGCGGGATATTCTGGCGGGGCCGCTAGTCACGCTCCTCCCGAGAAGGAAGGAAGGTGAGGACTGCTTGCATACTGGCATAAGAAAGGCCTACGGCAACTACGATTCCGGCGAGCACAATTCCTACAGTCGCTATTCCTTCCATCTGCGAACCCCCTGAATGTCACGATGACACGCCTTCGTGAAGGCGCCATCCCTCCATTCAAAATCGTAAGCGGGTTCTGCCACACCGTCAAAAAAATGGCAAGCCCTAATTGCGTTTCGTTTACAGCCCTTTTCTGTTTCCCCTTGCCCTGTTAGAATCCCTTAGGAAGAATTTGGTGGAGGTGGCCCCTTGTCCTTTACTGTCCTGGAACGCACGCAACAAATTTCGAAGGCTCGATCAGACGTATTCGATATCGCAGTGGTGGGCGGCGGAATCACCGGTGCGGGGGTGGCTCGAGATGCGGCGCTGAGGGGTCTGACAGTGGTGCTCCTGGAGCGTGGGGACCTGGCTTGCGGCACCTCAAGTAAGTCTTCCAGAATGATCCACGGAGGATTGAGATATCTGGAGCATTTCAGGCTCGGGCTGGTTCACGAATCGGTGGTAGAGCGATGGCGGCTCATGCGGCTTGCTCCCCATCTTGTCAAGCCGTTGCCTTTTCTTTACCCTGTGTACAAGGAGGACCGCCCGCGTCTGCCGGTGGTTTCCACAGGGACTTTCATTTACTCCATGTTGTCTGCATTTCGCACTCCCGGACCGCGTCGGCGATGCTCCGCGAGGGTGGTGGCCGACATCGAGCCCGGGCTGGAGCAGGACGGTCTCACGGGGGCGGCCCTCTATTATGACTGCAGCACCAACGACGCCCGGTTGACCCTTGAGACGGCCATGGACGCGGCTGGGGCGGGAGCTGTGATTCTGCCCCGTGCGGAGGTCACCGGTTCCGTCAGGGGGAGCCAGGGCTTCGAAGTGTCGGCCAGGGACGCAACGAGCGGCGAGGAGTTCAGCGTGCAGGCGCGGTCGCTGGCGTTGGCCGCAGGAGCCTGGACCGACGCGGTGATGCCGCTGGCGGCTCCCGGGCACGGTAAGTGGCTGAGACCCACCAAAGGTGTGCACATTGTCTTCTCAGCGGCTCGGTTTCCGGTGAACCACGCGGTGGTGATGCGCTCTGTTCATAACGACCGGCGGATCGTTTTCGCGGTGCCCTGGGGAGAGCACACATACGTGGGTACCACCGATACCGATTTTCCCGACACCGGAGCGCGGCTTACCGTTACGGCGTCGGATTGCCGCTACCTCCTGGACATCTGCCAACGCTACTTCCCCGGCCTGAACCTCACCGCCGATGACATTGTGAGCGTCTGGGCCGGTGTTCGCCCACTGGTGGCTCCGGAGGACGAAGTTGACGCTGACGAAGCGGTCGACCCCTCCGATGTCTCCCGAGAAGAAAAGGTAGAGTTGGTGGAGCCGGGCGTGGTCGCGGTGGCCGGCGGTAAACTCACTACCTACAGGGTCATGGGCGCTCACGTGGTCGATCGGCTGCGACGAAGCGTAGGCGAAAGCTGGTCCGTGAATCCTGGCCCCTCGGTTACGGAGGACCGACCGCTACCCGGTGGAGTAGGAGTTGACGATCTTGAGGAGATGGCCGGGACCCTGCAGAGCGAGCACCCTTCCCTGCCGGCCGACTGGCTTGCAAAGCTGGCCCGGGAGTACGGTGTGAGGGCCGCGGAAATAGCGGGCATGGCGGCTCAGGATTCCTCTCTGTTGGAGCCTATGCCGGGCGGCGGTGGAATCCGATTGGCTGAGGTCCACTTCGCAATCAAGGATGAGTACGTGTGCACCGTTGAGGACTTCCTGGTCCGCCGAAGTTACGTGTATTACCAGGCCGAGGACCAGGGATTGGCCGCGGCCCCCATGGTGGCTGATGCTTTGGTTGCAACCGGGGTTCTAGACCGGGAAGCTGCGTCAGCCCAGGTCGCGGAATATGGCGCCCGGCTTACTGAATGGCAGGAGGCTTTGCGCAAGGAGGCGTGATCCGGTCAGTCTAGAGTCCGATTTCAGGCCCCACACCTTTCATCGCATCCAGCGACAGGTTGATGAAGTCGTCGAGGGAGATTCCCACGTGCTCTATGAGCCGGATGCAGTCACGGTCTACGTTGGCGGCAAACCGTTTTTCCTTCATTCGCTTGCGGATCGATTTCGGTTTCACGTCCCCTACCCTCTTCGACGGATATACCAGCGTACACGCGACGATGAGGCCGGTGATGGTTTCAGCCGCGCTTAGCGCGAAGTGGAACGGCTCTGTGCACTTTTCGCCGGTTTCGGAATTGTGGGTCAGGATCGCTTGCAACCCTGCGTCCGGATATCCCTTTTCAGAGAGAATGCGCACCGTCTCCAGCGCGTGCCGGCCGAGGTCGTTGGATACCAGCTCCAGATCCATGTCATGCAAGAGCCCGGTGATCCCCCACAACTCCTCGTCCTCGCCGAGCTTCTTCGCCAGCGCTCTCATGATCGCTTCGGTCGCGATCATATGGCGAACGAGATTCTCCTGCTTGACATAAGTTCGAAGTAACTCTTCTGCTTCAGCTCTATCCGGCAACCACATCGAACACCCTCCATGAAAGCACTGAATCTATAGCATTAAGCGGGAAGTTAAAAAAAGAGCAAGTTGCTCCTAAAGGTTTCCCGTCGCCGGGCCGATACATTATTCGTGGCTTGAAAATGAGCACATTGAAAAACCAAAGTTCACGGGGAATCCGATGAAATATATAACGACGACAATCATGGCAACGCTGGTGGTGCTGATGGCACACCAACCCGTTGCTCACGCAGACAATACTTCACTTCTCACTCTCGGCTTCGGCCAGACGGTGGGAATCGCCCATGTAATGCCGGTCAATGGAGGGTCCAACAACTCGGTGGTTTCGGAACTCAACGTCAGGCTCAAGATGCTCACCGTCCTGGGATTCGATTTCAACTACAACGTAGTGGGAGAGCAGTCGGTAGGCAACGGCGAAATCTACGCCTCCAATTATCGCATGTCGGCGCTGCTTTATCTCGTCCCCACCGATGTTATGTCGCTGTACGTGGCGGCCGGGGCCGGCGCCAGCGAAGTGTCCGACCTGACCTCCTCTGAAATGAATGATAAGTCCTACCACGGTGGCGGCGGTCTGGAACTCTACGTGGGTGACCACATGGCGCTGAGCACCGAGTTCCTGATGCTGGTTCCCGAGGTTTCCCGCATCGTCGTTTCCAAGCAGCCGCTGAGCGTGGACGAGTCGGGACAGGTGGACTGGTCCTCGGCCGACAGCCCCGGCGTGTCAGACTACGTCTCGTCCGACAATTTCCAGGTCACCTTCGGTTTGAAGTACTACTTCTAAACCACCCTTCCCCATTCCACTCCTTCGCAATGAGAATCAACCCGCAAAGTAGGTGTTGACGGCGACTCAATGATGTCACAGGATAAACATGTGCATCCGGAGTAGTCGTTCGATCGAATCGGGACAACCTGGAAGCTGTTTGCAGAATGGAGAATATCCGGTAGCGAGGTATCGAGAATGAGCGTCTGTTATTC
>CAZVFX010000044.1:0-52578 GCA_964626565.1 uncultured Myxococcales bacterium
GATTGTTCTTGTTTACGTCTCGTGAACATGGCATCATATCTACGAGGAATGTTTTGTAGATGTGATCTTGTGTGGCCCGGGGCCTGGGGCCGCAGGCTTTTTGGAAGGAGGTCGCGGCGATGAGCAGACTGGGAATCATCTTCGCTCTTGTATTGGCGCTTGCCGCCTGCAGTTCGACGGTTGAAACCGGAGGCAATGGTGGTGGCGGTGGTCCGAACTTTCCGCCGGGCGGCGGCGGTGGCGGTGGTGGCGGTGGTGCCGACGGTGTGGTTTGGGATGACGATGTCCCGGGAAACACCGACCCTGATGCCCCGACTCCTCCCCCGGAGAATCCCAACTGCGTCGATGAAGACGGCGACAGTTTCGGCGACGAGTGCGTGGCAGGCCCTGACTGCGACGACGACAATCCTATGCTTAATACCTACTGCCCGCCGTGCGAAAACGGCATCTACGGCGGGTGCCCCTGTCTCAATGAAGGTGCGTCGGTGGCGTGCTATTCCGGCGACCCCGCGTTCCTCGGTGTCGGCGCCTGTACTCCCGGCCAGCAGCAGTGTTTTGGAGGCTATTGGACCGACTGTGAAGGGTCTGTTGAGCCCATGCCCGAAGTCTGCGACTATACCGACAATGATTGCGACGGCGAAATCGATGAAGGCGTGCTCTCCCTGTGCGGCGATTGCAACGAATTGTGCGTAGACCTGGGCGCGGGTCCGCAGAACGAAGAGGAGTTCGATCTGGGCGACCAGAACTCGTCAGGCGTTGACACCAACGTCGACGGGTTCATCGTACTCGACAAGGAGAAGGTGAACATGCAGTTCATCTGGATCGCCAACTCCGGAGAGAATACCGTTTCCAAGCTGTCCACTGAAACGGGCAAGGAGATGGGCCGCTACAAGACGTGTGGCAACCCTTCCCGGACCTCTGTGGACCTCTACGGCGATGTCTGGGTGGGGTGCCGAAGTGGTGGTGGAGTGGCCAAGATCCACGCGCACAAGCTCCAGTGCGAGGACAAGAATGGTAACGGGACCATCGAGACCTCGGAGGACGCCAACGGCGACGGCAAGATCCAGGGCGGCGAAATGGTCGACGGCGACGAGTGCATCCAGTTCACCGTGAACCCGGGCGGTAGCTGCCAGCGAGCTCTTGGAGTAGACAAAGACAACCACGCCTGGGTCGGAGAATGGAGCGGCCAGACTTTGCGCCGCCTGCACCCCGACGACGGTCATGTCGTGGATGAGATCGGGATTCCCGCCAATCCTTACGGCCTTGTTATCGGCTCGGACGGGATTATCTGGGTTTCGGGCCGGGGCGGCAACAAGCTCGTACGCGTGGACCCGGTGACTAAGAACGTACAGGCGTTGACTCCAAACCTGGGCCAGTGCTACAGCCCCTACGGCATCTCCCTCGACGCCAAGGGCAGGGTGTGGACCGCCAACTACAGTTGCTGGAATGTTGCCTACAGGTACGATCCGGCCACCGGCCAGTGGGCCGCCGGCGATTGCCAGAGCCATCCCAGAGGTATTGTCGGCTCACTGGACGGCTACGTTTACGTCGCCAACGATTCCTCCAGCAAGGTCTGCATCCTCAACGCTGACACCATGCAAACCCTCGGCTATGTCGATCTGGGAGGTGGCAAGAGTCCGGTGGGTATCACCATCGACTTCTCCGGGTACGTGTGGGCGGTGAACCAGGGGGCGAGCAGCGCGACCAAGATCGACGCCGCAACTTGGAACATAGTGGGCGAATACCCCGTGGGTTCCGGTCCGTACACCTACAGCGACATGACCGGTTATCTGCTGCACACCTTCACGAATCCTACCGGTTTCTACCAGCACCTCTTCGGTGCGGCCGGCCTTAGACTTATCTGGACCGCGATTATCGTGGACGCTTTTGTACCTGCCGGCACCTATATCAAGGTGCGGGTGCGGGCTGCACTCACCGAGGACAAGCTGTACCAGGAAGAATGGTCGGACTACTTCGGACCATACCCGCCACAGGCGTTCCCCCTGGACCTGACCCAGATGAAGCTCATCGGCGCGTTCTTGCAGGTGGAGGTTTCCCTCTACACCGAGGAAAACGGCCTTACTCCCATCGTCAAGAGTGTTGAGGTGAAGTTCGAAGCTGGCGAGGGCGGCCTCTAGAGAGCCGGAATCACTTCAAGCACAGTATCGATGACCATTTCCGGGCCCAGGATGCCTCCCGGGTGGCGGAGATCTTTGCTCAGTTCAACGTGAAGGAATGCACCGGTGCCCGTGGTGGGTGCGACCGCGCAAACTTCGTCTCCGGCAACCCCGTTGGTGAAACGCCCCTGCACGTTGCTTTTGCCGCACAGCACGTTCTTGTCTCCTTCCCGGTTGCAGCTATTGCCCGGCTTGTCGCCGCCGGCCGCGGCGACACGCTGCTCCAGCGCGGCGGCCAACACGTTGGGCGGATGCTGATCGTCGGGATTGTCATACCCGGTGCCGTCGCTCACAGAGAACTCAGGATCGTCTTCGTCCGAGGCCATGCCGTGGACCTGCACCGTGACCGTCGAGGCGTGCTCGGTGGAGAGCACTTCGTGGAACACCTGGAAATAGGAGCCGTCAACGTGAGCCATGTCCGACTCCCGATACGCCCCCAACTGGCCGTCGTTGCAAACGGTTGTTGACCCGTCGCACTCGGCGGGCGCCGCGTTGGCGCACCTGTGCGCGCCCGCAACGGCCAGCGCCCGCGCACCCGAAGCCTGAAAGACCTCGGCGGCAAGCAGGCCTGAGCCCAGGTCGTAAAGTGGGTGCGGCGCCTCAAGCACCAGTTCGCGTACTGCGTTGCCCCGCACGATGAACATACCCCTGCCGTGCCCGGTTGCCTCTGCCGGCCGCAGCAGGAACCACTCCACACCTCCGGCGTCGGCGCCCAACGCCTTCATCAGCTCGTATCCGGCGCTCTCAGCCGCGGCTGCAGCCGCACAGTGGTCGTCCACCACAAGCAGGGCGAGGGCATCACGAAAGTGCTGCAACTCCTCGGCGTCCGGAGCCAGATAGCTTTCGGAATCGATACCCGGGTAGTCTTCAAGGAGTAACTCGAGCCATTGGACCAGGTCGGAATCGAAAGTGTCCAGAACGCAATCCGCCACCGTTTCCACACTGTCCGGCTCGGTGAAGTCCGCGGTGAAGACACTGTCGGCGATCAAAATTTCTTCGGACTGAACTACTTCCTGGAAGTCGGATTCGGCCGCGGCGCAAGACCAGGCGGTAAGCAAGGCGAGCAACACCACAGCGCCCCGGCGGCGCCACAGTTTCGCTCCTTCCCGCTCATTATCACGCATGCCGCCTCCATCAACTACACCTCCTTCCATTATTGCGGCTGTGATCCAGGCCGTCTAAAAACCCGACATTCGGCCTTTCCCTCCTTCTTAAAGGATACGGACGGAACGTGGGTTCCGGCAAGGCGCGCTCGGGAAAGACCGGCCAAAGGCCGGCGCCTTTGCACTCGCTCATGCGAAGCTGTTTATGGGGCCAATAGGTCATATAAGACTTATAGGTCCTATACACCTACGCCTTCAGGCGGAGGTTGGTCTGGTCGGTCTACCATTCCCAGGTTATGTAGATTTCGTCGTGGCCTACGGCCCAGTCGGACACCAATATCCAGCGGCAATCGGTGCCGCCGAAGCAGTCGCTGCCTTCGCCGACATAGGTCTTGTACCCCTCGATGATGGCGTTCGGGTCTTCGACGTTGTGCATCTCGACCACCTCGATGACGTCGCCACAGAGAAACTCCACGCCGGGTGCGAAGCCTGCCACAATGTATCCTCCGGCGAGGGAAACGTAGCCGTTAGCGCCACAGGAGACAACTGCCGGGTTGCCCGGCTGGTAGTCGGGGCAGGTTGGCGGCTCGGGCGCGTTGTATTCCACCTGAGTCGGGCACGCAACCTGTTCGTCGTGCCGATAGACTCCCACCGAATCGATGTCTGCGCCGGGATGTGATGCACAGTCGACGAGGGTCGTCATTTGGGGGGCGTCTTCGACCATGACATACGCGTACCCGACCGATTCACCGGCTTTGCACGGAAGGCTGTCGCCGCACTCCCAAGGGCCCTGGTCCCCGCCCGCGAGCGGGGGCAGTTGCAGCTTGAAGCTCTCGACCTCGGATGTCAGTCCCGCGATGTCGACGCCGTGGCCGAGGAAGTCGAAATTGTGGGCCGCCTGGCACTTCTTATGCCCCCAGCCGGATGAATCTTGCCACCAGTGCTCTGACCCTTCCTCAGTGTAGGCCAGGTATTGCTGGAGGCAGTTGGCGGTGCCCTCATCCTGGGTGCACCAGCAAACGGCGCGGTCCGACTTCAGTTCGCCCTGCCCGCCAAGCCAGTCCAGATTGGCGGTTTCTCCGCACATGCCCAGATAGCGTCGGTCCAACGAGCGGCAAGCGCAATCGCAGTCGAATTCCAGTTCCAATCCTTCCACACACGTCCGAATTCCATGGTCTGAGGTGCACGAGGTTTCGGGGCTCTCGCAGGAGAGGCACTCCTTGTTTTCAAGGGGAGAGCCGAGAACCAGGTCTTCGCAACTCATGGAACACATGGAATGCACACATCCGGATGACATGTCGAGGTACTCGCACGCCTCCCGGCAATCTTCGGCGCGTGCATACGCGTTGCACTCCAATGACAAGTACTCGCACAGGTCCGTGCAAGCGTACGCGTTTTCGCAAAGGTCCTCCTCTTCCCCGAAGGTTCCCCAACCGCTCGCACAGCGGGAAACGACGACCAACATGACGGTTGCTGCTAGCGTCAGCGATGCAATTGTCGCCGTAGGTGCCATAGCTGTTCTCCTCCCGCAAAGTCGGCGCTACCACACCCACGTTAGGTCGATTTCGTCCTCACCTACGGCCCAGTCGGATTCCAGCGACCATCGGCAGTCATGGCCTTCCTGGAGGCAGTCCGTGCCTTCGCCGATGGAGGTTCGGTACTGCTCGACAGTTGCGTCCGGGTCTTCTTCGTTGTGCATTTCGATCACATGGATGACATCTCCGCAGAGAAACTCGAAGCCGTACTCGAAGCCAAGTATGATCCAGCCGCCGTTTAGGGAGAAGTAGCCCTCGTAATCGTCGGGACCCGCAAGTCCGTCCGGCAGTCCCAGCACCTGCTCCGGGTCGTCCTTTTTGTTCACTTCGCACGGTACCGGTTCGGGCGTCGTGTAGGAGACCTCCGCTGCGCAGTCCATCAACTCGTTCGCCCGGTAGACGCACACAGAATCGATGTCGGCGCCCGGATTGGTGTTGCACTCTATGAGGGTCGGGTTGTCGGGTGAATCCTCAACCATGACGTACTTGAAGCCGGCCCCCTCCCCAATCGAACAGTCGCCCGACGGCCACGGTTTCGGACATACCGGCGGCGACTGCGGTTCAACCGGAAGCTCCGGTAGTACGAATTCTTCGAGACCGACGTCGGAAGTCACCGAGCCAATGCTTACGCTGTGGCCGAGAAAGCCAGGGTTCCCGAAGAGTGGACAGGGGCCGTCATCAAAACCTTCGGCCAGGTCGTACAGCGCGTGATTCGGGAAGCACTCTTCCACAGTTTCGAAGTAGGTGTGAAGCCAATCCCCCTGCTCCACGTTCGGAGTGCACCAGCACATGTCGCGGTCGGCAGTTGCAAGGCCCTCCCCGCCAAGCTGCTCCAGGTTGGCGACTGCGCCGCATGAACCAACGTATCGCCACCCCCTGGCGAGGCATGCGCAGTGGCATGAGACGGTCACCTCAACCCCGGCGGAGCAGGTCTTCATGTTGCCAAACTCGCACGAGGTTGTGCCTTCTTCACAAGACGAATCGCACACTTTCGCGATGGGGTTGTCCTCCTCGTCGAGTTTGCCGCAACTCAAATCGCAAAGGTCCTCCCGGCATGATTGCGAGAGTCCGGCGTTGCCGCACTCCTTTTCGCACTTCTCATGGTACTCGGTCACCCGATAGGTGTACTGGCCGCACTCGTGAATGAGATAGTGGCAGAGCCCGCTGCAGTCAAAGTCGCCGCAATCGTCACCAAAATCAAACCACCTCCAATCGCCGGACCAACAGCCGGGCCCCGAGAACACCAAGGCCGCGGTCAGCAGGACAACGCACGGGATTTGTCCACCATGTCGCATTGAGAGCGCTCTCCTTCGTGGCGGTTACCCGGCTATTATACCCGTCGGCCCAAGACGGCGCAAACACCAAGCGCACCGAACGTGCTGCTTCCTGTTGCCCGGCTTCTGCCGAAGCCGGGTTGGGGTTGCCGCGTTGCTCGCCATGCTGTAACATCGACGAAGGAACGATGTACAGGGAGGAACACATGCGTATCGCGGCTGTGGCATTGGTGGTGGTTCTGCTCGCCGCCTGTGGCGGGGGAGATGACGATCCGGTGCTCGAGGATGCGGTTGGCGCCGATGCTGGATTCGACGCCGGTATTGAGATCACACCGGTGGACACCGGGGTGGACCTGCCCGCGGAATCGGTTGCGGACATCGGGTTCGAGATCCCGCTTGAAGAGGTGGCCCTGGTTGACGTCGGGTTCCAGCCGGGCCCCGGGGAGGCTGGATACCCCTGTGACAACGGAGGGGACTGCAACGAGGGATATTGCGTGCAGACCCTAGACGGCATGCAGTGCACCACCACATGTGTCGACGAGTGCCCTTTCGAGTGGGCCTGCCTGCTCTACACGCCGCTGCTGCCCGACCAGGTTTACCTTTGTATGCCACAGTTTGTGGGTCTCTGTCGTCCCTGTATGGCCAACGCCGACTGTTGGACCAACGGAGTCGATGCTGGGGAAACGTGTGTTCAGTACGGGGCGGGTGGCAATTTTTGTGGCGGGGAGTGTGAGACGGACGAGGACTGCCCCGGCGGGTATGACTGCCTTGAATTGGCCGACGTTTCCGGTGGCTCCGGACTGCAATGCGTGTTGTCTTCCGGGGAGTGTGGTTGCTCCCAGTGGGATGTCGATAACGGCGCGGAAACCAGTTGCACGGTGACCAATGAGTGGGGAACCTGCAGCGGTGAGCGAGTGTGCCTGGAGCAGGGGCTCACCCTGTGTTCGGCCGCGACTCCGGCCGAGGAACTGTGCAATGGCGCCGATGATGATTGCGATGAAGAGATCGACGAGGACACCGGAGGCGGAAGCTGCCTCGTGATGAATCCCTTCGGGATCTGCCCGGGCGTGTATGACTGCGACGGCGGCTCGCTGGTATGCGAGGGACAGGAGCCGCAGCAGGAAGTCTGCGACGGCATAGACAACAACTGCGACGGCCAGACCGACGAAGGGTTCCCCGATACCGACAACGACGGCAAGGCCAACTGCCTGGAAGGCGATATCGACGGCGATGGCATCGCCGATTTGCTGGACAACTGCCCTTCCGAATTCAACCCCGGGCAGGCCGATGCGGACCTGGACAACTTCGGGGATGCCTGCGATCTGGATGACGACAACGACCAGGCTTCCGACGCCGACGACTGCGAGCCCTACGATGCTGGAGTGTATCCGGGTGCGGAGGAGCTGTGCGACGGCAAGGATAACAACTGCGACAAACTGGTCGACGAAGGGTTCGATGACACCGACACAGATGGGTGGAAGGACTGTCTGGACACCGACGACGACAATGACGGGGTCATCGACGACGCGGATTGCGCCCCCCTGGACCCCATGGTCTTTCCCGGCTCGCCCGAGCAGTGCGACGGATTCGATAACGACTGCGATTTCACCGTCGATGAGTTCTTCCCCGATACCGATGAGGACGGGGCCGCGGACTGCGTGGACGAAGACAAGGATGGTGACGAGGTTCTGAACGACGATGACAACTGCCCCCTGATTGCCAACGCGGATCAGGCGGACCAGGACGGCGACGGGGTAGGGGACCAGTGCGATGCGGACGAGGATGGTGACTCTATACCTGACGCGGTGGACAACTGCCTGGGTGTGAAGAACACCGGCCAGTCGGACTTGGACGGGGACGGAATCGGGGATGCATGCGATGAAGATCTCGACGGCGACGGTGTGGAAAACGAGGTGGATAATTGCGCCCTGGTGCCCAACGCTGAACAGGAGGATCTGGACGGCGACGGCCTGGGCGATGTGTGCGAGGAGGACAAGGACGGCGACGGCGCGGCGGACGGCGCCGATTGTGCGCCCGAAGACCCCCAGATCTTCCCCGGAGCGGAAGAGATTTGCGACGGTTTGGACAATAACTGCAACCTGATTGTTGATGAGGGCAGCCCGGACTCCGACGCGGATGGCTGGAAGGACTGCCTGGACGACGACGATGATAACGACGGAGACCCTGACGATTCAGACTGTCTACCCACTAACCCCGAGGTGTTCACCGGAGCCCTGGAGGTGTGCGACGGGGTGGACAACGATTGCAACGGATCGGTGGACGACGAAATCGGCTTGCTTGCCTGCGGCAAGGGGCAGTGCTTCCACGTAATCGACGCCTGCGCTAACGGGCAGACGCAATGGTGTGACCCTTACGAGGGTGCTTCGGCCGAAATCTGCGACGGTGTGGACAACGACTGTGACGGCATTCTGGACGAAGACCAGGGGACCAGCAGTTGCGGATTGGGACAATGTCTGCACACGGAGCCAAACTGCGTCAATGGCGAGTCGCAGGTTTGCGACCCGTTGTTCGGCGAAGGAGTGGAGGATTGTGACGGCATCGACAACGACTGCGACGGGCAGGTGGACGAGGAGTTGGGACAGTTGGAGTGCGGAGAGGGGATCTGCCACCATTCGGTTTCCGTGTGTTCCGGCGGAGTTCCAGGGCAATGCGATCCGTTCCAGGGCGCCATGCTCGAAGTGTGCGACGGGTTGGACAACAACTGTGATGGGGAAGTGGACGAAGGCCAGGGCATGGTGAGTTGCGGCAAGGGTGCGTGTGAGCATGAGCAGCCCTATTGCTCAGACGGAAAGGTCACCGTTTGCGACCCGTTCCTTGGCGTGTCACCTGAGGTTTGCGACGGTGAAGACAACGATTGTGACGGGCTGGCGGATGAGGATCTGGGCAGCTACGTGTGCGGGCAGGGCGCGTGCGCCCACGCGGTGGCCAACTGTGATGGCGGCGTGCCGGGCGGCTGCGATCCGTTCCTGGGGTCGGATGAAGAGTCGTGCGATGGCAAGGACAACAACTGCGATGGGGCGGTCGACGAAGATTTGGGGTCCACTGTGTGTGGGTTGGGTCTGTGCGAGCATGAGGTCGCCAACTGCATTGGCGGCTTGCCCAACCTGTGCGACCCGATGGAAGGGTGGACGCTGGAGGAATGTGACGGCTTGGACAACGACTGCGACGGCGCGATTGATGACGGTTTCAACGACCAGGATGAGGATGGTGAGGCCGACTGTGTTGACGATGACGATGATGGGGACGGGGACCCGGACGAAACCGATTGCGGTCCTCTCGACCCCGACGTGAATCACGATGCTGAGGAGGTGTGCTTCAACGATATCGACGACAACTGCGACGGTGAGTTGGACCCCTACGACGTGTGTGTTCCACTTACCTGCTACACGCTCCATCTTGATGCGCCGGACCTGCCTTCCGGGAAATACCTCATCGATCCGGATGGGGAAGGCGGGGTTCCCCCGGTGGAAGTGGGTTGTGATATGACCACCGACGGGGGCGGATGGACCCTGGTGATGGCGCTGCGCGCCGACACTTCCAACGGCTGGCACATGTACAGCTATGAGCAGGATGGGACCGGCGTCTCCTCGTTGCCGGACCAGTTGGAGGTCAACGTTTCGGTCACCGGTGTTCTTCCCAAGGCGACGATTAACGCAATCGCCGCACAAGGGGAAGGGGCGTACCTGACGGATATCGGCAAGGGTCTGTTCCGGCTCAACATGAATACTCTGAGCATGGATTTCTACCAGGGAATATATAAGTCGTCGTATTCCAACGGTTACGTCCAAGAGATCGTTTTCGCTTCCGGTCAGCACGCACCGCTCGCCGAACCTGCCTGGCAGGCCACTGACAACTCCATGCACACCCGCACAAGTTGCCCCGGTTCCGGCTGCCACTACATCCCGGACGATGTCACCGATGGCTGGCAGTGGGCGCACCGTCAGAATGCGACCCCTGCAGCCGGGGCCGCCAACGGCTCTCCCCACTACTCCAAGGTGTTCATTCGGTAGTTCATACTACTTGTTCGGAACTGCTTTTCATGGTCTACTGCCAGCCATGAAAACGCGCATTGCATATCAAGAGGCGTTGCAGCTCACTCTCGACACGGTGCCGGTTCTGGGCCCCGAAGAGGTGTCTCTGCTCCACCTGGCCGGCCGGGTTCTGGCTGAGGATGTCGTTTCCCTGGTCGATTCCCCTTCAACCGATGTTTCTTTGAAGGACGGCTTTGCCGTTCTGTCCTCGGACCTTGCTGACGCGACGAACGAGACTCCGGTCCGGCTGCGTGTCGGGGGAAGGGTTACGGCGGGCGGGGAAGGGGGGGCGCGGGTTGCCGCCGGGGTTGCGGTGCGGGCGACGACGGGCGCGTCGGTTCCGCCCGGGGCGGACGCGGTGCTGGCAGAGGAGTTCGCCACGGTCGAAGGTGAAGACGTGTTGTGTATGGCGACCGCAGGACCGGGCCGGAATGTGCTTCCCCGGGGTACCGACGTGGTCGAAGGCGCCGCGGTGGCCAAGCGGGGAGAGGTTGTATCTGCTCCACTGGTGGGCCTGCTGGCCTGCGCCGGTCTCAGCCGGGCGAAGGTTAGGCTAAGGCCCCGGGTCGCAGTGCTGGCAACCGGGGACGAGATTGTCGCTCCCGGCCATCCGCTGCCTGCGGGGAAGCTCTACGCCAGCAACATCACTGAAGTGTGCGCGTGGCTGGCCCAACTGGGCATGGCGGTGTCCACCGAAATCGTAGGAGACAGCAGGCCTGAAATAGAGGCTGCTGTTGCGCGTCTGTCCGCAACTGCCGACGTACTAGTCACCAGCGGCGGGGCCTGGACCAGCGAGAGAGATCTTATCATCCAGGTCATGGAGACGTCGGGTTGGGAAGGAATCTATCACCGGGTGCGCATGGGGCCGGGAAAAGGGATCGGCTTTGGGATGCTGACGGGCAAGCCGGTGTTCTGTCTGCCCGGCGGGCCCCCTTCTTGCGAGGTGGCGTTCCTGCAGATCGTGCTGCCCGCGTTGATGAAGATGCAGGGCCTCTCAGAGCAACCGTTTCCCCTGGTTCCGGCGCGCTTGAAAAGGACGGTGCGGGGGCAGTCCGATTGGACGCAGTTCATACATGCCTCGCTGGCCTACGAGGGCGGAGAGCTGACGGTGCGGCCGGCAAAACTCAGGAGTCGGCTTCAGTCCATGGCGAGAAAAGACGCGCTCATCGTGATTCCTGAAGGAACTGTTGAACTGTCCGCCGGCGCTGAGATCCTGGTGGTCGACTTTCGCAGTTAGGGTGCCGGATACACAGATGGATTGAAATCCGTTCTTTCCGCGATGGTATTGGTCAGGGTGCCGATCTTCTCAATTGTCACTGACACTTCGTCCCCGGGGGACATGCATGCGGGCGGGTCCATGAATATGCCGACTCCACCGGGAGTGCCGGTGGCGACGATGTCACCCGGCTGCAGGGTGATGTTCAAGGTAACAAAGGCAAGTATTTCGGGGATCGAGAAGATCAGGTCGCCGGTATACCCATCCTGCCGCAACTGACCGTTTAGGGTCGCGGTGATCCGCAACGCAGCCGGATCCGGGATTTCGTCCCTGGTGATCAGCCACGGACCAACAGGGCAAGTGGTGTCATAGGATTTACCCCGGAACCACTTGCGGTCCGCCCACTGGGCGTCCCGGGCGCTAACGTCGTTGAGTACGGTATAGCCTGCGATGTACTGTTCCCAGTCCTCAGGCTGGACCCGGAACGCGGCTTTGCCGATGACAAAGGCAAGCTCAGCTTCATAGTCGAGTTTTGTCTCCTCTTCGGGATACCAGATGCGGTCGCGGTGGCCGGCCAGCGCGGTGGGCGCTTTGGAAAACAGCAGCGGGCGTTTCGGAATGCGGGCGTTCTGCTCGCTGGTATGACCGTGGTAGTTGAGGCCCAGGCACACTATCTTTGAGGGGTTGGTGATGGGCGGGCCCAGGCGTTGCCCCTCGGCCGGTACCAGCTCTGCGTCGGTGACACCGCGGCGGATCCGGGTGTCAAGATCCCTTAGCGCGTCGTCTCCTCCTTTCAGAAGCTCCCGGAGGTTTGAAGACAGCCGGTAAATGGTGTTGTCATCCAGCAACACACCCGGTTCTTCCCGGCCCGGCGGTCCAAAGGAAACAAGTTTCATGGCGATATCCTAAGAGCAGTTGCCCCGCGTCTAGCCTTTGAGGCGCATGTTGTCGATGAGCCTGGTCTTTCCAAAAAAGACGGCCACGGCCGCGTGGGCCTTGTCGTCGATGGTCTGCAGTTCTTCCAGGGTTTCCGGATGGACGATGGCTACATAGTCTACCCTCCCGCCCGCCTGTTCAACCAGTTCGGTCATAGCCTGGCGCACCATGATTGCGTCCACCATTCCGCTGGTGACGAGTTGTCGGGCGCGGGTCAAGGCGCGAAACAGTGCGGTCGCAGCCGGCCGCTCTTCCGCGTCCAGGTAGGAATTCCGAGAACTCATGGCCAGGCCGTCTTCCTCCCGCACCGTTGGTCCGGACAGGACCTCGACGGGCAGGTTGAGGTCACGGGCCATGCGTTTGATTACCAGGAATTGCTGGTAGTCCTTCTCTCCAAACACGGCCAGGTGCGGCAGGCAGGCGTTGAACAGTTTCGCAACCACCGTCAGAACACCCTTGAAATGTCCTTCCCGGCGCGCGCCGCACAGGTAGCTGGGCAGTCGCGTGCAATCGACGTAGGTCTCATACTCGTCCGGATAGATCTCGTCCAGGTTGGGAACAAAAGCAACATGGACTCCCCGGGCCGCAAGTTTCGCGAGGTCCCCCTCCTCATCCTTGGGGTATCGGCCGAGGTCCTCGGTGGGACCGAACTGTTTGGGATTGATGAAAATGCTCACGACGATCCGGTCCGCCCGTTCGCAGGCGATATCAACGAGGGACAGGTGCCCTTCGTGAAGGTAGCCCATAGTGGGGACAAGTCCTACGGTGAGTCCGGCGCGGCGCCATTGCTCCGACTGCGCCTGCAAATCCTTCACTCCTCGAATGACATCCATGGCTTTCCTTTTCGTTAGCTCCATAAGGCAGGCAACGAAGATTCGGGGCAGAGTCTACACCATCCGGCCGGGGCTAGTCAAAGCTGTGTTCGTCAGTGGGGAACACCCCGTCGGAAACTTCGGTAGAGAAGTTGGCGAGGGCCTCCTTGATGTCGGAAGCGAGGTTCAGATACTTTCGGGCGAACTTGGGATTGAAATCCTCATCCATACCCAACAGGTCGTATATTACCAGTACCTGGCCGTCGCACTTGCGTCCGGCCGCGATACCGATGGTTGGGACGCACACTTTTTCAGTGATCTCTCCGGCCAGCTCTGCGGGCACACCCTCCAGGACAATGCTGAAGGCGCCGGCTTGCTCCAGCGCCACCGCGTCGTCAAGCAGGCGCTGGCGGGACTTCTTGCCGCGGCCCTGGATCTTGTATCCGCCGAACTCGTGGATCGATTGTGGAGTCAGACCGATATGGCCCATGACCGGCACTCCCATTTCCACCAGCGTGGCTACCGTGTCAGCGGTTCTGGAACCGCCTTCAAGCTTCACTGCCTCGGCCCGGCCGTCCCTCAGCAACAGCCCGGCGCTGCGCACCGCTTCTTCCCTGGACACCTGGTACGACAGGAAGGGCATGTCCGCCACCAGCAGAGGCTTGGTAAGGCCCCGGGATACGGCTCGGGTGTGATAGATGACGTCTTCCAGTGTGACCGGGATGGTGGTTTCGTGCCCCTGGATCACGTTGCCCAGAGAGTCACCAACGAGAACCACGTGGATCTCGCACTGGTTCACCAGCTTGGCGAAAGTCGCGTCATACGCGGTGACCATCACGATCTTCCGCCCTTTCTTCTTCATCCATTTGAGTTTCGGCGCAGTGATCTTACCACTCATCTCGACCCTCCGTCGACGCGGGACTATAAAGAAACAGATCCCCGAAAGCAAGGACTATGCAAAGGTTGCACCGGCAGTGCACGTGCGATAGGCTCACAATCTATTCTTCCCCGGGAGTGGACGTGGCCGGCCGAATCGCAAAATCGGTGAAAGAGTTGACCAAATCGCGCCACTTTCTGCCCGTCGCTATGCTGGTGGGTTGCAACCTTGCCTTTTTCGGACATCTGCTATTTACCCGGGCCATATTCCACGGTTCGGGCACTGACCTGGTCTCGTTTCAATACCAGGTGCTCGAGTACGCCCGGCAGGAATTGCTGGCCGGGCGGTTCCCTCTCTACACACCCTACATCTATGGCGGGCACCCCTTCCACGCCATGGGGCAGGCGGGCCTGACCTATCCCCCAAACTGGCTTCTCTATCTCCCCGGCACCTTTGTGGGGATGAAACTGAGCGTAGCAATCCATGCGTTCATAGGTTCGCTGCTGGCATACACTCTCAGTCTGGCTGTGCTGGCCGGCGCCGGTCACAAATCCCGCAACGCGTCCGCGGGTGCGCTGGTCACCGGCATCCTATACGGGTATGGCGGTTTCTATATGCTGCACGCGTATGCCGGCCATATCAATCTGCTGGCCTCCGCAGCCTGGATTCCCGGCGTCTGGCTGGGGTTCTACGGCCTGGGCGGCGGGTGTGGAGGAAGGGCTGCCAGGTGGGTGGTCACAACCGCGGTGTGCCTGGCCATGATCGTGTTGGCCGGTTCGCCCCAGGTCGGCTACATCGCGGTGCTGCCCGGAGTGTTCTGGTTCGCCATACCACTTGTCGGCCTGCTGCGGAGCAATGCCGGGGGACGGGGACGTCAGGCCGGAATTCACGGTCTGAGGCTTTTAGGCGCGTTGGCTCTTGCCGCCGGCCTTAGCGCAGTCCAATGGCTGCCCATGATGGAACTCGCCTCATGGTCGGCCAGGGGCGGGGTGGAAGGGAGTAAGCTGGCGCTGTCCTATTCCATGCCGCTGTCGGGAGCGTGGAATCTGCTTTTTCCCCATTTCTGGGGCGCTGCCGACGGGATCTGGTGGGCGAAACTGTCGCGCTGGGAGTTTGCCTCATACATGGGCGCGGCCCCGATTCTTCTCGGGCTAATGGCAGTTGTGTTGGAAAGGCGGCGAGCCCTGCTGCTGGGGGCGGGGGCGCTGTTCTGCCTGTTGCTGGCGTTTGGCGGCAATGGGTTCCTTTACCCCTGGTTGGCGAAAGTGGTGCCCATGCTGGGCAGCTTCCGCGTGCCGGCGCGGTTCGTTCTGGCTGCAGCCCTGTTTCTGGGGCTGCTGACCGGGCTGGGTGTCGCCACGTTGTTGTCGGGCAAGTTCAACCGGCGGGCCGCCGCGGTGGCGGCGTGGGGTTTTGTCGTGTTGATGGGGCTGTTTCTGCTGGCGATGTTGCGGGACCCGGCGCCGGAGTTCTATCGCTCATACGTAGGTGAGTTGAGCCGCTCCCCAAAAGCGGCCGAGGCCGCGGCCGCACTGTTCAGACGCGACCTGCTGGGCGAGTTGGTGCTCGCCCTGTGCATAGCCGGCCTGGTCCTGGCCGCACCCGGCCTGAAGGAGGGCCGCCTCGCCCGGGTGGGGCGGGCGCTGCCGGCCTTTATCGTGCTGCTGGGATTGCTGGGCGCCGGCCGCGGACTCATGCAGGGCGGCAGCCCGGGCATGTACCGCCTGCCCACCCCGGCAGCTTCCCTGGCTGCCGTGATGCCCGGAGACGGAAGGGTGGTGCATTTTGCGGCCCGGGGCTGGAACAAGTTGCTCCCCCGGCGCAGGGCCAACATTGCAGGGTACGATCCGTCCATCTCAGCGGCAATGAACATGTTCATCAATGCCGGCCAGTTTGGAGAGAAGGGACTGGAAGCCAAAAAGACATGGGCGCTCTGGCCGACCCCACGAACGCACACGCCCTCCAGGTTCTGGGACGCGGCCGGCGTCAAGTACGCCTTGGTGAACAGGGCTCAGAAGTTCCGGAAGGCCGGCTGGACGGAGCTGGACTCCCGGGGCAATTACAAGCTGTTGGCGAACCCCCGCGCCGCCCCGTTGTGGTACTGCCCCTCGAGAGTGAAGGTGGCCGGTGACGTTCGGGCTTCGGCCCGCGCAATGTTGGCGCCCTCTTTCCTGCCCGGCACTGATACGGTGATCCGTGCAGAAGGGGTAGCTCCCGGGGCGGCAGGGCAGGGTGGCTGCGACGTGGCTCCGGCCGAGCACTCGCCGGAGCACATGGCTTTTGGCGTGGATGCTCCGGCGGACACAGTGCTGGTGGTCGGCGCGGCGCACTATCCCGGCTGGCAATGCCGGGTGGACGGCGAAGCCGCGGGACCTGCGTTGCCCGCAAACCTGGTTTCCATGGCGTGCCCCGTGCCCGCGGGAACCCACGAAGTGGAGTTGGTGTTCAGGTCGGTAACCTTCCGAGTGGGGCTGGCTCTGTCCATAGTGGTGTTGATAGGCTTGATAGCGATGGTGATTGTGCCTACTATAGTGCAACGACGACGAGGAGGAAGAGACCATGCGTGATGTAATAATTATCGGTTCGGGAGCGGCCGGACTTACCGCAGCAATCTACGCGGCCAGAGCGGATCTCAAGCCGTTGGTGGTGGAAGGGATACAGCCGGGAGGACAGTTGACAATCACCTCAGACGTGGAGAATTTCCCGGGCTTTCCGGAGGGGATTACCGGTCCGGAGCTAATGGAGCGCACTCGGCAGCAGGCCAAGCGCTTCGGCTCGGAGCACGTCTACGAAGTGGTCACGAAAGTGGACCTGCAAAGCTATCCGTTCAAAGTGTGGGTGGGGGACGAACTGGAGGAAGGGCGTTCAGTAATCGTCGCGACGGGTGCTTCGGCCCGCTGGCTCGGGCTGGAATCGGAGCAGAAGCTCATGGGACGGGGTGTCTCTGCGTGCGCCACTTGCGACGGTTTTTTCTTTCGGGACCAGGAGATTGCAGTGGTGGGCGGCGGGGACTCTGCGTTGGAGGAAGCCACCTTCCTGACGCGGTTCGCGAGCAAGGTCACCATTGTGCATCGCCGGGATGAGCTTCGTGGCTCTCCCATCATGCAGAAGAAGGCCTTCGATAACGACAAAGTGGAGTTTCTTTGGGACTCGGTCCCCGTCGACATCGAGGGCGACGAATCGGTGACCGGGCTGCGGGTCAAGAACGTCAAGACAGGTGAAGAGAACGTGCTGGGAGTCACCGGTGTGTTCATGGCCATCGGGCACGTGCCCAATACCGAGATCTTCAAGGGGCAACTGGAAATGGACGGTTCCGGTTATCTGGTGGTGGACGGGACGAAGACCAACGTGGAAGGAGTGTTTGCTGCAGGTGATGTGGCGGATACGCAATACAAGCAGGCGATAACCGCGGCAGGCAAGGGTTGCGCCGCGGCGCTGGACGCCCAGCACTTCCTGGAGACTCAGAAAAGTGCGTAGATAAACGGGGCCACGGCTGAGCCCTCAGCGAAGACGATAAGCACTCCCAGCAGCACGAGAAAGAAGACAATGGGGCCCAGCCACCATTTCTTCCTCTCCTTCATGAACTGCCAGAACTCAACGAGGGTTGATAGTCTCGACATAGGCTAGAACTGCCTCTCGTAGCTTTCCTTTGCCGGCTGTTCGGCGCGCGGCTTCCAGTAAGTCGAAGCTTCCTTCCCGAACGACCGGTCCAGGAACTGTTTTCCCAACAGCCGCGCCACCAGGGCTATCGGCGTTAAAACCATATAGAATGTCAGCCCCAGGAGCAACCGGGTCATGACCCAGTTGAGGCCCAACGCCAGCAGCATCCAGCATTTTTGCAGAGGCAGAAGAACGATGGGAAATGCCAGCCCTGCTCCGGCGAAGGCGGCCGCTCCCGCGGCGAAGTAGACCCAACCGGAGCTGTCCTTCAGACCCAGCCAGACCGCGCAAACACCCAACGCGACCGCAATGACCAGACCAAAATTGCGCAGGTCTTTCGTGTTACTGGATATGGATATCAGCGTCTTCACCACCTAGTCAGGCCTCACGGTTTTGCGCCAGTCTTCATCCTCGACAAATGCCGGTTGGTCGGATTTGTCCAACAGGAAGTTCCCCAGCACGAGGTAATCCATGTCAGTCCGCATGAAGCAGCGGTACGCGTCTTCGGGAGTGCACACGATCGGCTCGCCGCGCACATTAAAAGAAGTATTAATGATCACAGGACAGCCGTACCTGCGGTCGAACTCGGTGATGAGAGCGTGATACCGCGGATTTGTATCGGAGTGCACGGTTTGCAACCTGGCTGAGTTGTCCACGTGCGTGACCGCAGGGATCTTCGAGCGCTCAATGCCGAGCCGGGCCAGTCCGGACAGTTCGGCCTGCTCAGGCCCCAGCTCTTTCAGCTTCTCCGCGTTCACGTCGGCAACGAGCAGCATGTAGGGGCTCGGTTGGTGGGAGTCGAACCACTCCCCCGATTTCTCGGCCAGGACGCTGGGCGCAAAGGGTCGAAAACTCTCCCTGAACTTGATTTTGAGGTTCATGGTTTCCTGCATGCCAGCCGAGCGGGCATCCCCCAGGATCGACCGTGAACCGAGGGCCCGGGGGCCGAACTCCATTCTCCCCTGGAACCAACCCACCACCTTGCCGCCTCCCAACAACTCAGCAACCGCGCCGGGTAGCTCGGGGACAGCAAGCTTGGTGAAGGGGAGCGAACTTGTGGTGAGAAACCTGCTGATCTCATCGTCGGAGAATTCCGGTCCGAGCAGGGACCCGAACTGTGAGTCTACACTTCCTTCGACCTTTCTCGGTTGCTCGCTGTGGTGGTGCCACGCCAACTGGGCCGCGCCCAGCGCACCCCCCGCATCTCCGGCGGCCGGTTGAATCCAGATATCGTCGAACAACCCCGTTCTGAGCAGCTTGCCGTTGGCGACGCAGTTCAGCGCCACCCCACCGCTGAGGCATAAGTGGCGCATGCCCGTTTCGGCGCGTACATGCCCGGCCATGCTGAGCACGACCTCTTCCGTTACCTCCTGAACCGATCGTGCGAGGTCCATGTCTTTTTGGGTCAGATCCGACTCGGGCTGCCGAGGCGGTCCACCGAACAGGCGGTGGAATCTATCCCCGGTCATGGTGAGGCCGGAACAGTAGTTGAAGTAGTCCATGTTCAGGTGGAACGAACCGTCATCTTTGATGTCGATGAGTTCCTTTTTGATCTCGTCGACGTATTTCGGTTCTCCGTAGGGTGCGAGTCCCATGAGCTTGTATTCGCCCGAATTGACCCTGAATCCGGTGTAGTAGGTGAAGGCAGAATAGAGAAGCCCCAACGAGTGGGGAAAGTGCAACTCGGCCGCAATTTCGATCCGGTTGTCGCAGCCGGTTCCCCAACTGGTGGTCGCCCATTCGCCCACTCCGTCCATAGTGAGGAATGCAGCCTCGGCAAAGGGAGAGGGGAAGAAGGCCGCGGCTGCATGGGATTCGTGATGCTCCGGGAACAGCACCTTGCCTTTGTAGTCAAGGTCGCTCCGCACCCGGTCTCGAATCCACAGTTTCTGTTTTATCCAGCCGGGCATTGCGGTGATAAACGAGGCGATCCCCCGGGGTGCGTACTCCAGGTAGGTTTCAAGCAGGCGCTCGAACTTGAGGAAGGGCTTGTCGTAGAAGGCGACCAGGTCAAGATCATCCGCGGTGATTCCGGCGGTTTCCAAGCAGTAGGCCGCGGCATTTTTCGGGAACCGGGGGTCATGCTTGATGCGCGAGAAGCGCTCTTCCTGGGCCGCGGCAGTGATGCGGCCCTGCTGCAGCAGGCAGGCAGCGCTGTCGTGATAATAGGCTGATATGCCCAGGATGTTCATGCCTTGGGCAACCCGCTCAGACTTGGCGCTAGTTGGTCTGCAATTATTTGTAGGAGGATTTCCGTTTCCGAAGTGACCTTGCCCCGCTCAGTGATCCAGCCGAAGCGGAGGTTGGCGAATTCCTGGCCGTCAGCGTCAAACACCGGCACTACCGCGATGAGGGTACGCTTGCGGCGGTCGACGTCGTCTTCCCCGGACTCCCAGTTGCAGACAGGCTCAGCCGCGCCGCTCAGATGCACGTCGATGAACCTGAAATCCCCTGCCAGGCCGAGCCAGTCAAGGTAGACGGGGAGTTGGGACTCGTCTTCGATGGTGGAGGCCCTGGTAAGAGCTTCGTACACGTGCTTGCGTAGCCGCTCGGCGCGGGCGGTGCGAATCCCGATGCGGCTGAGGCGCCGGCGATTGAAATAGTCAACCACTCCTACCATGCGGGCGAACACTGCGAAGGTGAGCACCAGCAGGAGCAATCCGACACCCAGTTGCCAATCCCGGGAAATGTGGATCACCAGCGCCACGCAAACCAGCACCACAGTGAATCCGTACAGCACCACAACCGCGCGCCGGTGAGTCAGCCCCATGGCCAGCAGCCGGTGATGAATGTGCCCCTTGTCCGGAGCAAACATGGACCGGCGTTCCAGGAACCGCCGCATCATGGAAAACAGCGTGTCCATGATGGGGATGCCCATGGCGACGATGGGAGTCAGAAGCGCCACCGTGGTGGAGGACTTCTGGCCGGAACTGATCGCGCCCAAAGCCAGCACATAGCCGATGAACATGCTGCCTGCATCGCCCATGAAGATGCTGGCGGGGTTGAAGTTGTAGAACAGGAAGCCCAGGATCGCCCCGGCCAGCGCCGCGGCCACCAGGCACAACATGATACTGTGGTCCGTATACCCGAGGATGAAGTTGAAAATCAGCACGAAGAAGGCGATGCCGCCGGCGAGGCCGTCCAGCCCATCGATGAGGTTTACCGCATTGATGATGCCGACTATCCAGACCACGGTCACCACGTACGAAAACACACCCATGGGCAGGCTGGAGGCGAAGGGCAGCGAGATGTACTGGATCTTGAATCCCAGGGCGAAGGCGAAGGTTGCGATCAGCGCTTGCAGCAGGAACTTCTTTTTGGCTCCGAGCCCCCGCAGGTCGTCCATGAGCCCCACCAGCATGATGAACACCGCTCCGACCACGATAGCTACCATGTACTGGAGGTTCCCCCAGACAATGGAGCCCACTTCGGCGCGGGTCATCGCGATGCCCAGGACCGGGACCAGGAACGCCACCAGGATGGCCACCCCGCCGGTGCGGGGGACCGCACGGCTGTGGACCTTTCGCTCGTCCGGAGTGTCGTACAGCTTCAGCCGGTAGGACAGGTTGCGAATCAGAGGGGTCAATATTGCGGAGACGGCCAGGGCAGCAAGGAAAGCGGCTGTGTAAGATATCATTAATTAGACCGTCGGTTGAGTCGCCCTGTATGCAGCGTAAGTGTGAATCGAAATCATGCTAGTTTGCAAGAGCTAATTGGTCGGTTGAACAAGGTGCAGGCCAGGTCCGCCCCCCGCAAACCGGCGTAGTAAACGGTAAACAGGGCGGGTCTGATCATTCCGTCGAGAAGAGTCAAAGATGCAGCCTGGCGGCCCCGGGTGCGCGGTGCGTCTGCCGCAAACGACTCAACCGGTAGCAGCCGATCCACTGCGACGCGTCGGTGTCCGGACGGTGCCAGGCGCCCGGCTATTCGCTCCGCGGCCGCGTCGTCGAAAACCAGTTGTACGCGCCGAAGCAGTGCGAACAGCATGGTGGCCGCACCCCACCTGCGGGCCCGGGCCACCAGAACGTCTTCGTCCACTGCCCACCGGTGGAGAATCCGGTGTGAATCCAACAGCGCATGGGCCGGAATCGCGGCGTGGAGGAAGCCGTGTACGGCCAGATGCAGCAGAGAATCCTCGGGCGATAGCATGCTGATGTTCCCCGCAGCATACTCCGGCACTTCTACCCGTCGCTCCCACAGCCCATCTTCGTCGATGTCGAAAAGGTACGGCTTGGTAAGCGCCTTGTGCACTTCGAAGATAACCGGACGCACCGAGGGCATTTCGTACACTGCCTCGAACAGAGTGCGGGTAGTCCAGGGGCGGAGGGGGTCGTTCTTCAGCAGCCCGTCCAGTTCTTCCAGCTTGTCGCACACGGTACCGAAGTCCCCCGGCCGTACAAGAATGTCCAGATCCGCCGAAGGTCTCGGTACGTCTCTGGAATACAGTGCCCCGTAGAAAGCGGCCCCCTTCAACAGCACAACGGGTATGTCCCGGTTCAGTTGCTCGGTGAGGAAGCTGTCGAGCCACTGCCGCTGAACTACATCCTTGGCGATCAACGTCCGGCTGAGCCGGTTCAGCTTGTCGCCTGCGGCATCCGGCAGCAGGGACCATGCGCCGCCGGCCCGGGCGTTGTGAACGATGGCCGGCAGAAGCTGCTGCAGAGGCGGGTGCCCCAGCGCGGCGAACGCCTCCAACGCTGAACTGATATCGCTTGCCCGCCCCGGAAGTCCCGCGGCCAGGCGAAGCAAGCCCCTGGCGTGCTCTCGATTCATCTGCCCAGCTTCTTGCGAACAATCCAAAGGGTGGCGGTGGCCAGCTTCTCCTTCATCGGTTCAGCCACGCTGCCCATCATCCAGCAGTTGAGCTTGCAACTGGCGGTGGCTCGGCGAATCTCTGCGGCTTTTTCACCGTTCCAGATCTCGTCGAAACTCTGCTCCTTCAAATTGCCCATGGACGCGTCCATGACGTTGCACGGCTTGATCTCCCCCCGGGGGTCCAGGAAGAAGGAGTCATGACCCATTTTGCACGGCAGCAACCGGGGCCGGCCCATGACATAATTCTGCAGCCCGTGGTTGAAGTACGCCCGGAACCAGTCTTTGGGTTTGCGGCTGCGCAACAGCTCGCAGATAAGTTTCTCCAACTCTCCAACCACCTCTTCCTTTTTCTCGATCACGTTGTCGAATTTGTGGAAGTAGTAGGAGTTGTGCACCGCTGCAGTGGCGAACTCAACGTCCATCATCCGCGCCAGGTGGTAGAGCTCCATGAGGTCTTTGGCGTTGCGGTCGGACAGCGTAATCGCGAATCCGATGTCCTTCAACCCGATGCTCCAAAGATTGATGAGAGTCCTCAGTCCCCTGTCAAAACCGTCCTCGATTCCCCTCAATTCGTCATTGGCCGCGGGCAGCCCTTCCAGGCTGACGCGGATTCCGATTCCGGGGTTCTTCCGGGCCACATCAACGATTCGATCCGTCATGTAGCCGTTGGTGCTCACCACCAGGCGTTTGCTGCGCCGGGCCAGCACGGCAATGACATCTTCAATGTCTTTGCGCAGGAACGGCTCTCCGCCGGTGACGTTCATGGTCGGCACAAAGGGGAGCTTCTCCATCTCCGCGGGCGTCACTTCCTCGTCCGGCCGGGTGGGGTGCTCCCAGATGTTGCACATGTGACACTTGCAGTTGCACCTGAAAGTGGTGATGATGCTCGCGAATTTGATCGCCATTACGCCTCCAGCAACTCCGTATACATCGCTTCAAACTCATCGGCAATGTGGTCCCAGGAGTAGTGATTTCTCACCCTCTCCCGAGCCTTGGACCCCAGCTCTTCCGTGAGGCCTGGATTGTCCAGCACATATTTCAGCTTCTCCGACATGTCGTCTATATCGGCGTTGCGAAATGAGACTCCCGTATCCTGGATCGGCTCCATGTTCTCCTCAATGTCGCTCACGAGGCAGCACGAGCCGTAGCTCATACCTTCCAGCAGCGCGATGGAGAGGCCTTCCAACTCCGAAGGCTGAGCATAGCAGGCGGAATTACTGAACAACTCCTCGAGGGCCCGACCTTCGACGAAACCGGGGAACAGAATCCTCGGATCCCCGCCGGCAAGCTCCTGGAGTTCTTCCTTCAGCGCCTCTTCACCCTTGGCGTCTCCCGCGATCACCAGCTTGAAGTCGGTGTCGAGTTTGCGGAATGCCGGAATCAGGTACTGGGCCCCCTTCTCCCGCACCAGCCGGGACGCGAACAAAACGTATTGCCTGGGTTTCAGCCCCCACTCCAGGATCTCCTTGGCCGGAGTGGGCTCCTTGATATCCGCGCCGGTGGGAATGTAGCGCATTTCCACGCCGTAACGCTCCTTGAAGAACCGGCATTGCTTCTTGGAAACCGCGGTCATCTGCTGGGCCTGGCCCACCGACAGCCTTTCCAGCCCCTTCAGCACGTTCTGCCCGAAGGAGCCCCAGCGCTGGCGCTCCCACTCCACTCCGTGCATTTGCAGCACGCACTTCTGGGACCGCACCCTGGACAACAGGGCGAAGGCGCCGGCGGCAACGCTGTGGTAATGGACCACATCTGCCTTCGGGTCGATGATGGTGCGCAGCGCCCCGGCCAGGCCCGCGGACAGCTTCTCGGTCCTGGCATACGGCAGGCACGGCACCTTGACGATCTTCATCCCCTCGAATTCCGGCGCCACATCACCGTAGTGGCCCATGGAATAGACCACCACGTCGTGCCCCTTCCGGGCCAGTCTGGAGCCCAGTTCCAACGTGTACTTCTCGATTCCCCCGCCACGGGCAATGTTCTTGATGGCGCAAAATGCGATTCTCATGCCGTGAGCCTCCCGTACAGTTCGACGAGACCTTCGTAGTGCGCCTCGTGCGAGAATTTCTCTTCCGCCAGCTTGCGCGCAGCCGCGCCCAGCTTTTTTCGCCTGGCTCCGTCGTCCATTAGCGCAGCCATTTTCGTAGCCAACTCCCCGGCGTCGCCCGGTTGAAACAGCGATCCGGTTTCTCCCTCGGTCACCATTTCCGGTATTCCGCCCAGGTTGGACCCGATGACCGGTTTGCCGTAAAAGAACGCCTCCAGCACCGACATGGGCGCGTTTTCCAGGCACTTTGACGGCAACACCAGGAAGGCCGCGTCACGATACAACTGCCGCAGTCGCTCTCCCGTGCAATAGCCCTCGAACGTTACGTGGTCGAGACCGCTGGACTCAGCGAGATTGCAGGCTTCTTCCGCAGTGGGGCCGGTGCCGGCAATTCGTATTGGCATGTCGACGCTCCGGGCTGCCTCCAGCAACGTCAGCAGCCCCTTCTCTTCAGACAGTCTACCCACGAAGAGCGCGTGTTGGCCGCGGTCGTAGTCCGGTTCGAATTCACCCGGGTCAAGGGAGTTGGGCAGATAGATGAGGCGCTCGGACGGAAAGCCGTCGGCCAGCAGCCGGTCGCGCAAGAACCGGCTCGGGCAGATAAACGCACCAACCTGATCGTACTTGCCGAACACCCGGTTGAAGTACGACTCCACGGTGTAAACCAGGGACGCAGGAAGGCTGTTCTTGTGGCACTTACGGGCTGTGCAATGCCAGAACGAACCTCCTCTGCACAGCTCGCATATTTCCCCGTCCTTGAGCATGAGGTAGGTCGGGCAGATCAGCTTGAGGTCATGCAAGGTGATCACGGTGGGTACGTTTCGCCTTCGGGCCGCATCGAGAATGGAGGTTGTCAACCCGCCGTAGATGTTGTGACCGTGGACCAGGTCGGGCCGCACTTCGTCCAGCAGGGCCGCAAACCGACGCCTGGTGGGCAAGGAGTAGATGATGTTGGGGGCCACAGCCAGCTTGCCTCCCAACGACAACTCGTCGTATGCAACCGCGGGCAGGAAGTAGCCGTCATACCGAGTCGGCCTGTTCTCAGGGTGACGGCGAGAAAATGGCACCACCTCATGACCGCGGCTCTCGAGCAGGTCGGCCTCCGCAAAGTAGACTCGTTCGGAGCCCCCCCGCAAGTAATAGTAGTTGTTTGCGAAAACGACTTTCATCCGTCGATCTCCAGCAGGTTCAGCACCAACTCGGACACGTCCGCGACAGAGGCGGGCCTGGAAGGCAGTTCCCCATTTGTAAGCAGAACCCCTCCGGGACGGTGGCCCCCCGACAGGCGGCGGTGAAAGTAGTTACGCGCAATGAGCGGCACGAACAGGCTCCAGTTGACGCCGTATTCCGGCTCCAACTCGAAGATGATGTCCGGGTACTGGTAACGATTGGTGTGCCCCTGCACCCGCTCGCGGCGGTCAAACCATCGAAACAGCTTTCCCTCGTACTGCTGGTTGAGTTGCTCCAGGTCGGCCAGAATTGCTGTTCGGACCTCCTCGTACTTCTTCGGGTCCGGCGCGTTGACGTCAATACCCCCAAACGGCCCTGTGCCATCGAATTTCGGCACCGACGCCAGGGAATCTCCCTTGTCTATAACGTGGGCCCCGGTCTTCAACTTCTGGCGGTTGGGCACGAACTTCGTAATCTTGTAGAGCCAGTCCTCCTTGCCGATGGTGTAAAGGGAGGAGATGACCAGGTTCTTGGCGGTTTCAACCCAGAACTTACGGGAGAGGAACGGGAATCGATCCGCATCGGTTCTAAGGTACCCTTTCCGCCGCAGAAACTCGTTGAGGTTCAACGTTTTGGTGCAACGCATGCCGTGGC
The DNA here is from genome assembly GCA_964626565.1 of uncultured Myxococcales bacterium. Taxonomy (GTDB): domain Bacteria; phylum Myxococcota_A; class UBA9042; order CAIXZC01; family CAIXZC01; genus CAZVFX01. The sequence goes on from CAZVFX010000044.1 coordinate 26,326, forward strand.
CGTGGTCGCTGATTACCACCAGGCGGTCCGTGGGCTCTAGAGCGGCCGCGTACCTGCCGATTATTTCGTCGAACATCCGGTAGTGATCCAGAATCGACCCCTGCAGGTCGCTGGCGCCCGGCCAGGTGGGGTCCTTTTCGTCGCAGTAACGCCAGAGGAAATGCTGGATACGGTCGAGGGTGAAGAACGATATGAAGAAGAGGTCCCACGGCTCGCCCGTGAGCAGCTTGTATCCGTAATCAGCGACTTTTCCGGTTTCCGCAGCAGAGTTTGCGACAAACTCGTCAAACCGCCCCTTTGTCGGAAAATCGGCAATGCCGCCCAAGGGCGGGCAGTCCGGATATTTCTCCAAAGTGGACTCAGGGTAGGCCTGGTTTTCACCGGTGAGGAAGACGGGGCCGGACACCATGGTGCCGTTAACCGGCCACACCGGATAGGCCAGAAACGGGTTGACCACGCATACCTTCTTACCCGCCTCGCCTGCCCTGTCCCAGAAGCTCTTTCCGCTGAATGCGCTGGTGTCGATGGCGAAAGACTTATAATCCTTCTTCAGATAATCGATGGTATCGACTACCCCGTGATCCGCGGGGCTTTCCCCGGTGTAGATGGTTATCCAGGCCGGAATGGAATCGGGCGGGAAGACGGACGGCAGCACCTCCAGGGAGCCCGCGTCGCTCAAGCGCCGCATGTTAGGAAGGCTGTCCAGGTTTTCCCGGACGTATCCGTGGTCCATGCCGTCGATGCCTATTAGAAGCACTTTGCTCATGAAAACTCCACCTGGCCGCAGTCCCGCCTGATTGCCTCAGCCACTTCTTCGATTCCCCCGTTTCCGTCCACTACCACCGCACCCGCACATCCAGCCAGCTTTCGATAGAGGGCAACCCGGTCCTGCAGCAGTTGGAAACTGGTGTCGTCGTCCTTGCGCTCCTTGGCCACTTCCGGCGAAATATCGATGAAGTATAGTCGGCGGGGCCGGGGAAAGAGGCGGGCAAGCAGGCTGCCCGCGATAGCTTCGGCCGCGGCCTCCGGATCCGGCAGCATCGCGGCAAAATCAGCGACGGCATCTTGGAGGTAACGGTCGCAAATGAGTACGTCGGCGCCTCTGGCGGGGGAGAACACACGCACGTGCAGCAACGCAAGGTAGTCTGCCAACGTGGCGTTTATCCACGCCCAGCGTACCAGCGGGTTGCCGGCCATTTTGCCCCGTCTCTCCTTGATCTCCACGTAGTGCGCGCCGTCCGACCGGCCCTTCTCCCGTAGCACGAACTTCTTGACCAGACGGGCGGGAATTCTCGTGAGGAACGCCTCCCGCCGGCTCCATCGATAGTCGACCTTCAGACCCTTGGCAGCCAGATGTTCCTCCAACAGCTTGGCCTGGGTGGTCTTGCCTGAGCCATCCATTCCGAAGAAGACGAACAGTGCGGGTCGCTTCATGCCAGACCCTCCAGGGTGGCCAGCATCCCCCCGGCCACTGCGGGCCAGGTAAACCGGCGTGTCAGCTCTTTTCGAAGTGCGTCCACCTCTCCCGATTCGGGCGTGCTCAGAGCAGCGAGGGCAGCGGCCCCTTCCTCCTCGGAGCGATAGTATCTGAGGTGCTCAGCCTCGGGCAGTGCTTCGGCCAGTCCGCCGAAGGCGCGGGTGAGCACCGCCGCACCACAGGCCAGAGCCTCGAGAACTGAGAGAGGAAATTCTATGGCCGCAGTGGCCGTCGACGTCGGGAACACGTATACATCAGCCACCTGGTAAAAATGCTCGATTCGGGGTTGGTAGCCCGTGATGATGACGCAACCTCGTTCCTTCATGGTCTTCAGTACACCCGGGTTCACCTCGGTACTGCTGCTGGCCACCACCACAACCGTATCTTTTGGTGCGGCCATGGCGGCCAGCTCTTCCAGGCCCCGACCGCTGGTCAGGTGGCCCACGTGTACCAGCAGGCGTCCTTCCCCCGGCAGCCCGAGCTCCGCCCTGAGTCCGGCCTTCGCATCCGGGGATACCGGCCGGAATCGCTCCAGGTCCACGCCTGAATTGAAAACCGACGCCGAAATCCCCAACTCCATCAACTCCTTTGCTGACCGGCGCGATTGCACCAGAGCAAGATCGGGTTTTAGCCGGCGCACGGCCAGGGGCCATTTGCCCCCGTAATGCCGGGGTTGGAAACCCACCACCGCAACCGGCTTTCCGGTGACCAGCTTCAGCACCCGCGCCCTGCCGAGGCTGGCAACGGTGAGGGACGAATGGGGCAGGTACAGGGTCGCATCCGGGAGAAAGGACCTTATTCTGGCCGCCATTTCAGGAGAAAGAAACAATCGATTCAGAGTCCTCGCAGGTCCTGTCGCCGGGTCATGATCCCTCCCGACAACCAGAGTCGAAGTGAGCTTCTCCAACTCTGAAGTCAGCCGGGAGATGCCGATTTTGAACCCCTCGTCCAAGGGGGGCGAAACCCGTTCAGTTACCATGCAGAGCCGCATTATGGCTGCTTACCCCGGTTGGCAATTATCTGCTCCACCCGCGCCACAACTTTCTCCGCGTTCTTTTCCCAGGTATGGTTCTCCACCACGTCCTGTCGCAACTGTCTACCCAGTCGGTCGCGCAGCTTCTCATCTTGCGCCAGCTTCAGCACCTGTGCGGCCATGTCGTCCACGTTTTTCGGTTCGAAAATCAGGCCGTTGACGTCGTGCTCCATGACGTCCTCAACCGGCGTGTAGCGGGGAAAGACGCACGCCTTGGCCAGGGCCCCATATTCGAAAAGTTTGATGGGAGACCCGAAGTGGTTGCTGTCCGGCATGATGCATATGTCCATGGCGTCAACGTGAACCGGGACTTGCTCCACCGGCAATCCGCCCGTGAGCGCAAACCTGTCTTCAATGCCCATCCCTCGAAGCTCCTCACGCAATGCCTCTTCGCCCCCCGGATAGGCCTTGAAACTCCCTACCACCAGGTAGCGGATGTCCTTTCTGGTCTTCTCGATGAGGCGGCACAACTGTAGCATGAGGTCCAGGCCGTGGTAGGCCTTCATGCTGCCCACAAAACCTACCACCAGGCTGTCGGAAAAGCCCAACCGCTTCCGCAAGTTTTCTCTCTCTTCAGTGGGCTGAAACAGGTCCAGGTTGACGCCGTTGGGCAGCATGAGCACCTTGTCTTCAGGCACTCCACCTTTGACCAGGAATTGCTTCAAGTAGCTGCTCACCACGACCATGGAATCCGCGTTGCTGGTGATGCGACGCTGTACCCAACGGTTGTAGAGTTCAAAATTGGCCCGGCGTGCAAAATAGGCGCGGGCTTCGGGCGGGTCGTGGATTTCCAGGATATAGGGCAGGCCGCGGCTCGCAGCAGCCTTCCACCCGCTCAGGTGATAGTCGCTGTACCGCTCGTACACGAAATCCGGCTGCTCCCGGTCGATAGTCGCCCCGATCGCCTTGGTTGCCTTGAAGTCGTACATGAGAGAGTAAAGGTCCCGCAGCCATTCACTTGCTTTGGAAGGCAGCATGGCCTTCAAGCGCCGGTACGCGGACCGGTGTTTCTGCATGCCCGCGGCAGTATCCCCCGCACCGGTGCCCGGTTCGAAAGGCACTACTTCATGCCCGTTGTTGCGAAATGCCTGACGCAGGAATGTGTTGTGCGAATGGGACCCGGAACCCCCCAGGACGGGGCTTGATACGCTATTCCATATGTGCAGTACTTTCATCTATCCCGCACTCTCCTTGCCAGCCGGAAGAGCGGCCGCTTCAGTTGGTGAAAAGGAGTGGTGTTGGTGGCCAGATTCAGGGACGAAATCGTGACCCTCAAGTAGTTCAAAATGCGGTAGCGGGCAGGGCAACGGAAGCGCACTGTGTTGAACTGGTTGGTCAAGTTCATGATCGACTTTCGATCAAACAGCACCTGCTTCATTTTGTCGACAGACAAGTGCTCTGCAGGAGATACTTTCAGCCCGGACACCGCAGTGTTCCGCCAGATTCTGGCTCGATAGGAGACCATCAACCCGAAACCTGCCCGATGTGCTCGATATGCGAATTCGTGGTCCGCACCGTAGTGTGGGAAGTGTTGGAAATCGTATGTGCCGATCTCCTTGAACACGGCCACGGGAACGAGCACCGCATAACCGGGCAGCACGTCGATCTCCCAGGTCCCTTCCGCGCCGGAAACGAACTGATGCCGCACGATAGCCCCCGTGCGCCAGTCCCGGTAGAAACCCGCGTTCAGCACTTTTTCGGGCTCGTCCGCGTCGAAGGCCACGGGGCCGACCAGGGTCCGAGGGTGATCCTCGGCTGTGGCAACCAGTGTTTGCAGAAAATCCGCGTCAAACAGGGTGTCGTTGTTGAGGGTCAGCACAAAATCTTCGGGGCCGGCATCAGGCAACACGTGCTCGAGGCCCATGTTAATCGCTCCGGTCCACCACAGGTTGCCGTCTCCGGTGAGCACAGTGGTCTCCGGGAATTCCTTGACCACGGTTTCCGCACTGCCGTCGGAGGAGCCGTCATCCACGACCACTACCTTGAAGGAGCGGTACTGCTGGGCCTTGAGCCGGGAGAGGCATTTCAAGGTTTCCCCGCAGTGGTTGTGGATCGGGATGATGATGTGGACTACCGGTTTCATGTCAGCTTGAATACCGTCCTGCCATCTTCCGCCTTCAGGATCTCCTCCGCGCTGCTCTTGCCGGTGTTCTTCATGATGTAATCGACAAATTCGCCGGGCTCGTAGTTCAGGTAGACTCCCTGCATCTGGCGTTCGGAAGGGAGGTGGGGTTCAAAGAAGATCACCCGGGACTCCAGCGAGTTGAGCCATTTGGTCATCGCCTTGAACAGCTCTTCCGTCTTCAGGAAATGGTGCAGCACGTTAAGAACCAGCACCACGTCGAAGGGCTTGCCGATCTTTCCCCACAGCCGGGGGTCCAGGATATCTCCAGCCGCGAGGGTGAAACGTCTCCCTTCCGCTACCCGGATACGCTCTGCCGGGGCCGCGAAGATCGGGTCGTATTCCACCGCGACGCAGTCGAAACCCACATCTTCGAACATATGGCAGAAATAGCCCATGTTGGCGCCGACGTCGAGGAGCGCTCCGGTGGTGAAATCCAGGTTCGACTTCATGGCATGGAGGCGGTCCTCACCATCGTGGGTCGCAGGTATGTCGTCGAGGTCCGGATGCATGCCGGGCTGGTACAATTCGCCACCCGCTTCCCGGGCGTACATGAGCAGTTCTTCCCGTAGTTTCGCCCACTCGCGGTGCCTCACCAGCACCTGGACAGGCATCTTCTCAACGCCGAGGAGGCGGGCTGCGCACAGACGGTGCCTTCCATCCTGAAACAGGTATTCTCCGTTGCGCCCGATGTTTACCGTAACCTCATCGCTGGTGTGAATGTCCTTTGGCGGTTTGCCCGCTTCCTCAGGCAGTACTACCGTGTAGTTCTCCTTGTAGCCGTTGGCTCTGATACTCTCGATAAGGCTGTCGAGATAGGAGCAGCGGCGGTCGAGTTCTTCCTTGCTGGTGCATGTGAATCGAACGAATCCCTGTTCAATTTCCCGAAGCATCTCCTGGTACCAGGGGGTCTCCGCCCACTCTTTGCCGCCCTTGATGCGCGCTTCGAACGCCCCGTATATCTCCAACTCATCGAATCGATGAGGCGAGAGATCCCAGTCGCCACCGTGAACCTTGCCCCGGTCGGCCCGGGTATCGAACACCCGGTCGTCTATGCGGGGGTTGTCATCGGGGGAGAAGTTGGTGTGCAGGGCGATCCTCTCCGGATTGAGCCAGTAGCGCTTCTCCGGAGGGGGCAGCGTCGATGGCCGGGTCGCCAGATTGGCCGCCTGCACCAGCCGCCGCCGAATGTAACGGGCCTTCCAGTAGACAGGCAGGATGCGGTTCCTCACGAAGGAGAACTTCCGCAGGTGGCGCTTGGTCCGCGCCCAGGGTGTAAGTCTTTGCTTCATCGTAGTCTCCGGTGGATTTCCGGCGCCGGCGCCGGGGCTTCTGCGGCTGCGACCGAAAAGCGCCAGACAAGGTACAGCAGCAGCCCGTAAAATAGTGAGTACTTGGGGAAGAAGAACGCCTTCGAACCGGGGAGAATCACGATTTCCCCCAGCACGAAACAGTAGGTTCCTTCCAGAATGTATATGACCCGGCGGTCCGTAGCCTCTTTCAGCGCCCGGCCCAGATCCTTCATGATACGAAACAACATCGCCAGTACGAACACCAGGGCGGGAAAGCCGAACCGAAAGACCGCGTCGAGGAAGCCCAGGTCGTTGAGGTTGTAACGATACAGGTGCAACCCCTGGGTGATGGGGTTGTTGATGTTCTGAGTGGCCGAAGTCATGCCGAAGCCGATGAAGTTGGTCTTCATCCATTCGCCGAAATAGTAGATCATGCCATCCACTCGAATACCGTAGGTACCCGTACTGGTGGCCACCTCACGCTCCGTTGAACTGAGCATGGTGCCCAGGTAACCCGTCTTCACGAAATCCACCACCTGAGGGAAGAACACCACGACCGCGGCGATGCCCAGGGCGAGGAGATAGATGGAGACCAGCTTAGCCTTGGGTCTCGCCCTCAGCAGCCAGATAGCCATGAGGGTCAGGCCTATGCCCACCAGAGTTTGCCTCGTCCCCCACACAAAGATCACCAGGAACATGAGGCCCATGGCCACCAAACCGGCGTAGGCCTTGTGTCTCAGGTAGGTGGCGTGGAGAATAATGGCCACGAAGTAGTAGAAGACCAGGCGCGTCAGGTTGGGGAAGATTCGAACGCCCAAACGGGGTGTGCCGTACCGCTCGGAAACCAGGGGGTCTGCTAACAACTGTCTTACTGCGGGGAAGAAATAGCCCAGAATCAGGACCATGGACACCGCCAGGGTCAAACCCACCATGGCATAAAACAGCCGGGATGCCTGCCTGACGGTCAACTCCGACATTACAAGCACCGGAAACAGCAGGAACCCGGCGAAGAAGAACGGCCTTCTCCACAACGCGGACAGAGGTTGGCCGTACACTGGAATACTCACCAGCAGAATCGGCAGCAGCACGATGCCGATAAGCCAATAGAGGCTGGTCTGGTACCAGTTGGAAGGAAAACGCTCCGGCCTGAATACGGTGAGTACGCCCAGCCACATGACCAGTGCGAAGCCGGCCGCCACAACCACCTTCTGCAGCCCCCCTTCCGGTGACCCCAACCCCTTGAACCCGAGTCCTTTGGTCCACAGGAACGTCACCACGAGGACCGCGGCGATGACGAAGAAGCGCTTCGCCTCCCGGCGCGGGATGGGCATGGAGGGCAGGGGCAGGTGGGAGACGTTCACTCACTCTCCGACATGGGCTTGTGCACTACAATCCCCGCAATTCCAGCGCCGGGCATCCGGGCGTATGAATCGAAGTTGTCGTAATGCTCGAGGAATTCGGTACAGTCAGTTCCTTTTCCGTAGGCCGGGCTGTGGTGGTATTGGTTGTACGCACCTTTGCGCGCTTCGCCCCACCATTCGATATGCGTCTCCACTTCACCCAGGGGCCGAAGCAGACGATCGCGCACCGATTCTTCGCTGTACAGGCGCTGAAAGAAATAGCGGCCGTCCGGTCCTGTTATCGCGTGGGAGCCAGGGTACGGCAGGGCGCCCTCGGGGAGATACTCGTCTTCATGTTTCTTCTCCGGAGACAAAGGCACTGTGACCACCAGGGTTCCTCCCGGCTTGACATAGCCGAACAGAGCGCGAATCGCCTCGCTGTCATCGTAGTTTCCGGCTACGTGTTCAAGTACCGACACGCAGGAAACGTAGTCGAAACTCCGGTGGCGTTCAGTGGGCAGGCCGGCCGCGTCGCGGTTCAGCGCTTCGAAGTTGGCAAGCCCCATCCAGCCGGCTCGGCGAGAGGTCTCCAGCAGATCTCCTTCGTCTGGGTTCAGCGATGTAACCGTGGCATCCGGGTTGAGCCTTGCCATGAGAAGTGGCAGCAGTCTCGGGGAACTCACGTCCAGCACGGACGCCACCGGCCGGGGCAGGTGGCGAAGCGCGAAATCCAATTCGAAGTAGCGCACCAGCGAGAGTGGGTTCAGCAGCTCGGACAGACCGGGTAGGATCTGCCCCCGGAGCATGCGCCGCCAGCCGAGTTCTCTTCCCAAGCGGTCGAAGGGCAGGGCGGGAATACCGGCGCGCCGGGCCCGCTTCGCCGCGCTTGCTCCGGCCAGGCATCGGCGGGCAAGGCCGAAGTAGCGTCGCGGGTCAAGGAGTCTCTTCATGCTCCTCCTTCAGGGCCGGTCGAGGTAGGTGTTTCCCGGTGCGTGACCGGATCCAGGTAGGGCGCCCAAGACGGCCGGCTGCCGCGGCCGGCAGCAAATGAAAGCACGTCTCCGTAGCACCGGCCCATGTAGTCAAGGTCGATGCAGGCGATGGTCTTGCGGGCCCGTTCCGCAGACTCGCCGTATCGGTCGTAGTTCTCCTCCAGGTCCACCATTGCCCGCGCAATGTCTGCCGGTTCCGCCGGGTCGAACCAGCACGGCTCGAGGCCCACCATCCGGGCGTGGTCACGAGCTGCCTGGATGTCGGAACAAAGGACAGGCTTGGCCCACACCCCCCCTTCCTGGATTGCAGCGATTCCGGCCTCATCGAAAGAGGCGGATACGGCCGCGGTACAGTGGCGGTTGAGGAGTGTCACCATGGTACGGGGCAGGCTGCCGAGTATGTGCAGGCTGTCGGCCACGCCCAGTGACTCGGCCAGTTCGTACAGCTTGCGCCGCCCTTCCTCCTTTCTTCCGCCCGTACAGACCAGCGGCGGCGGAGTAATCCCCTTCTCCTTGAGCAGCCCATAGGCTTTTAGAAGCCCCGCGTGGTTCTTGCGCTCTACAAGGGTGGCGGCATAGAAGTAGAAGGGGCCGGCTACGGGCAATTCAGCAGGCTCGGGGTCAGCTTCTTCACCGGCCAGGACGGCAGTAATGGGCACCACAAAGAGGCGCTCATCAACTGCCGGATACAGGTCGGTCAGCACCGCTCTGGGCCGGGGAAAAGAGGTGACCAGCGCCTTGGCGCCGTTCATATGTGCGTCTACCGTCGCCATCTGCTGCTTTCCGTACCCGGGCAACACCGCGTGAACCGTGGTCACCATGGGCAGATGAGGATGTCTCGGCGGGTCCAGATGATAAGGGTAGAACACCACGTCGGCCTGTTGCCGGCGTGCGAAAAGCAGGCTGCAACTGTTTGCATCGAAACCCAAAGGTCGCACTACTTTCACCAGCGCTCGCCCTGCGAGTCCCAACGGGCCCGGCAGCTTGCGAAGGCGTGCCAGCGTGGTCTGGACCGGGTCGCACGAAAAACCGACGTTTTCGAAACCGGCGAAGTACTCCCGGTAGTAGGGAAGGTCCGCCCGCCGCAGGGCCACCACCACGCTGAATCCCCGTGTCGCCAGACTCTCGACAATCGTGAGCGCGAAGTTGCCGATCCCTTCACTCAAACTGGCGGCAAAGCCGCTGCAATTTACCAATACCTTCATTAAATTCTGACTCACTTCCTCCGGATGGGGCGGGCCGGCACTCCAACCACCGTCGCGCCCGCGTCCACGTCACGGTTGACCAGGGCGCCGGCTCCCACCACCGCGTCTGCACCAACTTCCAACTGCTCGATGAAGTTCGCCCCGGTGCCCACATAGCACTGGTGGTGGAACGTGACTCCTCCGGACACGTTCAGGCCGGGGCTAAAAACGCAGCAGTCCTCCACCACAATGTCGTGACCGTAAGTGCACGCGAGATTGAAAACGTTGAAATTGCCGATGGTGATGTCGGTGGTGAAGATGTTGCCCGCGCAGACGACGTTTCCCTGGCCCATGGTCACCCTTCCGTGATCGAGAACGGTGCCCGGATGAACCAGGTTGGGAAAAGAGACGTTTTCCCGGCCGAGAAGGCGGTCGGCGATCTTTCGATTTACACCCGGGTTACCGGTTCCGATAGCCGCGGCGACCTGCCTGTCTGCCAGCCAGTTTTCCCCGCCTAAGATGGTGTGTTCTCCTACCGGCGCCCCTGCTTGAGTGTCGTCCTTGTCGATGAACCCCAGCAGGTTGTACGCCGGGCCGGCGCGGTTGATGTCGCGGATCAGGGAGGCAACCTCGCGGGCAAAACCTCCAGCACCCAGGATCACAATGTCAATCATGCGGTCTCCTGTCATTCCGAAGTGGGCGGTAGCAGCCGGGCTCGTACCCGCTCGTCGGTGAAGTCTTCCTGGAAATCAGCCATGCGGCCCTGCGCCTCGCCCGCCTCCGGGCGACGAAACCAGAAATTCAGGTTGCCCATGGGGATGTGTGTGGCCGAGGTGAAGCCGTTACGCCGCATCACGATGTTCATCGCTTCAGTTGAGAAGAACGAGCAGTGCACGGGCCTCAGGTAAAACCAGTCGGGCCTGGAAGGGATTCTATCGCTCACCCAGGTGTGAAACGCCAGACAGCCGTCTTCAGCCACCAGGTTACAAATGTCGTCGAACTGTTTCAGGTCCCGGATGTGCTCGAGCAGTGCGGTCGCGATGACGAGACCGAACTTCCCCGGGGCCAACTGGTCTTCCTTCACCAGGGTGACGTCCTGAGGGGCCGTGTGGCCCATGAACGGTTCGTAGCCCACCACATCCGGGCCATCGTGATTGGCCAGAAAAGACACCAGCGCTCCTGCCCCGCACCCGAAGTCCAGCCACGGCTTGTCGCCGGGAATGACGCCCGCTCGAAACAGGGAGTAGATGGCCGTGGCCCACTTGGGCCTGCGCACCAGGTCCGGGTCGAAGGATGGGTCGTCTCCCTCTCCGTACCGGGTGTGGAACAGGTCGTTCACCCTGGCGAAGTCTGCTTCCGACAGCGCGTACAGCGTAGGGGACCAGGTGAATCCGCAGCCTGTGCAGCACACGTGAAGCACCTTTCCCAGTTCGAAGACCGGGTCGTACTCTTTCTCGAAGTGGAAAACCGCCGGGGCCGTGCACACCGGACAAGTATGTTGTTCGTTCATCCGGCGCCTCCACTGCTCTTTGCTCCCTTTCTGATGAGGTCGCATACATAGTCCAGATCGTCATCGGAGAGGGCGGCGTAGGTGGGTAGATTGATTCCCGACGCTGCGAGGTGGTCGGTCACGGGCAGGTTCTCACCGCGGGCCCGGGAGCCTTCCCGGAACGGCGGCAGCGTGTGCAGCGGGATGAAGAACGGACGGGTGTCCACCCCGTTCTCTGTGAGCAGGTCGGCTAACTCGTCCCGGGTGCGGCCGTAGCTGGTGCTGTCGATGGTAATGCAGTACATCCAGGGCGCGGGCTCGGCCCAATCGGCCACCGGTTGGAAACCGATGCCCGGAATTCCCTGCAGGCGTTTGTCATACCCGTCGAAGACCCGGCGCCTGCCTGCAATGATCTCGTCGGCTCGTTCCAATTGTGCGGTAAGGATCGCGGACGCCACATTGGTCAGCCTGAAGTTGTACCCGGTGACCGGAAAGTAGTACCTTCGCTGAGGGTCCATTCCCTGCCCTCTAAGCGTGCGGATGCGCAGCTCGAGGTTGGGGTCATCGAGGACCAGCGCCCCACCTTCGCCGCTGGTGATGATCTTGTTGCCGTAGAAGCTGAAGGTGGCGAGGGGAGCCAGGCTGCCGACCCGGCGACCCTTGTAGCGGGCGAAGTGGGCCTCGGCCGCGTCTTCGACCACCCACAGACCGTGCACAGCCGCGATCTGGTTGATGCGGTCCATATCTGCCGGATGGCCGTACAGGTGCACCGCGATGAGCCCCTTGGTGCGCGGTGTGATGCTGGCCTCCAGCAGCTCGGGGTCGAGACACCAGGTTTCCGGGTCCGCGTCCACGAACACCGGCTCAGCTCCCACGTACCGCACCGCGTTGGCGGTGGCGATGTAGGTGAGGGAAGGCACCAGCACCTCGTCCCCCGGCCGGACATCCAGCGCCAGCAGGGCCAGGTGGAGGGCCACGGTGCCGTTGCAAACGCCGATGGCGGTGCGCGTCTCGCACAGGGCGGCAAAGTCGGTTTCGAACCGGTTCACAAACGGGCCCCCGGCAATCCAACTGCTGCGTATCGCTTCCACCACGTACTTCTCTTCGTTGCCGGTAAGGTCGGCGGAGGCGACTGGAAGATCTCGCTTCGTCATGATTCTCCTCGTTATCTACTAGGTCCCGGCCGCACCACCGGTGCGGCGAAAGATGTGAGACAAGGGGTCAGCCAGGTCTCGCAGCGGTTGCAGGCTTCTCGCCAGTATGCACAAACTGGCGAGAAACAAGAGGGCTGCGAGGCCCAGTGCGGCGGCCAGCCCGGCCGCAGAGCCCACCAGTGCAGGGAGGGCGTGGCGGCACCCCAACATGGCTCCGCCCACTGCTACGGTTGCCACCGCAGTTGGCCACAAAGCCAGGGCTATTCCCCGCAAGCTTACAGGGGAAGGCTTGCACGCGTACCAGAGCCCCGGCACAAACAAGGCCGCGGAGCAGCTCACGTATGCGGCGGCAACTCCTTCGATGCCGAAGGGTACCCCCACGGCAACCGCCAGCGCAGTCACGGTCGAGGCGATAACCCCCCACTTGAACATACGGTCCGTTCTACCGGTGGATACATATACCCAGCCGACGCTGCTCAATACCGGCTGGTAGAGCGCGGCCAGCCCCAGAATCGAAAATACCGGTGCGGCTCCCAGCCACTGGTCCCCGAGCACCAACAGCACCACCTCCTCAGACATGACCACCAGGAACATGACTCCGGGCATAGTCACCATGGCCAGGAGTGTGAGCGCTTTGTAGTAGTAGTTGCGATAGCGCGCCGGTTCATCCTGAAGCCGGCTGAGCGCAGGTATGGCGACTGCCGCGAGAGGCATGTTCAACTGGCGCAACGGAAGCATCAGCAGGCCGTACGCTTTTGAGTAAAGCCCCAGCGGCCCCGCCTTCCACCACCACCCGATCAATACCTTGTCCAGATTGCGGGCGAAGTAGTTGGTCACGTTGAAGCCGGTGAGATGGCCGCCGAACGCGACCATGGCGCGAGCGCCCGCACCTCTGACCGGCCGGCCGGGAATCCAACGGCACACACCCCAGACCAGCACTGCATTTCCCAGCGCGGTTCCCAGTTGAAGCACAACCAGCGACCAGTAGCCGGCTCCGAGCACGGCAGCCGTAATGGCGCAGCCGATGCCGAAGGTAGTTGCGCTCACCTGGATTATCGCCAGCGCGCCGAAACGCATCTGCCGTCGCAAGAGCGCCTGGGGCAGCATGGTGAGGCCGCCCAGCACGATGCCCATGGCCAAGGCCATGGTTACCCAGGTCAGCCGGGGTTCATCATAAAACCAGGCAAGGGCGGGAGCCAGCGCCGCAGTGGCCAGCATGATGCCCACGCTCACCACTACATTTACCCAGAACAAGGTCGACACCTGCTCATGGGTGATTTCCGCTTGCTGAACTGTGGCCATGGATAAGCCCATGTCTTTGAACATCATCAGGAATCCGGTCACTGCGGTCACCATGGCCAGCAGCCCGAAATCGGCCGGCGTCAGCAGTCGGGCGAGGACTACGGTGGCGCCCATTTGGAGCATGAACAGCGCGCCCTGGCCGGCCAGCGTTGCGGCTCCGCCCCGAACCGACCTGGTCTTCAAGTCGGTCTTCAGGTGAGCTGTGTCGAAGAGACCCTTGCTCAAAGAACCGCGGCCTCCTTGCGTGCCATTTCAAGGTCGTGGTCAACCATGAGGCCCACCAGCTCCTTGAACGTTGTTTTCGGCTCCCAGCCCAATTCCCGGCGGGCCTTGGCTGGGTCCCCCAGGAGAAGCTCGATTTCGGTGGGGCGGAAATAGCGCGGGTCTACCTCGACCATGACCCGGCCTTTCTCATCCAACCCTTTGCGGTCCACGCCCTCGCCCTCGAAATGAAGGGGGATGCCGCCCCGCTCGAAAGCCACGCTGCAGAACTCCTCGATGGTGTGGGTCTCTCCCGTGGCCAGCACATAGTCGCCCGGCTCGTCCTGTTGCAACATCAGCCACATGCCCTGGACAAACTCAGGGGCATAGCCCCAGTCCCGCTGGGCCGCCAGGTTGCCGAGAAAGAGGCGGTCCTGCAGACCGTGCCGGATGCGACCCACCGCCCGGGAGATCTTACGGGTCACGAACGTCTCACCACGCCGCTCAGATTCATGGTTGAACAGGATGCCGTTGGACGCATGGATGCCGTACGCTTCCCGGTAGTTGACAGTGACCCAGTAGGCGAACAGCTTTGCTGCCCCATAGGGGCTGCGCGGATAAAAGGGAGTCGATTCAGACTGGGGAACTTCGTCGGCCTTGCCGTACAACTCCGATGTGGAGGCCTGGTAGAACCGGGTCTTCAGCCGGGCGTCCTTGATCGCGTCCAACACCCGGATGGTTCCCAGCGCGTCTACCTCGGCGGTGTACTCCGGTACGTCAAAAGAGACCCTCACGTGGCTCTGGGCGGCCAGGTTGTAGATTTCGTCCGGAGCATGTTTTTCGATAATCCGGGAAATGTTGGAACCGTCGGTCATGTCCCCGTAGTGCAGAACCATCCTTCTCCCCTGCTCATGAGGGTCCTGGTAGAGGTGGTCGATGCGCGCCGTATTGAAAAGGCTCGCCCGACGAATGATCCCGTGCACCTCGTACCCCTTGTTCAACAGCAGTTCCGCCAGGTAGGAGCCGTCCTGGCCGGTAATACCTGTAATCAGGGCTCGTTTTTGCTTACTCATCATCCCTCCGCAGGCCTAGGTCGCAGGCGACGCATTGGCCACAAACCATTGGTAGGTCTTTCGAATTGTATCGTCTATTGAGTGCTTCTCACGCCATCCCAGTTCCCGAACCCGGGTGACATCCAGGAGCTTGTGCCGGAAGCCGTCCGGCATATCGTGATTCCATGTAATGCTTCCCTCGTAGCCGGCGGTTTGAGCTACCCGGTCCGCCAGTTCCGCCACCGACAGGTCCACTCCGGAGCCCACATTCACGTGGCAGCGGCCGGGCGCGGCATCAAACCGGTGCATCAGCAGGATGAGCGCATCAGCAAGGTCATCAACGTACAGGAATTCCCGCCGGGGAGTGCCGGTGCCCCACAACTCCACCGTCTCGGTCCCCTGCTGCACCGCTTCGTGGAACCGCCGGATCAGGGCGGGGAGCACATGTGCGCTTTCAAGGTCGAAATTATCGTTGGGTCCGGCCAGGTCCGCGGGCATGGCCGCGATGAAGTTGGTACCGAACTGCCGGTTGTAGCTGTCGCACATGGTGACGCCGGCCACCTTGGCAACTGCGTAGGGTGCGTTGGTCGCTTCCGGCGGGCCGGTGAGAAGGAACTCCTCGGCCACCGGGCGTGGCGAATTGCCCGGGTAGATGCACGAGCTGCCGAGGAACAGCAACTTGGCCGCGCCGTGCCGGTGCGCTGCGTCAATAACATTGCATTGGATGAGCAGATTGTCCCGGATGAAGTCGGCCGGCTGCTGCACGTTGGCGTGAATGCCCCCAACGCGGGCAGCCGCGAGAAACACGTATTGCGGTGCTTCAGACGCGAAGAAGCGCTCCACCGCGGGCCCGTCCCGCAGATCCAACTGGTGTCGCGTCCGGACCACCAGGTTGTCGTACCCTTCCCGAGCCAGGGCCCGGACCACGGCGGAGCCGACGAGGCCGGTGTGCCCGGCCACGTAGATCTTGTCGCTAGGCCTCACGAATCTGTTACGCTCCTTCCGTCATTTTCAGGTACCACTGCCAGGCGGTGCTCACGATAGTCTCCATGGAGGTGTTCGTCGGCCGCCAGCCGAGTTGGTCCCGGATCTTGTCCGACGACGCCACCAGCACTGCCGGATCCCCGGGGCGCCGGTCCACCTCCTCCACCTCGAACTGCCGTCCCGTGACCTGTTTTACCGCGTCGATAACTTCCCGCACCGAAAAGCCGTTGCCGCTGCCGAGGTTGAAGACGTCTCCCGGGTTGCCCTGCTGCAGGTGGTCCAAGGCCAGGAGGTGTGCCGCGGCAATGTCGGTGACGTGGACGTAGTCACGAACGCAGGAACCATCTGCGGTAGGGTAGTCGGTGCCGAATATCTTGACCCCTGTTCTTTCGCCCGCCGCAGCCTGGAGAATAATGGGGATGAGGTGGGTTTCCGGATCGTGCATCTCCCCGCACCGGAGCTGCGGGTCCGCGCCGGCGGCGTTGAAATAGCGTAACGAAACCGACTTCATAATCCCAGCCGCGGTCAGGTCGGCCAGCGCCCCTTCCAGGACGAGCTTGGTGGTGCCGTAGGGGTTGGTGGGAGCCTTGGGGTCCTCTTCATGGATCGGTACCCGATCGGGCTCGCCATAGACCGCCGCGGTGGAGGAGAGAATGAAGTGTGGGCAGCCCGCGGCCCGCATCGCTTCCAGGAGGTGCAACGTGTTGGCCACGTTATTTTCGTAGTACTTCAGCGGGTGACCCACCGACTCGGGCACGATGCTGTACGCGGCCAGGTGCATCACAGCAGCAATATCGTTATCGCTGAACAGGCGATTGAGGAACGCCTTGTCCCCCAGGTTGCCCTCTTCGAGCTTCGCCCCGGGCATCACCAGGCGTCGGTATCCCGTGGAGAAGTTGTCGCACACAACTACCTTATGGCCCCGATCCAGCAGGGCGCAGGTAACATGGGCGCCGATATATCCGCCTCCCCCAACAACAAGAATGCTCTGCTTTTTCATCAGCTTTCCTCGATTCCGAGATTCCTGAGTCCGGCCGGCACTAGGGGCCGCTCACTCCCAGACTCTTCAGACCTTCTGCAGCCCGTGAGCACTGCGGGTCTATCTTCAGCGCCTTGCGGTATTCTGCAGCCGCCTTGTCGTTAGCGTCCAACTTTATGAGTATGTGTGCCTTGCGCAACGGAACGTCCACGTCGAATGGAGAAGCCTCCTCCGCCTGGTCCAGCTCAGTCAGCGCAGGAAAATAGCGGCCCCGCATGCGCTCTCTCTCGGCCATTATCTTGTGGTACTGCCCACGGTAGAGTTCGTTCTCCCGCACCGCGGATCTAAGCTCCCCGGCCAGCGATTCGAACCGGTCCCACTGCCGGGTCCTGGCCAGCAGGCTCAGGGTCTCCAGCGACACACTCACCTGGTCTTCCGATGGGTGGGCCCTGGCCTCTTCAAACATGAGCAGTGATTCTTCCAGCGAGCCCTGGAGCGCAAAGACGCGGGCTTGCAACAGATACCCCCCCTGGCCTTCGGGGAAAAGCGCCATCAGGTAGGTCGAAACATCCTCGGCCCGTTCGAGTTCTCTTTCCTTCAGGTACACCCCGCCCAACAGGTTCAGCATCTCTTCATCGTAGCCCCGGGTCTTGAAACTGGCCAAGGCCAGTCGCTCCAGCCGGCCGTGCTTCCCTTTCCGCTTCAGGTGGCGGGCGAATTCACCGAGCAATTCGGGATCGTCCCCCCAACTCTCGGCGATGAGTCTCTCGTCGATGGTGGCGTTGCTGATCGCGGTGAAGATACCGCTGCGGCCATGGTCAATCTCCGCAAGCATGTCGCGGAATATCTCCAGAATCCGCTCCGGCTCGTCCCGGTCGAGGTGCAGCCGTACGAGACCCAGCCGGGGCGCCGGGCAGGTGGGGCAAAGCTCACGAGCCCGGTGGTACAGACTGAACGCTCGCTCCTCTTCGCCACGGTCGTGTTCCCAGCCCGCCAACAAGGTGTACAAGTGACTGTCGTGAGGGTGCAGAGCTACCCACTTGGCGGCCATGGCGTGGTGGCCCTCATCGTCGAGCTGGCCGCCGGTGTCGGACTTGGGTACCGCGGCGTAGGCCGCGTCTGCTCCGTTCTGCCAGGCCCAGGTGCCGCCGACCACTCCCAACAGGTACACCGTGGTGGCGATAGGCATCAGCTTCAGGCACCCGATGCGCAGCCGCCACGGCCGGTGCTTGGTGAGATTCCTTGCAAACGCGCCGCTTAATGCGCCCATGGTGATGGCAACCGGCAGAAGCACGCCGGGGACGCGGATGTTGAAGTCCACCAGGTTGTGCATCCACAGTGCGAACAAACCGCAAAAAGCCTCGGCATAGTATGCCTCGCTGCGCGCGAACCCGAAGCGGCGCCACAACAGGATTGCCGCAACACCTATGAGCAGGATGCCCAGGGGTACGCCGAATTCGACCAGCGGCTCCAGCAATTCGTTTTCCGCGTGGGGGAACCGCACCATGGCTGCGAAGTTGTTAAACGGCTCGAACGCCGCGCCGAAAGCCCCGGCGCCGGCCCCCGCTATCTTGAACGACTTCACCGTCTCCACTGCCTTGCGCCAGGCTGCAACCTTGGTGCCCTCGTCCACGCCGGCGAACAGGCTCATGTCTTCGGTGCGAACCACCATGGCGTTGAAGAACACCAGGAATACGATGATGCACCCCATGGTCAGGGCGATTCCGAACACCGTCAGTCCCACCGATGGCAACGCCCGGCGTTGCGCCGCAGCCCACCGGCTCAGCACCGTGAGCAGTCCGGCGCCGGCCAGCAAGGCGAGAATGCCGCCTCGAGACATCATGAGGCAACTGGCGGTCAGAGTCATGACTACCAACATGCCGTAAATACCCTTGCTCTTGCCGAACTGCGCCTTTCTCCAAATGCCGATGAGGACAAAAGCGGTGAAGGTAAGAAACGCGGCGGCGTGGTTGTTGTTGACGAACGTGGCGAAGAACGGCCCTCGGTCTGCAACCACCACGTCGGGGGTGTACATCCAGAGAATCGATTCGGAACCGCTCAGGCTTTGCCCCAGCGCGATTGCGGCCACCAGCGCGCCGGAGAGACCGACGATGGTGAGCAACTTGTTGCCCGAGCCATCCCGGTAGGAGATGTTGAAGCACACCAGGTAGAGGGCCAGCGCCGCGGCGGCCAGCATCAGCATCTCCGCGGTGGCGATGGGGTCCAACGACAAGCGGGTCGGCACTTCGTAGCCCAACGCCCGGGCTTTCTCAACCGCGGCCATCGCAGTGGGGCTCAAAGTGCCAAGGAGCGAGTCGCCCAGGGGGACGAGTTGCAGAAACATCACCGCCATCACCCCTACGCCCAACAGCATGAACCCGTCGAAACGCATGCGATAACCCCGGCGGAACAGCAGCAGGGTGTAGGCCATGAGAATGGCCACCGACACCGCAGTCAGAGCCAATTTGGCAGGCCAATGAACCGAGCCGATCATGACCGGTGCGGTGAGAGCAACAACCCCCAGCGCATTCCAGACGAATCGCTCCAATATTGCGTTGAAACTAGTCCCCATCCTGAAGTCCCTCCAGAACTGAGCGCAACTGCGCGCAGGCAAGTCGTTGGTCCTCCTCCCGGAGGAATGCACAAATGGGCAGGCTGAGCACATCCTCACTCAGCCGCTCCGCCACGGGGCAACTACCCTCCGCAGGCCTGACGTCCGCGAACGCCGCCTGTCGGTAAACCGGGGCAGGGTAGTGAACCGCGGTGGGCACACCGGCCTCCGCCAGGCGCGCACGCACCCGGTCCCGGTCGGGCACGCGCACCGTGTATTGGGCCCACGTCGAAGCGTGATGCTCCGGCACCCGGGGCAACCCGGCGCCGCTGTCTGCGAGAAGCCGATCATACCGGCTCGCATTCTCCCTTCTGCTTTGCAACTCGTCGTCGAGGTGAGCCAGTTTCACCAGCAGCACCGCCGCCTGCAGCGTGTCCAGGCGGCTGTTGACTCCAATGCGATCGTGCACGTAGCGCTCGCTCTGCCCGTGCAGGCGCAGCGAACGAACCGTCTTTGCCACGTCGTCATCGTCGGTGAACAGCGCCCCCCCGTCCCCGTAGCACCCCAGCGGTTTGGAAGGGAAGAAGCTGGTGCAGGTGATGTGGGCCAGGCTGCCCGCTCGTCGGCCCTTGTACTCGGCGCCGAAGCTCTGAGCTGCGTCATCCAGAACGGCCAGTCCGTGCTGGGCCGCCAACGCATTGAGCTCGTCCATGTCCGCAGGTTGGCCGAACAGTCCCACCGGGATGATCGCCCTGGTGCGTGGAGTGATCAGGCGTTCCACAGCGGCGGGATCCATGGTGAACGTGTCTTCTTTCACGTCGGCGAAAACCACGGTTGCTCCCGCGGCCGGGACCACTTCCGCAGTGGCAATGAAGGTGAAGGCCGGGACGATGACTTCGTCGCCGGGACCCACCCCCAACACTGCGAGGGCCAGTTGCAGCGCGTCGGTTCCGTTCGCACAGGTGATCGCGTGGCGGCACCCTGCGTAGGCCGCCAGTTCCGCTTCCAATTCATGAACCTCGGGACCCATGATGAACGATGCGCGCTCCAATACCCGGCTCATGGCCGTGGCCATCTCCTCCCGATAAGCCCGGTATTGGGCCTTCAGGTCTACGAATGGGAAGCTACTCATCGACCCGCTCCACCGCACCGTCTCTCAGCCGGTATGTGGATCCGTCCGCCGGATCGCCGGCCGTACCGGAGCTGTCGAAATCAAGGCGGTTGCCCGCCCGACTCATCCAACCGGTAACCCGACCCGGCACCCCCGTCACCAGCGCGTACGCGGGCACGTCGCGCGTAATCACCGCCCCGGCCCCCACAAATCCGTACTCGCCGATGGTGGTGCCGCACAGAATGGTAGCGTTGGCCCCAACCGTGGAGCCTCGCTTGAGTAGAGTCCGGCGGAACTCGTCCTTGCGGCTCACCTCCGCCCGCGGATTGATTACGTTGGTGAACACCATGGAAGGCCCCAGGAATACGTCGTCTTCGATTTCGACACCTGCGAAGATGGAGACGTTGTTCTGGACCTTGACTCCGTTGCCGATGGTAACGTCGGGCCCGACGACGCAGTTTTGCCCGAAGCTGCAATTCCGGCCGATTCGGGTCCCCTGCATGAGATGGCAGAAGTGCCACACCCGGCTCCCCGCGCCCAGGGTCACATCGTCGTCGATGTAAGCACTTTCGTGCACGAAACTCTCTTCCGTCATGTCAGACCCTCCGGGCCATGGGATGGTACTCACCCACCAGTCCCACCGCGTTGGCGTTGCGAATCGCGTGGACCGTCTCAACTGAAGGCCTGGCGTCCTCGAGGCCGAACCCTTCACCGTTCAGAAGCGCTTCGTACGAACGAGTATGGAGTTCGGCGAATCCCCCGGAGAACTCCACCTCCTTTCCGTCAATAGTGATGGAGCGGAATGTGCTGAGCCCTTCAGCCTGGTCGGGGAGGTCGTCCGCCTCGAGGGAGAGGAACCAGCGCACTCGGGCTCGCTCCAGTTCGAGGTACCCCGCGGCTCGGGTCGGGGTGGAGATGTGGACCACGTTGGCCAGAGGAGCCCCGAACACCCACTGCAGCATGTCGAAAAAGTGGACCCCGATATTAGTTGCAATCCCGCCCGACTTGGCTTCGTCCCCCTTCCAGGAAAAACCGTACCACTTGCCCCGGGAAGTAATGTAGGTGAGGTCGATGTCCTTGCGGGTTCGGTCCTTGTCTGCTTCCACCTTCCGCTTCAACTCGACGATGGCAGGATGCAGCCGCAACTGAAGAATAGTGGAGATCTGCTTGCCGGTCTCCTGCTCCAGCCGCGCCAGGGGGTCGAGGTTCCAGGGGTTCAGAACCAGCGGCTTCTCACACAGAGCGTGGGCCCGGCTCCGCAACGCGAAGCGGATGTGGGAGTCGTGCAGGTAGTTGGGCGAACAGATGCTCACGTAGTCCACCGACTCGGAGTGAGCGTCCCGGCGCAGTTTGTCGAGGTGCCGATCGAAGCGCTCGAACTCAACGAAGAAGGCGGCGTCCGGGAAATAGCTGTCCAGGATGCCGACGGAATCGGTTCGGTCAAGGGCTGCAACCAACCTGTTGCCGGTCTCCTTGATGGCCTTCAAGTGCCTGGGGGCCACGTAGCCCGCTAATCCTATGAGGGCGAAGTTTCTGGTTTCCGTGTCCACAGTGAAACTCCTTTTAAATCAGCAAGTTGCGTGCTGATGTTGAGGTGAATCGGGCAGGCTTCGCCCCCCTCAGTCCCAGGCCGGAACCCGGCTGTTCGAAGGGGGGTGGTAATTCGTACCATTCCCCTGTTTAAGAAGCTATTTGTCTATCAGGAGAGACGCGTTAAGTCAAGGACATGCGAGGCAGAGCGCACGCGTCACGCGGCCGCGACGACGTCCCCCGCATTCAGGTCGGCGCGCACCGACCTTCCCAGCAACTCCACGGCGCAGACGATCCTTCTCTTTCCCTTTTGCGAAACCACCACACCTTCGACGCCGGCGAGAGGCCCGTCAACCACTTTCACCCTCGCCCCCCGCGGTACCCGATCCAACGCCGAGAGGGGGGATTCCGAGGCGAGCAATGTGCGTATCGATTCGATTTCCACCGCCGGGACCGGCACCGCCCGGGAACCGGACCCTACGATGGCGAGAGTGCTCCGGCTGGAGCCCAGCAGCCTGGTCCGGACGTGGGCATCAAGCGCGCACCGGACGAACAGGTAACCCGGAAACAGAGGCAACTCCACGAGCTTTCGGCGGTCCGACCACTGGCTGAGCGTGCGTATCAGGGGAAGATAGCTTTCGAACCCTTCAGCAGACAGCAGTTTCACTACCCGTTTTTCGTGTCTTGCCAGGACGCGGACAGCGTACCATGCAGGTGCGACTTCGGAGGCCTGGGATGGTGGGGTGCTGCCGCTCATTTTACAACTCGACGTCCTTGAGCCAGGAACGGTTTTCCTGATACCAGTCTACGCACCTTTTGAGCCCTTCATCCAGCGACACGGTGGGGGACCAATCCAGCAGGCGATCTGCCTTGGCGATATCGGCCCAGGTCTCCATGAGGTCCGCCTTATGGAAAGGCTGGTAGTCGATGGTGGCCTTTTTGCCCAGGTATTCTTCGATTTTGGCGATGACGTAATTCATCGATTTGGGGTTGCGGCCGCCCCCGAGATTGATCACTTCGCAGCCGACTTTTCGCGTCGCTTTGATAGTGCCCTCTGCGATGTCGTCTACAAAGGTGAAATCCCGGGATTGGGAGCCGTCTCCGAACAACTCCAGTTTCTCCCCTTCGTCGATCCACTTGATGAACCTGAAGACGCTCATGTCCGGTCTGCCCGCCGGGCCGTACACCGTGAAGTAACGGACCACCGAGATGTCCAGGCCGTACAGAAAGTGATAGCTGTAAGCCATCACCTCAGCCGCCTTCTTCGACGCGGCATAAGGGCTGATGGGAGTGTTGACGGCCAGGGTCTCGGAGAAAGGCATCTCCTGCCCGGCGTACAACGACGACGTCGACGCCAGCACCATTTTGGAGCAATCATACTTTCGCATCAACTCCAGCAGATTCAAGGTGCCCATCGCGTTGGTGCGCATGTACACAAACGGGTCGATGAGGCTGTACCTGACGCCGGCCCGGGCCGCCAGGTTCAACACCGCATCAAAGCGGTAGGCTGCGAACAACGCCTCCAGCGCGCTTCCATCCTCAATGTCGAGAAGGTGGAATTCGAAGCCTTCCCGCGGCTGTAGACCGGCGAGCCGATGCTCCTTGAGGCGAACATCGTAGTAGTCGTTCATGTTGTCCAGACCGACTACGTTCACGCCCCGGTCAAGGAGAAGGTGGGCAGTGCGTTGGCCGATGAACCCCGCGGCCCCGGTGAGGAGCACAGTCTCCAGTTGTTGCGTCTGTTCCATGCGGATTACCCCTAAACTAGAGTCTCCAGTAGATAAAGCCCCGGTCCACGGCGTCCTGTCGTTCGTACAGCCCCTTCACATCTACAAAAACGGGGCTCGCTCCAGTCGTCAGGGAGCGGTAGGCATCCAGGTCGAATCGACTCAGGAACACGCGGTGTTTCACCGCCACGATGATCCCATCGTACGGCGCCATGGAATCAGCAGCCGCAAGCAGGTCGATTCCGTACTCTTGCTTGACCTGTGCACTCTCGGCATGAGGGTCGTAGACCGATGCCTCGACCCCATACTCCCTAAGTTCGTCGTGAATCCTGTGGATGCGGGTGTTGCGGATGTCGCTGATGTCTTCTTTGAAGGTGAGCCCCATGATGAGTATACGGCTGCCCTTTACCCGTTTGCCTGCGGAGATGAGTTTTTTGACCGTGTTCTCCGCGACGTGTTTGCCCATATTGTCGTTGATGCGGCGGCCGGCCAGAATCATCCTTGGATGATATCCGATGCTCTCAGCTTTGTAGGTGAGGTAATAGGGGTCCACTCCGATGCAGTGTCCGCCCACCAGGCCGGGAACGAAGGGGAGGAAGTTCCACTTGGTCCCTGCGGCCTTGAGCACTTCGTGGGTATCGATGCCCAGGCGGTTGAAGATGATGGACAACTCGTTCATGAGCGCGATGTTCAAGTCCCGCTGCGTATTCTCGATCACCTTGGCGGCCTCAGCGGTCTTGATGTCCGGGGCCCGATGCACCCCCGCAGTAACTACAGAACCGTACAGGTTGCACAGCAGGTCCGCGCTTTCCCGGTTGTCACCTGCCACGACCTTCACGATGCGGTCGATGGTGTGGTTCTTGTCTCCAGGGTTGACCCGCTCCGGCGAATAGCCGACGTTGAAGTCCTGTCGCCAGGTCAGTCCGCTCTCCTCCTCCAGCACCGGCACGCACTCTTCTTCGGTGAGGCCGGGGTAGACCGTAGATTCGTACACCACGATTCCGCCCCGTTTGAGGTGCTTGCCAACCGTCCGGGTCGCGGCCATGAGCGGTCCCAGGTCAGGGCGCTTCTGCGTATCGATTGGCGTCGGCACGGTGACGATGATGATGCGGCAGCCGGCCAGCGCTTCTGCATCGTCCGTGAACGTTGCCGTGCACTTGCGAAGAGTATCTTCGTCAACCTCACCGGTGCTATCGACTCCACGGGTCAGTTCTTCGACCCGGCCGCCGGCAACGTCGAACCCCACCACATGGTGTCTGGTCGCGAGCAGAACGGCCAGCGGCAGCCCCACGTAGCCCAGGCCCACCACGCCTACCGATTCCTTTGTCTCCATCGCGTGTCCTCTCAAAACTCCCCACAGTATTTGTATGATGTGTTAACAAGTCAAGCCATTTCAAGGCTGCTTCTACTCGGACCGGCTGCGCTTCCAGAACAGGTTCATGCAGACGAACCCTCCCAGCGCCATGATGATGTTGAAGAAGAAGATGGCCCCGTGCATCCGGAATCCCACGATTACACCCATGGAAGGGTCCACTCCAACCAGGTAGAGGCTGGCCGCCCAACCCGCCTCAATGGTGCCCAGAGAGAGCAGCGTATTGATAGGCAGAAAGCCGGCCACAACCGCGCCTGCGCTGCCCAGGATCACCTGGGGAAAGGTGAGGTCCTCCACCCCGGCCCATGGCAGCAGAAAGAAGAAGCTGGCAAACACGAACAGCCAGGCTGCCAAAGAAGAGAAAAACCCGCCCCACAGCACCGGCCCCATGCGCAGGCCTTTGGCCGCACCCTCGCCCTCACTCTCGTCGATCCCCAGAGAGGTCCGAAGACGCAACGGGAGTTTGGACGCGACCCAAGACCGCCTGCCTCTCACCACCAGTACCAAAATACCCAGCAGTGCAAAAATGCAGACCAGAAGCGCGGCAGAGAGATACGCCCAATAGGTGTAAAAATAGTCATTCCGGGCGAAGAAGCTGGAGATGAAGAGTGCGAGGAACATGATCAGGAAATCAATGAGGCGGATGGCTACCAGTACGCCCGACCCTTTCAGCAACCCCATGACACGGTAGCGCTTGAGCATGATGGGTAGGAACATCTCTCCCGTACGGAAGGGCAGGATCTTGGTGATGAACGTGTGTATCGCCCCGATGCTGGAAAACAGTCCCAACGGCTGGGAACTCCCGGTCATCATTTTGATGCGAGCGCCCCTGGCCAGGACAACTCCGAAATAGAGCGGGATTACTGCAAAGAAGTAGCTCCACCTGAGGTCGAAATCGCTCAGGACGGACAGGTCGGCCCGGGCCACGTAAACCACAGCCCAGATCGCCAGGCCGGCCGCGGCCCCGCTGGCCAACCATTTGCCGAGTTTGATGTATCCGGAACTGTTCTGCTTGTCCAAGCGGGCCCTCCCTTGCGGCTGATTCTACAGGGCGTCCGGAGTGTTGGCAAGCCCGGCCGCAGACCGCTCCCCGCCCCTCCATTATCCGCCCCCCGTCCCCTGTTTTTGGGAGGGGTGAAAAACGCGGAAACCCGCGCCCCTCTTACATTTGCGGCGCTCGGTCTGCATAATGTAGGTGGTGGTCCGGGCGGTCCGCCAAGGATTGAAAGATGAGCCGAAAGAACGGCATTTTCAGCCTGCAGTCGCAACCGGGGCGACCCCCTTTGGCGGGGTTGTGTCTCACTTTTGTGTTTGTTCTCCTGACTTCGTTCGTCGCGGCCGGGCAACCGGCCCGCGCCTCC
>CAZVFX010000045.1:0-12969 GCA_964626565.1 uncultured Myxococcales bacterium
GTCCGAGGACACTTGGGGGGTGTCTGGTGGGGACGAAGAGGAACTGCTGCATGACGCGGCCAGGACCAGCGCGGCCAGCTGGGGCTGCGCCGGCGCTGCCCCCAACGTTTTCGAGGCAATTGCTCGTAATCTGTGGCTGTGCCGTGTCTTCTCATTGGGGTTCATCCGGGTCTCCTCCGTGGCTGCCTCCCGGTCATGGTTGCGCACCTGAAGTGCCAAAGTCAAGAAGGACCGGGGAGGATGTGATGTTGCGCGTTTGCATTACGTTGATGTAACATCGTTACCCCGGCCCTTTCACCCGCAAGGAGGTGCCACATGTTAGGTCGCCTGTCGTGTTGCCTGAGCCTCATCGCGTTGTTGTCCTTTTCCTGCACCGGCCCGGGAGGGGGCGGAGACGCCCTTGAACTGGGGGCGCCGGACAGCACGGATACCATATCCCATGAAGTGTCGCTGCCCGAGGTGGGCTTCCACACCAAGGACTCCATTGGTGAAGGTCTGGCCTTGGAGGAAGTTCAGGATGTTGCTCCGGATGTGATTTTGGATGTGACCTTGGATATGACTTCGGATGTTGCTCTGGACGTAGTCTTGGACCTCGCCGCCGACGTTGGCTGGGAACTGGACGCTGGGTGTGTGCCTGCAGAACCCCCACTGGAAGAGTGCAACGGGCTTGATGACGACTGCGACGGGGAAGTGGACGAGGAAACCTGCGACGACGGCAACCCGTGTACTCAGGGCGCCTGCGACCCGGAGGCCGGATGCCAATACGAAGAGGCCGAAGGTGAATGCGACGATGGTGACGCCTGCACTAAAGAAGATCACTGCCAGGGCGGCGAATGCGCCGGCGTACCAATCGCATGCGACGACGGTAACGTGTGCACCGCCGATGAGTGCGGTGAAACCGGGGAGTGCACGTTCGAGCCGGTGTTTCTGCCGTGCGACGATGGTGACCCGTGCACCGCCGGAGACCTGTGTGAGGGCGGAGAATGCGCCGGCACCCCGCTGTCTTGTGAGTGCGAAACGGACGAAGATTGTCTGACATTCGAAGATGGAGACCTTTGCAACGGCACGCTGGTGTGCAACATTGATGCGGTCCCCTTCAATTGCGAGGTGAACCCGGATAGCGTGATTACCTGCCCGCCGCCTGAGGGTCCCGACGCGGCTTGCCTGGTGCAAGTGTGCGGCCCGGCGGACGGTGAGTGTTCCTTTGTGCCCGCCAATGAGGGGTTCGCATGCGCGGACGGAGATCCGTGCACCCTGGCGGATATGTGTACTGAAGGAGTGTGCGCCGGCACAGCCCAGAAGAACTGTGCGGACGACAATCCTTGCACCGACGATTCGTGCGACCCGGGCGTTGGCTGTGTCAACGAGCCCAACGAGGCCCTGTGCTTCGATGGCGACCTGTGCACCAAGGACGATGTCTGTGCGGACGGGCAATGCGGGAGCGGTGCCCCCCTTGACTGCAATGACCTCAACCCGTGCACCGACGACTCCTGCGCCCCGGACACGGGCTGCGTTTTCAACGCCAACACAATACCCTGCGATGACGGCAGTCTCTGTACCAGCGGCGATACTTGCGCCGGCGGAGCCTGCGTGCCTGGTGACGGCCTGCTATGCGACGATGGCGATCTGTGCACCACCGATTCGTGCGACCCTGCAATCGGGTGTCTGTTCGACGCTAATGCCATACCCTGCGATGACGGCAATCCGTGCACTACGGATTCCTGCGACCCCGCGGCCGGCTGCGTTTTTTACACCAACACTCTGCCTTGCGATGACGGCAGTTTTTGTACCACCGGGGATGTGTGCCAGGAAGGGGAGTGCCTGGGCGCCGGCGTTCTTGACTGTGACGATGAAAATGTATGCACTACCGATTCCTGTCTTCCAGATGCCGGCTGCCTCCACACCATGAACTCGGCACCATGCAACGACAACGACATCTGCACCCTCGGCGATTATTGTCAATTGGGGGAATGTGTGGGTGCGGCGGGGCTTGTGTGCCAGGACAACAACGTGTGTACCGACGACCAGTGCAATCCCGGCGCAGGTTGCCAGTTCATTCCCAACGCTGAACCGTGTGACGACACCAATCCGTGCACCTTGACCGACCAGTGCTCGGAGGGGGTGTGCAAGGGGAGCGGCCTGGCTGAATGTGACGATGCGAACATGTGTACCGCGGACTGGTGCGACCCGGACGTCGGCTGCATTTTCTCCACCAAAGACGGGGCCTGCGATGATGGCAGTGCCTGCACCACCGTGGATGCTTGTGTGCAGGGACTCTGCGTTGGCGGGGAACCCCTCGAGTGCGACGATGCCAATGAGTGCACCGAAGATTCATGCGAGGCCTTGGAGGGGTGCGTGTTCGAGCCGGTGGAAAAGGTATGTGACGATGGTTCGCCCACTACAACCGGCGACTCGTGCCAGGAAGGGCAGTGCACTGGCCTTCCGGACCAGGACCAGGATGAAATCGCAGATGAGGGATACGACCTTCCCTGCGTCGGGCCCGCGGCGCAGATGTGCAACGACAACTGTCCTCTGGTTCCCAATCCGGATCAATTGGATGCGGAATTCGACGGAGTTGGCGACGCTTGCGACCTGTGCATCGATACACAGGATCCGGACCAGGCCGATTCGGATCAGGACGGGGTCGGCGACGCGTGCGACCTCTGCCCCGGCTTCGACGACAGTGGCGACGACGACGGTGACGGCCAGCCCGATGCCTGTGAAGTTGACTGGACCGGTGACGCCTGGCCGCTTCACGAAACCATCGTGCCCCAAGCCGAGGGGCTCACCGTCTATTTGCAACTGTTCAAGCAGGGAGTAACCGAGGCAGCCGGCCAGGGAGGGGGCATTGAGGTCACTATCCTCTACCGGCCCGACGCGCAACCCGACTATGTTGAGGCGTCCATGGTTTTCAATGAGGACAAGGGGAACAACGATGAATACTCGTTCGGGATGCCCCCGGCTCTGCTTCAGCCGGGCACCGCTCTATGGGTCGATTTCCGGGTCGAGGACGTGACGGGCGGCATTGCTCCCTACCTGTACGATAACGGCGTCATAGCCGACCAGTCAGGCACTTCAGCTCCGCTGAGGTACGACATCGTGGACTACGTGTGCGGTGACGGCGACATCGAAGGGAACGAGGAATGCGACGATGGCAACGCCCAAAGTGGGGACGGCTGTTCGAAGACCTGCAAGGAGGAGTGCACTGAATGTCTCTTTGTGGCCACGTGGGGTAGCGACGACTGGATCGGCACAATCGACGAACCGTTTCTTACTGTTCAGAAGGGAGTGGACGAAGCAGGCCCCGGGTTTGTCATACACGTGGACGAGGGAGTGTATCGGGAGAAGGTGGTGCTCAAGGCCGACATCACCCTGCAGGGGGTGGACCGGAACCGGGTCACCATCCACGGCGGCAGCGACAACGCCCTGGATGGCGGTCAGGCGCTGCCTTCCACCGTTGTCGAAGGGTTCACCATCACCAACAATTCCTGGGGCTCCAGCGCCTGCGTGCAATTGAGCACGCTCTCCAAATGGGTGGGGACCCCCGGCAATTCCATTACCTTGCGGAATAACCGTATCGTCAACTGTGGCGGCAACTGTGTCAGTTCATGGTTTGCGTCGCCCAAGATCTACAACAACATCATCGCCGGCTGCGGCAGCAGCGGCCTGACGTTCACCTACCAGGACGGGGCCAGTAACTGCGGCGGCGGCGCCGGCGTCAGCGCCCAAGTGTACAACAACACCATCGTGGGGGTCGAATCCAGCGCGATCCAGGCCAGTGCCGCCCACTGCAGCCCCATCGTGTACAACAACATCATTGCAGATTGCGGCACCGCAATCCATGAAGGCACCGACAAGTCGTGCGGCTGGTTCGAAGTCCACAACTCCTACAACCTGCTTCACAATAACGGCAAGGACTACAACGGCGCGGTCGACCCGGGCGAAGGCGAGCAGGTCGCGGATCCGCTATTCGTGGGCGGGGGCGACTACCACGTCCGCCCCGGCTCGCCCGCCATCGACGGCGGCAAGCCGGGCATCCTGGACGCTGACGGCTCTCCCGCCGACCTCGGTCACGCCGGCGGGGAACAGGCCCTTATCGGGCCGTCGGTGTTTGCCGGCTTTGACCACGCCGCCCCACTCCTCAAAGAGGCGGCGGCGACCGGTCTGTCCGAGCATCCCAACGGCGTGGACCCCGTCTACACCTGGACCGGCAAAGCGGGCAATCCGGAAGTGATCGTGTTTGCTCCCAACTCCGAGGCCGGTGCACTGTCCAGCGCGTACACCGCGACCCAAACCGGCGAATTCGAATTCCAACTGGCCATGACCTATGCTGGGATGGACGGAGCCGAGGATGTGGTCGTGGTGACGGTGAATGAGCCGAAATCCCTAAACGTTCCCGGAAACTACGATACGATCCAGGCTGCGGTGGACGCAGCCGTCAACGGCGACACGGTGTTCGTGGAGGAAGGCCTTTACCAGGAGAAGGTCGTCCTGAAGCCTGGAATTACCCTCAGGGGAGCGGGTGCGGACAAGACGACCATCGACGGTGAGTGGTGTGAGCCGGCGGCCATCCTTGCCGCCGATGATTCGGTTATCGAGCACCTGAACATTACAGGGGTGCCCGACTTCGGCTACCTGGTCAGCATGCAGGATACGACCTCCACCGTGCGGTATTGCCTGTTCACCTTCAAGGAGCCGTTCGGCACCGCGGTGCGCATGGGCGGCGCGGACCAGCTCTTTGAGTTCAACACCATCGGATTGGCCGATTGGGGGCAGGGTATTTACGCCGGCGCCGGCGGTACTCTGGCAATTCGCCACAACATCATTGCCGACATATACACCGGGATCTACTGCAACGACCAACAGCCCGAGTTTGCCTACAACGATTTCTGGAACAACCAGGACAATAACGGCAACCCGAAAGACTACGTGAACTGCCTTCCCGGCGACACCGATATTTCCGCGGACCCACTCTATGTCGGCGACGGCGATTACCACCTTCAGATCGACTCACCCTGCATCGACGCCGGCGACCCGGCAACTCCCGATCCCGACGACTCTCCGCCCGACCTGGGCGCTTTCCCGTTCTTGTAGGATTGCTCCCGGCGAAACTGTCGCCTGCCGGTGTTGCTACTCTGTGCCGAGGGAATCCACGCTGATCGAAAGTGGCTGCTCCATGGGGAGATTGTCTTCGTACAGGTTGGTGAAAAAAACCAGGCTGTGAATTTCGAGCTCTTCCGTTGCTTCGAGGCTCGCGGTGGTGGCCACGCCGGGCTCAGTGTCGAGTTCGCTGAGCGGCCATTCGAGGGGGCACTCGCCGTCTTCACCGCACGCTTTCAGGCGGATGAAATGGGAAGCGGGAAGCTCTGCCTGATCAACGCCGACGGCAAATCCGGGAAGCACGTCAAAAACGAGTTTTTCACCCGCGCCCAGCAAGACGGGTTCGGGCAGACTGACAGTTACCTCGATATCCGGCGAACCGGGAAGGTCGTAGGAAGTGAGGCCAAGGCTGGAAGGTATGAACTCCATTTTGAGCGAATAGTCGCCACCAGTGGCGAAGCTCTCGTCCAGCGACGCGAAACTCAGCCCCGCCTTTTCGTTGGGAAACTCCACCAGGTTGTCGAAGGCCGTCCCGCAAAGGGATTCGCAGTTCAGGACAACCGACTGGCTCGGGCACCCTTTTTGGAAGCCGGGCCAGGGCTCAATGGGGAGAGGGCCGACCACGGAGAACCCGGCGTGGAGCGCCTCGGCGTGAAGCGCTTCCACCGCGACCCACAGGTGGCCCAGTCCGAAGTCTTCGTACACCAGAGCATTCTTTCCCGATGTTTCAGTAGACAGAATCACTCTGTTTTCCAGGCCCGCAGGGTGGGAAAGCATGGAAACGCGGTACTCCTGTGCGCCGGGCACCGGGGTCCAGGAGACCTGGTACGATTCCGAGTCGATGAGATCGACTGTAACCTCTTCCGGAGGCGGCAGAACCGAGGGCTTCTCGTCGTGAGCGAGGTAGACCTCGGTCCCGGAATGGAGAGCGGCCATCCCTTCCAGCAGCCACCGGTAGCGTTCGTTTCGGACGGTGACGATGCCGTAGTTGGAGTTTTCACCGTCCCAACGCCCCGTGGGCGGCTGGTCTTGGTGCATGAACCAGTGGACGCCGGTGACATATCCCAGGCCCTCGTGTTCTCTCGTCAGCAGCCAGTCCATGACGTATTGGTAGGATTCGAGGCGCTCCTGTTGAGTGCCCACGACCCACCCCGCACCTGTGGAATTGGGCAGGCCGGAATCTTCACCCCGCACTCCCCACTCGGTCACCAGAAACGGTTTTGCACCCCCCGATTCGAAGGCGAGTGAGACCCATTTCTCCCAACGCTCTTCCGCCGGTGCGCCGAGCGCGATGATCGAAAGCTGGTCGTCCTTGATAAAGTAGTCGTTGAAGGTGATGACGTCGCAGTATTTGGCCATGGCGGTGACCACTACGTCGGGCGCTATGGAAGCGACCCGGACGCACAGGTTCAGGTGAGCGGGGTCAACCGCTTTCAGTGCGTCGTTGACGTTGGCGAAATACTCTTCGGCTACCAGGGCCACGAATCCCATGCGGTCTTCGTAGTGGGCCTGATTGCCCGCTTCGTAGGGCAGTTCGGTCATTTCCAGCAAGTCGTCGAAGGAAGTGATGGCGGTGTCGTACTCGTCGTTGAATCCATCCACATCTTCCGCCCAGGCCTGTCCAAGGTACTGGACCAGGGAGATCTTGCCGGCCGAGGTCGCCGGGAGGGTGAAGAAATCGTCGGTGAGGGTGTAAACCGCCGACTCCAGCCAGAATCCCTGGCCCCACCAGTGGAGTTCGTTGTCCGCGAAATAGCCGATGTTCCAGGGGTCGGCGGCCATTTCCGGCGTAATCCGGTTCTGTGCGTATTCCAGGCACATCGCGGAAAAGTCGGCGTGAAACACATCGGGAAACCCCGCGCTGTTCACTGCAGGAATGGGATTGGACACGTACGACGCACTGCCCACGCCTGATGCGAAGCCGAAGGAGTAGGTCCCGGGGACTTTGCCGATGGATAGCTTTGACGCTGAGTTTCCCCAGCCTGCGATGGTGTTGAAACCGAATTCCACTGCGGTGGCCACCTTCTGCTCGATCCACCAGTTCTGCTTGTTCTCCCCGGGGTACCCGAGGGCTGCAAACGCAGCCGCCTCGGTGAGTTTGGCCGGGCTATACCCTACGCCTTCCCCCACCGGACCGCCGAACCGGAAAGCGGACATGCCGAAGGAGAAGAACGGGTTTCCTTCCGGCGTGAGCAGGAACATCCTGCCGTCGCATTCCCCAGTGGTGAAGAAGCCGGTGGGTTCAGCGCAAGGAACATCGGCGAGGCCGCCGTAGGGGTCTTTCGCCACCGGTTGCGGCAGTACGAGTACGATTTCAGGCTCGGCGTCGATCTCGCCGGCAGCGTCTGCGCTGTCCGGGGCGATTTCGCCGCCTCCATCGCCTGTGTCTTCCTGGGCATCAACCAGCTCAGGTTCGACGTCGAAGGGTTGGACCTGGTCAACGGCCTGGTCCGTCCCGACATCGGTCAGGTCTGCCGCCGTATCAGGCGCACTTACCTCCAGCAACGCATCAGCCCCTGCCAGGTCGCCCCGGCGACCCTGGTCTTCGCCGCCGCTCCCCGTGCCCGACCCGGGCGAGCAACTCCAAGCAGCCAACAAGATTATTGCGGCCACAGCCGCGCATTTCGTATCCCATTTCATGGGAGCATTCTAGACTGTTCCGAAAGGAAAGTGAATGTGTTTGCTGGTTTTACGGCACCTGCCTTTGGCAGTAAACATGCAAAACCGCAGGTTCGTCAACCGGGGTCCACCAGAACACTTCTTTCCCGAACATGCGGAAAGTGAAGTCGGGGGAAGGGTCGATGGCTGTTTTGGCCATCTCCTTGAAGAAGCTTATGAAGCGGCCGAAGGCCCAGATTACCGGCGCGCCGCATTCTACCGGGACGGTTTGTGAGGCTCTGAGAGCGCGACTGTTATCGCTTTTTTCCCAGTAGCATACGGTGAGGTTGACTTTGGCTCCGCGGGGGGGGGCATTCATGGCTGTCCTCCGGTTCTTGCGGCCATGGAATCAGGTGTACGAGGTGGCGGCCGATCGGTTCTGTGCGCAGGCCCCGCGCTCGCTTTCGGGGTTCAAAAATAGGGGGGTTGACCCCGTAGGGGTGCGCAGGTATCATCCCCGTGGCTTTACCTTGAACTGCTTTGTTTGGGAGGGGTAAAAAATGGTTGAAGCGGTAGTGAAGGAGCTGACGGCCCTGGCTAAGAAGTCGAAAGTCTTCCTGAGCATGCCCTGGGTGGATTATCTCACCCCGGAAAGTCTCAACCGGGAAGGGCGGTACGAGGTGGCCGGCACGGACGAGCCGGTGGAGCGTCGGCATGCGATCCTGAACCTCAACGAAGCGACTTTGTCCACTTTGGACCACGGCGGACTATATGGTGATGCCTGCTTTGAGGGGGTGCTGGTTATCAACGACCAGATCTTCCTTTTCAGGGAGCACCTGGAGCGCTGGTGGCGATCGGCCGAGAAGCTGAACATCCCCATGCCCTATCCCATTGCCGAGCTGGGGTGGTGGATCCTGAAGACAGTCCAGGCGGTAGGGTTCGACCAGGGGGAGAAAGGGTATCTCAGGCCGGTGCTGACACGGGGCTTCGGGAACCTGGGCATCAACCCGGCGAAGTGCCTGGCCCCCACCATCTATTGCATCGCGTCGACCATCCAGCTTTACCCGTCTGAGGCATATGACCGGGGCATCGAATTGTCCGTTGCCCGGGCCACCAGGCGGGCGGGAGCCGATATCATCGATCCCAACGTCAAGAGCAACAACTACTTGAACAACATCAGCGGGCTGCTTGAGACCCGGGACCAGGGTACGCTGGAAACCATGATGCTCACCAGCAAGGGGTTCGTAGCCGAAGCCACCGCGGACAACATCTTCCTTGTGTTGAAAGATGAGGGCTGGAGAGATGACCCCTCGAAGGTGCACGTATACACCCCGGTGCCCGACTACTGTCTGGTAGGGATCACCCGCAACCTGATTATCGAAGAAGCCGGGAAGCAGGGATACACCGTCCATGAGGTTCACGACCTCTTGCCCCACGACTTTGTCGGTCCGGGCAAAGAGTGTTTCCTCACCGGTACGGGGTGTGGGCTCATGCCGGTGGTCGCGGTGGAAGGGATCGCGGTAGGCGAAGGCCGGCCCGGCGAGGCAACGAAGGTACTGTTGGAGCGCATCCGAGCCGATATGGCCGATTCCGGCTACGGCGTATCAATTCATGCCACCAAGACCGAGTTTGAAGAGTACATGGTTCAATAGACCTGCAAGGTAATAATCCGAACTTGACACCTTTGCTGCAAGTGATACTCTTGTTTGACGTTTAGAGTACACGCGAGGAGGAACAGCCGTGACCGACGACACCAAGAACCGCAGGGGCACAGGTAAGCCCGGCGCAGGGAAAGGCGGCAAAGATCTCGACGAACTGAAAGCGAAACTGGGACTCAAGAAGCCGGCAGCCAAAGGAGCAGTAGAGAAGAAGAAGAAGAGCGCCGCGGAAGATTTCAAGTTCTCTTTTGGTGAGAAGCCTACGGCCGAGCCGAGTCTTTCCCAGGCCGAACTCGCCGCAATCGATGCCGAAATGCAGAAGGCGGCCAAGCCGCTGGGACGCAAGATTGTGTTGCTTGTGGTGGCGATAGTGGTGAGTGCTCTGTTGCTGTGGCTGGGGTTCCAGTTCGGCAACAGCATGGGCCTTAGGGTCTTGCACAATGAGGCGGTTACCCAGGCCGTTGGGATCAAGGATTTCTTCTCCAAGGGATTGACCGACAAGGCGGGGCGCCAGCTTTCGTCCCGGCAGGACGCCACGGGCACTTTCAGCGACGGATTGGACGTCTACCTCGAAGAGCGGTACGGCAAGTTCAACGCGTTGCTCCAGATTTTCGGCAAAGGGGAACTGCCCAAGGATTTCGACCTCGAGGCGTTCAGGAAGGAGGAGTTGGCTCCGCTGAAAATCATGTGCAAGGACTTCCTCACCAACGTGGAAGGATACAACCTGGGGGCCATCCTGCAGGGGCAGTTGTACAGCACGGAGTTGGGCGCCAAGCTGCTGGAGTTTACAACCAAGGCCAACATGATGCGGGGAAAGGTGGAAGCCCTCTACATCAGTATCGAATTGCTGGAGACCTATCAGCTCCCTACCCCTCCTCCCGGCAATCTGAAACCGAAGCTGTTGCTGCTCGCCAACAAGGGTGAGAAGGAAAAGGACAAGGTGATCGGAGCCACCTCGGTTGAGGTGGCGGGGACACCGGAAGTTGACCGCGAGCTGAGCACCAAGGAGTTATGCGAGCCGATTTCCATGGAACTGGAGATCCCCATCTGTGATGCCAAGAAGGGGGAGCCTGAGTTCGAAAAGCGGCTCATCGACACGTTCGAGAAACGGGAGCAGCAGGAGGTCAAGCCGTTCCGCAAGGTCAAGATCAAGACCGAAGGGGAAGGCAAAGGACTTACGGCCAAAATAGAGCATCTGTTCGAGTTGGATCTAAGGCCTTACCTCAAGCCGCTGCTTGAGCACATAAACGCCGACCGGAAGGGCGGGGTGGAGAACTTCGGGGTCCTGTTCGCATCCTTCTTCCAGAACCTGAACGACGTCCGGGAAGCAGGGGAAGGCGTGGACTACACGTCGGTTCTCGAGGTTCTCGAGAAGTACGCTTCTCAGGAAACGTTTTTCACCCTTTAGGACCCCCTTTAGGACCGCACGGTTTCGTGACCCGTAAATCAGCCACCCTGGTTCAAATTGTTCCCAACGTCGTGACTTGCATCGGGTTGACCTGTGGCCTGGCTGCCATTTTCCTTTCGTTGAAGGGTCGGTTCGACTTGGCGGCCTGGCTGGTCCTGCTCTGCGTTCTGCTGGATAAATTGGACGGAACTGCGGCGCGCCTGCTGAATGCGGGCAGCGAACTGGGGATGCAGCTCGACTCGCTATCGGATTTCGTCACCTTCATTGTTGCGCCCTCAGTGCTGTTTGTCGCGGTGCTTACCGATGAAAACGCGGTTTTTGCCGGCATGCCCAACGCGCTGCTGGCCTACGGCTCGGCGACGGTTTACGTCATCTCCGGTGCGGCTCGGCTGGCCAGATTCAACTGTGTTGAGCAGGATGGCGGCGGCCTGACCCGGTTTTTCGAGGGGATTCCGACGACCATGGCAGGGGCCGCGTGCGGTACTCTGTTTCTGGTGCTCCACAAGTACGAATTGTTGGACCGTTTTGCCTGGGCCCTGCCGCCCCTGCTGCTGCTGTTGGGTCTGGCCATGGTTTCCCGCTACTACCTGCCCAAAATGGGCCGGCGCCGCTCCCGGGTTGTCTCTGTCTTTCAGCTCATCAACCTGGTGGTCGCGCCCGTCCTGGTGCTGACGCACTTGTATCCCGAGTACCTGCTCTTTCTGGTGGTCCTCTACTTGACCGTGGGCCTGGCTTTTGCCAACCGGAAGGGCGTCGAGATCTCATAACCGTTCGAGCGTCCATGGTGGATAGAGAGAAGACCACTGCCGCCGTGCTTTTTGTGGCTACCAGTCTGGCTATTCCTGTACTGATGGCGGTGACCGCAACGGGCGGAGTGGGGGGCCAGGCGCCCTTTCTGTTCAAGGCTGCCGAGCTTGAATTGAAGTTGGACGCGCTCATGGACGCGCACGGGCTCGCCGGTGAGGAACAGACGGCAGAAGGGAGGCTGTTTACCCCGGAATCATGGCTCAGCGCAACTGCCGAGATGGAACCTGCGGACCGGGCCCAACTGGTCAAACGGCTTGCCGTCGCGTGCAAGGCGCTGGGAAGAGAAGAAGACGGACTCGAACTTGCCCGGCGGGCAGGAGTTGAATTCACTGAGGCGGACCCGTTCCACTATCTGTTCTTGGACTCTCCTCAAGAGGAGGGGGTGTTGGCCGGGGATGTGGAGGACTGGGGGTTTCCCGGGTGGCTCGCCCGGCCGCTGATGGCCGGATTTGACGTTGGTGGCCAAGGGCTGGAGCGGGAAGAGCTGGCCTCCATGCTCAGCGAGGAGTTGCAGCCGTTTGCAATGAGACTTGGATTGTTCGGTTTCTTCATGCTGGCCATGCTCGTGGGTGGAACGGTGTTGCTGGGCCTTCTTCCCCGGCTCATCAGGAAACGCTTCGCGCCGGTCTGGACCTATGGCGTCAACCGGTTCGGTGCGCTGCCGACCCACACCTACGTCTTGTTTCTGGTCTGGTTCATGTTCGTCAACGTGGTGGGTGCGGTGTTCTATGAGTTCGGGGCGGATTCGATGCCCCGCGCAGCCTTGATGCTGGTGACCTACCTGGTCACCGCGGCTGTGGGCGTGCTCCTGGTGAAGTACCGGGGGGAGATGCGGGGAGACTCGCTGGTGAAAGCGGTTGACATGGACCTGCATTCTATGGGTACACGCCCGATGCTGATGGGCCTGGGCGGCTATGTGATCGCAGTGCCCGTGGTGGTGATGCTCTACTACGTGGGCGCCATGTTCTTCGGCCCGGGGGAAGGCCCTAATCCGGCCATTCCGGTGTTGCTGGGGTCCCCCTCTTCCATCGATCGCTGGATCGTGGTGGCCAACGTAGTGGTTTTTGCACCACTGTTCGAGGAGTTCTTCTTCCGGGGATTCTTGTTTCAGCAATTCCGGGGGATGTTCGGTGCGGCCCACGCCATGGCGTTAAGCGGGTTGGTTTTTGCAGCCGCCCATCAGTCCATTGATCAGTTTCTTCCCTTGCTGGGCCTGGGCGTGATTTTGGCCGCGGTGTATCATTATTCCCAGAGCTTGTGGGCGTCGATGCTTACACATGCGCTGTGGAACACCGGCACAATCGTGGGCATCTATGTGTTGTATTCATAAAGCCGGGGGGGGGGGGGGCGCCGCCCCCCGCCCGAAAAACCGTGGGGATGATGGAAGGGGGGCGTTTT
>CAZVFX010000045.1:12979-34367 GCA_964626565.1 uncultured Myxococcales bacterium
CCCACCCGGCCCCCCGTGGGTGCTTTTTGGGGTTTTTTAATACCCCGCGGGGGGGGTCTCCCCGGGGCCGGACTACGAAGATAGGAGGCGTAATGAGAAAGGTGACGTTTCTCACTCTGGCGATATTGGTGACGTGGGCAGCTCCGGTTCGTGCTGATGAGCCGTCAAAGGTGCTCGAGTCGATGAAGCAGGAGCTGGATCGCAACATGGCCAAGCTCTCTCTTCCCGACTACCCCAGCCCTTACTATATCTCCTACCTTATGCGGGACGCGCACACCCGCGGCGTGTCCGCTCGGTTTGGTGCCAGCGTGTTGGAGCGGGATGACCGCGATCGCATCGTGTTTACGGACCTTAGAGTCGGCTCTCCGCAACTGGACAACACCCTGGACCCGTTCCCCGGGTTCGACATGTTGTTCCCCTACAATCCGCTGGCGGCCAAGGCCCCCCTGGATTTTGATGATCTGGCCCTGCGCAAGACGCTGTGGAAGATCACCGACCAGGAGTACAAGAAGGCGGTTTCCAGCTACCTCAAAGTGAAGGCGGAGCAGGTGTACAAGCGGGCCGACCCCGATTTCTCCGGCTGCTTCACTCCGGCCCCGGTTAACTCCCACGTCGACAAGACGGCAAAGTTCATTGAAGACTTTGAAGCCTACGAAAAGGTCGTACTCAAGCTGTCCGATGGCCTTGCCAAGCATACGTTTGTCGTCGACTCGTCGGTCAGTTTCGATGTCACGAAGCAAGACCGCTATTTCGTGAGCAGCGAAGGCTCCACCGTTTATACTTCGACCATGTATTACTCCTATTCAGTGCAACTCTTCGCCCGGGCCGATGACGGCACCGTGGTGCCACACGCCTTCGTACTGTATGCGAGGAGCGAAAAGGAATTACCCGGATACAAGGAGTTGAACAAGCGGGTCACGCAGCTCGCCGATGAGTTGTCCGCGCTTCGCATGGCCAAGGGGATGCAGCCTTATAGCGGCCCCGCACTTCTCGAGGGAGATACTTCGGGTGTTTTTCTTCACGAGGCGCTAGGCCACCGGCTGGAAGGGCACCGGCAGAGTGGCAGGAATGAAGGCGGCACCTTCAGCGGCAAGGTCGGGGACAAGATCCTCCCCGACCACATCGACGTCTACGATGATCCGACGGTGAGAGAGTTGGATGGCACCGGCCTCAACGGGTACTACCTCTACGACGATGAAGGTGTGCTGGCCGGGAAAGCCACACTGGTGGAAGCGGGCAAACTGGCAGGCTTTCTTCTGACCCGCCGGCCGGTGGAAAAATTCCGTAAATCCAACGGGCACGCCCGGGCGAGCACCTCACAGCGGCCGGTGGCCCGCATGGGCACTCTTGTGCTGGATAGCCGGGAGCGCGTGCCGGCAGGTGAGTTGAAGCAGCGGCTCTTGGAAATGGCCCGCAAGCAGGGCAAGCCCTACGCCATCATTCTGCGCCGGGCTTCATCGGGTGCGACCAACACGTCAAGCTGGGGTTTTCAAGCGTTCAAGGGAGTGGCGAGGCTGGTCTACCGGGTAGATGCCAAAACGGGCGAGGAGACGCTGGTGAGAGGTGTTGAACTGGTAGGCACCCCCCTGGCCAGCCTCATGAAGATCGCAGTAGTTGGCGACGACCAGGCTGTGTTCAACGGCTACTGTGGCGCCGAATCGGGATTTATCCCTGTCTCCACCATTACGCCCTCACTGATTCTATCCGAATTGGAGCTTCAGAAAGCGCCGCCCCGGCGCGAAAGAAAGGAAGTGATTCCGCCGCCTGAATAGTCCCTAATTGAACATTGAAAACTGAAGTTCTCTACCCTTCCTGCGCAGCTTCTTTCGCCTTACGCTGCTCCGCGGCTTCCTGCTGTTCAGTAAGCATGATGATGAAAGCGTTGAAATCTTCGGTGCGGCTGATTTCGCCTCGCTCGATGGCTGCGGTGCGCAGCGCCTTCAACCAGGATTGGAAGTAGGGGAGGTCCCGGTAGAACTCAAGGCTCTCTTTTTCGTCGTTCAATTCATCGGCGGGGATCTCCGCCGGAGCTGCGATTTTCTCGGCCAGTTTGACCACGTAGATTCGATCGGTGTCGGGGTTGACGAACACCTTCTTGGACACGGGTTTGTCCAGCTTCATGGTGAACGAATATTTGAACAGCTCTTCGAATTTGCCGATTCCGGGGAGGCTGTAGCCCGGAGTAGTCAGGGAGAACTTTCCGGTTTTGGATACGGAGAGCAGGTTGAGTTCGTCGTTCTCTCCGAGGTTCTTCTTGAACTCTTCGAGCGCAGCTTCGAGGTCGGCTGCCTTCTTGTCGTCCAGGCCCTTGAGGAATTCCTCGGCCTTTGCCTTGGCGAACTTCGGAGCCTCTTCGTCCCGCAGCAGTTCGGCCGCGATTTCCGGCTTGGCTTCTTCGAGCGAGATGTCCTTCTTGTCACGCTTGTCGTGGATATACAGCAGCCAGAAGCCTTCCTTGGTCTGGACCGGGCCGAGCACCGCACCCTTGTTGGCGTCCTTTACCGCCACCGCGATTTCCGGTGCCAGGGGCTCGACACCCAGGTCGGCGGCTGACTGCCAGCCGAGGATGAGACCGGAGCGGTCCTTGGTTTCGCCGTGGTCCGACTCTCGCTTGGCCAGTTCCTTGAAGCGGTCGAAAGGCTCGGTGGGTTCTCCCTTGTTGGCTTCCAGGGATTTCATATCGATGGTGCCGCTGCCGGAGGAGGGAATCTCGATGGGAATGGGGGCGTTCGGGTCGAACAGCGGCGCCCGGCCGTAGAATCGGTCCAGCAGCTCCGCGGCCTTCTTCTCTGCCCCGGCCATTTCCTCGGCGGTGGGGTCCGGTTCGGGGGCCGGCTCTTCACCACGCTTGGGCTCTTCTTTATGTGCGTCGATGAAGATGACCGCCACCTGGAACGCCTCGTCCGAGTGGAATTTCAGCGGGTGGGAATCGTAGTAGGCTTTCAGTTCTTCATCTCTCTCGGCCACCGCCTTCTTCAACTGTGCCTCGTCCGGGGCCACCAGCGCCTCGAACAACTCGGGGCGGAACTCAACGTACTCCAGGTTCACCTTGGTGCCTCGGGCCCGGGCGGAAAGCTCTGCTTCCAGCGGCTCAACTTTGACCACGCCGGCCATGAAGCGCTGCAGCTTGCCCGCGAGGAGCAGCCGCCGCATGAAGTCTTCGTATTCGGGGGGAGAGGAGTTAAGGCCGTAAGTGATCCAGGAGTTGAACGACTTGTGGTCGAACACCTTCTTGGTGGTGTCCAAACCGTCTTCTCCTTCCACGGTCTCTTCCTTGTAGAAGCTCTCCGGATACATCGCCTTGGCAAGCTCCTTGGGGTTTACCTCAAAGCCCATATCTATCGCTTCATCGCTGGCCAGGTAGATCATTTCCATGACTTGCAGGAAGCCATTGGCCTGGGCCGGGGTCAGATCGGTCAAGTCGCTCTGAAGCATGGACGCCAGGTCTATTCCTGAAGCCAGTGCGAAGCTGAGGCCTTCCGGAGTCCTGAGGAAATTAGGCAGGATGCCCAGGCCCATCTTCAGGTTGTCCACGGTGATGTCGTGAGAGCCCACTTTGGCGTAAATCGGCACTTCGGCCGGCGTGCAGCCACCGCCCTTGCCAACGCCGGTGTTGAAGGTGAATACGAACACCACGATAATCATGGCGAACAACAGGTAGATGATAAAAGATTTGGAATGCCGTCTCAGCGCCCCTAACATCTGTCAACCTCTCTCGTCAATCGCATACTCGCGCGGAACAAATAAGCCGCGGGATAATAATCGAAGCTGTATGATAATGCAACTACCTATTCAAGTTCTATGAGATCGTAATCAATACTCCCTATGCCGAGGGCGGCTGCGTGATTGAGGGTAGGAAGATAATCTACGTTGTGCAGTTCCTTGAAGCGATCCACGTTTCCTTCCACCTGGTAGCGGTCGGGAAAGCCGGTGAAGGAATTCACCAGGTCCACCGATGCGCGATCCACTGCCACAGGGTCGTCTGAGGCCAAGTATCCGATATCGGGTACGATGGGAGCGTCGGACCAGTTGCAACAGTCGCAGTCCGGGGTGATGGAGGTGAGGAAATTGAGGAAGACCGCTTTTTGACCCTTTCCTGCAAGTGCCGCCGCGGCATACTCAGCAGTCTTTTCCTGAGTGGCAACGTAGTCGCTGCCCCAGTCGATGGGGATGGCATGTACCGGACAGACGACGATGCACTCGCCGCATCCGGTGCACTTGTCCTGATCCATGACGGCCACCGGATTCCGTTCCTTCCTCTCGGCCAGCCGGATCGCGTCGAAGCGGCAGTGGGCGATGCAGTCTCCGCAGCCGGTGCAAATGTCCCCCCGGGCCCGGGGCCGCACGTCGGCGTGAAGGTACTGCTTGGCCGAGGCGGCGGAGCAACCCATGCCCAGGTTCTTCAGCGCACCACCGAATCCGAACACCATATGCCCCTTGACGTGGGAGAGCACTACCATGCCATCCGCGTCCACAAACGCGCCCGCTACTCTGGCGCTCTTGGTGTGCCGTCCATCCACCGGCACCTCCCTGTAGTCGTGCCCCCTCAGACCGTCGGCAACGACTACCGGGCAACCTAAGGTCGGCAGCGCAAAGCCGTTGGCCGCCGCGGTGAGCACGTTGTCGCACGCGTTGTGGCGAGAGCCCCGGTACAGCGTGTTGGTGTCGGTCACGAACGGCTTGGCGCCGGTGCGGCTGATCGCCCTGGCCACGTGCCGAACGTAGAAGGAGGGTAAAAAGTCAGCGTTGCCGCCCTCGCCCCAATGCACCTTTAGCGCTACCAGGTCCCCTTTGCTGAATCTGTCCTTCACGCCAAGCTTGCTCAGTAGCTCGCCGATGCGGGCGAACTTGTTCTTCTTCGGCGTGCCCCTCGCCGGGGTGAAGTAGACTACGGGTTTTGACATGGGTCCCTCACTTCAACAGGTAGGTGAACGTGTGCGATTTGCGACTCCGGTCAATCTGCACCACAATCTCGTCGCCAGTGTCGGACTTCCCTAACAGTTCCAAGGCCTGGCCGGGGGTGTCGAGCGTTGTTCCGTTTACGGTGCGGACCACATCTCCCGATCGGAAGCCGAGGGCATGGGGCAGCCCCTCGGGGCCTACCCCAAATACCTTGGGGCCCTGGTACTTGCCGTCCTTGTAGTGCGGGATCAGCCGCCACCCTTCGCCGTTGCCCGATTTGCCGTCTACCGCGTTGCGCGCCCCGGTCGTGTCCACCTCGAAGCGATTGGTGTCGGTGATTTTGACGAACGGCGAGAAATCGATGGGCGACTGCCATTTTGAGAGGTCG
Organism: uncultured Myxococcales bacterium; assembly: GCA_964626565.1. Taxonomy (GTDB): domain Bacteria; phylum Myxococcota_A; class UBA9042; order CAIXZC01; family CAIXZC01; genus CAZVFX01. Next base: position 18,270 of record CAZVFX010000045.1, read on the forward strand.
GCGCCCAATTCGACGGGCTGGACCGCGGGGACCGGCTCGGGAACGAATGCGTCCCGAGTGAACTGGTCGACGATGAGATAGGTTTGGGTCCGCTCCCTTCCCCGCCGCGTGAACCTGAGCACTACCTTGTCCCTTGTGTTCAACTCCTCGAACAACAGCAGGGCTTTGCCCGCGTCGCTGATAACATGGTCGTTGATCTGCAGGATGATATCTCCGGAGTTAATATCCATGGCCCGGTAGAGGGAGCCGGGCCGGACGCCGATCAGCTTGAACCCGTAGTACTCCCCCTTCCGGTAGGCGGGGATTACTCTGGCTTGCCTGCCCACTTCGCCGAGATCCTGGAGAGCTGTGTCAATCATTCTCTTGAGGACCTCGTATTCGCGATTATCTACCCGGCGAACTCCCTTCTCGTATTCGGATTTCTTCGAGGGGAGCCTCGGTCCGGTAGACTCTTGCGCGGGGTCGATGAGTTTCCCCTGCACGGGGTCTTTGGTGAACTCCTCAACAATGTGATAAGTATGCGTGCGGTTTTTTCCGCGGCGACTTAGCAGCAGTTCGACTTTGTCGGTCGTTTTGAGCGATTCATAGACCGCAAAGGACGCCTCGGGAGAATCTAGCGCCTTGCCGTTCACCTTCAGCACCACATCCCCGGACCGAATTCCCATCGCCCGGTAGATGGAGCCGGGTCTGACGCCGATGAGCTTGTACCCCTGGAGTTTCCCGTCCCGGTAGTTGGGGATGATCCTGGCGGCTCTCCCTACCTTGCCAAGGTCGGCCAGCGTCTCGTCTATCATATTCCGAATTACCTGGTACTCAAACTCGCCGACCCGGCGGATGGTTTTGTCATACTCGGACTTCTTCTTCGGGAGCCTCGGCCCACTGGAGCTTCGCACCGGCTCGAGGAGCTTGCTCATCATGGGGTCCTTCTGGAACGTTGAGAACAACTGGACAAGTTCTGCAATTTCGGCCAGGTCGATTTCGCCCTTGGCCCCGCCGTTTTCATCCAGCAGAATGAGCCTGGGTTTGTCCTTGTCATCAAGCCTCAGCTTGATTCTGCCTTTCCCGTCTTTGTCCACGATGGAGAGTTCAGTCGCGGTTACGGGGCCTGTATCAGGCGGTGCGGTGAGCTTGGACATGGCTGTTTCCAGGGTGGCCATCTTGGACGACAGCTCGCCCATGGTGCCCTCAAGCGCAGTCAATTGGGACTGCAGGGTCTTGTTGCCGTTTTCCAGCGCGGCCAGCCTTCCGCCGTGTTCGTCCAGCAGTTTTTCCACCGACACTACTGCGGCTTCCACATCCTTTTTCTTTTCCTCAGCGCAGCCGGCCGCAACGCCCACAATTATGACCATCGCCAGCAGCCTGTGCACAAATGCCTGTGTCATCATCTCCTCCTGTTGGCGCCCCGGCGGGCGTTTTGTAATGCTGACATATTTTCAACTGCCGGGGAATGTTTTTTGTTCCCCTGGATATTCAAAGATGCGAGCATCAGTCTCCGGAGGAGGTAGTCATGCCCGGAAAGGTGATGTTGCTGATGTTTGTGGCGCTCTTTGCCGCAGCCCCGGCCCAAGCCCGGAAGAAGCCGGCAGACCTGTTCTATTTTGCACACGGGTTGGACGAACAGGCGTATGTCCAACTGGACAGTCACGGCGGCGGTGTCGATGTGCGGAGTCTGGCCGAGCAGGCGCAAGAAACCCGGCGCGCAGGCTGGGCCCATGATGGCTATGCCATTTTCGCTGCTTTGCCCGTGGAGGCCGCCGGCAAGCTGAAAAAAAGATACGCCAGCGTCGCGGAATGGAAGGTGATGGAAGGGGCAAGAGAGGCGTGCTCCGGCAAACTGGGGCGGCCTTCATTGGTGGGGTTTGTGATTCCTCATTTCGGCGAGGTGCAACAATTCGAGGAGTTGAAAGTCGACATCAACGACGGGGCCGCGGCTAAGTACAGGAAGGGGCTGCTGAGTCAGGCGCGGCTGTTCCTGGTCGCGCCGGTCACCGGGTGCAAAGTGGACCGCAAGTCCGGCTTCCTGTGGGCTGCCCCCAAAGGCGTGCAGGTAGCGGGCGCGTTCTTTACCGCTCCCCCGGCCCAGCGCGAGAAGCACTTCTTTGACCTGGCCCTCTCTCTGCCTGCCTTCAAGAAGAGCAGGGTGCGAGTGGACAAGGCTTATGCCGAGGAAGGCGCTGACAGGGGCAAGCCCCGGGAGCAGCGGGAAGTGAGCTGCAGCTACTACTGGAAAGGGATTGTCACCCGGGAAGACCGGCCTGAGCGTTCCTTCTGCCACGCCAGCGTGAAATACGGCTCCACCTTTTGCGGAGAAGGTCCGGATGAAGCGATGGTCTCTGCTCTCTTCGAGGTGGGCAAAGAAAAGCGAGGGCCGCTGGTGTCGGTGGGCAGCCCGGACAGTGAGTACTGGCCCTTCGAGCCGGTGATGCTCGTGGACCTGTTTGGGGACGGCAGCTTCTTTGTGGTGGCGAAGACGGATGAACTCTCGCAAGAGTTCGGGTTGTTCCGAATCAAGGAAGGGAGGCTGGAGAGGATCAAAGCCACCGGGGTGGCGTTCAACGACTGCCCCTGCTAGGGCCCGGGGCTATAGCAACTCGAAATGAACCTGGGGCTTCTTTCGTGCTACTGACTGTTCCGCCACCGCGGCCAGCTTCAGCAGCAGGTCTTCCCGCCATGGCCGGCCCATGGCCTGGAAGCCTATAGGCAGGCCTGTGTCGTCGTAGCCGGCGGGGAAGGAGATGGCCGGCAGTCCCGTGAGGTTGCCCGCCTGGGCATAGAGCATGATGCGGGTGGCCAGGGTGAGGTTTGAGTCGCCGGTGGTCAGCGCGTCTTCGGGGAGGGGCGGCGCGGTGCATCCGGTGGTGGGCGTTACGATCGCGTCCACATCTGCCAGGGCGTCGAAGAAGTAGCCGTTGAGCCGGGTCCGGAGTCGCTGGGCGTGGACATAATCCCTCCCCGTGAGGCGGCGGGCCAGCGCCAGGTTCATGCGCACGTCGAGGCCGTAGTCTTTGCGGTGGGCCCGGTAGTATTCCTGGTGGGCGGTGGCCATTTCCGACACGATGGTCACCAGGTGTACGGAGCGAACGAGGGAGAGTTCCGGGATGGTGATTTCCGTCACTATTGCCCCAGCCGCGGTGAGTTTCTCAACGACCTTGTGGCAGGCTGCTGCCACCTGTGGGTCGGCGTCGTCGAACCAGGGGGTGAACACGCCCAGACGCACGCCGTCCAGCCGGCCGTTCCCCACCTGCAGTCCCGCCACGTCGGGATGGCCGAGAGAGTTCTGGTCGGAAGCGTCGGGTCCGGCGATGGCGAGGTATGCCGTGGCGACATCTGCCGCGCTGGCCCCGATGGGGCCGATGTGGGCCAGGCTCCAGCACACCGGTGCGGCCCCGTGCTCGCTGACCCGGCCGAAGGTGGGCTTGAGGCCCACGACGCCACAGAAGGAGGAGGGAATTCTCACCGAGCCGCCTCCGTCGGCGCCGATGGCCACGGGGCACAGGCCGGACCCTACCGCGGCCGCGGAGCCGCTCGACGAGCCGCCGGTAGCGTGTAACGGGTTGTATGGGTTGCGCGCAGAGCCGTGGTGGGGATTGAGGCCGGTAACCCCCATGCCGAACTCGTGCATGTTGGTTTTTCCCACCAGCAACGCGCCTGCCGCTCTGAGTCGCGCGACCACCGTGGCGTCCAGCACGGCCGGGGTTTTGCCCAGAAATTTCGTGCCTACCGTAGTAGGATATGGCGTTTGATCCAGTTCATCCTTGACTGCCACGGGCACGCCGTCCAGTGGCCCCAGAGGCCTGCCGTCACGGTGCCTGGCCGCGCTTTCCGCAGCCTGCTTCGTCAAGTCATCCCGGTAGATGGCGATGAAGGCTCGAAGTGCGGGCGTGGCGTCATCCGCGGTTCGGGAGGCGACCAGGAATCGCTCGGCTACATCCTCCGGGGTGGTGTGCTCCTGCCGGTACGCGGCCGCATAGTCCGCCACGGTGGCGAACGGGAAGCCTGCGGGTGGAACGGCTTCCGGACTATTGGGGGCTGGAATGGAAGGGGCCGCACCGGCCCTGGTCTCGTTTCTCAGCCGCGCCCACGTCCACTGCGGCTCAGTCGCATGAGTCAGCCTCATGTCCGCGACGCCGACGCTGGTGAGCAGCGGGCGGCTCAGCAGCGGGCCTGTGACCCGGTTTTCGGCCAGTCGGCACAGCAGTCTCAGCATCGAGCCTGTGGCCCGGGGGGCTTTTACCGGAGTGATGTCATAGGTCATGCCGTTCTTCCTCCACGCTACGGATTCAAGGAGAACGCAGCGATGCCTGCGTCCACCTTGATCATTGCATCGAGCACCATCACCACGGCTACCTTCTCGCCATCCGGGGAGAGGTATACCGAGGGGTGGACGCCAAAGTAGATCTCGTTAAACTCCCCGCGGTGGCTGAAGAGTTCTTTGCCCTCCCTGGACACGGTAAGATACCAGGCGATCTTCTTTTCGGTTTTCCAGTGGAAATCGACGAAGACTCCCCGGTATGCATCGTAACGATGCAGTCCGTCGCGTCCGGAATCGGGCAACTCAAGAATGTCATACTCTTCACGGGCGTAGTAGCCGGGAAAGCGCACGTCTCCCATGTCCACTCTCTTCAGGCGCAGCTTGCGTTTCTTCTTGCTCAATTCCCGCACGTGGTAGGTGAGCCGGGGCTCGTTTTCGGAGTGGGGCCCGGGGCAGGTGAGGTGCATGAAGCCGATGCGGGTCGAATCGGGAGAAAAGCCCAGGAACTCGATCCTCTCACACGGCTTTTCAATCCCACCGCAGCGCTTGTCGCACTCCGTTGCCGGTCTTAGCGTGGTGGATTGATGCCGGTCCCCGGCCGCAGCCGGCCCGGCGATAAGGAGGGCCAGGGCAACGACCAGCCTCACTCCTTCCTCCGGGTCCTTGTAAGGATCTCCTCCAGCAGCCGCCGGTTAGTGCCGGCCGAGTCGGCAAGGAAGCCCATTGCTACCAGCAGAACTCCTACCACGATGAGGATGGCGGCAAGAATGAGGGACTGCACGTGGCCGGTGCCGTCCGGCTCCCAGACGAAGTGGTAGAGCAGGAAGCGGGCGATGGCGCCGAATCCCAGCAGGAAGAGGGGCGCGGCGATCCATGAGAAGATGGCCAGGGCGCGGTATCGGATGCTTGCCTTCAAGATGGTGGACATGGATTTCAGCACGTACTCGAAGCTGGAGCCGAAGAGGCGTGATTCCCGGGTCTTGGGGTTGGCCTCAATGCTGACGCCTGCCACCGACAAGCGGCGGGCACCGGCCCAGAACAGGGTCTCGAGGGTGTAGGTGAACATTCCGGCAACGTAGAGTGACTGTGCGGTTTCACGGGACAGCGCCCGGAAGCCGGTGGTCGCGTCTCGGCAGGGGGTGCGCGAGAGGCGGGAGACCACCCCGGAGCCGAACTTCTGCAGGAATTTCTTGACGGGTGAGAAGTGGGGAATGGTGTCGAAGTTCCGTTCGCCCAAGACCATGTCTGCAGTGCCATCGACGATGGGTTTGACGAGGTCGGGGATGCGGTTGCCGGGATACTGGTTGTCCGCGTCGAAGTTGACGATGACGTCGGCGCCTAACGCCAGCGACTCCTGCAGTCCCCGCTGGAACGCGAGCGCCAATCCCCGGTTCCCTGGAGTCTTCAGCACCTTCAAGGCACCGGCCGAGGTTGCTATGGCACTGGTTTCATCGGCACTGCCGTCATCGATGACGATGATGTGAACCTGGTCGAAGCCGGGCACCGCTTTCGGCACGTCTGCGATGGTTGCCGCGATGTTGTCGGCCTCGTTGTAGGCCGGGATCTGTACCACCAGCGTACGAGACATGTCGACTAGTACACCCCGTTGGTGACTTCCAGTTCGTAGTAATCGCAGGTGGGTGATTTGCCCGGGGCGCGGTAGATTTTCAGGAAGAAGTTCTTCGAATTGTCGGTGCACCGCTTGGTGCTGGCGTCGGTGTCGTCAGCATAGTTGCCCGGTGTGAGTTCGTGATTTGAGTCGGGCTTGCACGCGGCTTCGCCGCCGCCCGAGGCGTTGGGCCCGGGCACTGCCGGCCACTCCTGCATCATCGCGGGGCTCGAGAAGTCGGTGAACCACTCTGCGTCGGTGGCCTCGGAGCAGATCTCCTGGGCGCCGCCACAGCCGCCCCAGTAGAGGTCGAAGGCGAAGGTGTTGCCCGGGTTCTTCAGGAATTTCACCCGTACGTGGTAGCTGTCCGTGGCGTTTTGCGCCACATCCTGGGCGAAGAACTTGAACCAGTCTCCGCTGCCGTCGGGGTCGTTGCCGTCAATGTTGTGGGTGGTGCCGCCGCCCGTGTCGGGCATGACGCCCAGATCGTAGGAATATGAGCACCCCTTGTTGGTGGATTCCAAGCCATCGTGCTCGCACTCGCAGCCGTCGGTGGCGTCTTGATTGGCGTCGTAATATCCATCCGAGCACCCGGAGGCGATGCAGTTGCCGTCGACACAGATCACCGCTTCGACGTGGGGCATGTCCGCGGTGTTGATGCACAGGTCTTCGTCTTTGCCCTCATCCACCTGGCCGTTGCAGTTGTCGTCCACGCTATTGCACAGCTCGGCCGCACCAGGGTTGATGGTGGGCACGATGTCATTGCAGTCCGCCAACAGCTTGGTGGTGTATTTGCCAAAGCCTGCACACAGACATTTGGAGTCGTTGGGGTTGCCGTAGCCGTCCGCGTCGCCATCCGAATACCAGTACTCACAGCCAATGGCGTCTTCGTCGTTCTGGGTGCCGTTGCAGTTGTTGTCCAGCCCGTCGCCGCAGATCTCGAATGCTGATGGGTTGGCGGACCACTCATTGTCGTTGCAATCTCCGTCCCAGATCGCCTTGTAGTTGCCGAACGGGGTACACAGGCAGAGCATGTCTTCGGTAAGCCCGAAGCCATCATTGTCCGCGTCGAAGTAGTAGTCGGTGCAGCCTTCCGAGTTGGGGTCGTTCTGGTCGCCGTCGCAGTCGTCATCGATGAAGTTGTCGCAGATCTCGTTGACTCCGGGGTTCATGAGGATGTTGTTGTCATCGCAGTCTCCCGGCACTGCGGCGGTGTATTTACCGATGCTCTGGCACATGCACTTGAAGTCGTTGGTGCCGAAGCCGTCGCCGTCCTGGTCGTTGTAGAAGGGGAGGCAATTGAGCGCGTCTTCGTCGTTGTCGGAGCCGTTGCAGTTTTCGTCCTTGGTGGTGTTGCAGTCCTCGATCTGCCCCGGGTTGACAGTGGGGTCCAGGTCGGCGCAGTCGCCGTAGTTCTCGGCGGAGTAGAGGCCCATGGGGCCGCACTGGCACTTGCTGGCGCCGGCTCCCCAGTCGTCGCCGTCCTGGTCGAGGTAGTAGTCCTTGCAGCCGATGGTTCCCGTTTCGTCGACCTGTGAGTTGCAGTTGTTGTCCAGGCCGTCGCATACCTCCAGCGCATAGTGGTTCACCGTGGGGTCCAGCGGTGCGCAGTCGGTGAGGTCCACTTCGCCGTCCGCGTCGTCGTCATCGTCGCAAACGTTGCCGTCCCCGTCCTCATCGGTGTCGAGCTGGTCGGGATTGAAGACGTAGGGGCAGTTGTCGAACTCGTCGTTGAGGCCGTCGCCGTCGACGTCGCCCTGGCAGGAGTCCCCGATGCCGTCTTCGTTGGTGTCGGTCTGCAGCGGGTTATAGTCGGTAGGGCAGTTGTCGTTTTCGTCGAGCAGTCCGTCGTTGTCATCGTCCGGGTCGCACAGGTCGCCACCGTCGGGGAAGCCGTCGGTGTTGAGCTGATCGGGGTTGAACAGAATGGGGCAGTTGTCGAACTCGTCGTCTACTCCGTCATTGTCGTCGTCCGGGTCGATGCAGTCGGCCATGCCGTCGTGGTCGGGTTCGTCCGGGTACCCTTCGTCGATTTCTCCGTCGCAATCGTTGTCTTCGCCGTCGCACTGCTCGATGGCGCCGGCGAACACGAGGTGGTTCAGCGGCTCGCAGTCGTCCACATCGGGCACCATGTCGTTATCGTCGTCGGGGTCACAAAGGTCGCCGAGGACGTCGGAGTCGAAGTCTTTCTGGTCCGGGTTGAAGACGTTGGGGCAGTTGTCTTCTTCGTCGAGGAGGCCGTCGCCGTCGTCGTCGGAGCCGCAGCAGTTGGCTACCCCGTCGCCGTCAGAATCGAGGAAGTCCTCGTCGGTGTCTCCGTCGCAATCGTCGTCCATGCAGTTGCACAATTCCGTCTTGGCCTGGGGGGCATCGCAGATGAGATTGCCGTCCTGGCACAGATAGGAACCCCGGCACACGCCAAAGGCGTTCGCCACTTCGCAATCCATCTGCGGTATGGAGTTGTCGATCATTCCGTCGCAGTTGTCGTCGAGGGAGTTGCACTCTTCCGGTTTCGGGAAAGTAGCGTCGCAGTCAGCCAGTCCGGAAGGTGTGCACTCTTTTTCGCCGTAGCAGATGCCGTACTCGTTCTGGTTATAACAGATGGTGGTGAGGCCTTTCTTGACGCTCAGGTCGTTGCAGTCGCAAACTCCGCTCTCGGGCATGCACTGGCCCAACACCTCGCCACCGATGTCGAAGTCCTGGCAAATGTACTCGCTGGGGCAGTCGCTGTCGAAATAGCACTCTCCGCCGCAGAACTTGCCGAACGGCCCGTAGTCAACGCATCTATCGCCCGTTTCAACCAGTTCTCCGCCGCAGTCGTTGTTGTCTTTGCACGGCTGGCACAGGTGAACGAACTGAGGGATGCAGATGTACTGGCAGTCGGGGCAGGAGTTGGCGATGAGGGAGCAGTGCCAGCCATCCTCGGGGCATTCTTCTACGCATGTGTCGGAGCAGACCTTGCCTTTCCAGGTTTCCACGCAATAGCCGGCGAGGCAGTCGGAGTTGTCTTCGCAGGGGTACCCGAAGCCGCCTACCGGTGGTCCGCCGGTATCGAACATGGAGACTTCCACTTCACCCGGGCCGGCGTCCTTGTGGCCGTAGTCCTTGGTGACGAAGTCCGGCATCCACTGGTCCTTCACCTCATCGAAGGTGACCGGCAGTTCTTCGCCGATGGAGTCCACCCCGTCGCTGACCAGGTATGCTTCCTTGTCCACGGGCGCCACGTCAGCTCCGCACGCGGCGGCGAGACACAGGACAAGCAGTAGGGAAACTGCGGTCTTCGGGCAATTCATTGGGTTGTCCTCTCTAAAAGCTTTGCTTGCTCTAATCACGGGATGAGTTTACATTTACGCATATGCCTTGTCAATTGACATGAAGATAGGGAGAAAGAGTGAAAACAGGTAGTTGGTATTCATACGGCATCACTGTTTGTATTGCGGTTGCGTTGGCCGTGGCGTGCTCGGGTGCGGGTGCGCCCGCGTTGGCGTCCCTTGAGCAGGCATCGAAGCTTGCAGCCGAGGGTCGCCTGGCAGAAGCCGAGGGCGAAGTGGACAGATTCATCACCGAAAATCCGGGAGAAGAGCACCGGGCCGGGGCGCACTTGAGGCGCGGCTGTATCAAGGTGGAGCGGGGTGACGCCAGAGGAGCGCTGGAAGACCTGAAACAAGCTGACATGATCCTGGCAGAAGGGCGCACTTGCCGGGGCAAGGCCCTGGCCCTGCTGGCCCGGCACGAAGAAGCTCTAGCCGATCTGGGATGGGTCGTGGAGCAGGGCAACTTTGACGCCGAGGTGCTGGGTCTGGCGGTGCGTTCGGCGCTGGCGCTGCGGCGCACCGAAGCCGCGTACGAACTGGCGGAGAAAGGGTCGCAGAAGTTCCCTTCCAACGTTGACACCCTGGTTCTCTGGGCCCAGACCCAGGCAGTGGCGGGGAAGACCGCGGACGCGTTGGAAACGTTGCGTTTCTGCCAGATGAAGGACCGTCGGGCCCCGCAGGTCTACTTTGTGAAGGGCAACATTCTGTGGGCCACGGAGAAGTACATCGAAGCGGTGACCGCATACGAAAAAGCGCTGGAACTGAATCCTCAATTTCCAGAGGCGCTGCGGAACATGGGAGTGGCCCTTATCCAGTCGGCACGCTACGACGAAGCGGCGAAGGCCTTGCTCAAGGCCTCCGACATGTTGCCCGACGATGTCCAACTGCTCAACAACCTGGGCGTGGCCCTGGCCGCGACGGGGCGTCTGGACGAGGCGGCCATAGCCTATGAGCGGGCAGTGAAGATGGCCCCGGAGCAGCCCCTGCTGCTCAACAATCTGGCCGACATCTATGTGCGGCTGGGAAGGGTGGACGAGGCGTTGGCCGCAGTGGAGCAGCTCGTGGTTGCGGCCCCCGGAAGGGGCAACGCGTTGAAAATGCAGATGGACCTGGTGGCGCTGCAGGCCCTAGGCGTCGCGGTGTGCTCAAAGGGAAAACGCAAGGGAATATCCGCGGTGGAAGAAGCGTTCGCAAAGAGGGAGTGGAGCGGGGCTGACGCCCTCAAGACGCTTGAAAGGGTGCTCGCAGATCCCATATTTACCCAAGTCCTGGAAGCGCGCGGCAAGCAGTGCCAATAGCTGTCAGCCGAACAATGTGAGGAGCCGATATGCAGGAAGATAGCAGGGCTGTGTCAGGAGAAACCCGGGTCGCGGCTGTGGCCGAGGTTATAGCAGAGGTGGAGAAGGTGTTTGTGGGCAAGCGTCACGTGGTGGAGCTGGCCGTCGCAACCCTCCTCGCCGGAGGGCACCTCCTCCTCGAAGATGTTCCCGGAGTAGGCAAGACCACCCTGGCCAAGGCTCTCGCCAGGGCGCTGGACTGTGATTTTACGCGCATCCAGTTCACCTCGGACATGTTGCCGTCCGACGTCATCGGGACCTTTGTCTTCAACCCGACCAGCGGAGAGTTTGTCTTTCGGTCCGGCCCGCTCTTCTCCAATATCGTACTGGCCGACGAGATAAACCGCACCTCTCCCCGGACTCAAAGTGCGCTGCTCGAAGCGATGAACGAGCGACAGATAACCATCGACAACCAGACCTTCGAATTGAAGCCCCCTTTCTTCGTCATCGCGACCCAGAACCCTAAGGAACTGCATGGCACCTACCCTCTCCCGGAGTCCCAGCTCGACCGATTCCTGATGTCGCTGAGCATCGGCTATCCGGGTCCTGAGGAGGAGAAGAAGATCATCGCCGGCCTCAACGACGAACGACGCATGGGCGACGTCAATCGGGTTATGTCCCGGGAGTCGCTGTTGTCGCTGCGCGAGCAGGTGCATTCGGTGGCCGTCAAACCGGAACTGGTGACCTATATCCACACGGTGGTGCAGGCTACTCGGGACAATCCTGCCTTCGAGTTGGGGGCGAGTCCCCGGGCCGGTATCCAGATGCTCAAAGCGGCGCGGGCGCTGGCTTTGATGCGGGGCCGTGATTTCGTGACCCCCGATGACATTCGCGAAGTCGCCCCCAACGTGCTCGCCCACCGGCTCGTACTCAAAGCTTCGTCCCAGCTCTTTGCCGGCCGGGCCCAGTCGCTGGCCAAGGCGGAGGAACTGCTGGATTCCATTCCGGTGCCGTGATGCTCGCGTCCGGCCGTCGTTTCTTCTCCCGCTATTTGCGACCGCGTGGGTTTAGATTTTCGCTCGCGGGGTCGGTGGCGCTGTTGTTTACCGGGACTGCCGGCTACTTGACGGTGCGCTTCCCCATGTTTATGGGCCTGCGCATCATGTTTTTCGTGATGCTCTTCATCAACGCGCTTTTCTTTGTCCGTTTCCGGGAAAAAGGGACGGGGCTCTTCGAGAAGATGATGCAGAGCAAGTTCTTCCCCCGGAAGCTTGCGTTTACCAGAGAGGGGAAATTCCTGGTGCTCATTTCCATGGGCATCGGTTTTGCCGCGGTGAATACGGGGAGCAACCTGCTGTATCTGCTCATGTCCATGCTCATGTCGATTATTGTTGCCAGCGGGATGCTGTCGGAGCTGGTGTTGCGAAAGCTCAAATGGGCCGTGGATCTCCCTTCCGAAGCGGTGGCCGGCGCGGAGACCCTTTTTGCCATCGGTGTTACCAACAACAAGAAGCGCCTCAACTCCTTTTCCCTGGAAGGGTCGGTGCTGCTCGGAGATGAGCGGCCGGTGGAGCAGAACATGGGGCAGCTGTTGAGACTGCCGCCGGGTCACTCCGACTATCTCTACTGCGGGGTGAGGTTTCCCGCCCGGGGCGAGTACCAGGTGCGGGGAATCGCCCTTGGCACCCGCTATCCGTTCTCGTTTTTTACCAAGAGCCGCAACTACGAACTGAACCGGGAGATCGTGGTGGTTCCCCGGGGAGAGCACCCGCTTGAGCCGCTGCTCTTCGCCCTGGCCACAGGCCATGAGGAGCACGCCAGCAAGCCGGGGAGGGGCACCGAGTTTTTCTCCGTGCGCCCCATGCAGAACGGTGACGAGTGGCGGGACGTTCATTGGAAGCAGACCGCCAAGACCAACCGTTTCGCGGTGAAGGAGCACGAGGCTCTCACCTCTCGCAAGGTGTACGTGCTGTTGACGGCCGAAGACGGAGCCCAGCGGGATAATGTCGAAGAAGACCCCAGGGAAGAAGGGGTGGAGATCGCCGCGTCCATCATAAAGTTTCTCATCAGCAAACAGTTTGAGGTAGGGCTGTTTGCTCCCGGCGTTCGAGTACCGCCGGCATCGGGCACCAGCGGGCTCAGGAAGCTCTTTCTCACGCTGGCACTGCTGGACGTTGATGACGAGTGGGGTCAGCGCGGGCCGCTCCTGGCCGGATATCGTTCCGATCGCGACATTCTGATTACGGTGAATCTGGATACCGGCACGGTGGAGAAATCATGACTCTGTCGCGCATGGTGAGGTTGGTGGGATTGCTGCTGGTGGCAGTGGCCTGTCTACCGCTCTACCTCTCCGACGAGCTCCCCGGCCCCATCTGGATCGTGGTGGCGGCAGGACTGGTGTTGGGCTGGTTCACCGGGGCAAAGAAGCGCGGGAAGGAAGTTGTAGTATTGTTGACCACCCTGCTCATCGCCGGGTTCCTGCTGCTGGTCTTTCTCAGTATGCAAACGGGCAACTGGCTGGTGAACAGCATCACGTTTGCGCTGCTGGCAACTGTGGCCCGGGCTATGCAATTGAGTACTTCGCGGCAGTACTTTCAGTTGGTGGGTCTAAGCTTCCTGTTGCTCATCGCGTCTGCGGTGACCAATCCTGACGTTTACTTTTCGTTCTTCTTCGTCCTGTACGCGGTGTTGCTCACCTGGGCCTTGACCTACACCCACATCGTGCAGCAGGTGGAGGAGTCTGAGGAGGCCAGCGGTTTGGCGTGGAAGGCGTCGAGCTTTGTCTCCCGGCGTTTTCTCATCGGCTCGTCTGCGTTGGCGTTGCTGCTGCTCATTTCGTCCATGGTGATCTTCTTCCTCTTTCCCCGTCTGGGCCTGGGCTTCTTCTCCGCCCGGGTGCGGTCTGCCGAATCGATCCAGGGATTCTCCGACTCCATCGAACTGGGCCATTTCGGCACGTTGCAGGAATCGGGAAGAGTGGTGCTGCGCCTCGAATTTGTCTCGGGGGAGGATCACATCGGCCCGGAGTCGATGCTGCGGTTGCGGGGGATAACGTTCGACAAGTATGACGGCCGCGGGTGGACCAAGAGCAAGTCGGCCGCCTACCAACTTCGCGCCGGCCGGGATGGCTTTCATCCCATCTCTTCGTATGGGTCGGCCAAGGATATCGAGTACAACGAGATCGAGTACGACATCTACCAGGAGCCGCTGGAGATTGAAACCAGGGTGTTGTTCTCAATCGTCAGGCCGTTGAGCCTAAGGCCGGTGGCCAACCGTTTCGACCGCTTCCGCGGCACCATGAAGACCTACTTCATCGATGAAATGCAGGACCTTTCTTACGACGGCCCGAGGGGCACCAGCGTCAGTTACACAATGCGTTCGGGCCTGCTGAAGCTGAGGCCGGGGAGCCTTAGAAGGACGCTTCAAAAATACCCCCGATCGATCCGCAAGCGCTACCTCCAACTGCCCGAAGGCTTCGACCCGAGGGTAAACGAGTTGGCCGAAGAGGTGATCGGGAGCGCTGACAACCCCTACGACATGGCCCTGGCCATTGAGAGCCACCTGGCGAACAACTACAAGTACAACAAGGAAGGGCAGGGGGAGCTCACCGATCCGATCTCCAATTTCCTCTTCGAGCGCAAAGAAGGGCACTGCGAGTATTACGCCTCGGCCATGGTGCTGATGCTCAGGACCCTGGGCGTTCCTGCCCGCCCGGCCAACGGATTCTTAGGCGCCACCTACAACGCGTTCGGCGAGTACTACACGGTCACCGAGGGGCGCGCTCATTCCTGGGTGGAGGTCTATTTCAACCAGTGGGGCTGGATCACCTTCGACCCCACCCCGGCGGTGGAGTCGCTGCCCGAGGAAACCGGCTTCTTCGGCAACATTGCGCTGTGGTTCGACGCGATGAAGCTGGAGTGGTACAAGTGGGTGGTTGAGTACGATCTCGAACGACAGCTAGCGCTTTACACCGGGCTGTGGAACGCCATCGCTCCGGAATCACGTCAGATCGATCTGGGCCCGGAGAGTTCGGTGTTCCAGATGCGCAAGAAGATGAAGGATGCGGCCCGGGATATGTTTACCTGGAAGCTGGGGATTGCCGCGCTGATTCTGTTCACGGCGGTTATGGTGCTGCCCGGGTTGATTCGCCGCTATCTGAGGCGGAATCGCGTCAGCCGGAAGCGCCTGGATCGCCTGGCCGCTAAGTTGCGCAAGCTCCTCGGCCGCAAAGGTTTCAGGGTGTTGCCCGGCGCGACGCTCCCTGCCCTGGTTCGGCAGGGGGTGGAAGAGCGGTATTCGGCCATGCCCCAACTGGCCCGGTTGGTAGTGACCCTGGAAGAGGCCAGGTGGCGGCCCGACGCGGACGCCGACCTTGGCGGCATGCGGCGCCTGCTGGCCGAAGTGGCCAGCGCGCCGGCGCTCAAGCGCTAAATATCATTTGACCCACTGTTACGAGATGTTATAGTCCTTGTGAAGTGTGCCCCGGTCATTCGCACTGACAGAACTGCAGCGCAGGATTGACATGGCTGATACTAACAAAATTCTCGGTCAGAAGATCAACGACCGATACGAAGTGCTCGAGCTCATCGGCAAGGGCGGCTCCGGGCAAGTGTTCAAGGCGTTGGACACCCAGTCTGATCAGACCGTTGCGCTCAAGATTCTCAAAGACATCTCTACCGAAAACTCGGAAAGTGTTATCCGGTTCGAGAAAGAAGTGGCCGTGTCCGCCAAACTCACCAATCCCCACACGGTCAAAGTCTTTGACTTTGGCAAGACCAGGGAGGGGTTTCTTGTCATCTCCATGGAGTTCCTCGAGGGGCGGCCGTTGCGGGAGCTCATTCAGAATGAGGCGCCCCTGTCGCCCCGGCGGGCGGTTTCCATCGTGGTGCAGGCCCTCGAAGCGTTGGCTGAGGCGCAAAAAGTCGGCATTGTCCATCGCGACCTCAAACCCGACAACATCTTCATCCTCGACGGAGAAGACGGAGAAGACCTGGTCAAGGTGCTCGATTTCGGCATCGCCAAGTTCCTGCTGGATGACACCGTTGGAGACACTCTGAGCCGGGACGGTTTTGTTTTTGGCACGCCGCTCTACATTTCGCCCGAACAGGCGTTGGGCTGGCAGGTGACCCCGGCGTCGGACATCTACTCTTTAGGCGTAGTCTTCTTTGAGATGCTGGCCGGGTATCCGCCGTTCAACGCGGAGACCCCCATCGGCCTGGGCATGAAGCACATCTATGAACCGCCGCCGCTTGACAGGCTGCGAGTGACCGAAGAAGCCTACATCGGGATCAAGCAGATTCTGGCGGCTATGCTGGAGAAACGCCCGGAGAAGCGGCTGGATGATGCGGAAGCGATTATCGGCCGCTTCGCTGATTTGGGCGGCATCGTTGATACCCCGTTCGAAGTACTGCCCGACGAAGGCGGCGGGCAGGTGCCGGTGAAGCCGACCACCGATCAGGAAACCATCCGGGCCCGCCCCGCGGATACCGGCGAGAGTCCGGTAGCCTCCCTGGCGCCCGACCCCACCGAAGAAGAAGACGAGGAGATTCTCGAGGGCGAACTCCTCGAGGAAGGGCCTGCGGAAGCAGAACCCGAACCGGAAGATCTCGGCACCCCGAGTGCGAGCGAGGGGCCTGCGGAAGCAGA
>CAZVFX010000045.1:34467-51676 GCA_964626565.1 uncultured Myxococcales bacterium
CCGAACCGGAAGATCTCGGCACCCCGAGTGCGAGCGAGGGGCCTGCGGAAGCAGAACCCGAACCGGAAGATATCGGTACCCCGAGTGCGAGCGAGGGGCCTGCGGAGGCAGAACCCGAACCGGAAGATCTCGGTACCCCGAGTGCGAGCGAGGGGCCTGCGGAAGCAGAGGAGGAGCCTCAGGAAGAGGACGACGACCCGGAACAGGACGAACAGTCGGCCCAGCCAAGCGAGAAGTTCTCCCTGGCCGAGTCCGCCAGTTGGCAGTCTCATATCCCCAGGGATGACAGCCCTTCCAGTTGGGTGGAGCCTCCCGACGAATCCAGTGCCGGAGTCGGTGCGCTGGGGTGGGCGGTGCTCGCTATCGGCCTGGCCCTGGTCGCTTTCGTCATGTATGCCATGTTTGCCGGTGGCAAGGCGCCCCCTGACGTTCTTGAGGCGGGGCCGGGTGCACCCGTCGAGGTCGTGAATATCATCGATTCGACCCCCGCTTTGAGGTAGGGGCGGCAGGCCCCAATAGTCGTTGACTATCACGATTGCTACTGTAAACTAATCACTGGTTTTCGAACCGGTTTTATTGATTCGCTTTTTGGGGGAAAGGATGGCCACTTACAACGTATTTATTCCTGCTGCCAAGGACTCTGACCTGCCCGACCTGACGGTCAAGGTGGAGGCGTCAAACTGGCTGGTGGCGCTCAAAGAAAGTCTGCGGCAGCTTGGTGAGCAGGGCGACAGCCTCGCCAACATCGTTTGCGAGACGGCTCCCGACGGGTCACTGCGGGTAGCGGATCCGGCGAACCGTCGTGTCTTCGTCTTGAAGCAGGTGGAAGAGGGCGCCGAAGATGACTCCCTGCTCAAGGAGGCTGAGGAGCGGGCTGCGGAATCCAGGCGTCTGGCCGAAGCAGCGGCGCAGGAAAAGGACGAAACCGAGGCCAAACTCGAAGATGTGAAGAGTCGCATGACCTCCACGGGGATCTCCGTGGCCGAGGTGGAGAAGGCCACCCAAGAAGCCGAGGAGTTGCAGAAGCTGGCCGAGGAGAAGCGCAACTTGGAGGCCGAACTGGAGGCTGCCCGGGCCAAGCTGAACCAGGCTGCGGATAAGGCTGCCGATGAGGCCACCGGAGTGTTGGGCAAAGTGGAGGTGGCTGAGGTCGCCAGGGAGCACCGCGGCGATGAGTGGGAGGACCTGGATGACTGGTACGACGATGTTGACGAAGCCGAGGAGACCATTGACGGCATGGTGGCCGACGTGTTCCTGGAAACGGATACTCTGCACGAGATGAACGAGATGGAAGCAGCCACCAAGGTGCTGGAGTTGGCCAACCGACACGTCTCGGCGGAAGCCGCCTCGGTGTTCTACTCCGATATGAATTCGGCGCTGAAAGATATGGTCATCGTGGCCGCGTCAGGCCCCATCGGGTCGAAGATCTTGGGCGTACGGGTTCCCGTGGGCAAGGGCATCGTAGGCTTCACGGTAAGCAACGGGGTGAAGCTCACCATGAACTCGGTGGAGAACAACCCTCAGTTCTACGGCCGCCTCGACGACGAGTTCGGCTTCAGCACCTCAAACATCCTGTGCGTTCCCATTCTGCACGAAGACCGCACCTACGGCGCCATTGAGATGATCAACAAGAAGTCCGCGGGCGAGTGGACTTCCAACGACAGCAACGTCCTCGAATCCCTCGGCCGCATCTTAGGCCGCGCCCTGGAGACCACCATCTCCATAAAGAAGGACTAACCAGCACCCTAAGCGTCATGCGGGACAAACCGATCGGTGAGATGACCGTGGAGGAACTTGAGCGGGAGCTCGAGTACCATGACTACCAGTACTGGGCTCTGGACTCGCCCATTATTCCGGACGAGGAGTATGACCTGCTGGTGCGCCGGTTGACCGAGCTGAGGCCCGACTCTCCGGTGTTGAGCAGAGTGGGCGGCGGCGACCTCGATCCTGTTGCTTTCGGCAACAAGGTGGCGCATCCCCGGCCTATGCTGTCTTTAGACAAATGCTACGGGGATGAGGACTACGGCCGCTGGCTGGACTTTGTCGCCCGCACCATCAAGGACCAGGTGGAGGGGGCCGTTTCAGGGGTGTTGGTGTCAGTGTCTCCGAAAGTCGACGGAGTGGCTGCGGCCGTTCGTTATGATGCCGATGGCGAACTGAAGGTTGCGGCGACTCGCGGAGACGGCCGTGTCGGCGAAGATTTCACCCTCAACGCGAGGTTGATCAAGGGGATACCGTGGCAGGTGGTCCGGGGCGACATTGAGGTGCGGGGAGAGGTGTTCATGGCGCGCTCGGTTTTCGACGAGAAATACCGGGACGCGTTTTCCAACCCGCGCAACCTCACCGCAGGTACTTTGAAGCAGAAGGAAAGTAGCCGCGAGCAGCTTCTGGATCTTACCTTCTACGCCTACGACCTTATGGGCGCCGGCGCAGCCACGGAGCGCGCGAAAGTCGAGGAGTTGGAGCGCCTCGGGTTCCTTCCCGTGGCCGGGGTGGCGTTTGCCCGGGCCGGGGATGTGCCTGCGCGCTACGCAGCCGCCCAGGAAGAGCGGGAAGGGTGGGACTTTGAAGCCGACGGCATAGTGGTGAAACTGGACGAGGTTGAGCTTCACGACTCGCTGGGTGGTACCGCGCATCACCCGCGCTACGCGATCGCATATAAATTCCAGGGGGACACCGGCTTCTCTACCTTGGAGGCAGTGGAATGGAGCGTCTCCCGTACCGGCACAATTACGCCGGTGGCTATGGTGGAGCCGGTGTTTCTGTCGGGTGCAAAGGTGGGCCGCAGTTCTTTGCACAACATCAGCATCTTCAAGAGCCTGGGGCTGCGCCTTGGGGACCGGGTGCAGATCACCCGCCGGGGCGGCGTCATCCCCAATCTGGAAGCCAGCCTGGGCGGCGGGACCGAGCCGGTGCTGGTCCCGGGGCAATGCCCGTCCTGCGGACGGGAGACGGTGCTGGCAGCACCCCAACTGTTCGTAGGCGGCTTCCGTATGTCACGGTGGGCCGACGGCGAGGCGGTGGCTGCAGTTGCGGAATTCCAGAAGAAAGCCGCGCTTGGAGGCGGGCTGTTTTCCTCCTGGGAGTCGGGTAATCGCGCGGCTCGAAAAAATGGGGACGCCCGCTTTGTGAAAGTGCTCACCTGGAAGAAGGGAGATCCGCCGGAAGTGCGCAAGGCACACGTGGAGTTCTTCTCCGGGCTTCCCTCGATACGGAGCCCCCACGCCGAGCTTGTGGTGTTGCTTGTTTTCGACCCCGCACTCCACTCTTCGAGCGCTGCGCTGGAGATGTTGGCTCCGCTGGTGGTGCCGGAGAGGCTGGATGTGCGCATCCTGCCGACGTCGGAGAGCCTCTACGGCGCGGAAGGGGCCGAGCACGAAGAGTTCGACACGCTCGCGCGCGCTGGAGCAGCGGGGAACTTCCTGTCCGAACTGGAGACCCTCTGCCCTGGGCTCAGCGCGGCCCGGCGAAAGGGGGCCCGGCTGGTGGAAGGTGACTTCACGACGCCCGGACTCGAAGGGCGACGCATGGAGACTGCGTATGCGCTGTCCGACGATTTCCTTTCATGCTCACAACCGGACAAGTGCAGGGACGCGGTATTGGGTTCCCTCGAGCACTTTGTCCAGACTGTGGGTGTGGATGGATTCGGGCGCAAGATCATAGAGATTCTGTTCAACGAGCAATCTTCCCGCCGCGATTTCTACACCCTCAACGCTGACGATCTGGTGCCGCTGGAGAGGATGGGTGAAATCCTGGCGGCCAAGCTCGTGGAGAACGTGAACGCGGCCCGCAGCCTGCCCCTGTCGGTCTTCCTGCAGTCGCTGGGAATCGACGAACTGGCCCGCAACGTCTCCACAATCCTGGAAAAGGAATATGGAGAGCTGGACAGGGTGCTCGAGCTTACTGAAGCTGACCTCATGCAGCACTCGTCCATTGCGTTCGGCATCGCACATCAGGTAGTGCACGGCCTGCGTCGCAGTCGGGGCGACATTGAGGAGCTGCTTGAGTATGTTGAGATCGCGGCTGCGGTCGGATCGGAATCGGAAGCAGGGCCGCTCAAGGGTGCCGGGTTCGTGTTCACCGGCAAAATGGCGACCCTGAACCGGAAAGAGGCTCAGGCCCGGGTGAAGGAGTCTGGCGGCGAGGCTCCTGCCGGAGTTACCAAAGACCTCGACTACCTCGTGGTGGGCGACGAGGGTTCTCCCCTGTTTGGCGAGGGTAAGAAAGGGGGGAAGATGCGCAAGGCGGAGAAGTACAACGAGGAGGGGGCGGCGATCAAGATCATCAGCGAGACCGATTTCATCAAGATGGTTGACGGTGAATGGCCCGAATCTTCCTCATAGACGCCACTGCGGTCCCCTCATCGTCGCCGTTCCTGGCTCAACCTGTTGGGCTGCTCTCCCTGGCTGCGGTGTTGCGCCGGGAAGGGCACGAAGTGGCAGTCCACGACTGCAAACTGGAGATTTTTACCCTCCCGAGCAGGCTGGCCGAGTTTGAGCCTGACTTTGTTGGCATTCGCACCCTTTCGGTATTTCTGAATGTACTTTCATACGTGGCCGAAGTGGTCAACCGGGTTGTCCCCGAAGCGCAAGTAATAGTTGGCGGCCCCCACGCCTCCCTCGACCCCGGCGACGCCATACGGCGGAGCGGCGCCAGCGCCGCGGTGCTGGGAGAAGGCGAGGTTACCATCGTCGAACTGCTGGCGACCTTGCAGGAGCACGGCCCACTGGCCCAGGTGAAAGGGATCGCCTTTGCCGACAACGGGGGAGTGGAGAGAACCGCGCCCCGTGAGCCTATTGAGGACCTCGACTCTCTGCCCATGCCCGCCTACGACCTGGTTCCGGTGGAGCAGTACTTCGCCCTCCATCATGGCGGCACCGCACCCGGAGGGCGCACCCTGACCGTGTTCACTTCACGGGGGTGCCCGTTCGCCTGCGCCTTTTGCCACAACCTCTTCGGCCGAAGATTCAGAGCCCGAAGCGCCGACTCGGTGGTGTCGGAGCTTACCTACCTGCAACGCAGATACGGTGTTGAGGAGTTCGAACTGCACGACGACGCGTTCAATACCAACCGCAAGCGGGTGATGGACATTTGCGCCGGACTGCAACGCGCGAGGGAAAGAACGCTGCTGGCGTTTCCCAACGGGCTGCGGGGCGACACCCTCGACCGGGAGCAACTGGAGGAGCTGAGGCGGGCGGGAACCCACCACCTGGCGCTATCTCCGGAGACCGCTACTGAGCGGCTGCAACGCCTTATCGGCAAGCGCATGGACCTCGACAAGCTGCTGCAGGCCGCCGACGACTGCGACGCGCTGGGGATCTTCACTGTCGGCTACTTCATGCTCGGCTTTCCTTCCGAGACGAAAGAGGAGATGGAGGCGACGGTGGAGTGGGCCTGCAAGAGCCCCCTGCATACCGCCTCCTTTTTTGCGGTGAATCCGTTTCCCGGCACCCGTCTGGCCGACATGGCGCTGGAAGAGGGTAAGCCGGTGGCCGATTCTTTCGACGGATATTTCGGCACAAATGTCAACGTGAGCGCGGTGGACGACCGGGAGTTCCGGCGGATCTGGCACGGGGCGTACCGTCGGTTCTACCTGAGCCCAAGGCGAGTGGCCGCCATCTTGCGCTCCGTGCCCAACGGCGCGACCCTGTTTCGCAACAGCCTGTTTGTTGCCGCAAGGCTGTTAAATCAATAGGTTAACCAATAAAAGGTAAGGAAAGTTGACGAAAGTTGAGCCCGTTTTATGATCTTCACTACGGGCCCTGACAAATCATTCAGTTCCGCTTGTCAATAGTACTTCTTGCCTTGCACACAAGAAGGGGCCCGTCCTTTTTAACTTCAATTGCCAATTTTCAATTACCAATCTTCAATTCCGAAACCTGAAACCTGAGACTCTAGTCTCTGGGGAAACGGCGGAAGCCGGAGCATTCGTAGACCATGAGGGGGACGCCGGCTTTCTTGTCCAGACCATCGAGCAGCAGGTTCATGCCGATGTTGTCGCTGGAGATGTGGCCGGCGATGATGACGTTCATGTGGTACTTCTTAGCCTTGTCGCGGTGATCGTCGCCCATATGCATGCCGATGATTGTGTCCACGCCGCTGTTGGCCAGGCTCTCGTAGATATTCTTGTTGCCGGAAGTGCCTCCGGTCATGTCCACGAAGGTCTTTCCTGCTTTACGGTCTTTTGCCCCCAGGAGGATGTTTGGGCCGGTGCCTTGTGCCCTGGCGTGCTGGTACTCGGGGAGGGTCAGCAGCAGGTCTAGGACGTCACTCATGAGCCTGGGCTTTTCTTTGTCCAGAAGGTCTTGGAGAAAAGTGGCGACCATGTTGTCGGCGGGCGTGTGCAGGCACATGAGTGGAATGTCGAGGAGCCGGGCCGCGTCTTCGGCGCGGGTGTGGTTCACCGGCATGAGGCGGCGCTCGATATCCTTGCGCCTGGTTGAGAGCATCGATTCGGCGGTGGAAATGGGGACTCCCACCCCGGCCAGGATCTCAGCCTGCATCTGCATTACCTGATCCAGCCGGGCCAGCGCCCTTCCGCCCGGATGGTGCCCCAGAATAAGGTCCACCTTCTCCCCTTTCTGCCGCAGGCGATCGCACACCGCCACCTCCCCGGCGTCGATGTCGATTCCCACCATCACGCACTCTACCTCTTCATCACCGGTGCCATGTAGAATGCGGGAGTCGGAATAGGGGTTTCTAAGGCTGTCCTTGTCAAAGTACTTTTTAGCATCTCCATCGAGACCCTTGTACTTCTTTGCGGTGGCGGCCAGCTCTTCGAGGACTGTCTCTTTCCCCCGGGGATCGTTGGCCACGCCAATGGAAACAGCTCTCTTATACAGCTCCTTCAGCTTCATGGTCACACCCTCCGGTAAGCTCAAGATTCCCAGATACCTCTAGAATGTCCGATATTGCGGAGGGAAAGTCAACTGCGCGTCACTGGCTCGCGAGCCGCCTGCTCTTGCGAGCCATGGAAACTACCTTCAGCAGCGGGTCCAGCTTGACTGAACGATTGAATCGGCGGTCCAGCTTGTAGGGGTCGGGACTGATGCCGACGATGCCCCCGTCGGCGACTCTTACCCGGTCGTAGACGATGTAAATAGGGAGAGAGCGGGACAGGTCTACCCGCTTTTCGATCACCTTGTCGAATACCGTTTCCAACTCCGGCGATGTTTCAACCCGGGCCCAGTGGAGAACGCGGGCAGCCAGGTCTTCGATATTCTCCACTCTCACACAGCCGTGGGACAGCGCCCGATCCACGTAGGAGAAGCGCTCTTTTTCCGGAGTGCCGTGCAGCGAGATGTTGTTGTCGTTGGCAAAGCCGACGACCACCTGTCCCAGAGTGTTTTTCGGCCCCGGCAGTTGGACCCATTTCTTGCCGCGTCTCACAAATCTGTTCTTCTTGAAGAAGCGGGAATCCTTGCGGGCTTTTCGATTGAGCTCGTTTTCAACAACGTAGGGGGTCGGCGCCCACTCGGGGTTAAGATCAACGTAGGCCACTTCGGAGACCAGTTGTGGGGTTCGGCCACCCTTTTCCTTGTAGGGGAAGCCGACGACGCTGCGGTAGCTGGCCTCCACGGTTCCGTTGGCAACAAAATAGGTCATGAACTCCGGGACGTTCACCAGGATGTAGGTCCCGCCTCGCTCGCTGTTGCCGGTGATGGTTTTATTCAGGGATCGCCACAGGTGTTTGACGTACACTTCCCCCTTCCACGACAACGCCTCGAGCATCTCCCGGTCCACCTTGCCCTTGGTGCGCATTCCGTACGCTTTCCGGTAGGCCATGACCACCTTGCGGGTGGTGTTGTCGAAGGTCTTCTGTGCGCGCTTGTCTTCCTGGTGAAGGGAGGGGTAAAAACCCTCGGCTGCGAGGCGGCGCTTGAGCCGGGCGACTCTCGGGCCCACCGTTCCCCGGGACATGCTTCCCCACTTGCCCAAAGTGGGCAGGCTTGCTGTGGACCAATAGGGAAGGAAGCGCCGCAAAGCGGCGACCCGGGCGAAGTAGCGATGGCTTGCGGGTAACAGCGAAACAAGATTGGCGGCCGCGCCCTCCGGGCCGCGCCATGCCGGCAGTCCTTCCCCGGCTCCCCGCAGCGTCAGCGCCAGGGCGTAGTAGTTGTACGCCAGTTCCACGTCCAGAGCGGCCCGAACTTCTTCGGTGGGCCACCACTCTTCGTTGCATTGTATGTAGACCAATGGCGGACCTGCGTCCATCCAGCGGGCGATGGCCGCGTCCAGCTCGGGGCTGCCCCTCTCCTCGTCGGCAAAGGTCATTCGGCAGTGCCCTCCGGTCATAGAGAGCAGTTGCTGAAGGCCGAATTCGAACGGGTCCAACCCCAGTTCGTGAAGCTGGCCTACCAGGCCGAGCAGCCGGTTTACCGGCTCGATGCTGTAGTGCGGGTCGAGGAAGAGCGGGCGGAATCTCAAGGCTGCGTAGGCGGCTGCGACCAGACCGGCGGCCCGCTGGTCCCCGCGGCCCACAAGTCCTGCCGCAATCGTGGCCGCAGGCACTGTTCGCTCAAGCTGAGCCGCGAAAGCCTGCTCGTTGTTGGTCTCTGTTTCCGTCTCGGCCAGAACTTGTATCCGGGGTGCGAATGCCGGCTTGTCGGCCGTCGGTTCATCGGCCGCCTGTTCCAGGAAGTTGAGGATGACCGGCTCCTGCTCCTCTTCCTTTGCCGGCTCGCCGCAACCGACGACCCGGAACAGGATCAGGAACAAGAACACATAGCGAGACATACCTCTACCTCCATGATCGATGGTAGAGGCGATCTCTTATTAATCAAATAACAGTACCCTAAGCGTGAGCGCCGGGCCTGCGAGGCACCGGTTCGGCCGTTGGCTTGCTTCTACGGCTTAAAATGATAAGGATAGCGAATCACGCACTCGCCGCCGATGGGGCGCTTGAAGCTGATCCGCTTGATGATGTTCTTCACACAGTTCACCACCTTCTTGTTCCCCAGCCCGTCGTTCTTGACCGAGATCTCCTTGACCTTGCCGGTGTCCGCGATGGTGAATCCGTACACCACCTTGCCCTTCAGGTCGGGGTTCTTCTGGAGTTCCGGGTCGTAGCAGAACTTGATCGCGCCGCGCTTGGCGTTGATCTTGGCGGCTATGTCCTTCTTGTCGCAATAGACATTGGTGCCCACTTCCTTCACCTTCTTTTTGCCGGGAAGGTACGGGATTTCCACGTTGGGGAAGATGACGACCACGTTGCCGATGCAATTCTCCTTGCCCTTCTCCTTGTCGCAAAGGTAGCCGGGGAACGCCTTGCCCAGGTCGGTAATCAACTCGTCCTCGGGCAACCGGGTGAGCACATCAGCCACCTTGACCACCCAGCCCGACTTCGCCTTGTCTTCGGCCATGACGTAGAACACGTTGCCGTTGTCCCACTTGTACTTCATCTGCTGGGCGATGCCGATGGCTTCAGCTTCGAAGTTCTTGCTCTCCACCTTCGTGTACGACATAAACAGGTTCCACACCGGGTCAGGGTTGCGGGGGTCGGTGATCGCCCGGTACTTCTTCCAGCTAACGTCTTTCCGACGCGGGTGGCGGGTGGGCTTCATCTTCCCCTTGCGGGTCTTGTTGGTGGGTGGGTAGAAGCGCACCTGCCCGCCGTCCGTGATGTATACCAGGATGGGGCGCTTGTAAGTCATGTCCAGGGTGGACCGGTCGACGAACTTCTCGGTGAAGTAGACTGTCGGCACGGTGTCCATGGCGCCGCTGGCTTTCAGCAGGCGGTCGTCCCTGTACTGGGCATAATGCAGCGAGTCCACGACCCGCTTGAACATGAGGGCCGGGGCTGCTTCGTCGACTGCGAGGAGCGCGGCCCTTCCTACGGTGTTCTCGAACTGCTGCCAGCCGATGCGCTCGCTGTTGACGATGGCTTTCTGCAGCAGGTAAGGCCATAGTCGCTGGTCAAAGCCGTCCGCGGACGCGCCGAGCTGCTTGAGCTTCTCCACCACCGAAGGGAGGGAGTAGATGGGCTTTTCAAAAGCTGCATCCCGCACGATGATCTTGTCCAGGTACACGCCGAGTTTGCTGTCGAACGGCAGCTTTTTCTCCTTGTACTCCACGTTCTTGGCCAGCACCTCTTTTTCAATCGCGGGCAGGTCGATGATGAGCTTGCCCGGGTAGGCAATCCCCATCTCTTTTTCCCGGAAGGTCGCCAACTCAGTGGTGGGATCCAGGACCGGGCGCATCGATTCGTTGATGCCGGCTTCGTCGAAGACCACCATTTCCAGCGGGTGGTAGGACCAGTCGGCCGACAGTGGGGTAAGATCGGAACGTAAGACCAGGCGCTCCTTCATCTCCTCCCATTTCTCCTTCGGGAAGGTCTCTACTGGCGGATACACCGTGGTGAGCTGGGGGATCCAGCCGGACACGGTGTTGAGGACCCGGTCCATTTCTCTTACCAGCGGGTCTTCTTTGGCTCCTTCGACGTCGCCGCCCAGGAAGCTGCCCATTACCACCGCGTAGAAGCGAAGTATGAGTGCGTTATCCGCGCTCAGCAGGCTTGCGTCTTCCGGCTTCAGCCATAGCTCCTTGAGGCAGTGCTTGCGCACCGCTTCGAGAGGGTTGCCGCCACCCGCGATTTCCGTGGCAGCCGCGGCGCACACGATGCCGCGGTTGTTCTCGAGGAACAAGACTTCGGCGAGGTGCTCGTTGGGGACCTTGTCCAACTCGCTGCAGGCCGCGCAGAGCAACTCCCCGAGCAACTTGGCGAGTAGCTTCCAGCGGCGTTCGAAGACCAGGGTATCGCCGGAGATCAAAGCATCCCTCAGCTTGATACTCATGACCGAGCGAGCCTGGATCACCACCGGGCTGTCAGCCGCGGCCAGGGCCAGCAACGCGCTGGGGTCGTATTCGCTGGGCTCGAGGTACGGGGGCACGGGCCCGGCGGGTTGTTCCGCCCCTTCCGCCGGCTTTTCGGCCGCGGGCGCAGCTTCCGCCGTCTTGGCCCCTTCCGGCGCAGTCCATTCTGCGGGCAGCACCAGATTGGCTTTCTTCAATCCGCCGTTTTCCCGCCGGATATCGTGGGCCAGGAACTGCACCAGGGCGGAGAGCCCTTGCAGCTTGTCCCGGGCTCCGGCATCTTTGGCCTGGTTGGCGTGTTCCGCGAACTCCGCGGCCAGTGCTTCATAGTAAAGCACGGCTGTCAGGTCGGACTTGCCATCTACGCCCCGCAGGCGCTCGCCCAGCGTGTCCTGGCCTCCGGCCAGCGCGACGATAAGGAAGTCTACCCGGGTCCTTGCCCCGGCCACATAAGCAGCCTCTGCTTCGGGGGTGTCCGGGAATTTCTCGCCGATCTCTTTGAGACCGGTGAGGTAAGCCTCCACGTCGCCCTCTCCCAGGGAGTATATGCCGAAGCTCTTGAGGTGCGATTCAAGCTGCTCCGCCGGGGATTTCTCCGGTTCCGCCGGCTTTTCCGGTTCTGCGGGCTTCTCCGGTTCCGCCGGCTTTTCCGGCTCGGCCGGTTTCTCCGGCTCGGCCGGTTTCTCCGGCTCGGCAGGCTTCTCCGGCTCGGCAGGCTTTTCCGGCTCGGCCGGTTTCTCCGGAGCCTTCTTCTCGTCCTTCTGCCCCGCCTTGGGCCCGGCTTTCTTCTGGGCTGCGTCGTCCTTGCAGCCGGGCATAGAAGCCAGGCAAGCGGCAAGTAGTAACGCAAGCGTGAGTTTGAAATATGTGGCTTTCATGGGCGCCTCCCGTACACGATATAAACAGTCAGAGTAAACTAGACAATCATACATAGCGGATCGTTCCACGAGTGTCAATGTAGGCGGTAGCAAAGGATAGGCGGTAGGCGGTAGGAACGGCTGGGAAACCATCAGTACCCTTTGCGTCAGAGTGGGGCCTGCGGGGCTGGGGAACTGGCGGTTTTTTCGGCATGACGCGGTTCCATGCTAATCTTACGGCCTGGATGCACGGGGGAGTTGTATGTCTTACCTGGCCATTACCATCGCGTTTACCGCCATGTCCGTGTTGAGCCTCGAAGTTGT
This sequence comes from uncultured Myxococcales bacterium, assembly GCA_964626565.1. Classification (GTDB taxonomy): domain Bacteria; phylum Myxococcota_A; class UBA9042; order CAIXZC01; family CAIXZC01; genus CAZVFX01. Next base: position 46,461 of record CAZVFX010000045.1, read on the forward strand.
GTGGATGAAGCTGTTCGCGATCGAGAGCTTTTCGAGTTTCGGGTACATGATCCTCAGCGTCGCTTTGCTGGGGTTCGGCATCGGCGGCATCCTGATGACCCTTTTTGCCGGCCGGCTGGCCGCGGACCGGGAGCGGTGGCTGTACCGCCTGGCCCTGGCCTATCCGGTGGCCGCCGTGGTCTCCATCCTGGGGTCCAAACTGATACCGTTTGTGCCTCAGAACATCATTCAGGATCACGCACAGTTGGCCTATATCGGGGTGTTCTACCTGCTGCTCTCACTCCCCTTTATCGCCGGGTCTCTTACCATCGGGCTTATTTTGACCACTGCGGGCGACAAGGTGGGCAAACTCTATTTTGCCGATCTCGTGGGCTCCGGCCTGGGCGGCGTCGCGGTGCTCCTGGCTTTCTATCTGGTGCATCCCCGCTACCTTTCCCTGGTAGTCCTTCTGCTTTTCCTGCCCGCCCTCGTCGCGGCCGCGCTGGCATATCCGGCCGCAGCGCGCATACGCGCACTGGCCGGCGCCGCAGCCGTGGCTGTTGCCTGCCTGGCCGCGCTGCTGGTCTTCTCCGGGCTCACCTTCTCGGAATACAAGGGGATCTCCTACTCCATGGCCAGCGCCGAAGTCACCGGGGCCGAAGTGGTGGAAGAAGCGTGGGGACCGCTGGGGTACATGCAGGTGGTCTCTTCGAGAGCCGAGCGCACCGCACCCGGGCTTTCGTCCAGCGCCCCCATGGAAGCGCTGCCGCCGGAGCAAAAAGGTCTCTACATGGACGGCTCCAAGGTGGCGTCCGTTGCCCGGCAACTCGGCCCCGAGGAGAAAACCTACCTCGAATGGCTCCTAACCTCAGTGCCGTATCGTTTGTACGAAGGGAAATCCCCCGATGTCTTGCTGGTAGGCCTGGGCGGCGGAGAAGGGGTGGCTCAATCACTCTATTTTGGTGCCGGGTCCATCGTCGCAGCCGATATCAACTCGGTGCTCGTAGACCTGGTTTCCACCACCTTCGCCGACGAAAACGGCGGCATGTTTCAGCGGGACGACGTCACCGCCACAGTCGCGGACGGAAGGGATTTTGCAGCCCGCCACCCGAGGGAGTTTGATCTGGTGATGGTGAGCTTTCTCGATGCCTCGGGGCTCTCCTTTCCCGGGTCCAAATCCATCTCCGAGAACTACCTCTACACCACCGAATCAGTAATCCAACTCCTGGGCGCGCTGCGACCTGGCGGAACCGCAGTGTTCTCCACCCGGGTCAACGAGCCGCCCCGGGGCTCGGTACGGCTTGCCGCCACAGTCGTCGCGGGAATGAAGGACGCGTGGGGGGTCGAAGAGGCGCGCGCCTCTATTATGTATATCCGCAGCGAGTTTCACGGCATGACTGTGGTGAAAAGGGGCGGATTCAACGACGAAGAGGTCGACCTGCTTTCGTTCGAGGGTTTTTCGCGAGGGTTTACAATCTCCTATTATCCCGGGATGCAGAAGGAAGTTCTGGAAGATCTTGCCCGGGAGGAAGAAGAATTCTGGGAAGGGCTGGAGGAGAGCCAGGGGGTGGACCTGTCCGCGTTCGAAAGCGAGGGTCCGGCTCAGGATCCGTTCTTCGATTGCATACATGCCTTACTGTTTGACGATGACGAGGGCGAGTCGTACCTCGATGCCTACCCCTTCGACATAACGCCGACATCCGACGACCGGCCCTATTTTTCGGCGATGCTGAAGAGCGGCTCTTTCGATTTCATCCGCAAGAATGCGTACGACCCGGCGAATTGGGAGAGGGAGGTGCCGCCCGACTTGTGGGCCCAGCCGGTGGTGTGGGCTACGCTCAGCCAGGCGTTCCTGTTTGCACTGCTCATCCTGGTTATTCCACTCGTCGTGTCTCGGAAACGTCTGCCCAGGGCGGGGAAGGGCAAGAACTTCGTGTACTTCTCCTGCCTGGCCGTGGGTTTCATGTTTGTGGAGATGGTGCTCATCCAGAAGTTTACCCTCTACGTCGCGGCGCCGGCCTATGCCGCAGCGCTGGTGCTGTCCGGCATGCTGGTATTCTCAGGCATCGGGGCCGGTTTCTCGTCCCGATTCGTCGGGCGCCAGTCCCGGGGCATCATTATTGCCGTCGCGGGGATCATCGTGCTGTCGGTGCTGTATACCTATGGGCTGACCCCCTTGCTGCTGGCGACCATGTCTTACCCGGAAGCGGTGAAGGTCGTGCTGTCCATAGTGGCAGTGGGGCCGGTAGCCTTTTTCCTCGGCATGCCCTTCCCGCTCGCGTTGTCAGTTCTATCCGGGGCCGGCGACAGTCGCCTGGCCGCCTGGGGCTGGGCCGTCAACGGCGCGGTGTCGGTGCTGGGCATAGTCCTTGCCCAGGCCCTGGCCATGATGTTGGGTTATACCATCGTGTTGCAGATCGTGGCAGCGGTCTACCTGGTAGCTTGGGCCACCTTCCCACGGGGTCACGCTGATTCGAGCGCGGCTAGGAATTCCTCCGGAGAGTAAGCGGGCAAGTCGCTCTTTTTGAAACCTGTCAAATCTCGAGTGACGACGGCGTCAGCGCCAGCGTTTCGGGCGGCCTCAACGAGAACTGCATCTTCAGAGTCGGGAAGTGCCAGCCGGGTGGCCGCGTCGAGGACTGCCGCGTCCACGGCCGCGATTTCGAAGACCGCCAGGAGTTTCTTCACCGCGCCGTCTGCTTTCTTCTTCCCCCCGGCTTTTCTGACCAGGTAGTGGATAGTCGTCAGTGTTGTTGCTCCCAGCGCCGCCTCGAACTTCCTCTTCTCTACCAAAGAGAGCAGGGCCGCAGCAGGAAGGGAGAAGGGCCGGCGGTCGAGCAGGACGTCGAGGACGACGTTGGTGTCCACAAGGACTTTCACTGGTGTTTCTCCTCGAGGTAAGCCCGGTAGTCCCTCTCGTCCACATCTTTTCCTTTGAGCAGCCCCAACAAGCTGCGGGTCTTCGGTGCCAGGATGCGATGTTCGTGGTCTTGACGCTCCATTAGAAGCAGGTAGTCCGCGACAATCCGAGACAGCGATTTTCCTCTCTTGCGGGCAAATTCCTTTCCGAATCTTACCAGCTCATCGTCTAGCCTGAGTGTGAGTTTGGTTTGCATGGCGAACCCCGTGACGTACAATTCTAATCATAATGTACGTCACTTCTCGGGTGCTGTCAAGGCCTCGGCAGATTTAAGGAAGAATTTCTCTTGGTAGTCGTACAGGTGTTCTTTGGCGAATTCGGCGAGCTTGAGATAGCGGTTTTTGGGGTCGCAGTTGGTGAGTGTGCACACTTTGACCATGCAATGGGGGCAGAGCCAGAGGGGGTGGGCGTCGGATTCGTCCAGGTGGTTACTGCCGCACATGTTGCACTTGTACGCGGTGCAGTGGAGGAGCGAAAACATGTGGCCGGTTTCGTGGGTCGCGGTCTTGATGGTGCGCAACAGCACTTTCTTGAAGCCGGGGCCTTTTTCCAGGCTGCCGTACCGGTTCATAGACCAGACTCCAACTCTGTCGACGAGTGAGGCCTGCCCGAAGACGAAATTCCAACCTTTGCCGGGCCACAGGTCCATGGTGGTGAGGCCCAACACCGCGGCGGCGTCATCGGGGAGCCGCGGTTTTAGCACATGGTCGAGGATATAGCTGGTCAGCAGTTGTTTCACTCCCCAGTCGGGGTGGACTCTTCGAGCCTCTTCTATCACCACCGACAGTGGTAGCGCTTCCGCCACTTTCACCGGCAGTCCGAAGTAGAGCCCCATGTACTCCGCGGTGAGTTTAGCGATCTTGGCCTGCTTGCCGGAAAACTTGCCGATGGGCTGGAGGTAAAGGGTATTTCGTTTCTTTCCGGGCAAGGTGGGATCGTATTCGAGCCACTGATTGAAAGTTTGTCCCGGTTCGTCGTGGGATCCCAGCCAGTCGCCGGCCTGGGGAGGCGGCAGTATGCGGTGCAGTTCCACCAACTTTTCGATGGCCGCGTTCATCTGTTTAGCGTGGGGAGATTTCGCCACCGGTTCCGCTTTCGAACACGCCGCTGTCAGGACGAGAGAAACAGCCAGGTGGAGTAAGGTCGGCATGGGTCCAGCCTCCCTGAGGACAAAAAAAAAGGCGCCTTCGAAAAGGCGCCCTTTTTTGGCGGGGCGGACGGGATTTGAACCCGCGGCCTCCGGCGTGACAGGCCGGCGTTATAACCAGCTTAACTACCGCCCCAACAATCAACTGAGCGAATATTTACAACAGCCCGCTCATGAATGCAACAAAAAAAACAGTGGGCGGAACAGGGCTTGAACCTGTGACCCCCGGCTTGTAAGGCCGATGCTCTCCCAACTGAGCTACCCGCCCGGGCACTCAAGGCTTCTTTTTATAGTCGTCAACTGGCCGACTGTCAAGTCGGATGTGTTTGAGATTGCGGTACACCCGCACCGAGAACCCGGGGGCGAAGGCCGAGGTAGTGCGAAGTCTCCACTACTGCTTCGCTCCGGGGTTTAATCCCTAAAGCTTCGCAGCACGCCTTCGGAGCCGGTGAAACTGGCTCCTTCGGCGCTCCGTGCCGAGCATTGTCTTTAGAGCCTTCATGACAACACAGACACTCCATGCTGGGCACGGAGTGCCGTAGGGGCCGGCAGTACCGGCTCCGAAGGCATCCTTCGAAGCCCAGGTCAGGCAAGCCGACCTGGGCGTAGTAGGAGGGGTGATTCTGCCCCACCTCAGTTTTCCATTCTTGGGTTACCCTCCCGGTGCCCCCGCACCAGAGACCTCTGACTCCTCCGAGTCCTTCCTCCAAAAGCGTTTTCGAGAAAACGCATGCCCCGAGCCCTGCTTCAAGTACTTCTCGAAGGCTCGGGCACAGGACTCATCTGCAAACCAGATGGCAATCACAGGACGCCAGGGGGCGTGCCGTGCCGTCTGCGGCACCTCCTTGCCGTTGTGCTCGTCAAGCCTTCTTTGAAGCTTGGCGGTCATGCCCACATACCGGCGCTTGCGCCGACGCAAGCTCTCAAGGATATAGACCCACATGTTCCTCACCTCGTTGTTGTTCCCTCACCCTTGTTATCGGGGTTTGGGAGGGCATGTGTACCATTTTTGTTGGTCTTCCTCGTCGAGAAGAAGTTTGGGACTCCCGAGGTCGAAAGCCGAGGTGGGGCATAGTCCCTTGTACTGCTTCGCTCCAGGGGGTTTGAGCCCCCGGAGCTTCGCAGCACGCCTTCGGAGCCGGTGAAACTGGCTCCTTCGGCGCTCCGTGC
>CAZVFX010000046.1:0-51439 GCA_964626565.1 uncultured Myxococcales bacterium
ATTAGTTGGAGAATGCGAACCTGGTTGGTTGTTTCCCTTCTGTGTACCCTTGCCGCCTGCGGGCAGCCGGGAGAGGAAGGTTCCGACACAAAAGACGTTCCTGAGCAGGAAGTCCAGGGTACGATTGACGCCGGTTTTGAGTTGATTGCCGGCGACCCGGACGGGGACGGCTTCCCAACTGAAGTCGAACTCAAATACGGTACCGACCCAAACTCCGCCGCGTCTCATCCACCCGATCACGATGGCGACTTTGTTCCTGACCCCGAAGACGAAGATATCGATGGCGACGGCGTGGCCAACAACGAAGACGCGTTCCCCTACAATGCGGAGGAGTCTTTGGACACCGACGGCGACGGCGTGGGCAACAACACCGACACCGACGATGACGACGACGGCTATCCGGACGACATGGAGAGCACCTATGGTTCGGATCCGCTGGACCCGACCATCGGCCCCCCGGACCTTGATGACGACGGCACCCCCGACGATGTGGACACTGACGCAGACGGCGACGGCGCGGCGAATGCCGACGACGCCTTTCCCGAGGACCCCATGGAGTGGCTCGACAGCGACGGCGACGGCGAAGGGAACAACGCTGATGATGACGACGACAATGACGGCTACTCCGACGACCTGGAGTTGAAGTACGGCACCGACGCTATCGACGAGTCCAGCCACCCGGAAGACCTTGATGGCGACGGCCTCCCCGATAGCGAGGACCTGGACATGGACGGGGACGGAGTGGACAACACCAAAGACGCGTTCCCCACCGACGCGGCCGAGTCTGCCGACTCTGACGGAGACGGCGAGGGCAACAATGCGGATGCCGATGACGACAACGACGGCTATCCTGACGTGCTGGAGGAGAAGTACGACTCGGACCCGGTGGCTGCGGACAGCACCCCCGCCGACCTGGATGGTGACCTGCTGCCCGATGAAGAAGACTCGGACATTGACGGTGATGGTGTGCTCAACGGCGACGACGATTTCCCCGAGGACGCAGCGGAAGATTCGGACACCGACGGCGACGGGGAAGGGGATAACTCAGACGACGATGACGACGGCGACGGCTACCCCGACGCCCTGGAAGAAGCCACCGGCACCAATCCGAAGGATGCGGATGATTATCCCGGAGACCTGGACGGCGACGGGATCCCTGATGAGGACGATATCGACAAGGACGGTGACGATGTTCTCAACGATGCCGACGACTTCCCCCTCGACGGCACTGAGTGGTCTGATTTTGATGGCGACGGCACTGGCGACAATGCTGACGAGGACGACGACGGCGACGGCTATCCCGATGACGTTGAAGTTGACCTCGGGTTCAATCCGAAGAACTCCGCGGATCATCCGGCGGACATGGATGGCGACGGCACTCCGGACGACCAGGACGATGACATCGATGGAGACGGTGTCGGTAACGATGAGGATGCCTTTGCCTACGACCCGGACGAGATCGCAGATACCGACGAAGATGGCGTGGGCGACAACGGCGACAAAGACGACGACAACGACGGCTTCACCGACGAAATAGAGGTGCTGCTGGAGACCGACCCGCTGGACGGTGAGAGCGTGCCGGCCGACCAGGACGGTGACCTGCTACCCGACGCGGTGGACAGCGATGTGGACGGGGATGGTGTGGCCAACGAGCTTGATGCGTTCCCTGCCGATCCCACCGAGACGGTGGACACCGATGGTGATGGCCAGGGGGACAACTCCGACACTGATGATGACGACGACGGCTATTCCGACGAGATCGAGGAAGCTGCGGGCACCGATGGGAAGGATTCGGATGTGCACCCGGTGGACCTTGACGGCGACGGCATCCCCGATCCCAGCGACGGCGACGTGGATGGCGACGGTGCGGCCAACGATGAAGACGCGTTCCCTTACGACCCGGACGAATCGGTAGACACTGACGATGATGGCGAGGGTGATAACGCTGACACCGACGACGACGGCGACGGCTATCCCGACGACATCGAGGAAGATGCGGGCACCGACCCGAAGGACCCGGAAAGCCACCCCGACGATCTGGACGGCGACGGTATCGCGGACAGCGCTGACCCGGATATTGATGGTGACGGTGTTGGCAACGACGACGACGCGTTCCCTCAGGACCCCGACGAGTGGTTCGACACTGACGGCGACGGCCTGGGCAATAATGGGGACCTCGACGATGACGGTGACGGATTCTCGGATGAGCAGGAGTTGTTGTTCCAGACCGATCCCAACAGCCCGTTTTCGTTCCCCGCCGATCTGGACGGGGACAAGATTCCCGACGCGATTGACCCGGATCGGGACGGCGACGGCGTTCTCAACGCTGCAGACGCCTTCCCCAATAACCCGGCGGAGTGGACCGACACCGACGGAGACGGGGTGGGCAACAACGTGGACCTGGACGACGACGGTGACGGGTTCTCGGACGTTGACGAAGATATGCTCGGATTTGACCCCTTGGATTTCGCGGACCATCCGGGCGACCTTGACGGTGACGGTGTGCCCGACATATCCGACCCGGACATGGACGGTGACGGCGTGGCCAACGGCCTGGACGCGTTCCCGCAGAACCCTGTTGAGTGGGAGGACAGCGACGGCGACGGACTGGGAGACAACACTGACCTTGACGACGACGGCGACGGATACGCGGATTTGATGGAGTTGGATTACCTGACCGATCCCTTTGATCCGTTCTCGTTCCCGGCCGACCTGGACGGTGACTTCATCCCTGACCTGGAGGACGAGGATATAGACGGCGACCTGGTGAAGAACGACCTGGACGCTTTCCCCAACGATATCAACGAGTGGTTCGACACCGACTCGGACGGCATCGGCAACAACGCGGACCTGGATGACGACGGCGACGGCTATCTCGACGTGGTGGAATTGCAGTACCTCTCCGACCCGGTGGATGCGTTGTCGACCCCGCCGGATATTGACGGCGACTTGATCCCCGATCCTGAGGATTCGGACAAAGACGGCGACGGTGTGCCCAACATCGACGACGCCTTCCCCGAAGACCCCGACGCGTGGGAAGAGATTATGGACGAAAGCTCCTTTGGCGGCGACTATCAAGACACTATTCCGCCCGACGCTGACCCGGATACTTTCGACACCAAGAAGTTCTCGTTGGTGCGCGGCGAAGTGTGGGACCAGGACGGCGTCGCTTTTGAGGGGGCCACCGTTACGGTTCTGGACCACGAAGAGTACGGCTCTGTGGAGACCGACGCCGACGGCTGGTACACCATTCCGGTGAATGGCGGCCTGACCCTGACGCTGGTTGCGGTATATGAAGGATTCAGCGAAGTGCAACGCAAAGTCGACGTACCGTGGAACGACATGATCGTGGTTCAGCCCGTGGAATTGGTGCCCTACGACCCGGTGGGATCCGATGTGTTCATGTCGGGTGACGAAAACGAGGTCATTGTCCACACCAGCGTTGCGGCAGAGCACCCCATCACCGTGGCGTTCACCGGCGACAACCTGGCAGTGGTCGAGGACGAGGAAGGAAACCTCGAACTGACCGACTACCTGACCATCACCGCAACCGAGTATTCAAACCCGGACCAGATGCCCGGAATCTTGCCCAATACGTCCGAGTTCACCTACTGCGTGGACCTGAAGGCGGAAGGGTACGACCATGTGGAATTTGACCAACCGGTGATGCTGTGGACCAAAGACTTCCTGGATTTCAAGGTGGGCAGCATCGTTCCCACCGGCTTCTACGACCGTACGGATGGTAAGTGGAAGCCCATGGATGACGGGGTGGTGGTGGAGTTGCTCGACCTGGACGGTGACAGCATCATCGACGCGCTGGACTCAACCGGGGATGGTCTTGCCGACGACCTGGACAACGACGGTGATTTTGTGGATGAGGTGGTGGGCATCGACCTGGAACCCGACGCAATGGCGGGTGATATCTACTGGCGTGTGGCGGTGATTCACTTCTCTCCCATTGACAAGAACTGGCCCGCCTCCGGTCCGCCGGAGGATGCGGAACCGCCGCCCGACGTGTGGGACACGGTTGAGGAGTTGGACGAGTTCTACAAGAAGCGGAAGCGATGCTTCGGCGGCGGCTATTCCCAGATTGACGTGCGCGGCCGTATCCTGCACGAGACCATCCCCATTCCGGGGACCGACTTCTCCCTGCACTATTCCAGCGAGTGGGTGCCGGGCTACAGCATGCCCATTACCATTCCGTTGTCGGGAATCAGTGTGCCGGCATCGCTGGAGGAGATTATCGTCAACTGGTCCATCGCCGGAAGGAGTTATTCCGAGGTGCGACCACCGTTGCCCGACCAGGAAGTTGACTATCTGTGGGACGGCAAGGACTTCATGGGCAACCTGGTGAACCAGCGTATCACGCTGTCCACCGAGGTGGGCTTCAAGTATCCTGCCAGCTACTACTCCTCGCCGGCTTCCGCCGAGGCGGTTGGGGCGTCCTTTGCTGCCATGGGCGTCGAGGCTTCCGGCATCAATTCGTTCCGGCCGGTTACGTTGTGGCGCAAGAGCAAGCGCGCCATCTACCGTCTTATGCCCGAGGTGGCCGCAGATGCGTGGTCCATGGGCCGTGGCTGGAGTCCTGATACCTATCACTACTACGACGGTTCCTCCCAGTCGGTACTCATGGGCGACGGGCGGAAACTGCGGGGCGACCAGTTGGGGCTGGCCATCGACTCGGTTAATCCGGATTCGCTGCCCTATTCGATCCGGGCTATCGATGTGGATTCCGACGGCATTATCTACTTCCTTCCCAAGGGGAACCCTCTGGTTGAGAGGCAGGTGATGAAGCTGGTTCCCGGCAAGGAACCAGTGGTTTATGTCAGTATGTCCAACCGCATCGGCGACATGTCGGTGGGGCCGGACGACAATCTCTACATGACCATCGGCAGCTACTTGTGGAAGGTGCCGAGAAAGACCGGCAACGCCGTGCTCATGGCGAATCTGTACCTGCAGTTCTTCAACTGCTTTGCCTACTTCGGCGACTACTGCCTGTTGAATGTGGATGTGGACGCGTTCGGGTATGCGTTCCTGGTGAGCCGCTATCCCGCAGCCTTCGGCACTTCCAGCATGGCCATCGTCGCTCCCGACGGCACCGTACTGGCGAACCCGGTGGACCTGCAGTGCACCGCGTTTGATATGGCGGTAGGGGGCGACGGCATAATGGCTGCGGCCTGCAAGAACGGGCCGGTGAAGAAGATCGGGCGTGATGGTTCGGTGGAGAACTACCCCGGCTGGGCGCCAAACTGCATCGAGTTCTTCGGCTACACCGATCCTTCAGGCATCGACATTTTGCGCGACGGCTCGGTTCTCATCGCGGACGAGAAGTGCAACCGCGTGCGCAAAATCCTTCCGGACGGCACGGTCACCACGGTTGCCGGCCAGGGAGACAGCGGATTCTCCGGCGACGAATCGGCGCCTCTGGCCGCGTTGTTGAACGGTCCCTCGGACATCGCCATGGGGCCGGACGATGTCATCTATTTCGCTGACTCAGGCAACTCCCGGGTTCGCAAGATCGAGCAGGTCAAGAGCGTCGTGACCCTGGAGGAAGGTCAGTACGGGGTGCCGCTGGCTACCGACGAGATCCTCATCTTCGGTGAGAAGCTTGAGTATCTCGAAGTTCGGGACATGACCACCGGCGTTGTAACCCGTGCGTTCGAGCACAACGACCTGGGCGTGTTGTCCAAGGAGATCATGTCCACGGGTCAGGAAGTGCAGTTCGAGGCTGACGCTAAGGGGCGGATCGTCACTATCATCGGTGTTGCCGGTGAGGAGACATCCCTGGGCTACGACCAGGAAGGCAACCTCGCACTTATCCAGTACGAGGACGGCACCACCTATGAATTCGACTATCTGAACAACGGCTTGCTGCGGGAGAAGCTCGACCCGGGCGGCAACGAGTACGAGTACACTTACGACGAGACGGGAAGGCTGCTTGAGGCATCCGACCCGGTGGGCGGGTTCTTCGAGTTGAGCCAGTCGATTGAGACCAGCGTTATTGTCTCCAACTCGGAAACCGCCGAGGGCAACAAGACCAGCTATCAGGATGTGCGGGACCAGGACGGCAACTGGACCTCTACCATCATCGACCCGGCGGGCGGCACGACGACCTTTGCCGACCACCAGGAGGATTGGGAAGAGGAAGCGGTTATGCCCGATGGCACGCTGGTGGTTCGCAGGTACGGCGTGGACCCGAAATTCGAAACCCGGTTCCTGAGCTACCAGGCGGAAACCACACCCAGCGGCCTGTCCAGAGTGACCCAGGTCAGCCGGGCTTACGACGACCAGCAGGGGCTGGTGACTCACTCCACTGCGATTAACGGCAAGGTCACGACGCGGGAATTCGACACGCTGGCCGGCCTGGTTACCACAACGACCCCCGAGGGGCGGATCAGCTCCATGAACTACGACTTGGATTCGGGCCTCACCCTGTCAACTGAAGTCCCCACTCTCTTCCCGGGCGAGATCACCTACGATGATGACGGCAACCCCCTGGAGGTGAAACGTGGTGACCGAATGTCCACCATGTCTTACGACCAGGACGGGCGCATCTCCAAGATCACGGGCGCCATGGGCGACGAGTACGAGTTCCAGCACGACGAAGTGGGCAGGCTGCTGGCAGTGTTCAGGCCGGATGACTCCACGCTCACTTACGAGTACGACGCCAACGGGTTGCTCCTCTCCATCACCGGGGCGGACGGAAAGGCGCACGCCTACACCCGTAACCCGGTGGAAGAGGTGACTCAATACGAGGCGCCGGGCGGAGCCCAGACCAAGTACCAGTACGATCTTGACCGCTCCTGGGTAGGCACCGAGTTCCCGTCCGGGGACAAGGCCACTGCACAACTTGACGGCGGCCTGCTGATGAAGCTGGTCATGGCTGGCGAGTTGACGAGCTACACCTACCTCGAAGACGGCAGCGGCCGGCTGGGCCAGGTGGAATCTCCTTCCGCTGTAGTTACCCAGTACTCCTACGACGGGCACCTGAAGACTCAGGAGTTGGTCACAGGACCTGTGAACGGCCAGATGGCCTTTGATTATGACGATAATTTCAGCCTGACCTCCGCTGGTGTGGCCGGCACTGATGTGCCCTTCGCTTATGACGGGGACGGCCTGCGCATCGGTGCGGGCGACCTGTTTATGGTGCGGGACCAGGACACCGGTGCAGTTTCGTCCATCTCCGACGGGTTCGTCGAAGTGACTTACTCCTACAACGGATATGGAGAAGTAGAGTCCACGGACTGGTCGTTCGGCGGCAATTCCCTCTATTCTGTCTCGTTGGGGCGCAACCTCAATGCGCGCACCACGTCGCGCACCGAGGTGGTGGACGGCGATGCCACGACCCGGGAGTTTGGTCACGACATCATGGGGCAGCTGACTTCCGTCTTGGAAGGGGGCGACATTGTGGAATCCTACACCTATGATGAAATGGGCAACCGTCTCCAGGCCAAGAGCCCGGCGCTGGGTCCCGTCGCAGTCTCCGGCACCTACGCCGATGACTACCGGCTGGAACAGCAGGGCGCCTGGGTGTTCGTACATGATGACAACGGTTACCTGATGGAGCGCTCCCTGGCGGACGGCAGTCAGGCCACCACCTACGAGTATGCGGCCAACGGCGAGTTGCGCCAGGTCACTCTGCCTGACGGCTCCGAGGTGACGTGGGTCTACGACGGGTTCGGAAGGGCGGTCGTGCGCAAGGTGGACGGCGTGGTCAGCCACAAGTACCTGTACTACGATCAGGTGCGGCCGGCAGCGGTGCTCAACGCAGACGATTCGGTGCGCTCGGTGTTTGTGTACGCCGCAGGCTTCGTGCCGCTGTACATGCAGCAGGGCAACGACCGCTTCTACCTGGTGACCGACGACATCGGCACGGTCCGTATGGTGGTGGACGGCACCGGCCAGATTGTCCAGACCATCGACTACGATAGTTACGGCAACGTCGTCTACATCGAGGACCCGGAATTCGACGTGCCCTTCGGCTTTGCCGGCGGCATGTCGGATTACGACACCGGCCTGGTGCGCTTCCGGTTCAGGGACTACGACCCGCTGGAAGGCCGCTGGACCGCGCCGGAACCTCTCGGCCCGCAAGAAGGTTTCAACCCCTACCTTTATGTTGAAAATGATCCGGTCAGTCTGGTTGACCCCTTGGGTCTCGGCAAGTCCGATGAAGTGAAGGAGATCGTCGAGAACAACGGTGTGCCGGGGCAGATTATCCCGGACAACGTGGTTGACTACAGCTACGACAAGGATTCGGGCAAGCTCAACATCAAGCTGGACAAGGGCTTCGACGTCGAATTGCCCGAGGAAGCCGGGGGCGGAAAGCTCCAGTTCAAGGACTCCCTGTCATGCACGGTGGAGCAGGGCAAGCTGACCAACATGAAGGGGATCACCTACAATAAGAGCACCAAGATTACCGGGGCCGAAAAGGTGGGTGACGATACGTTGCGCCTCCACGGCAAGAAGTGGGGCTTCTCAGGGTCTAAGGATATCCCCATCAAGGACCTGCCGTCGCTGCCGCCTAAGAAGAAGTAGTCCGCACACCAACAGCAAGATCAACATGCCGTCGGCCGGGGGTGTATCCCCCGCGGCGGAACAACCGGAGTCCTTTTCCTCGGCTTCCGGATACACGCAGCCTTCATCTATCTCGCCGTTGCAGTTGTTGTCGATTTCGTCGTAGCAAGCCTCGCCGCCGTCGGGACGGATCTGAGGATCTGTGTCGTTGCAGTCATCCAGTTCGCAGTGGCCGTCTCCGTCAGCGTCGATGCAGGTGCAATAGCCGTATTCGGGTACTACCTCAAAGGTCTCGGTGAGGCAGTAGTCGCCGGCCGCACAGTCGTCGTCTGCGGCGCACAACTTGAGGCACGGCTCACTCACGTCTCCGGGCACGCACTGGCCCGGCGCCAGGCACGATTTGATCTCCGTCGCACACTCCTGCCAACCGCAGCCGTCCTCGAAGGAAAGGGCCGGTGTTTCCGTGCATTTCTCTTCGAAGCAGGCCCACAACTGCTCGATGCGCACCTGGGCTTCGGGAGTCCCCGACTCGTAGCAGTCGGCCCAGCACCACCGGTCGCCCACTTCGCATTCGGCTGTGCAGTCGTAGGCGGCGCGGCAGTTCTTGGTGCCGGAGTTCCCGGCTTTGCACTCGTCAACCAGGTCGGCGCAGTTCTCCTGGCCGCAGGGTGACGCGTAACCGGTCAGTGTCTCCTCGCAGCCGGTGTACAGGCACCACCCCAGCGCGTGGAGAGGCTCGAGCGCGTTGGCGTGGGTGCGCAGGTAGCAATCAGCCTCACACAACGCATCCTTGTAGGGGCACATTTCGATGCAGTCGAGCACCTGCTCACACGTCCAGGTGGGGCACAGGTCGTTGTCGCATCTTCCGAATCCGTCGCACGCCTGCGGGCACCAGCACACCGACGCATCCTCCCGGCAATCGGGAGCGTCGAATTTCATCACTTTTTGAAGCCAGGGCTGGGCCGGGTCGACCCGGGATTGGACCGACAGCCCCTCGCAGGGGTCGCCGCCGCCCATGACCCACGAATTGACCCCGATAATGCGCCAGCCATCCTCGTATTCCCGCAGTCCCGGGCCGCCGGAATCGCCGAAACAGACACCGGTGCCGCCGTATTCGCTCCAGTAGGTTGTGGGGTCGAAGGTGAACATGTCGATCCAACCTGACCGTTTCACTCCGCCTCCCTCATAGCTGATGCCGTCGGTCACGCCGTAACCGACGTAGAAGATCGGCTCCCCTTTGAACGAGTCCTCCAACGGGTCGAAGTTCATGGCGTAGATGGGCACATCTTCCACCGGTTCGGCCAGGTGCACGAGTGCAACGTCATAGTAGTTGGAGTCGGGGTCGTATTTGATGTGGGTGTACAACGCGTCGGCCAGGTGCAGGTCACCCTCTTTCGGCGGCGTTCCCCATTCAGGGGGATTGGCATCCGCGCCGACGAAGAAGTTCACCAGTTTCGGGATCGTGGGCTGGCTCGGGGCGCCGACCACGCAGTGGGCCGCGGTGAGCACCCACTGAGGTGCGATGAGGCTGCCGGAGCAAAATGACCCCATGTAGCCCATGCCGGTGCGCCTGGTGGTGAGCGCGCCCACCCCTTCCCAGCCGGTCTCCAAATCTCCGCCCACCAGCGGCCGACGCGCAGTTTCCAGCCCATCGGTGGGAGCACATGAGGCGAGGGTGAGAGCAACAGGAAGAACGAGAGAGAACAACCACCAGATAGCGCGCATGATCCGACCTCCGAGCCAACACTATACGGAATGATCGGTGGGGATGGAAGGGGCGCAATTTGGAAGGAGAAGCCCTCTTGTACCAACCGGCGCTGCCGGATATACTGCTGACGCATGAGACAGAATCGTCAGCGGAGGTGAGGTTTTGGGAAGTCACACTTCGACTCGTTTTCACGGAAGTTGCGCCGGTTTTTCCGGCGATGAACACTATACCCGGCACGGTTGGACCCGGGCCCCGGCGGTGGTGCAGTGGATGGCCACCCTGGACTGCCCGCTGGCTTGTGCACATTGCCTTGCCCCCGGCGAAAAGAGGGGCGGAAAGGAGATGTCCCTTGACGAGGTCCAACACCTGGTGAAACAGGTTGCGGACGCAGGCGTGGACGAGTTTCTGGTTACCGGCGGGGAACCGCTGGTGCGAAAGGACCTGCCGGAAGTGATCGAACTGTTGGGCCGGCACCGCGTGAAGTGGAGTCTCAACACCGCGGTCATGCCCACGCCGGAGGTCCGGAAGGCCGTCGCCGAACATCCGCCCAACTTTGTTGCCGTCAGCCTCGATGGCCCGTCGTCGGTACACGACAGGTTTCGGGGGAAGGTGGGGGCGTTCAAGGAGAGCCTCGAAGCGATACGCTTCTTCTCGAACCTGCCGGGATGCGAGGTGGCGGCGGGCACTACCGTGACCTCGCGAAACTACGGTCGATTGTCGGAGACGCTGGGGCTGGTGGCGGAAAGCGGCGCCGGCTCCTGGGGAATTCACCTGCTGGTGCCGGAAGGAAGGGCCAAGGAAAGGGACGACCTGTTTCTCAGCCGCCGGCAGCTTTCGGGTTTGGTGAAGTTTGTCGCGCGCAAACGCAACTACTTCCCGGTAAACATGGCTGACGAAATCGGCTACTGCGGCGATATGGAACCGCTGCTCCGGGATGTGCCCTTGGCCTGCGGAGCGGGGCGGGCCCAATGCGTGGTGTTGCCCGACGGCGAGGTTGTGCCGTGCACCACTCTCGACAAGTCGTGCAGCGCGGGCAACGTGCGAGACTTGCCGCTCATGGAGATCTGGGAACAGGGGTTCTCCGACTTGCGCAACTGGCGGCCCGAGGGTCGGTGCGGGAGCTGCGAGTACGCCCGGGCGTGCGAGGGCGGCTGCTGGCTGCAGCGCCGCAAAGGAACACACTGTTTCAAGGAAGTGTGGCATGTTCCCGGCGTGCTGAAAACTGCGGCCGGAGTCGCTGTGTGCCTCGGCCTTGTCGTCGGCGCTGCCGAAGGTCTGTCCCCAAATGCTCAGACCCGGCCGGCACCCAAACCGGCGTCTGTGCGGGTGCCCTGGCACACCATAGGCTCGGCCTCCATGATGGAAGAAACCGGGGGTGGGATTGAGCAGCACATTCTTGCCCGCTATAGCAGCGGGCTGAAGCGCGCTTTCGGGCGCGCACATCACATCAAGAAGGTCGACAAAGTCGCGGTTGCGGAAGAGTCGGTTCCGGCAGAAAAGGACCCTGCGTTTCTCTTCTTTGAGCAGTTTGCCTCCGGGAAAATGGCTGAAGACTTCATAGAGTTGAAGAAGTCCATCGAGGCGGCGTTGGAAACGAAAGAACGTTCGCTGGCGTTCTCCGCGTTGCTTTGGCGGACCGTGGCCGAGGCGTGTCTGGAAGGCAAGGCGCCGGCAAAGAGAAGTGCTGACGAGGTGGCTGCCTTGCGGGGGACCATGGCTGCGCTGACTGCCGCGACCCTGGCCTGGCGCAAGGAGATCTTCGAACAGAAGCTGGACCCCTACCTTGCCCGCGACCGGGTGCACATGCGCTATCGTTTTGAAATGAGCAAAGCGATGCGGCCGCCGCCGCCCTGGCTGGCGCTGGCCCGGGACACACAAGAGGAGCGCTGGGGTGGAGGGGTCAAGGCCGCGGCAAAGACCGACCCTGTTGAAGGTTACCTGGACCGTCATTCGTATGCTGAGCAAATGGTGCTGAAACTGTCGTTCGTGGTGCCGTGGGGTCCGGAAGACGGGGGTGG
The DNA here is from genome assembly GCA_964626565.1 of uncultured Myxococcales bacterium. Taxonomy (GTDB): domain Bacteria; phylum Myxococcota_A; class UBA9042; order CAIXZC01; family CAIXZC01; genus CAZVFX01. The sequence continues at coordinate 12,241 of CAZVFX010000046.1, forward strand.
AAAGAAGGGCAAGGGCACTGAAGCGAGCCTGGCGTTCGGCATCTTCGACGTGCTTGATGTTCCGGAAGGCCGTTCGGTGAAGATAACCGTGGGGTGGGAGAAGTCGTCGTTCGAGGTTAGCCTGGCCAGCGGCGTCTACACCTACCCGGACATTCTGCGCGGGGTGTATGAGCAGAACGAGCGGGACTTGATGGGTGAGGTGTCGAACCTGGAATATCCCCACCGTCATCGCCTGGGTGAAACCAACCCGCTATTGCTGCCTGCGGTGCTGGAGTTTGACCGAAAGAGCAAGGACCGGAAAGCCGGAAAGCGGCCTTCCGGTTCGCATTCATTGGATTGGTGGCTGGCCGATTTCTGGCTTTTCTAGAAGGAGCAGAACGATGCAAAGAACAGCCTTGCTGGTTGTATTCTCCGTCTTCTTCGCTTGTTCGTCAGGCAGCAAAAAAGAGGGTGCGGACATAGCTGCCGAGCTGCCATCCGTCGTGGATGTGGCGGCCGACAAGACGGCCGAACTGCCCAGCGTCGACCTGGGAGTTCCTCCCGAAGTTTCGGACGTCGCGCCGGAGTTGCCGTACGTGCCGCCGGATCCGGTGACTAACGGAGGTGTGGAGGCCCACGAAGAAGGGGGAACCCTGATCATCGAAAACGGGGTGATCGAAGTGCAGGTGCAACTGGACTCAGGGCTCGTGGATGTTCTTGACGCAGGAGGCGCCGCGCTGGTCTTGGGGGCAGAGAGCCGCATGCAGTTGGAAGGCGGAGGCCCCAAGGACCTCATGGGGCAGGAGCAAGGCGACGTCTTCGGTACCTCCGAAGCCGTCTTTATGGCTTGGGAAGGCCAGGCGGTTGCCGACGCGTTGGGAGAGGGCGTTCAGGTGGCAGTGACCTGGGAGCATCCGGGCGGACTCACCTTCCGGCAGCGGCTGGAGTTGAGGGGCGACAGCCCTGTTTTTCTGGCCCGGGCCACCGTGACGGTGCCCGCCGGCGGTGAGTTGGTGAACGAGCGAGTCCTGCAGTTGTCCCCCTTTGTCGCCGATGCAGACACGGGCGGCGGACTGTTCCTCGGGGCCGACCCTTCCCAACATCTGGTGGTGGACAACGGCTCGGACATGTTCTTCGACTTTGCGGCCCGGGTCTATCGGGTGGGCAAGGGTGAATCGTTGTTCTTCCCGCCCGGCAGTGTCGCCAATTGGAATGCTTGTATCTACGATCCGGACACGGAGCAGTCCATCGTGGCCGGCTTCATGACTTTTGACCGTGGCGTTGGCCTCATCGGACTCGACTACGAGGCGGACAGCGCTCCCCGGGCCGATGCGCGGGCCGGCTTCACACGGTTTGAAGCGTTTACCTATTTTTCACCTCCCCCAAACATGAAAGACGGGACCGACGGCGTGTATGTAGATTCCGAGGTCTTCTATGTCGATTTTGCCCCGGAAACACCTTTCGATGGGCTTGAGAACTACGCGTCCCGCTTCGCGGCCATGAAAAACAAAACGCTGTGGACCGACATTCCCACCAGTTGGAACTCCTGGGGCGGCGGCGGCGGCGAGGGGGGCTTAGGCACCAACATCAACGAAGAGATCATCCTGGCCAACCTGGACGCGATGGAGGAGGATTTTTACCCCTTCGGCATGAACTACTTCGTGATCGATAACGGTTGGGAGGTGGCCGTAGGGGACTGGGATACTCACCCGGAGCGTTTTCCGGATCATGACGGTGTCGAAGGTATGGAGTGGATGGCAGGTGAGATCGAAAGCCGGGGCATGATTCCGGGAATCTGGATCGCACCGTTCTGGGTCTCGGCCGACTCGCAACTGGCCAAAGATCATCCCGACTGGCTGGCTCCCAAATCTGAGTTCGGCGGCTTCCTCATGGGTGACGGGGACCTCATTCTGGACCTCACCAATCCCGAAGTGCTGGATTGGCTGAGTCAACTCATGCACAAGATCACTCAGGAGTGGGGCTTCAAGTGGATCAAGATGGACTTTGCCTACTATGCGCTATTTGCATCGGAGTTGATGGATTCGACCAAGAACGCGTCGGAAGCCTACGTCGACGGGATCAACGTGATGCGTGAGGCCATGGGCCCGGAGACGTTTTTTCTGACCATCTCAGCGATGGGGTTGAGCTTCACGGTGGGAGACGGAGGGCGGACCACTCTGGATAATATGCCGGAGTGGGGCGATGACGGGGAGCAGGGGACCAAGGTGACGCTAATGACCGCGTCCCATCGCTACTACCTCAACTGGCTGTGGTCGAACCACCACGACCTCGTTTACTACCGAGACGACCTTGGCATGACCATGGGCGAGGCGAGGTGCTGGACTTCCGTGGTATGCCTCATGGGCGGCATTTTCAAGATCGGGGACAAGTTCACCGAACTGCACGAGCACCCGGACCGGTTGGAGATGGCCCGGGTCGCGATCCCCGTCTATCCTCGCTCCGCACGGCCCCTGGACATGTTTGAACTAAGATATCCGGAAGTGTGGGCGGTGCCGGTGGCGCGAGAAGGAAAAGAGTGGCACGTGGTGGGATTGTACAACTGGGGATTGAACGAGTTGGTCGCCACGGGCAAGGAGACTCCGGAGGAGACCAAAACAAAGTCGCTGGACCTGTCCGAAATCGGCCTCGACCCGAATGCGAAGTATCTTTCCTTCAGTGCGTGGGATCGTACCTGCCAGTGGGAGGAGGACGGGGTGGTGGAAGTGGAATTGGAACCCCGGACCGACGCGATTTTTGTCGTCCGTCCCGAATCTCAAGAGCCGGAAATCGTGTTTACGACCCGGCACCTGCTGGGCGGGGCGGTGGAAGTTTCCGAGGAGACGCTTGCCGAGGAGGACGGCGAGCTGGTCTTGCGCGCTAAGATAGACTCGCCCGCGGGGCACGAGTTCGAAGTGTTCGTGGATACTGTGGGTTTGAAGGTAACAGGCTTCACTTTTTCCGGGGCCGGCGGTTTCGGCTCCAAACCGTGCGACGGAGTACAGGGCTTCACCCTCATTGCGGATCAGAACCCAACCGAAATGGAGGTCAGGTTTGAGAAATAGGTTCCTGGCAGTCACCATTGTGCTTATCGGGTGTAGTGGCAGGAGCGTCACCCCTGAAGTGTCTGTGCAGGCGGATCTTCCCGGTGTGGACCTACCGCTGGAGGTTGCGGCCTTCGAGCCCGAAACGAGAAACCCGGAACCCGAAACGGTGGTTCCCGTCCACCCTTGGCCCACCTGCCTGGAGTATTCGGATAAGGGTCTGTCCCTGGCCGAAAAGGCAGTCTTTCTGGACGATCTGGTGGTGGCCCAGCATCTGCCCGATGGTCTGCTGCGTACTATCACCGTTGAGGACGGCGGGGCGGTGAAATTGCACTCACTGCCCAGTACCGGACTATGGACCGCCATTTACCTGGCGAGTCAGGCGCTGCGTTATGCAGTGACGGGAGACGAGGAGGCCCAGGTCAACGCGGGAAAAGCGGTGGAGGGTCTGCACCACCTCACTGCTGTGACCGGTTCTTCAGGGCTTTACGGAAGGGCCTATCAGCGCCCCGACTTCGATTATGCCTGGGAGCCGACACCCGCCGCGATGTGGAGGGAATCGGAGGCGCCCGGCTACGAGGGGTGGTGGTGGAATTACACCGTGAGCAAGGACACCATGGACGGCATCATGTTTGGCTATGCCGTGGCCCTTGAGCACCTTGATGACGAGGCGATTCTATCGGTGATTCGCGCCGACGTTCTGGCCTTTGCAGACCATCTTGTGAGCAACGATCTGCAGATCATTGACTGGGACGGTAAGGTGACGGAACACGGACGCATGTTCTACTCGGCCATGGATGATTTTCCCGGTTTCAACGCGGTTCTGGTGTCGTCGTGGCTGCGCACCGCGCTGTACGCGGGAGGCGGTGAAGACCTGCAGCATTTCTACTGGGATTGCCTCATGCGGAAAGGGGATTACTCCGACTGTCCGGAAATCGACATAGTCGATATGGGTTCGTATATGGACGCGGTGGAGAAGTTTCTATCCCTTTACATGTACGACTGCAAGACCAACTATGACCATTTCGACATGGTGTTGCATGCGGTATATCCGTGGATGAGGCTGGAGACGGATTCCGACCTCAAGAAGCGCCTGCACAAGCTGTTGGAGGTGGGTATCTGGCGGCCGCCCGATGCCGACATGGACCCGCCTCTGTATGAGTCGACCCATTCTCTCTACATTTTCATGTATGGGGGGCTTTCGTCCCCGCCCGTGGACGACCCGATCTTCCCGGACGCGGTGAATGAAGGCGTTTGCACCATGTACCGACTACCTCACGATCGCAGCGATCCTGAGGTGGCGGCAGGCGACCAGGAAGGTGTCTGCATCAACCGTTTGGGCCGTCCCAATGCGGCTGAAATAATTCCGGTTGAAGAGCGGTACTACGACAACTACCTGTGGCGTCTCGACCCGTACGAAATCCCCGAAGCCCACACTGCCGCGCCAGGCATGGTCCATTCTCCCGACGATTATCTTCTCGCCTACTGGCTGGGCCGTTACCACGGCTTCATCACGCCGGAGATGTAGCGGGTCTTCTGTCGACAACCAAATTAGTATGTCCGTAAAAGTGCTGTAAGGGAGTCATTCATATATAGGGAGAGTCTGAGCTCCCGAACGGTATGAGGAGTCCCGATGCCAAGCACGAGCCCCGAACGAGCGAGGCGCCAAGGCGTAGACAGGCGCAACCTGGTGCAGGCGTACCTGACCGAACTGCACGTCGTCCCGCTGCTGTCTCGAAGCCAGGAGGAAGATATCGGCCGCCGGATCGAGAAGGGGGAGTCGCAGATTCTTGCGCAAATCCTCAGTTTACCGGGATGCATTGAAGAGGTGATGGCGATACGCCACAAGCTGCGTGAGGGTGAACTGGAACCGGCAGACGTGATCAGGGGATCCGGAATCAACCTGAAATGGGGAAACGGGTCCGGTTCGCTCGAGGATGCGGTGATGAGGACGTGGGCGCGGGCGGAGAAGCTTTGGAAGGGTTCGACAGCTTCTTCGCCCGCAGTCACCGCCCGGATTAGGGAGTTACTGGCCGCGCTGCCCATCAACTTGAGATTGCTGGAGTCGCATCACGAGACGTTGCGCGCAATCCTCACGTCGGTGAAGGGCGCCGCGACCGCCACTTGCCGGCAGGTGGCCGAAGCGGCACGACTCACGCTGTCGGAGTTGCGGTCGATGCAGTCTGCAGTCGCCAGGGCCGACGAAATCATGGCCGCGGCCAAAGATGAGATGATCTTGGGCAACTTGCGATTGGCTGCCAACGTGGCCATGAGGTACGCTAACCGCGGTGTGCCGCTGTCGGACCTTATCCAAGAAGGCAACCTGGGCCTCATCAAAGCTGTGGACCGGTTCGATTACGGCCGCGGCTATCGTTTCTCAACGTACGCCACCTGGTGGATCATGCAGGCCATTTTGCGGGGTGCGGCGGAGCAACTGGGTGCGTGCCGGATTCCGGCCCACATCATGGAGAGCTTCGGCAAGGTGCAGGAAGCGGCGGTGAAATTGCGGGGTGAGTTGGGAAGGAACCCCACGCCCGAGGAATTGGGAAAGCGCACCAAGGTGCCTGCGACCACCATCAGGCGCATGATGACCCTCGCGGGTGAGCCTGTGTCCATCGACAGTCCGGTGCCCGGCTGCGAAGACATCAAGCTCCTCGACATCATGGAGGACGAAAAGACTCCCGAACCGTCGAAGTTCTCGGTGGCCATGGAGCTGAGGCAGTACACTCGGCGGCTCCTTTCTTCCCTCTCTCCCCGGGAGGAGAAGATGCTGAGAATTCGATTCGGTATCGGCCATGATGGGGAAGGCACCCTCGATGAAATAGGCAACCACTTCGCCATCAGCGGCGAGCGGGCCCGCCAGATCCTGAACAAGGCGATCGCCAGCCTCCGCTGTTCCCGCCACAAGGCTAAGGTAAGAAACCTCCTACTGGATTAGTCGCAAGACTGACAGACACCCTCGATGCATGCTTCACCGGGCTTGCAAAGCCCGCAGTGTCCGCCGGGGCAGTTTGACGACCCGCATTCTTTACCCGCGCAGTCAGGAAGGCAGATGTTCTCGCAAGTTTGCTCGCCGCAGCTCTGGCTCCCGTTGGGGATCTCGCAATACTGGTTCAGCTCGTCGCACCCTTCGCCACAGCACTGCCCGTAGCATACATCGACAACGCACTTGCCGTGGGGAGCGCAAGTTTCTCCATCGGGACACACGCCGCACAAGTTGCCGCAACCGTCGTTGCCGCACTCCTTGTCGGCGCAGTTCCCCACGCACTCGGTGCAGTAGTTCGTCTCGTCACCGGTGTCGATGGTGAGCCCGTCGCACGGGTCGGTTGGGAGCAGCTGGCATCGAGGGAGTGCTCCGGCGGTATTGCACTGATAGAATCCGGCGGTGGCCTCCAGGGTAGTGAGCTCTGAGCACGACGGCCCTTCCGGGTATGAGGGAGCAGAGCAGTCCCATTTCATGACCTTGCCGCTGTCGCACCAGACGGCTACGTTGTTCTCGCAGCAGCTCTGGAAGGACTCGTCATCACAACTGTCGGTGCATTGTCCTTGGAAGCAGACCTCGGCGGGTGCGCAGTCTCCGCAACTGCCGCCGATGCCGTCAGGGCCGCACTCCTTGCTGCCGCAATCCGCCTCCGGGCATTGTGGGTCGCCGCACGGGTCCGCGCCATCGCAGGGCGCCCCCGGGCATTCGTCATTGAGCCCCGGGCAGAGTCCGCCACAGCCGTCATCGGTTGTGCACCATATCTCCCCGCCACCGTCGCACGAGCAGTCGGGCATGCAAATGCATTGTTCATCAATGCACACCTCGTTTTCACCGGCGCACGCGCATTCGCCGCCGCAACCGTCTTCTCCGCACTCCTTGCCCTCACACTGAGGTACACATACATCGGTGCACAGTTGCTTCTCCAGGTCCGGCGCGTCGCCTACCGTGACCTTCAGGTCGAAGCACTGTGGCTCGGCTCCGCCCATGAGAGTGAGCGCGTCAAGGAAGGCGAACGCTCCGGTGCCCGCGGGCAGGTCCATGGTCTCGGCAACTTCGCCGTCAAACCACAACTCCGCCGCTTCGTCCTCGGGCATCTTGCATACTCTAAGCAGCACCTCTACCTGGACGCCCTCAGCGTCTGCATCGAGGTCGTGGACGCCCCCGAGGTTCAACTTGCCTTCCGTGGCGCCTACTGTGCCGCATTCCGTGATCAAGCAGATGCTGAACGAGGGCACATCACAGGGGGAGAAATAGCACGGCAGATTCGCGTAATCTTCGCCGCAGTTCGGGTCGTCGGGTTGGCACAGCCCATCCTCGTTGCAGGAGTTGCCTTCCGCACACTCTCCGCACACTCCTCCGCACCCATCTTCGCCGCATTCCTTACCCTCGCAGTGAGGCAGGCAGGTGCAAAGTCCATCCTGGCATTCATCCTGCGGCCCGGTACACTCTCCACACACTCCTCCGCATCCATCGTCGCCGCAGTTCTTGTCTTCGCATTCCGGTTCACATGGAGGGCCGGAGATAATTCCAAACACGCCCGGAGTCGTAATCGCACCGGTGATCAATTCAGCCGCTGGAATTGCGGCTGTGGTTTCGAGAAGAGTCCATTGTCCGTTGTCGACCCGCGCCAGGCGGAGGTCGTCGTATTCGCCCAAGCTCGCAGCTTCCGCCTCGGGTAACTGATAAGTCAATTCAACCGGTTTGGCGAATGTGAAGTCGTGGCCTTGCCATTCTCCTTCGAGCTTCAGCCTGATGCCGTAGACCGGGCCCACATTGCCGTCAGGATGGTCCGCAGTCAGATAGATGACCATCCTTCCCTCGGAGTCCAACGCACCCTCGGGAACATCCACTGCCAGTTTGTCAAACACCAGCGTTTGTCCCGCAGGCCCTACGGCCTCCTCAATCCTGGTGTTCTTGCCGCTCTCCACGTTGCCGCACCCCCACAGGGGCGCGGCCAGGAGCGCGACAATCATACCCAGTAGTCGTAAGCGCGGTCTCATGACCAACTTACCTCCCTAAAACGAGTACCCCAGGCCCACTGCAGCCCGGGGGGCGAAACGAAGTCCAAACTCCCCATCCATGCTCAAGAGGAATCCGTTCAATTCCCACGTGACCAGGACGGGCATCTGCTTGATTATCCCCAACACCAGCCCGGCCTGTACACCCAGGTCGTAGGTCCAGGCGGTCTTGTCGCCGTACAGTTCCGACCGCTGATGCAGCCTGGTCGTACCAAACACCGGCCCGAACAGCGCGGCGAACCGGTAAAACGGAAAGCGGAACAATCCCGCGAGCGCTATGCCCGTGGTGCTGACCTCATAGTCGAATTCATGGTACTGCACCGTGGCAGCACCATAGGTGAACCTCAGGTGTGCATCGAGGACTCCGAAGCCGTGCCGCAGCACCAAACCTCCCGAGTGCAGAGCCTGCATCTCGGGCATCAACCAGCCCGACAGGCTGTAGATGCCGAACAGGGAGCGGGGCGAGCTTTCGCCTGCCATGCGGGTTGCGCCGAGGGTGCGATCCGCCACCGCAAACTGAGTTCCCGTCACCTTTGCCGTCTTCCCCTGCTGCAGTGTGACGTTGGTTTCCTTCAACCGGTTGCCGGTTCGCCACAGCAGCTCATAGTTTCCGGGCGCCACAAATAGTTTGTGCTCCCGCTCGCCTTCGTGGCGCACCTCCGCGACCACTTCTCCCGACGGTTTTGAAAGCAAGTAGAAATTGCCCTTCATGCCCGCTGGAATGGCAAGGATAGCGGCGTTGCCGGCCAACGCGGTAAGCACCAGGTCGCCCCAGCCTTCGAGTTGCAGGCTGTAGCCGGGGTGCTGGGTGCCGGCCACACTGCGCGCGGTGTCGCCAACCGTACAGCGATACGCATACCGATAGGCCTCCCTCAGCGTCACTCTGAGGTCCTCGTCCGCGTCAGCAGCGCCGTAAAGACCGGACACGAGGTGATGAGTGAAAAAAGCCGCGCCCAATTCGCCGCTTTCCTGGGCCACTTCGCCTGCCGCAGTCGAGGTGAGGATCGCGGTGCCCTCGGTTTTGAGGTCGCCGTGGAGGTCCACGTCGAACGCGGGTACGCGGCGCACCGCCTTCAGGCTCAGCATCCGGCCGCTGAGGCACGCGTCCACAATCGCAATGCGGACGCTGGCGCCGGAAGTCTCCATCCACTCCTTAAGTGTTACGAAGGGAATCTGCCCGTCCTTGGCCTGGAGATGCACGCCGTCCGAATGGCCGGAGAAGTAGAACAGCAGCACCGACCTTTTCCCGTCGGAATCTGCAGGCAGGTTTCGGCTTATCTGCTCGAAAGAGCTCTCTATTTCCAAAGGTGTCTGCCCCAGGAGCAGATGCACGTTGCTGTCGGCAAATCCGCCCACTTCGGTAAGCACCTTTTTCATGCGCCGGGCATCATCCTCGGCGTAGAGGAGGGGGCGTTCCGCGGGGAGGCCCACATTGTTACCTACGAGGATCGCGATTCGGGTGACCTTGCTGTCGTCCGCGCGCGCCGTCCCGGCCGCGCACAGCGCGCCGAAAACGGCGAACACCACAACGATGCGGGCCAGCCTCAAGGTCATTCGCCTCCCTTGTTGAGTTTAAGCTCTACTACTCTTACTTTCTGACCACCGATACCCCCGGCGGGAGGTACGGCTCGGGCGCTCTTCTTCAGCCAGCCCGCGGCCAACTCCCCGTTTAGCGGCTCTTCGCTGAACAGCCCTACTATCCGGATGGTTCCGAGTGTGTCGTCCAGCAATAAGGCGTCATCCAGCAGTTCGCCGGGCTGGGGCAGCGGTCCGCTGCGATTGGCCGCCCAGGGGTACACGACCTGCACTTCGCCCGCGGGGTCCTGATAAAGTACGAGTAGATAGCTGTGTTCGGCGGACGCGGGCAGCAGACGGATGCGGTCACCCGGGTGAAGAGCGGTCCCGGGCGGAAGCGGGAAGGTCTTGTCGCCTCGTTTAACGTAGACGCCGAGGCCCACCGTTGATTTGATGCCGATGTAGCCGGGGTCCCGCCCGGTTTTTCCCGTGGGTGCAGATGTCTTGTGAGTTACTTTGGGAGGAAGGGCCAGAACCATTGCGACTGCGGCCGCGGCAGTGACTCCGGCCAGGGCCCACCGCCAGTTGAGATTGAGGGAGGGCCTGCGGCTTGGGGTCTGCAGGGAAGGCAAAGTCCTGGGTACTACCTGATCGGCAAATCTGGTTTCCTGCGCCTTCGCGTTCTGCACGCGCGTTGCGCATGCCTCACAAGACTCTACATGTTGTCTGGCGCCATCGGGAGCAGGGAGATCCCACTTCTCACTGCGCAGCAATTCATCGACAGCAAAAGGAGACAGGCATTTTTCACTCTTCTTTCCCGTCATCTCACTCACCTCGGATGCCTCATTCTCTACCCTCCTTTCCTCCCGCCTCCGGCCTCCCGCCCGCCTCTCTATTCCACCGGGTTTTCAGCCAGGAAGCGGCGAATAATCCGCCCAACCTGCCGCAAACTCAACTCGCAGGCCCGGGCCACCTCGTCCTGGGTCATCCCTTCAGCAAAATAGAGGTAGACAACCATTCTCTTCCTCCCGGTCAGCCGGTCCAGGCACTCTTTTACCGCTCGAGATGCGGCCACCTGGTCTTCCAAAATCAGTCCGTCGGTGGCGTCCTCTCTCAGTTCGCTAAAACCCGGCGCCCTTCCCCGGTCCCTGATGCGCGTCAGGCAGTAGTTGGTCGACACTCTGAAAAGGTAGTTGCTCGCCTTTTCCACGTCGTCGATCTTCGACAGCCGACGCATGAACCTCAAAAATACCTCCTGTACCGCGGTCTCGGCTTCCTCTTCGCTGCCGAGCATACGGAGGCATCTGCGATAGACCGGACCGCCGTATTCCCTGTACAGCTCTTCGACCTTGCTCCGATCCATCCTTTTAGGCTTTCCCCCGTCACCGTTGACCGGTTGATCGCCTCTATTATACATTGACTCCACACCATCGTAAATGAGGACAATTTTTTGGCGAATGGAGCTACATTCCGAACAGGTATGACAGTTTCAGCATGATGGTGTGGAGGGAGTCTTCGTTGTTGAGGCCGCTCAACGCGTCGGTGACGTGGAAGTGGGCGAGGTCGGCTGACTCTGCCATGGCGCCGGTGTAGACAAGGTAGGCCACGGAGCCCGGGAGATACTCCCAGCGGAGCACCGCACCGATGTTCAGGTTGGAGGAGGTGAAGTCGTAGTCGTCCTCAATGTTCGGTGCGGCGACCAGGTCCTGGATGGAAATCCTTGTGGGGTCCGGCGTCGGCGCGGCCAGCTTGTCGAGGTGGTCAATCGCGGCGGAAAAGAGCTGGCCAAAGGTCTGGAGCGTAAGGTCGGTGCTGAAGCTCACCGTGGTGCGGAGAATGAGGTGCCAGTAACGGGTGCGGCGCTCCGCGAAGTAGAACTGCTCGCCGGTGGCAAGGTCCTCGGTATCGATCCACCGGATGTCGCCTTCAGTCCGGCCGTATTTCGGGCTTAGCTCAAGTTGCAGCCACGGCGCGGGATTGATGTTGATCGACAGGGAGAGCATTACGTCGTGGCCCCTTTCGGTGGTCCTCGCCACTGTGCCGAACGCGGCCCACAGCTTGAGCCGCTTGTCCGAGGCCAGCCAGCCGGCAAGTTCCTGCTCCGACGTTGTCGTGCAGGTTGCCGCCCTCCCGGGTGAGCGGGTCTCCCGGTCGTCGCACCAGCCCGGCTTATGACTGAAAACTCCCCCCAATTCCCAACTGTTGCTGAAGGACAAAGAGAGCCACATTGCGGCGGCATCTCCCAGGTTCAGCTCGTCGGTGTTTCTAAGCAGCCACGCGGTGGCGCCCACATAAGTCTTGGCCACCGGTCCCCACGGTTTCAGGTGGCGGTACTCCAGCCAGGCGGATGCGCTTTCCTGGTCTGCCCGGTCGATGTATCCCAGGTCGTTTAGAGCCAGGGAGGGACTGCGGTGGGTGCCGATGAAACCGCCTACCACCCTGCCGCTCTTGCGGAAGAACATAAGCTCCGAGCCGTAGCCGCCGGGGCCCTCCTCATCCAGCGCAGTCCGAGTGAAGTCATCGTGCCAGCGGAAGCGGCTTTGAGTGAGGTGGCTGTAAAAGCCCTGGGCGGTGAGGCTGTATTCGCCGTCGAACATCTCCAACTGCAAGTCAGCGCTGCCGGCAAACGCATCGCCGTGCTCTCCGGTGGCGGTGGAGGTCGCAGTAAGGCCGGCGGAGGAGTTGTTGCCGAACCCCTGTTTGACGCGGGCTACACTGAAGCTGGTCAGAGGTTCAGCCACCCGTCGGAAACGACTGCCGCCGTCGGATTCCAGCAGCGCGGATTCTTCCGAAGTCACCGCTTGGATGAGTCCCACCGACAGGCGGTTTTCGGTGCACCCTGCGACCTTGGCCGCGCCCCAGATGCGGGGCAGGCGAGCCCCCTCCACCAGCGATTCGTCGTCGTCGGTTTCCGGCGACCGGGGGGCGCGGCCGATGCGGCGGGTGTAGAACAATTCCGGGGTCCGGGTCACGTGCTGGAAGACCGGGGTCTGGAAGAGGGAGGCGTCTTCCCTGAAGAAGGGGCGTTTCTCGGGGTAGTAGGTTTCTATGGTCGACAAGTTGAGCACCACTTCGTCCACCTCGACTTGACCGAAATCGGGGTTGGCCGCAAGAGTCAGGTTGAAGTCACCGCCCAGGCCGACTCGGGCGTCGGCGCCCAGGTCGTATGGGCGCACTGTTTCGCCGGCGTCTCCGCTGCCCAGGTTCATCCGGCCGGTCGCGTACGGAGCCAACTCCATGCGCAGCGGTTTGTCTGGAATATCGAGTGCGCTGAGAACCCCGAACCGAGACACTTTGAGGAACGACTCAGGGGCAATGAACTGCCATTGGTCGGTTTGGTTGAGGCGGCTGATATGGCGCGTAAAATTCGCTCCGAAGCCGACTTCTTTACCGCCACGGTAGCGCAAGAGGCGCAGCGGGATTCGTACTTCAACGGTCCAACCCTCTTCGTCTATGTCGACCTTGGCCTCCCAAACGCCGTCCCAGTCGGTGCTCTCCATGTTCTCGTCGAACAGGGTGCCGTCCGTCCGGACCCCGGCCGCGTTGACCTGAAAGAAGAAGCCGGTGCGCAGATCCTTGCGGGTGTCGAGGTCGATGCGGAACCAGTCGGCTTCGATGTCACGGTCGCGGCGAGTTACCGGCGCCACGATGAGCCCCGGCTCAGAGTCGTAACAGCGTGCGGCCACGTACAGGGCCTCATCGTCGTAAACGACCCGTACGTCCGTCTCGAAGGCAGGCTGCTTGCCGGGGTCTGGGAAGAGCTGTAGGAACTCTCCGGCCGGCTGGGCGCCGCGCCACGCTGAGTCATCGAGTCTCCCATCGATCAACGGGGCGTCCGCCACCTTCCTGGCGGCCACAGACTTCGGCTCACCCGCGGTCGCAGTGGACGGCGAAAACAGCAGCAGGAGCAGAATGGCGGACGCGGCCTTCGTCATATTCTTCGGTCTCTCCTGGAGGTTCAGCAACTCCTCCAGCGAGCTATCATAGCGGCTGCGCGGCCCGGTTCAAGTTTGCTGAAGGAAACGGGATATTGACTGACACGTAACTGCAGTCGTATAGTTGCTCAATGGAGAAGACCTGCCCAGATTGTGGAGAGTCCTACGCCGGTGAAGAGCATCTGTGTGCCCATGCGCCGACGGTAGAGTCCGAGGGTGAAGCGGCTGCTGATCCCCTGCTGGGATTGGAGATGGATGGGCGGGTGCGGGTGGAGCGTTTCTTGGGCGCCGGGGGCATGGGCAACGTGTACGTGGCCCGGCAGCTTGACGGCACCGATCGGCAGGTCGCGGTGAAGTTTGTCCGGGAAGAGCTGCTTCGCGACGACGCTTTTGAAAAGCGTTTCTGGCGTGAAATTCGGACCATGTCGTCAGTGAATCACAGAAACGTGGTGATCGTCTATTTCGCGGGCGTCGCCGAGGTCGACAATCGCAGGCTGCCCTACCTGGCCATGGAGCTCTTGGAAGGGGACTCGCTGGAGCGTTTTGTTTCAGCCGGAAAACCGCTGCCACTTGAACGTGCGTTGAGGATGGCGGAAGGGATCCTGGAAGGGTTGACTGCGTTGCACGAGGCGGGCCTGGTGCACCGGGACCTGAAGCTCTCCAATGTCTTCGTGTTGAAGCACTCGGACGAGGTAAAAATCCTCGATTTCGGCCTGGCCCGGCCGGTGGAAGGGGAGGCGACACCCATCACTGCGGTGAGTGCGGTGGTGGGAACTCCGGGATACATGAGCCCGGAGCATCTCATGGGGCACGAAACCGACCCCCGGTCTGACCTGTACTCCTTCGGGGTAATGCTGCACGTAATGGTAACCGGCGCCATGCCTGCCGTCGACGATTCCGGGAAACTGCAGGACCCTTCGGGGAGGTTTCCGCAACTGGAACTGCCGCAGAGTCTATGTCGCCTCCTCGCCAGCTTACTGGCGCTGGCCCGGGACCAGCGTCCGCAGAGCGCCAGGGAGGCTCTTGAGCGTTTGACGGCAACGGACCGTGAGGTGGAGGCGGCGGACACAGTTCTGGAGCCTGTCCTGCCCAAGCCGGATCCTTTCGCCCTCAGGGACGAGCTTGCTGCCGCTCTGCAGGAGCCGGAGACCAGCGAGGAGGAACCGGCTCTGGAGTTGGCTCCCCCGCGGCCCCGCCTCGACGGCGGGGGGTTTCCGATAGTGCAACTTACCCCGGGTACGCTGGAGCAGGCGAGCCGGGTGGAGTCGGTCAGCGCGGAGCGCAGCCGGACTTTTGAATTCATCGCACAGATGTGGCATCCGAGTCTCCGCACCGTTCTGCTGGTGCTGGCCTTGCTGGCTGCGCTGGCCGTCGGGGGTTATGTGCTTTGGGAATCCACCGGTCGTTTTGGCGGCATGCTGGATAGCGGGGGAGAATCCGGAGCCATGGACCGGACGGAACGGCAAGGTGTCCTGGCCTGCGTGCCTGGGGAAGGGGAGAATCCGGACAAGGAGTGGGAGGAACAATGCGAATCGTAGCGTGTGGCCTGGTGGCGGTGTGGGCATGTGCCTGTTCCGGCGGGGTGGATACCGTGCTGGTGGACCAGTGGTCTGAGGACGCAGCGGTTGAAGAGGTCGCGGCTGAAGTGACGCTGCAGGAGGTGGCGTTGCCGGAGGCGGTTGAGGAGTTGGAGGCCTGGTCGCCGGTGGAGGTGGAGGTGCTGGAGGTGGGGACGGAACCCGGCGGATTCGGGTATCCGTGTGATTCCCCCGACTCCTGCAATTCCGGCTTCTGCATCGACACGCCGGAAGGGAAAGAGTGCACCATCACCTGCATGGACGAATGCCCGGAAGCGTTCGAATGCGCGCTCCACGAGCCGAGTCTTCCCGACCAGATCTACATTTGTGCGCCGGCGCACCTGATTCTTTGCAAACCGTGCACCTTGAATGTGGATTGCCTCACCGGTGGTGCGGACGTGGGCGCGGTGTGCGCGGCGTACGGCGAAGGTGGCAACTTCTGCGCCACTCCCTGCTCCGGTGCCGACGACTGCCCCGAACCGTACGACTGCGTCCAGACCGCGGACGTTACCGGCAACGAAGTAGAGGTCTGCTTGCACCAGGAGGAGCCGGGCTGCGGCGACTGCAACCAGTTGTTCGCGGACGAGGGTGCGTGGACCACCTGCTACGTCGAGAACCAGTGGGGTTCCTGCGACGGTGAGCGCCAGTGCACCGCACAAGGGCTAACCGATTGCGATGCGCCCGAGCCGGCCATGGAGGAGTGCAACGGAATAGATGACGACTGCGACGGCGAAGCGGACGAGCAGACCGGTGGCGGCGAGTGCTTCCTGAGTAACGATTTTGGTGTTTGCAAAGGGGTCTACAGTTGCAAGGACGGCATGCAGGCGTGCGAAGGGGCAGACCCCCAGCCCGAGGCGTGCGATGGCCAGGATAACAACTGCAACGGTCAGACCGACGAGGATTTCCCCGACCTCGATGAGGATGGGGTGGCCGACTGCATGGAAACGGACAAGGACGGCGACGGGGTAGAGGACTATCAGGATAACTGCCCGTACGACCACAACCCTTCCCAGGACGACTTCGACCTGGATACGGCAGGGGACGTGTGCGACCCGGACGACGATAACGACATGGTGGCCGATGAAGATGACTGTCAGCCCTACGTCTCCGCGGTCTTTCCCGGTGCGGTGGAGCAGTGCAACGGCGTGGACGACAACTGCAACATCCTGGTGGATGAAGGTTTTAACGACAACGACAACGACGGCCTGAAGGATTGTGCGGACACCGATGATGATAACGACGGTTTTGTGGATGATCTCGACTGCGCCCCGCTCGACCCGTCTGTGCATCCGGAGGCCGCCGAGTTGTGCGACGGCGAGGACAACAACTGCGACGACGATGTGGACGAGGGTTTTCCGGACACCGATGGTGACGGGGACCCCGACTGCCTGGACGATGATGTCGACCAGGACGGGGTAGACAACGACGACGACAACTGCCCCGTCGATGCCAATTCCAACCAGGAGGACCAGGACCTGGATGGCCAGGGCGACGCGTGCGACGGCGACGTGGATGGCGATGGCATCGGCAACGCGCTGGACAACTGCCCGGGGCTGTTCAACCCGATGCAGGGGGATGGGGACGGCGATGGAGCGGGCGACGCGTGCGACGCGGACGCCGACGGCGACGGCGTTGACGACAGCGCGGATAATTGTGTTGGTGTGAAAAACCCGGGGCAGGAGGATCTTGACGATGATGGCCTGGGGGATGTGTGCGACGATGACGACGACGGGGACAATGTCCCGGACGCCTCGGACAACTGTCCCATGACGCCGAATCCAGCCCAGGAAGATTCAGACTTTGACGGCAAGGGAGACGCGTGTGAAGACGATATTGATGGAGACTTCATCCCCGACACTGCGGATAATTGTGTTGGCGTAAAGAACCCGGGGCAGGAGGATCTGGACCAGGATGGTGTTGGTGACGCGTGCGACGATGACGACGACGGTGATTCCGTACCCGACAGTCTGGACAACTGCGCCGGCGTGGAGAATACAGGCCAGGAGGATTTGGATCAGGACGGCCTGGGGGATGTTTGCGACACCGACATTGATGGGGACGGCATTGCCAACGGCCTGGACAACTGCGTCGAGCAGTTCAACCCGCCGCAGTTTGATTTGGACGGTGATGGGGAAGGGGATGTATGCGACTCCGACGCCGATGGCGACGGCGTGGACGACAGCGAGGACAATTGTGTTGGTGTGAAGAACGGGCAGGAGGACCTGGACGACGATGGTTTAGGGGATGCCTGCGACGACGATATCGACGGCGACGGAGACTTGAACCTGAAGGACTGCGAGCCCCACGACCCGGCAATTCACAAGGGTGCGGATGAGCTATGTGACGGCATCGACAACAACTGCAACAACCTGGTGGACGAGGGTTTTAACGATAACGACAGCGATGGTTTGAAGGACTGTGTGGACGCGGATGACGACAACGACGGCGACCCGGACGACACCGACTGTGCGTCATTGGATCCGGACATCCATGTTGGGGCGGGTGAAAAATGCAACGGTCTGGATGACGATTGCAACGGCGCGGTTGATGAAGGGTTGGGCCTGCTTGCCTGCGGTCTGGGCGAGTGCGAGCACTCGGTGGAGGCTTGCGCTGACGGCCAGTTGCAATTCTGCAACCCGTATGAGGGGGCAGGGCCCGAGGAGTGTGACGGCCTGGACAACAACTGTGACGGGGAGATTGATGAGGGGTTCCCGGACCTGGACGGTGACGGTGTGTTGGACTGTCTGGACCTAGACGACGATGGAGACGGGACGGAGGACGCCCTGGACAACTGTCCGGCGTTGGCCAACGAGGGGCAGGAGAACTTTGACGGGGATGAGATGGGGGACGCGTGCGACCCTGACGATGACGATGATGGTGAGCCGGACCTTCTGGACTGCGAGCCGCTCAACGGAGGGGTCTCGCATCTTGCGACGGAAGCGTGCAACGGGTTCGACGACGACTGCGACGGTCTGGTTGACGAGGCTGGTGCGCTGGCGTGTGTGAACTACTATCTTGACCTTGACGAGGACGGATTCGGCGCGCTTGGGGGCGGCGAAAAATGCTTGTGTGAGGCGGATGACCTGTATACCGCGTTGGAGGCCGGCGATTGCGAACCGCTGAATGCAGACGTTTATCCGGGGGCGGAAGAAGTGTGCAACGGTCTGGATGACAACTGCGATGGGGAGGTGGACGAGGGGGCCGACGATTTCGACGAGGACGGCATTGCGGACTGTGTGGACCCGGACGTCGATGGTGATGATGTGGTTGACGTGGTGGACAACTGCCTGTTGCTGGCCAATCCGGGGCAGGAGAACCTGGATGGGGACGACCTGGGCGATGCGTGCGACCCGGACAAGGACGGCGACGGGGTGGAGCCGCCCGCGGATTGTGACGACGAGGACGGCGAGATCTATCCCGGGCAGGAGGACGTCCTCGATGGCATCGACAACGATTGCGATGACCAGATCGATGAGGATTTTCACCCAACGTCCTGCAAGACTCTACTTGAAGCCGCGCCCGGAACTGCTTCGGGCACTTACTCTCTGGACCCGGACTCCAACGGGCCGGTGGAAGCGTTCCAGGCGTATTGCGACATGGAGACCGCGGGGGGAGGGTGGACGCTGGCGGGGAAATTCTCCAACGCGGACGCCAAGCAGTGGATCGATGCGAAGAGCAGGTGGACCGGGAGTGAAACGTTGGGAGATGCCTCGACGTTGGCCGCGGACGTGGACGCAAAATCCAAGGCGTGGTCCACGGTGACCGCGGCTGAGTTCATGTTCACCGACACCGACGACCCGGGGAAATACATGATGACCACGGACAATTGCGTCGGTGGCGGTACCCTGAGTGCGTTCTTCACCACGCATCTGGCCGCGTATCCGCAGGTGGGCAACTACCAGAAGAAATGCAGCATCTCCAAAACCTATGCGCAATCGCCGCACTGGATGGCCGAGCCAGATTGGAACGGTCAGCACCAGGGGTCCGGGGATCTGGGTCCCAACCAGGGCTACATCCTGTTCGGCAATTCCGATCCTGGGCCGGACACGGGCGCAGTGATTTCGGGGTATGCAACGACCATCACCGAGGCGGACTGCGGCCTGGGAGTGGACGAAGAACTCAACGGCGGCGGCGGGTGCAGCGACGGCTTCTGCACCACAGGCCATGCGCAAGACCTGGGTGGGCCCACGAGCTGTGGTTATGACGACGCCCAGTGCCAGAGCGAGTATCCGGAAACTGTCTATCTCTGGATCCGGTAGGGCGAACAGATGTGTTGGCGAACCATGGCTGCGATGTTGGCTGTTCTCGCCTGTGCGTGGGGCTGTGACCGCGCCCCCCAGGTTGATTTCTCCGTTGACAAAGTCGCGTTGGTGACGGAGTTGGGTACTGGTGATTTGTCGTCAGTGTGGACCGAGACGTTCGCAGCAGTTCGAAAAGTGATCGGTCATGAAGAACGATGCAAGCTGAAGGCGATCTCCGCCCGTTTCTCCGGCGACGGCGATTTCAAGACGTGTGAAGCTGTGCGAAAGCGGTGCTTGAATGGCCCGGAGGTGCGGCTGCGCGCGGCCGACCACCGAGACATCCGGGACCTTGCAGGAGAGCACTGTGCGGCAGCGGTGGGGGAAGTTGAGGCGTGCCTCAACGACGCGCTGAAGAATCTCAGTTCGGGAATCAGGTCTATCGGATGTGCCAGCGAACCTGCCGTAATCGATCACAAACTCCAGGTGCCCGAGTCGTGCCGGGCCATCGAAAGCCGATGCATAATGCCTGTACTCACCGCCTATTTCACTCCTAACTGAGCTAGTCAAGCAGCACAGGGGTGGCTACGGCCGCGTCGGTATTTTATACTTGACAGGGGGTCGTGCATCGGGCAGCCTTGGTGGTGAAAAATACCAACCCGGTCGGTTTGGTAGTGGGCCCTTCGGAGTGGGATGAAACCGGGGTAAATTGGGAGGCGTAAATCATGGCCAGAAAGATGGATTGCTGGGATTTCAAGGCCTGCGGCAGAGAGCCCGGCGGAGCGAAAGTGGCTGAATTCGGTGTGTGTCCGGCCGCGACCGACACTGCTTGCGACGGTCTGAACGACGGAAACAATGCCGGCCGGATCTGCTGGGCGGTGAGCGGGACCTTCTGCGGCGGCGCCGTGCAGGGGAACTTCGCCCAGAAGGAGCTGTCCTGCATGAACTGTGATTTCTACAAGCGGGTGCAGGCGGAGCAGGGTACCGCCAGCTTTGTGCTCCTCATGCCAGGTCAGAAATACCGGCCCTCCCGAAGGTAACCTGTCGTCCCCAAATCTCTTTCGAATACTCACATCAAGTATCCCCGCCGTCTTTCCTCACAGCCGCCGGAACAGTCGGCGGAGCAGTGGTGAGCCGACCTCCGTCGGCGCCTGCTGAATGCCACTCTTTTTGCTTGACAGCCCAGTGGTCGTGCGGCACTCTGTAAGGGCAAAATACCAATCAGGTCGACTTTGTAGGAAGTAAGCTAACGACCTTTGGCCGGGCGGGTGTTGTGCCCAAACAGAGGGGAAAGAGATGGTCAGCAAGATGGATTGTTGGGAATTCAAAGCCTGTGGTCGTGAGCCCGGCGGATCGAAAGTGGCGGAATTCGGCGTATGCCCCGCGGCTGTCGACGAGTCAAGCGAAGGTCTGAATGGGGGCTCCATGGGCGGAAGGATCTGTTGGGCGGTGACCGGCACTTTCTGTGGCGGCAAGGTCCAGGGGAGCTTTGCAGCCAAGGAGCTGTCGTGTATGAACTGCGACTTCTACAAGAAGGTCCAGGCTGAAGAGGGAACCGCCAATTTCATTTTGCTCAAGCCCGGGCAGCGGTATCGGCCGGCCAGTAAGTAGGCCAACTCTCGGCATCTCATCTTGACCCTCGGGTCTGCTAGTGCTTGATCCCTGGTCCTTTTCGGTGCTATTTTCACTATCAGCGGTGTTCTAAATCAGTGTGGAGATTTTCTGCCTCCTCCGTTCAGGGCTACTTTCCTGCGGAGCGGGTCGGAAGGGAGCTGGTATGCGGAACAGTTTTGTGCAGTATATGCTGGCGTCTGTCTTCCTGGTGAGTTGCGTTGCGGCTGTAGCGATCAGCCGCGGTTACGTCGGGGACCGGGACGACGCAGAGAGAAAGGCGCAAGCGGATGCGATGAAGGAAGCGAAGCGCGCGGCGGGCGAAGTAAACGCAGACTTCGAAAAGCTGAAATCTGTAGCGACTTCGGTGGCCCACGACCTCTCCATCAGCAAACTCAACATCAACGGCGTCAAAGCTCGCCTGACAGCGGAGCGAGTGCGGTCTCCGGCCATTTACGGTCTTGGGGTTGCCTACGTCCCTACCGTCGATGAAAAGGATGTCAGGGACGACTCCAGATTGTACGCATATCCGGAGGAGGCCGGCCCCGTCCAGAAGGAGAATCTTCTTCCCATCTACTCCACTCCTTTCTTTCATACCGATTCGTTGAGCGGCGAGCAGACTCCTACCGGCCGCGTCTTCGTCGACTACTCAAACGGGGGGATCAGGGACCTCATGGCCGGCCTGCAG
Source organism: uncultured Myxococcales bacterium (assembly GCA_964626565.1). Classification (GTDB taxonomy): domain Bacteria; phylum Myxococcota_A; class UBA9042; order CAIXZC01; family CAIXZC01; genus CAZVFX01. The sequence goes on from CAZVFX010000046.1 coordinate 33,826, forward strand.
TTGGGCAAGTCCGGATACGGGTTCATACTGGACCGGTCCGGCCTCTTCGTCGCCCACCCCGTCAAGCAATATGTCAACACGCGAATGACGATCTTCGACCTGGCGGACCGGTTGGGCTCCAGGGAGCTGTCGGAAGTGGGTCGAAAATCCAGAGACGGGGACTCGGGCGAAGTGGAGTGGGACAACGCGGCCACGGGCGAAGAGTCGTGGGTCTTCTACGAGCCGATACCCTCGACCGGGTGGTCACTGGTTGTGGTCTTCATGAAGGACGACATCGCCATCGATCTGGAGGAGCAGCGCCAGAAGTTGATGTGGTTGAGTGTCTGGCTCGTCCTGCTGGTCATCTCCGCCGGCGGTTTGGTCTTCCGGGTGCACCTGGGCGGTGCCCGGCACTTGTGGGGCGGCATGACGGTATTTGTCCTGGCGCTGGTGGGAGGCATCGCATTTGTGTGGTACCTGACCCTTACCTTTCCGACTCCTCAGGACCAGCGCACAACCCGTGTGGTGGACCGCAGCTCCTTAGGTCGGCAGACGGCTGGTTTTGACAGGCGTGCGAAACAGAAGAAGCTGCCGCCGCCCGTGTATCTTCCAACCGGGCTGTTCATACAGTCGCTGGAGTTTCAGGGGGCCAACAGCGTAAACGTAACCGGTTACTTGTGGCAGAAATACCCTTGCATCCGCACTACGGAGAAGGACGACGAACCGGCCGGGCCGTGCAAAACTCCGTGCAGCCGGGAACAGGGCTGTTCACTGCATCGCGGCGTCTTGCTCCCCGACGCCATCGAGGTGAGTCTCTCCAAACCAAACATAGTGAAAGAGGACCCCGGCCATGAGCTGTACCAGTGGGAGTTCAACGGGCGATTCAAAGATGAGAGCAGGCCGACGCGTTACCCCTTTGATCGTAAGCGGCTGGTCTTGCGCGTGCTGCACCAGGACACCATTAACAATGTGGTCCCGGTTCCGGACCTGGAGTCCTTCAACTTCACCAATCCCAGTTCCCGGCCCGGCCTCGACCGCGACCTCAAGGTGCCGGGGTGGGAAATCCTGACGAGTGGATTCGGATACAGAACCAAGACCTACTACGCCACCATGGGGGTCAAGACCCACATCGACCGCACCGAGACGCCCGAGTTTCACCTGTCCATAGACATGAAGAGGTACTTCCTGAACCCCTTCGTCTCCCATGTCATCCCGTTGCTGGTGATCATGCTGTTGCTGTTCATTATCAAAATGGCGAACACCCGGGCCGCAGACGCGGTGTTCAAAATCCTGACCGTCGCGGGTGCGTTCTTCTTTACCGTCATTCTCGCCCACGTGAACTTGCGCAACAGCCTGGCGACTCCGGAGATCGTATACTTCGAGCAGTTCTACTTCATCATGTACTTCATTATCTTGTTTGTGGCGGTGAACTCAGTCCTGTTCAGCCGCACGGAGCACCCCCTGGTGCTAATGAGGGAAAACCTCATCGCCAAGCTGGTGTATTGGCCGATCATCCTGGTGTCGGCCTTTGTGATAACGGTCTCGGTCTTCTATCCTGCTGCGGAGGAGACGGCTGACCCAACCGACGGGTCGGCCGTGGAAGAGGTGATTTCCGACACTGCCACAGGTAAGGCTCAAGACGCGGGCGAAGAGTCTAGCGAGAGAGGAGCAAAATGAGCGGTCACGGCAGGTTGGTCACAGTCGTTGTGCTTGTCATGGTGTTCTGCATGGCGCTGCCTTTAGGCTATGTAGCATGGGAAATCAGATCGCTTTCAACGGCCGAAGGGACCAGGGTCCGGATTGACGAGTTCGGTAAGAGTGACGACAGGTTGCGGAATTTCGTAGATATCGCGTATTCGGTGCTGGAAACCTGCTATTCCATGGCTACCTCGAAGGAAGCCTTGATTCTCAATCACGGCGGGGCCTTACGGCAGGTTGCCGACACTGTGCACGGAATCCTGCAAAGCAAGTATGACCGGTGCGCCGGCGCTCCTCACTGCGAGGCTGGGGCCAGGGAGGAAGCGCTACGAGAACTGCGGGGGATCCGGTACGGCGACCGGGGCTACCTGTGGGTCATCGAGGGCGACTCGAATCAAGCGAGTATCATACTCCACGCGAACCCAAAATTTGAGGGCCCGGTCTCCGACGAGAATCAGCGCCAGGGTGTCATCGGCGGCACGACTCCGGGCATCATCGACGCGATTTTTGCCGAACTGGCGGAGCGCCCCAACGAAGCGTTCGTGACCTACGTGTGGCCTCATCCGGACGGCGCCGGCGAGGTGCCGAAGTTGGCGCATGCACGGCGTTTTGAACCGTGGAACTGGGTCATCATAACGGGGCGCCACGTCAGCGATGCCCTGGAAGACAACAAGAAACTGGCCACAGGCATACTTAAGCGGATCCGGTACGACAACGGCACCGGCTATTTCTGGATCAACGACACCACACCCCCGATTCCGAATATGGTTATGCACCCTCAGCAGCCGGACCTGGACGGCAAGCCACTTACCGACCCGAAATACAACTGTGCCGGTAAGACGCACAAGAACGTTTTCCAAGCTTTCAGGGAGGTGTGTGAGGAGGATGGTGAGGGATTTGTCGACTATCTTTGGCTCAAGACCAACGCGAACGGAAGCAGTGTGGAAAACGTGCCGAAACGTTCCTTCGTGCGGCAGCACGACAACTTCAACTGGATCGTGGGGACCGGGGCCTACAAGGACGACATTGCCCGGCGCGTGGTCGAGCGAAAGAACGAGTTCGACGACCGGTTGTTCTGGCCGCTGGCGGGGGCCGGGTTGATAGCCCTTGCGGTGGCAGTGGCGGCCGGCCTGTTTCTCTTCTTCTTCATTCGCCGCTCGCTACGCGAGGTAGCGGACGAAAGGCAGCTCGTTCGGGAGGTCGAGGCAGAGCTTACTTCAATGGAGAAGACGGACGAAACCAAGGACTAGTCGTCGCCAAACCACTTCCGATAAATGCGGGTCAGCCTCTCGTCCTCGTTGAGAGCCAGCAGGCCACGGTTGATCTTCTCTCGCCAGACGCTTCCTTCCGCCACTGCAAAACCGTAACGTTGCGGCGCGAACAGTCGACCCACCACCTGGACTTCTCCCTTCCCCTCATTGTCGGCAAAATATCTCAGCGACGGAGAGTCGTATATGACCGCGTCCACTTCGCCGTCCAGTAGCGCCTGATACGCGTCGCTGACGTGGGAGTAGGAGTAGGTCATGGCGCCCATGTCGGTCGCCCGGTCCTGGCCGGTGGTGCCTTCCACCACCCCCACAGGTGTCCCCATCAGGTCTTCGGGGCCGTTGATGTTGCCCTTCAAACTCTGCACAGTGAAACTGGAGGCCAGCTCCGCAGTGAACACCGCGAAGAGAGGCAGTGCGATGATAATTACGACAACGGCCACCAGGCGCCCCGCCCAACGCACCGGGACCTTGTCTCCGTACCCGACGGTGCTGGCGGTCACCACGGCCCAGTACATCCCTTCCGGCACGCCGGGAATGTACTTGTCGGAAATGCTCGCTCCGGTTCCCTTCCTTCCCCGCTCGGCCAGCCAGAGCAGGTGACCAGCGATGACGATGAGCAGGACGAAGCCGATGACGATGCCCACCTTGCCCGGGGTGAACAGCCCGGCCAGGGCGCTGAAATAGGACCCGGGTCCCGCAGAACGTACCAGGATATCCAGCCCCGTGCGGAAAGTCGGATGGGTGAAGTCAACCTTCTCCTCCCTCCCCCGGGTGATGGTGATACCCCCGATGGCAACGTCGATGTGGCCCGCTTCAAGCGCATCGAGCTTCTCTTTGACTCCGTCGAAGTAGACGTAAGCCTGGTCTGCCCCCAGGTCAGCCGCTATCGTGCTCCACAGGTCGATGGTGTACCCCGTGGTCTTGCTTCCCTCATGCATCACAAAAGGGGCTACAGGGCTCACGCCAACCTTGAGCTTCGCCGCCCCGCCGGCTTCGGCGACGGCTGCGGAAGGGCTGGCGGACAGAGTGAGAGCGGTCAGTGTTATGACGAGTAGAGCCCTCATGTTCCATGCCTCCTTGACAACGTATCCACCTGAAAAGTCTACCGCGGGAGGTCACTCGTGCAACTTCCCCGAATTTTCTCTTTCGCCCCTTTCCCATTTCCCCTATGATGTGCCCCGGCGCTAGAACCAGAGAGAGGAGACAAAATGCCAGTTGCAAATGGAGACACTGTTTCGGTGCACTACGTCGGAACCCTTGACGACGGCACCCAGTTTGACACTTCACGCAAGAATGATGAGCCCCTGGTTACCACGGTGGGCGCCGGCGAAGTGATCAAAGGCTTTGAAGAGGCCCTTATCGGGATGGAGAAAGGGGAGACGAAGACCATTCACTTGTCGGCCGAAGACGCATACGGCGAACGGGCGGAAGAGGCTGTTACCACGGTTCCCCGCAATATGTTCCCGGAAGATGCTGAGCCACAGTTGGGCGGCATGGTCGGGGTCAAGCTACCCGACGGCAACGTGGCCCCCGCACGGATCACTGCGGTGACTGATGAAGAGATCACCCTCGACCTCAATCACCCGCTGGCGGGTGAGCGGTTGACGTTCGAGCTTGAAGTGGTCGACTATTAGGTGAGGCCGTTGGATGGGATCTGACCGGGAAAAAGAAGCCAAGAAGAAAGCGAAGGCGGAGCTGAAGATGAAGAAGAAGGGGCTGAATACAGATGCCCCCCTTCCCGACAGCGAGTTGCCCACGGTGGTGGCTCGGCCTGCGTCGTTCGAGGAGCCGCCAACCATAGTCACCCGGGATCTGCCGCCTGACAAACCCTGGTACAAAGACCCCAACTGGATAAGAGCCATAGTGGGAATCCTGGCCCTGGGAGTGGCCGTCGTGGGCCTCCTTCTCACCAAGACCGGCTGTTAGTCTTACACCCTCAAACTGTCGTCGGAGGTGACTCGTGATCCGAAGGAGCAGTACACAAGTATTTCTATTGGTGACGTGCATTTTTGCCCTGGCAATGTTCACCTCTTGCGGTGGCAGCAATTCGTCGGCTGAAGACGCCGCGGCCGAAACCGCAACCTCCGACGTGATGCCGGAGACTTCCGGCAGTGACCTTCTGACGCCGGAAGAGACCACGGCAGACTTGCCCGGCGAAGAGGATGCGGCCCCTTCCGACCTGGTCGAAGAGGACACCGTCGAGCCTCCTCAGTGTCCGCCCCTTCCCTCCTTGACCCCCCGGTCTCTTGAAGAGGCTGCTGCCGAAGGGCAACTGGAGGCAGGGGAGGTGTTGCAGGCGGTTACCGGTGAACCCTTCACGCTGCCTGCACCGGACGGCGACGAACAGTTTGTCGTAATTCTCTACGATCTGGGCGATAAGAAGGGCGTGACTCACAATTATGATGTGTCGGTCACCATGCCTTCAAGTCTGGCGCCGGCAAACATCCCGGTTTCTCCGTCCCTGCCGGCAGGCTTCATGCCGCCGCACTTCCCGCTGCCGGAGCAGTTCGGCCCCCGGGCTACCCCCGATGCCAGGGCGGAGCTGCCCGAGGTCGGGGACGTGGAGGAGTTCCAGATTTCGTCAGGGTTCTTTGCCGTGACCATCGAGGCCGAGGTGATGCTCGTTACCGACACGCTGATCGTCTACAACGACATTACAACCGAAAACCCCCTCCCCCCCGTGGACCTCAAAATGATGGAGGACATGGCCGACTATTTTCAAGACCTTATTCAACCTCGTGAACGGTTCTTCTGGGGCCAGGAATCGGACGTCAACGATGATGGACACGTCTCCATGCTCTTCTCACATCTCGTCAACGAGTACGGCGCTTATGCATACGTCACCCAGTGTGACCTTATGGATCCGGAAGTGTGCGGCTATGGCAACGAGCGCGAGCTCATTTACGTCGCCATCATGAATCCCGACGACCACATCAAGACGGCCGAATCCTTCGGCGAGTTGGTGGCCCACGAGTTCAATCACTCCATCTACTTCTACCGCAAATTCATCAACAACGGCGCAGACGAGTGGGATGAGAACGTGTACATCACCGAGGGGATGAGCGCGTTGGCCCAGGATCTTACGGGCTTTGCCCGGGGCAACCTGTTCGTGGCATGGGCCGGCCTCGACGAGATAAACGAGGTTTCCCTCCCCGACCTTCACGGCGGCGAAGACCATGCGTATGAGGCCACCCGGGACGGTGCGCTCAGGGGCGCGGGATACCTCTTTCTGCGCTATCTGTTCGATCAGGCGGGCGGTGAGGTAATGGACGCAGCCGGCGAACTCAGCCCCAGTTGCGCGGCCGGCATGCTGTCGGATTGGATGAATTCCCCGCTCACCGGAGTGGAGCTCATCGAGGAGATGACGGGGCTGACCTACGAGGAGGTGGGTGTCAACTGGTTCACCGCACTGGCGTTAAGCAACCGCCCGGGCGCAGGCCCCGTCGACCCGGTGTTCAGCTATCTCCCCGTAACCACCGATCCCATCACCGAGAATCAGCGCGGTATCGACCTGTGGGGCTCAGTGTTGGGGATGTTCAATATGACCGGACCTGCGGTGCAGGACGTCCAGGACGCGGACGGCACCCTGCGCGCGGGCGGCGTTGAGTTCCTCATGGTCACCGCGGCCAAGCCCGGCCCCATCACTATCGAGATAGATACCACCAACGCGGCCGCGCCCGGCTGCCGCGTCGTGCGCCTCGCCGGCCAGTAGCCGCCTTCTCTTACGAGCCGTGCACGTTAGTAAGCGGGCCCTTCTCTTACGAGCCGTGCACGTTAGTAAGCGGGCCCCGAGCAAAGCGCCCGCTATTCGCCTATTTCGTGTTCTTCAGGAAGGCGGGTGCGGTAGGTTTTGTCCAGGTGCTCCACCGCTTCGGCTAACATGTCTTCGTATTTCATGTACTCGGCTGCGTCCTTGTCGCCAAAGACGCTGGACACGTGGTTGGCGAAGAAGTGTCCGCCGTTGCACTCCTGGACCAGCAGGTTGGAAGGTATCTTGAGCAGTTCGCACTCTTCGTGCGCGCCCTTGCACTGCGGGTCCATGCAATCCCAGGTGCCGTCGGGCTTGTTCTTGATGCACGCACAGTAGCGGTCGCCGGTGGCAGGGTTGAAGCGGCAGCACTGACCCTCCACCGCGACCAGGAAAAACTTGGCCAGCTTCCCCTGCTTCATGAGGATGTTGGTGGCCAGTCCCGCCGCGATGGCGTCGCTGGCGGTAATGCCGTGGCCCGGCAGCAGGATGAATGACGGGTAGGTCAGATCCTTGTTGGCCTCATCGTGGTAGCAGGGAGGAATGGCAATGGAGTAGGCGTAACGATTCTGCAGCGCCTCGGAGTAAAAAGTGCTGTTTACAAGCTGGCCGTCGAATTCGCAGGTTGTTGTATCCAAGCCGGGCCAGCGGCCCAACGGCACCAACGGCATAATGATCGCGCGGTTGAAGATGTCGTTGTCGTTGCCCACGTGCTTGCCGTCACCCTTTGTTATCTCCTCTTCGGTAGCGTCCGGGTTTCCGTAGCGCACGATAAAGTTCTTCCCCATGCCTGCTACAGACCAGGCCACCTTGTCGTTTTCGAACAACACCAGAGTGGGCTCGCCCTTTGGATACAGCGAATCATCGAATTCGGTGTAGCCGTTGTACTCCCGCGTGTTGGGCTCCCGGGCCTTGAGGTGCATGGCCAAAGGATACATGCCGGTAAGCGCGTTCAGAGCGTCTCTGATGCCCCCATCGAACATAATGTCCACCGCGTCGATCTGCTCCTGGGGCGCGTTGTCTATCCAGTTCATCACGTCGTTGTCCAGCAGCGTTTGCAGGCCGGGGCTGCGGGAGAACTTGTCGTCCCCTTCACCGTAGTCGCCGGTGCCGTCGACGCCGTCCAGGCCGAAGTCCTGGAACGGTTCTCCTTCCTGCCACCTGAAATCGCCCTCGCTACCAAATGTCTGCTCGGGGAGGGTATAGTTGTCTCCGTTGGGATCGTCGCCTGAGCCCCCGCCCGTGCAGCCGCCCGCGCCGTCTTCGTCCGCGTCCGCACACCCGTCCGCGCCCACGTCCTCGAACCGCTCCTTGTTGTTGATGACGATCGGCTCGTGGTAGTCCCGTTTGCCGTTGCCGTTGTAGTCCACGGCCAGCGCCACGATTGCGGGCCGGTTGTGGGGATAGGTCGGGTCGTAGGCGCCCTTCAGCTCCCAATAGTCGGGGTTGTCCTCTCCGCCGGGGATAGGCTCTTCCTCATCGCAGAAAGTGATGAGATCATACAAGCCTTCCGGGTTGTACTCCGCATTGTAGTTCCACGGCTTGCCGACATGAATCGGGTTGGCGCATTTTTCACTGTTGCTACCCGGAGCAGCCCAGCTTTCCGGCACTCCCGGGGGAAGGAACGGATGGTCCGGGTTGTAGTAGAGCTGGTTTCCGAACGCGGTCATCATCCCTTCGAAGATGGTGTGCCAGTAGGTGTCCCGGTCCCAATTGGCGCCCGAGTCATCGAAGTGCCAGTGATTAAACCCGTTGGGATACTCCCAGGCGTGGCGCGGGCCGATGGGACCGCACTGCAGCTCCGGAATGTCCGGGTTGTTGAGGTCGTCCACATGCTCCAGGATGGTATCCATATCGCAGAAACCGGCGAACAGCATGTTGGCCATGTAGTCTTCCAGGTAATGGAAGTTGATGTATCCGCCCAACGCGGCGACGAAGTCGAAGTACTGGGGATGATGGGCGTGAAACGTCAAGCCGCTGGCGCCCATGGAAATACCTCCCAGCGCCTTGAAAGTGTACACCCTGGTCTTCTTCACCGGGGGAGTGACCTCGTCGGGGACCAGGACGTCCGCCGCGGGTGTGTCGGTGGCGATGATGTCAGGGGCAATGTCTTCGGGGAGTTGCGTGTCGGTGGGGGCTGCCGGCGTGTCTGCGGTGGTGTCTGCACCGGAGTTGGATTTGGAGTCTGAGGAGCATCCTGCCAGGCCGGCGAACAGGAGAAGTGCGAAGAGGGTAACGGTCTTGCTCATTGTGCCTCCGGGTAGATGTGTCCCCACCATTTCAGGCTGATGTGGATGTGGTGGTGGTGAGTGGGCCAGAGCCCCAGGTAGTTCTTGATGCCGAATCGGCCCTGCGCGCTGATCTCTCCGGCCTCGTACATTTCGTCCGCCTTGGCCCCGAGCAGCGGTGCGATTACCGGGTCGATGCCGATGGCGCGCATCCGGGGCGAATCGAACAGGCGGGCCATAAAGAATACCTGCCTCTCCAGGTCGACGATATGCTCGTCCTTGGCCGCAGACGTGCACTGCATGCCGTCCGCAGTGACGTTTGTTCCACCCGGCCCGCAAATGGTCTTTACGTAGTTGTTGCCGTCGGTGGCGAAGTAGGCCAGGTCGATGTTGCCGCCCTCGTCGTGGCAAGTGCGGCAGTGGCGGGGCTCGCCGATGTTGTAGCCCGGCGTCACCCCGTCCTCCTGGCACGCGTCGATGATCCCCACCGAATCGGTCCCCGGGTATTTTTCAACCGTCTCGTACAACGTCTGGCGAATCAACATGATGAGCTCTCTTCGGGCCCACTTGTAGCCGCTCACTGTCTCGAAGTGGTAGTTGTCTCCGCCGTACGGGTCGTCGGGAGCCGGCTCAGGGAACTGATAGAGTTTCAACACTCCTCCCGGTATGCCGCTGCAATCTTCGGTCATCGACGGGCCGTCACACAGTTCGCCGTCCTCGTACGGATAGCGACGGATCGCCATGCCGTAGTTGTTCTCCGCCCCCTTCGCACCGACGATTTTGACCAGGATCTCTCCGTCTTTCTCAGGGCTGTAGGTGGTGTGAGACTCGTTGCTCACGTCGAAGTCTGAGATGAGCAGCCCGTCGTAGGGATAGTTGATCCAGCGCGAGCGCACAAATTCTCCCGCCTCGTCATAAACGAGCATGTCCAGGTTGCCCGCTTGATTGCTGAATACCAACTCGACTTCGGTAAGCATGCCTGCAGGCGCCTCGACCCGGTACCAGTCTTCGTCGTCGCCGCATACTTTTAGACCGAAGGTGCGGCGCGACTCCAGGAGCACGGCCTCGTTCTCGCCGTCGTTGGGCTCGGTAGTGTCGTCGGCACAATCGAACTGCTTCCCGGTGCAGTTGCCCCGGTCGCACCACTTGTTGTCCGGGCACCAGCCCGCCGGGTTGGACACGCTGCAGGCGTGGTAGCTCTCCAGGCAGTAGGTGTCGAGGCAGATGTGCTTCTGCGGGCAGTCGAGGGCCGACTCGCACCCGGCCAGGCACACTTTTTCCGTGGCGTGGCAGAAGTAACCGGGCCTGCAGTCGTCGGCCGTTTCGCATTCGGCAAAGCAGGCCGATGTGGAGGTGTTGACGTCCAGGCATTTGGTCCCGGGCGGGCAGCCGTTCTGCTTGCACTCCCAGATAATGCAGTAGCCGTCGGTGAAGCCGGTGGGCTGGTTCGCGTAGTATTCGGGGTAACAAACCGCGCCGAAATCGGCCCCGCACTGGGTGTCCAGAATGCACGACTCCCCTTCCGGGTGGAGAATCAACCCGCTCTCCACTGGCCAGCAGGTGGCGTCCCGATCGCAGGCATAGCCTTCGGCGAACCGGCAGTCCTCCAGCATGTCGCACAACTTCAGACAAGCGTTGAATTCTACGCCGTCGTGGTGGAGCGGCGCGCACATGGAGCCTTCAGGGCAGGGCTCATCCGGGCCGCACCCGGGCACGGCGCAGTAGCCGCCGGGGAGCCAGTCGAGGCAGATGCCACCGCCGCAGTCGTCGTCGGACTCACAAGCTGCGCCCGGGTTCGCACCCTCGTCGACTACTTCTTCCCCCGCATCCGCGCTCACCGCGTCGCCGGAGCCGTCGTCCAGTTCGGGAACGTCGGGGTTGGCAATTGCTTCGATGACATCACCCGGCACGTCAAGGTGCGGTGCGACGTCCCCCGTCGTCTCCGTCCCTCCTTCCCCGGCGTCGCCGCCCCCGCACGCGCCAAGGAGCAACAGAACTGCAACCAACACCGTCCTTTTCATCTGCATCAAAGTTCTCCCGGGTGAATGGGCCAGAAGTGCGGACTTCCCTCTGCATTCAGCGGCTGATGGCCGCTCAGGTGGCAGTTGTAGCAAGCCGCATTGCTCACCGCTTCCGGCGCCCCGTCCTCCCGATGGCAGAAAGCGCAGGCCGGGACATCTGCCAGTTCGTTGGCCAAGGTGAGAACGTGGGCCGCGATGTAGCTGACATGGGCGTTGTGCAATTCGACATTTTCGTCGCTGGCCATGGCGTGACAGTCGGTGCAGGTCACCGTTGCGCCGTGGGCCTCGGACTTGACGTTGTGGCAGCCGCCGCAGCCCGCGTTGAACGATGAGATCTTCATCTCCATGTTCTCAGGCACAAAGCCGACCTTCCACAGCTCGGAGTGGGCGTTGTCCGCGCCGGCCAGGAGGTCCTCCGGGTCGAGGTGTCCGTCGAACGTTGAGAATCCGCCCCACTCCTCAAAACCGGTCACTTCAACGGGGTTGGCCAGCCAGCCGTGACATTCCCCGGCACACGATTCTCCTCCGACAAAGGCCGTGTCGCGAGCCGACTCAGGGTACGCCCGGACACCGTGCCCGATTCCGTTCTCGTCAACAGGATGGCACATCCAGCATTTCTTCGGAGCCGTGAACTCAGCAGCGTGGCTCCCACGCTCCGGCCATGCCAGCCCGAAGGCGGTCCCCGGTCCGGGAATTGCCGGATCCTTCCTGGTCAATCCCGCCCCTTTCTCAGCAATCCACTCCCCTGGACTCAGCCCTTCCCCCCCGGACGCTCGGCCCAGGTCATCCGAGGCGTGGCAAGCCGAACACTCGACCACCAGCGCAGGCAGTTTTCCAAGGTCGTCGGTTGCGACTCTGTCCGCCTGCTTTACTTCGGTCACGTCCACTGGACCGGCATCTCCCGACTTGCCGCCTCCACTGCTGCACGCCAGCAGCAATACCCCCAAGCCCCAAGCCCCAAGCCCCAAGCCCGCCTTCATGGCATCCACCCCGTGTCCGTCATCTCCTCGCAGACTGCTTTGCGGAAACTCGCTTCCGCCAGGTGCCGATAGCCGAGGTTGGGGCCGGGATACTCCAGGAAGTCGAGGCCCACGCCGTTGTAGGCGCCGCCATAGAAAGCTGAACGAATAGCCCTGAAAGCCAGAGTCAGTACGGGGAGGGTTTGTTGCGCTTCCACCAGGACGGCAAGTCGTTGCTCATAGGTGAGATCAACAAAAGCCCCGTTGTGGTTGGCGAACCCCAACTGGTCCATCATCGAGGTGATGATCCCCGCATAGGTCTTGAACGGGTAAAAATCGTCGGCCAGGAGGTTCATGGCGCACGCTTCCAAGGCGCCGGGAGCGCCTTCCGGATCGCTGTCGGGTCCGGGGACCACGGTGTCGACGATGGCCGCCAACGTCTTTTCCACCGCCGTCGCGGGTTCCAGGCAGGCGCCGGGGACCGGCGTGCGTGGGAAGCCGGGGGACTTGAATCCGCCGCCTTCCGCCCACAGCAAGCGGGGCGAGGCTGCCGAGACGACGACGCCCAGAGACCAGCGGCCAAGCCGCGCCATGAATTCCCGGCGGTCGATCATCGCTGCTCCACGATGTAGGCCGCAATACGTTCCGCGTTGGCTGCGATGGTGTGTGCCGGATTCACTCCGGTACCTCCGGGAATGGCCGATCCATCGGCGCAGAAGATCCCCGGATGGGAGCGCAACTCGCCGTTGGGAGTACACGGGGAGCGCGCCGGGTCGTCACCCATGCGGCAGGTGCCCAGGGGGTGGGCGTCACCGTGCTCGAAGGTCTTGTCCGCGGTCCTTAGCAACTCCGCACCGTTGGACGCGGCAATCTTGCGCCCAACGTCTGCAACCCTTCCTATGTAGGCCTTCAAATGATCATTCATGGGCAGGCTGAATTCCAGGTCTCCGGCGCTGTTCACACCCACCTCTCCGTCCCCGTCCACCAACCCGATGGCCAGGCTCGAAATGAGCCGGTGCGGATAGTTCTCCGACATGAATTTCTTGAACTCAACACCCAACGGCACTGACGGTTCCTTTCCGTCCTCACGGACCACGTCCAGCGCCGCGAACAAGGCTGGCGGGCCGGCGCCGGCGTGGATGGTGATCTTGTGTTCCTCCCAGAAGGCATAGGTGATGACGCCCGCGTTGTTGCGTCCCATGTACAGATAGGCGGCGGGGAAATCCTCGGGGAGCAGGAACACCATGGCCACGTCCCCGTTGTTGTTGAGGTTCTTACCCACCTGGTCATGCAGGCCTTTGAGGTGATCCTTTGAGTTCAGCAGGATCCTCGGCGTTTCCAGCGCGGATGCGCCCATGACCACGAGGTCGGCGGCAGCCTCTCGCTTGATGTTGTGGGGATCGACCCAATGCACCGAATAGCCGCTGCCCTCGGGTTTCACGTACTCGACCCGGCAGCCGGTGCGGAACTCGGCGCCCTTGCCTTCCGCCTGGGGGATATAGTTGAGGCCCAGGTGCTGTTTTCGATTGAACGGGCAGCCGCACATACAGAATCCGCACTGGAGGCAGTCCACAATGGGGTACATTGCGCGGTCACACGTAAGCCCCATCTTGTCCATGAGCATGGCGAACACACCGCCCGCTTTGGGCACGTCGGCCCAGGACGCCCTGCTGACCGACATCATCTGTTCCACAGTCTGATAATGAGGGTCCAGCGCCTCCCTGGTCACCGATTCAGGCCAGACGACGTAGTTCTTTCGGTCTTCGTATTGGAAAACTTCGTTCGGGGCCCTCAGCATAGCTGCGGCGTAAGTAAGCGAACCTCCGCCCAACCCCTTTCCATAGCGTAGAAAAGTGTGAAAATCCTTTGACGTGTACGTCATGAACAAGCGGCTCTGGGACCTGAAGCTCCAGTCCTGGACGAAATCCTTGTTGGTGAGGCGTTCGCCCTGCTCGAGGACCAGCACCTTGCGGCCGTCTTCGGCCAGCCTCAACGCCGGGATCGCACCGCCGAAACCGGACCCGACGACTATGGCGTCAAAGGTCTCCATCCCTTAAATGCAGCCCCCGCAGTCTTCGAAGCATTCGTTGACGCACTGCGCGTCCCAATGGTTGTTGCAGCAGAAAGCGTCCATGTCGCACACGCAGTCTTCGCATGCACAATCGTTGCAGCCCTTATTGTTGCTCGTGACGCACCCCGGCTGGCTGTAGCACGTGCCCTGCCAGCAGTTGCTGCCCCACCAGCCGCACCAGCCGCAGTTGCCGCCGCAGCCGTCGTCGCCGCATTCTTTGCCCTCGCAATCGGGCGTGCAGCAGGAGTTGTCTACACACACCTGCACGCCCGGGCAGCCGCCGCAGTTGCCGCCGCAGCCATCGCCGCCGCACTCCTTGCCGCTGCAATCAGGCGCGCAGCACGAGCTGTTGTGGCACACCTCCCCGCCCGGGCAGCCGCAGTCGGCAGGGCAGGAGGAGCAGGTTTCCGCCTTATTGGGCTGGCACGAGCCGTTGCCGCAGGACGGGATCACGCAGCCGCCGCAATCCTGCATGCACTCACTGACACAGATGGTGTCCCACTGGTTCTGGCAGCAGTACGGGTCCATCTGGCAAACGCACGCTTCGCAGGGGCAACCGCCGCAGCCGCTCTGACCGCTGACAGTGCATCCGGGAATGCCCGAAACAGGTACGCAGTCCCCGCCCTGGCACGCCTCATTGCTTGAGCAGGAGCCGCACGAACCCCCGCAGCCGTTACCACCACATTCTTTGCCCGCACAATCGGGGACGCATTGACACTGGCCGTCCTGGCAAGCCTGGCCGCCGGCACAAACGCCGCACACCGCCTGGCCGCCGCAACCGTCGGACCAGGAATCACATTCCTTACCCAACGTGCCGCACGTGTCCGGGACGCAGACGCATGTGCCCCCCTGGCACTTGTTGTTGGCACCGGGACAGCCGCCGCAACTGCCGCCGCAGCCATCCCCGCCGCATTCCTTGCCCTCGCAACTCAAGATGCATACACACGCACCGTCCTGGCAGACGTCGTTGCCGGTGCATACAGGGCAGTGTACGTCGCCCCCGCAGCCGTCGTCCCAATTGCCGCATTCCACGCCCAGGTCGGCGCAGGAATCGGGAACGCACACGCACTCTCCGTCCTGGCACACCTCGTTGGCGCCGTCGCAGCTTTCGCCGCCCGGCTTGGGCCCGCTGCCAAGGAGGTTGCACAACGTTGCAATCTTGCCCGCACACATGGGCTGCCCCGGGGCGCATTCCCAGTCGTGACACTGGCTGTCCCAGCACGACTGTTGCTGGCCACAGGGAGTGCTGTCGAAAGCCATTCCGGTGTCGTCACACTGGGCTACCGAATCATCGGTGAGGCACCAGATCTCGTTGGGTGCGCAAACCTGGTCCTCACAGCCCCCCAGGTAGCAGAAGAGGCCATCCAGTTCGCAGTCGATCTCCCCCGACCATCCGCTGCCCCAGTCGTTGCACGTCAGCGCTACCTGGCCGTCGCAACTGCTGCTGTCCGGCTCACACACCCACGCCTCGCAGTTCCCGGAGTCATCGTTGCAGAACTGTCCCGGCCCGCACGGCACCTCGGTCATCGCGCTGCCCTTGGCAGTGCAGTGGAGCACAGCCATGGGGTCCGCACATTGCGGGTAGTCGTCCAGGTTGCACACCACCTCCAGGCACTCAGCCCCAAAGCAGATCTTTCCCCCGTCCAAACAATCTATTTCGGAGGTGTAGCCACTCCCGTCATTGTTGCACGTGGACAGCGTATCGTCGGCGCAGCCCGTTTCGTCCGGTACACACAGCCAGGGCAGGCACTGTCCCGAATCGCAGAACTCCTCGGCTCCGCACTCCTGAACCAGCACCCACTCGCTCCCGTTTTCGGTGCAGAGCATGGTCTGGTCCTCGACGCAAACCGGATCGGTCAACTCCTGATCGCAAATGTCGTCGACACAGGTCTTGTCCAGGCAGTACTCTTCCGCTGAACAGTCGAAATCGCCCAGGCAGTCGACGCACTCCCCCGCCTCCTTATCGCAAACCATGTTCACCGCGCTGCAGTCCTTGTCCGAGTCACACAGATAGATCTCCACGCACTCGTGCTCAGCGTTGCACTTGAAGCCGTCGGGGCAGTCAGGGTTGTCCACACAGTCGACGCATTCGCCCGACTCGATGTCGCACACCAGGTCTCCGTCGCAATCCTTGGACGACTGGCACGGTTGGGGCCCGATGCACTCTCCGTCCAGGCACTCCTCACCTTCTCCGCACTCGCCGCAGGAACCGCCGCAGCCATCGTCTCCGCACTCCCCTGCGCAAGCCGGAACGCACACGTCCGGCTGAAGCAGATCCTGGACAACATCCGGGGCCACGTCAGCACCGCTGTCTTTGGGAGTGTCCACGGGTATGTCGGGAACAGCGTCGACGGAAATGTCGCCGGGAGCGGCGTCATCGGCTGAGAGTGTATCCAGAATCACGTCGGGCGAGACTCGGGCGTCACCCTCGTCTCCGTCGATCCGGGAGGAACCGTCAAATTCAATAGCAGGTTTGGGAGTACCGCCGGAACATGCCACCGCAAGAAAGATCAGGGCAAACGCAACAGGAAACACGGGTCGTCGCAAAACCATCTGGTCGCCTCTGCACATGGGTTATCAGCGCATGGAAGTCTATCATTCCGCTCCGGGCGGGTCAAACGACGCACGAGGATTATGCGTCTCGACACCACCGGCCGCCGGTAGTATCCTGTTCCCCATGATCGAGCTGGAAACAATCGGCCCGGTGCGCAAGTTCCGCATGGCCCGCACTCTCTTTGGAAGAGGGTTGTACTTCACCACGGCCTATTGGGTCGACGGCCTGATGATCGACACAGGCTGTGCGTACACGGCCGTCGAGTTGACAGCCGCGCTGGGCGACTGCCAGGTGAAGCGTGTCGTCAACACCCACTCCCATGAAGACCACATCGGCGGCAACTATGCGCTGCAGCAGCAGTGGGATGCCGAACTCTTCGCCCACAAACTGGCCCTGCCGGTGCTGGCTGACCCGAAGGGAAACCAGCAACTCGAGTTGTACCGGCGAGTGATGTGGGGCTATCCTGAGCCCAGTGCGGCCAGGCCGCTGGGCGAATCGGTGGAAACAGCCAACTATAGATTCCAGGTCATCGAGACGCCCGGACATTCACCGGACCATGTCTGCCTCTACGAGCCGGACCATGGTTGGCTGTTCAGCGGCGACCTGTACATCGGCGGCAGGGATCGCGCGCTCCGGCGAGAGTACAAAATCTGGCAGATTATCGAATCGCTCAAGAAGATCTCGCAGTTGGAGATCGAAATACTGTTTCCCGGAAGCGCTGGAGTCCGGGAGAATCCGGCCGGTGAGATGGCTGCCAAGATCACCTACCTCGAACAAACCGGGCACCGGGCCCTGGCGCTCCACAAGGAGGGGTTGACCGTCGCAGCCATACGTCGCCGGCTGTTCGGGAGGGAACTGCCCATAGCCTACCTTACCAACGGGCATTTCAGCGGTGACCACCTGGTCAGATCTTTCCTATCCGAAGCGGGCTGACGCAGTTTCATGACGAGCCGCCCGGATTGCCTGCAACTATAGTTGCACATCTACCCGATTTGTCTTGATCCGCGAAGCCCGATTTGTTGTAATGGCCTCTGGGTGCCCCGCGAGTATATGACCATTAGTAATGGAGGACTTTGGTATGTTTAGCA
>CAZVFX010000047.1:0-50225 GCA_964626565.1 uncultured Myxococcales bacterium
AAGCTGCGTCTCACGAAAATTGACGCCGGTGTGGCGATGGGGAAGCTGCGAATTGTCGATTTTATGGCCATGAGAGGCCCACAAATCGGTTCAAAAAATCGCCCCCCGTCCCCGTCGTTCTGCGTCCCCGTCGTTCTGCGGTGGAGGCTAGGGAAAGGTCAGGGTGAGGACCCACTTCTCCCACTTCTTCTGAAATTCGGTCAGGTTGTTCGTTTGAAGGATTTCGGCGAGTGTCTTGTAGCCGGTGGGGTCGTCCTTTGTGGAGGCATGGAACTGGTCGTAGAACTTCTTCAGCAGTCCTTGTTCCTGGAGGTAGTAGCAGAGGTATCGGGATTGGGCGTAGTTGGTGCCGGGGTCTTCGTCGTAGAACTGCCTGTCGGTGGTTGCGGTGAGGGTCTCGAATGAGGGAAGGTCGCGGTCGCGGATGGCCTGCTGAAGGCCGGCGAGGCGCCAATTGGTGAGCCCGATGATCTTGCCGTCGCGTTCGGATGACTGCTCGTACAGTGAGCCCAGGCCTTCGTTGAACCAGGAGGGGCAGTCGGGGAAATTTGCGGCGACGAAGGGATGCACGATTTCGTGGACGAGGGTCCCGCCGCCGGTGGCGATGTTCATTACCATGGCTCTGTCACTGGATGAGTAGTAGCCGAAGGGTGTGTCGGGCTCATCGCCAAAGAACATCTTGGCGTGTTTGTAGTAGCTCTTGTCATCCTTGAGCAGCCAGATGGTGATGATCTCGTCCGGGTTCTTCTCGAAATACAGTTCCTTCAGGTGTTCGACTGCCCACTTGACGGTGCGGCGGGCCCTTTGACGGACCTGTGCCGGTTTTTCATCCCCCACAACCACGAATGGTCTTTGCAGCAATACGGTGAACCCTTTCCCGGCCACCAGTCTTTCGACCCTGGCGACCTCCTTTTTGTACCTCTCATCGGCAGTGCCTTTCTCCTCGGCTACGGCGCCCCCCGTCCCTGCTTCTGTGGCGCCCCCCGTCCCTGCTTCTGTGGCGCCCCCCGTCCCCGTCTTTGGATCGGCCGAGGCCGTTGGTTTTGCAGGCGCCCTTTTGGGCGCGGTTTCGGCGGGTGTGCCGGGGAGGAGGAGGAAGACGAGCCAGCCGGCCAGGGCGGCGTTGATGGCGAGGAAGAGGATGGTTGCGAATCGTTTCATGGGGGTCAGTATACCATGTCTGAAGGACATCGGTGTAACCGAGTTGTAACTGGTCCGCCACGGTATCTTCAGCGCGTGTGCCCGTTGCATGTTACTCCCCATTATGGGATACTTTCAGAAGGCTGAACTCGCCCCGTTCCCTTGGGATTTGCTGGAGGAAGGATAATGACAACAAGGATGGAATGGACGCTGCTTGCGGCGTTGTTTCTAGTCGCCGCCTGTGGCGGCGGGTCTGCGTCTGCGTTGCTGGTGGATACAGCCGATGGTGGTTGGCCCGATGTGTCGGTGGCGGAGCAGGCCGTCCAGCCTGAGGTGGCTGACCTGGCTGCCGACGAAGTGTCTTTCGACCTGGTACCCGTCGACGTTGAATTCGACCTTCCGCCCGGTCCTGGTGACCCAGGCTATCCTTGCGAGGACAACGGGGACTGCACCTCCGGGTTCTGTATTCCGACCGTGGATGGGGAAGTGTGCACCGACGTTTGTTTCGAGGAGTGTCCGTTCGATTGGACGTGCGCTCTACACCAGGGGAGTCTCCCGGACGAGATCTACATTTGCGTACCGGCCGCAGACGTTTTGTGCAAGCCGTGCAACCTGAACACCGACTGTCTGGCCGCAGGTGCGGACGTGGGGGGCAAGTGTGTTTCGTACCTGGAATACGGGCACTTCTGTGCTCTGACCTGTTCGGAAACAAGTCTGTGCGCTGAGCCTTACAAGTGCCTGTCCGGCACCGACGCCAGCGGTGCGGACGTGCAGGCGTGCCTGCTGGATGAGAAGCCTGGTTGCGCCTATTGCCCCCAGGCTTTTGCCGATGAGGGCGCCTGGACCGCGTGCTATGCCGAGAACGAGTGGGGACTGTGCGAGGGGGAGAGGGTCTGCACCGCGGACGGACTCACCGAATGTGATGCGCCTGTGCCGGCCGCTGAATCGTGTAACAGCAAGGACGACGACTGCGACGGAGATGAGGACGAGGGTCTCTCCGGGGGGATGTGCGCCAATGAGAACGAGTTTGGGTCATGCGATGGAGAGATGCTCTGCCTTGGTGGCGTCGAGGTGTGCGACGGGCCGGATCCGGAGCCGGAAGAGTGCGACGGCATGGACAACGACTGTGACGGTGGGACCGACGAGGGTTTCACCGACACCGATGGTGACGGTACGGCGGACTGCATGGAGAACGACAAGGACGACGACGGCGTCGTCGATGGCCAGGACAACTGTGAGTTTGTGTTCAACCCGGCCCAGGAGGATTTTGACCTGGACGGCGATGGGGACGCATGTGACTTGGATGATGACAACGACATGACCGCTGACGAAGAGGATTGCGCCCCCTTTGACGACACGGTGTATCCCTGGGCCGACGAGTTGTGCGACGGCAAGGACAATGACTGCGACAACGTGGTTGACGAAGGCAGCGTCGATACCGACGCTGACGGCTTCAAAGACTGCATCGACGAGGACGACGACAACGACGACTTTGTCGACGAGGTAGACTGTGCGCCTCTGGATGCTCTGATCTATCCCGGGGCCATGGAGGCGTGCGACGGCAAGGACAACGACTGCGACAACCAGACCGACGAGGGATTCCCGGACACTGATGATGATGGCGTGGCGGATTGTCTTGATGACGACAGTGACGGCGACGGCGTGCCCAACGATGAAGACAACTGTCCCGAGGACGAGAACCCAGAGCAGGAGGACGCCGACGAAGACGGTGACGGCGATGTGTGCGACCCCGACCTTGATGGCGACGGTGTGCCCAACAACCTGGACAACTGCGCGGCAATGTTCAATCCCTCCCAGGCGGATCTTGACGGTGACGGCGAGGGAAATCCGTGTGACGACGATCTGGACGGCGACGGCGTAGAGAACAAGGACGACAACTGCCCGGATGACGCAAATCCGGGCCAGGAAGACAACGAGGATGATGGCCTGGGGGATGTTTGCGACCCGGACGACGATGACGATGGTGTCGATGATGACGACGACAACTGTCCGGTGACGCCGAACCCGGTGCAGATGGACAGCGACAGCGACGGGGTAGGGGACGCGTGTGAGGATGACGTGGACGGTGACAAGGTGCCTGATGGCCAGGACAATTGTCCTTCCGAATTCAATCCCCAACAGGAGGACTGCGACGGCGACGGTCAGGGTGATGCGTGCCAGGACGACGACGACGGTGACGGCGTCGCAGATGATTTGGACAATTGCATCTGCCTCGATAATCCCGGGCAGGAAGACCTGGACGAGGATGGGGAAGGTGATGCGTGCGACTCAGACCTGGACGGCGACGGTATCGCCAACGGCCTGGACAATTGCGCTGAGCTCTTCAATCCCGGCCAGGCTGATCTGGACGGCGACGGCCTGGGGGACCTGTGCGACGACGACGCCGATGGCGACGGCGTGGATGACGGTGTTGACAACTGTGTTGGTGTGGAGAATGGAGGTCAGGAGGACCTGGACGAGGATGGTCTTGGGGATGCCTGCGACGATGATGCTGATGGCGATGGGGACCCGAATTTAACGGACTGTTCGTCCATGAATGCGGCGATTCATCACGGGGCTGAGGAGGAATGTGACGGCATTGACAACAACTGCGACGCCGGCGTCGACGAGGGTTTTGACGACAAAGACCTCGATGGACTGAAAGATTGTGTGGACATGGATGACGATGCCGACGGTGATCCTGATGTTACCGACTGTGCTCCGTGGGACCCGGCGGTCTATCACGGTGCGGACGAGGTTTGCAACGGGGTGGACGACGACTGCAACGGGCCCACTGACGACGGTCTCGGCTTCACCACTTGCGGCCTGGGGGTCTGCACTCACACCGTTGAGAACTGCGTGGACGGTGAAACACAGGTATGCGATCCCTTGGAAGGTGTTGATCTCGAAAACTGCGACGGTTTGGACAACGACTGCGATGGTTTTGTCGACGAGGAACTGGGGGTCACAACCTGCGGCCTTGGGGAATGCCTCCACACTGTGGACAACTGCGTCGATGGTATTGCACAGCTCTGTGATCCGATGGAGGGTGTTGGTGTAGAGGAATGCGACGGACTGGACAACGATTGCGACGGGTTGCTGGATGAGAAGCTCGGGGAGTTGGAGTGTGGGTTGGGAGAGTGTTATCACCTCGTGGACGCGTGCAAAGACGGCTTGCCCAACGTGTGTGATCCGCTGGAAGGGGCCGGTGCGGAAACGTGCGACGGAAAGGACAACAACTGCAACGATGAGATTGACGAGGGTCTGGGGGAGATCACTTGTGGGGTTGGCGAGTGCGAGCACGCCCAGCCCTATTGTGAAGGCGGCCAGGTGACTGTTTGTGACCCGTTTTTGGGAGCTGAACCCGAGCAGTGTGACGGCTTGGACAACGATTGTGACCAGGAGGTTGACGACGGGTTGGGGACCACTACGTGCGGGCAGGGGGTCTGCTTCCACACGGTTGAGAATTGCGTCGACGGCGCTCCCCAGATTTGCCTTGAGATGGAGGGTTCCGGAGCAGAGACCTGCGACGGTTTGGACAACGACTGCAACGGCCTTCCCGACGACGGCCTGGGCAGTACGACGTGTGGCCTGGGAGATTGCGAGCACACGGTGCTGAACTGCATCAACGGTGAGGCCCAGGTGTGCGACCCCATGGCCGGAGCTGAAGCTGAGGTTTGCGACGGTGCGGACAACAACTGCAACGGTGAGGTCGATGAGGGTCAGGCCACGACGACGTGTGGTCTCGGTTTGTGCGAGCACACGGTAGAGAATTGCGTCGACGGTGTGCCCCAGGTTTGCGATCCTTTGGAGGGTTCGGAGGTCGAGACATGCGACGGCTTCGACAATGACTGCGACGGCGAGGCTGACGATGGCCTGGACGATGTAACCTGCGGCCTCGGCATATGCGAGCACACGGTTGCCTCTTGCGTCGACGGCAACCCTCAGGACTGCGATCCTTTCGAAGGTGTTGGGGTGGAGATTTGTGACGGCCTCGACAACAACTGCGATGGGGTGGTGGACAACGAGGCTCTGGTTTGTGACGGGTGCCTGGGCGGCTTGTGCGGCGCCGGTGACGTGTACGACGGTTCGTTGGAATCGGGGACGGATTTGAAATACCAGTACTCTCCCCTGGGGGCCGGCAGTGGCTACGTCAAGGCAAACTGGGTCGCGGTTTCCGGTGCGGTTTCGTACCTGCTTTCGGTGGGGACGGCGCCGGGTGCTGAGGACGTGTTTGCGGAAACGGACGTTGGCGCAGTGACCGGCTACACCGCCTCAGGACTTACAGTAGAGGGAGCGTGGTCCGGCAAGATCTACTACGTCACGGTTTCACCGGTGGGCCAAAATGGCGTGGGCGGGTCAAAGACATCCAACGGTGTCGCCATTGCCGAGGCTGCGACGTGGAACGGGGCAGCCACGGGGCAGCTCAACGGCGGATACAACTCGAACTGGCCTCAGAACGGTGTTACGTCGTTCTACGGAAAGCACTACTTCGAGGATGTGAGCATAGCCGGCGGCACGGTTGTTAATGTGCAGGGTTGGGGCAAGGTCGACGGAGTGGGAGAAGGGATTGCTGCGTCGAGTGCGGCTGTGACCAGCCCGAAAGACGGGTGGCTGGAGATCTACGCCAACGAAATCAGCGTTGACGGGACCATCACTGCGTCGGGTCGCGGTTACGGTGGCGGCGGCGGTGGCGGCGGCGGTAGCGGCTCGGTGGCCAACCGCGGTCGCGGAGGTGTGGGCGGCAAGGGCGGCAACGGGGCCAACGGCGAGGGCAGCTACACCGGCGGTGGTGGCGGCGGATCTCCCGGCGGCATAGGCGGCGCCGGCGGGCAAGGTAAGGGCGGCAATGGCAACATGCTTGGCGGGGGCAGCGGGTCCACTGCGTGCGGCGGTCAGGCCGGCCGTGACGGTGGTGACGGACCGGTGGGCCACGTGGGCAGCACGGGCAAGACAGCGTCTTCCGGGCTCGCCGGAGCTGGTGGCGCTGGCGAGTTCGCCAAAGGCGGCGGCAACGGTGTGAATGGGTGCGACAACTGGACCGGTGGCGGCGGTGGCGGATACGGTGGTGGCGGGAGTGGCGGCACTCAATGGAACACCGGCGGGGTTGATGCCGGCGGCGGTGGCGGCGGCGGTTCCGGAGGTGTCGGTGGCGGCCACACCGCCACGGGCGGCAAGGGAGCCGGACCGTTCGGCGGTTCTGCGGGCGGCGCCAACTCGAGTGCGGGAGGTAAGGGCGGCTACATGGCCACGGCGGCCAATGGAGACAGCACTACCGACCGGTCTTTGAAGTTGGGTTCCGGCGGTGGTGGCGGTGGCACCGGCTACCAGGAAACCGGCGGCGGCGGTGGTGCGGCTGGCGGCGGTTGGCTGAAGCTGTACGCGGCCGACACCCTCACTCTGACCGCGACGGGCAGGATAGTGGCCAACGGTGCGGGTGGTGCCGGCGGTGGCCGGGACAACGGCGGTGGTTCTACCAGCTATGCCGGCGGCGTGGGGGCGGGCGGCGGCATTCTGCTGGAGGCCGCCACCATCAACATCACCGCGGCGGGTGTAGACCGGATCAGCGCACGGGGTGGCGATGGCTCCACCGCTGTGGGTGGCACCATCAAGCTGTTCTACGACGCATTTGTGGGTGTCAAACCGACGAACACCAATGCGGGCCGCATTTACGACGCGGGCCCAGGCTCATTCGAATAGGAAGGACAATCATGAAGTTCATACCTGCTTCGATTTTGGCGGCGGCCTTTCTCCTGACCAGTTGCGGCGGAGGCTCAGCCGTGAGCAAGTTCAAGGCCGATATGACGGAGGCGACTCCCGAACCGGACAACAGAGCCCAGGAGATAGCCGGCACGGAGGAATTGCCTGACCTGGGGACGCCGGAGGATACGGTCGACATTGCGGAGCCGGACGAATTCGTGCCGTGCGAGCCGGGGACGGGGTGTTTCCTCGACCCCTGTCAGGATGGCAGCGACTGCCTCTCAGGCTTCTGCGTCGACCACATGGGCGACCTGGTTTGCACCGTTCCGTGCGTCGAAGAGTGCCCTGACGGCTGGGAGTGCAAACAGCTACTGGCGTTCGAACCCGATGTGGTCTTCGCCTGCACCTCGCCTTTCTCCCACTTGTGTCGGCCCTGCAAATCCAACGACGACTGCGAATCGGCAAACGGCGTGGAAGATGTTTGTCTGTCGTTTGGGCAGGGCGAGGGCTATTGCGGCGGCGATTGCTCCGGGGAGGGAGCGTGCCCGGAGGGATTTACGTGCGCGGACGCTTCCACCATCGATGGAGCAACGCTGAGTCAGTGCCTGCCGGACGCCGGCGAATGCCCGTGTTCCGCTGCGTCCATCAAACTGGGGCTCTCAACTTCGTGCGAGGCGCAGAACGAGTGGGGTGTGTGCCCGGGCCTTCGTCTGTGCACCGAAGAAGGGCTGACCGAGTGCGATGCTCCGTTGCCCGCCGAGGAAGTATGCAACGGCGTGGACGATGACTGTGACGGTGACGTTGATGTTGCCGTCTGCGCCGACGACAATCCCTGCACCGAAGATTCGTGCGACCCGGCGTCAGGGTGCATTTTCGAGCCTCTCACCGGTACCGACTGTACGGACGAAGACGTTTGTACCCTGGCGGATCACTGTGACGCCGGGGTGTGCGTGGGCACCGTGATAGATTGCGACGACAGCGACGTGTGCACCGACGACAGTTGTGATCCTGCGGGCGGGTGCAACTACGAGCACAACTCAGCCCCGTGTGATGATGAGGATCCGTGCACCGTGGCCGATGCCTGCGCTGGTGGCTCTTGCCAGGGTTTTGCGGTTGCCTGCGACTGCGTGAACGACGAGGATTGCGCGGCCTTGGAGGACGGCGACGTGTGCAATGGCACCTTGTTCTGCGACACCTCGCTGGTTCCCCACCAGTGCGCCCTGGTTGCGGACAGTTCCATCGAGTGCGAGGAACCAGCGGGGTTGGGCGCCGAGTGTCTCGAGGCGTTGTGCCATCCGGTTACAGGCGACTGTTCGTTGGCTCCTGCCAATGATGGCGGTGCTTGTGAAGATGGTGACGCCTGCACCCTAGGTGATTCATGCTTGGACGGTGCTTGCCTGGGCGGTGCCGCGGCCAACTGCAACGATGGCAATCCATGTACGGATGATGCGTGCGCGCCCGAAGCGGGATGTGTGTACGAGGACAACGCGGAGCCCTGCGAGGACGGCGATGTCTGTTCGGTCGCGGATATCTGCGGGGGCGGGGAGTGTTTGTCCGGCAAGCCTCTGGACTGTGATGACGGCAACGTTTGCACCGACGACTCCTGCCACCCCAACATAGGCTGTGTGCAAGAGAACAACGAGGCGGCGTGTGACGACCTCAACAGTTGCACCACCAACGACCAGTGCCTGGGCGGCCAGTGCATCGGCGCCGGTTCGCTGGAGTGTGACGACGGTAATCCGTGCACCAAGGACATCTGCCTGCCGGAAGGGGGGTGTGCGCACGAAAACGCAGCGGGTTCCTGTTCCGACGGCGATCCGTGCACCCTGAACGACTTCTGCCTTGATGGTGGGTGTGTGGCCGGCGAGTCACTGGATTGCAACGACGCCAATCCTTGTACAGACGACGTTTGCGGTGAGGAAGGGCTTTGTGTTCATGCGGCCAACGACGCCGAGTGTGATGACGGCAATTTCTGCACCGTCGGGGACCATTGCGCCGACGGGGTGTGCGGCATTGATGGACCGCTGGACTGCGATGACGATAACCTGTGCACCACCGACTCCTGTGACCCTGCGGTCGGCTGCGGTCATGTCGACAACGAACTTCCGTGCAGTGACGGCGATGCCTGCACCGCAGGAGAAGCGTGCGTGGGCGGGGAATGTCTGGGCGGCGGGCCGATTAACTGCGATGACGGCAATCCGTGTACCGACGATAGCTGCGACCCCGCGGCCGGCTGTGTTTTTAACGCTAACACCATACCCTGCGATGATGGCAATTCCTGTACCACCGGCGATACTTGCCTTGACGGCTGGTGCGTGGCGGGAGACCCTATTGCCTGCGACGACGGCAATCCCTGTACCAAGGACCTCTGTCTTCCCGAGGGAGGTTGCGAGCATGAGAACGTGCCGGCGGCGTGCAGCGATTTCGACCTTTGCACCATTAACGATACGTGCGTCGACGGCGTTTGTGTCCCTGGGGCGGTTCTGGACTGTGATGACGGGAACCTGTGCACTGCTGACGAGTGCGACGAGGAGACGGGCGAATGCCTGCATGAGCCGGCGGAAGGGCCATGCGACGACTCAAACCCGTGTACCGACGAGGATACCTGCCTGCAGGGGATCTGCCTGGGGTTGAGCCTGACGTCGTGCGACGACCAGGACGTGTGCACCGATGATTCTTGCAGCCCTCTTTCCGGTTGCATCCATACGCACAACGTGGCTCCCTGCGATGACGCGGACCCATGCACGACGACGGACGTGTGTGCGGACGGCTTGTGCGTCGGCAGTGGAGAGTTGGTTTGCGTCGATGACAACGTTTGTACCGACGATCTGTGTCAGCCGGGCGCCGGTTGTATTTATCCGTTCAATCTGGCGGCTTGTGACGATGAGGACGCGTGCACTGTGACCGACCAATGCCTGGACGGGGAGTGCGTGGGTTCCGGAGCGTTGGAGTGCGACGACGGCGATGCCTGCACCGAGAACAGTTGTGATGCGGATACCGGTTGTGTTTATCCGCCGATTTCGCCGTGCTGCGGCAACGGCATTGTGGAGGCTCCCGAAGAGTGCGATGACGGCAACCTGGCCGACGGAGACAACTGCGATTCGGAATGCGAGTTGGAGACTCAAGTATCGTGCAAAGTGTTGCTGGCGGCGAAGCCTGGCCTGCCGTCGGGAGAGTATTTCATCGACACCGACGCCGCAGGGCCGATCCCGGCGCAGAAGGTGTACTGCGACATGGTCACCGACGGCGGGGGATACACGATGGTGAAGTACGTTGATGGTGCGCTCAGCGGTAGCCAGAACACCTATCGCAGCTACTGTGCGGCCCGGGGAATGGAGGTTTTTACACCTAGAACCAAACCCCACGCGATGGCCATGAAGGCGTGGAATGGCGGCTCACCGCCGAACCTGGTGAACGTGTTTCCGAAGTACAACGGTGCGGGCGGTCTTAGCAACTGGATCGGCAAGTGCCAGGGGCAGGACTGCAGCTTCTGGATGTCGGACACCAACAGTTGCGGCTGCACCAACTTCGAGCCCAACGGCGACAATTCCACGCCTTACTCATTGTACCGGCGGCAGGACGGTTGTGATTTCGGCAACTGGAACGACGCGAACGACCTGATGGATATCCACGGTTGGGTCATCTGTTCGACTAACGACAAATAGGGGAAGACAATGATGAGCGGTTTTCGCCTCTCTTCGGTAGTTGCGATGCTATTCCTTGCCAGTTGCGGCGGCGGTTCGGCAGCCGCGCTGCTGGTGGACGTGCCCGATGCGGGCTGGCCCGACCTTAGCGTTGAGCAGGAGATATCCCTTCCCGAGGTGGAGTCCGACCTGGCAGGGGAGCTGCCGTTGGATCTGGCGTTGGGTGATCTGGATCTCTATGCGGACCTACCTCCCGGTCCCGGGGAGCCGGGCTACCCCTGTGATGGCAACGGTGACTGTCTTTCCGGGTTCTGCATTTCGACCGGAGAGGGAAAGGTATGCACCGACACCTGTTTTGAGGAGTGTCCGTTCGGTTGGACATGTGCGTTGCACCAGGCCAGTCTTCCTGACCAGATCTTCATCTGCGTGCCCGCGGCCGAGGTGTTGTGCAGGCCGTGCAACCTCAACTCGGAGTGCCTGGCGGGCGGGGCGGACGTGGGAGCCCGGTGCTTAAGCTACTGGAACTACGGGAACTTCTGTGCGACGCCGTGCTCCGATACTCTTCCCTGTGTGGAACCGTACAAGTGTCTTGAGGCCACCGACGTGACAGGCAACGAGATCCAGGGCTGCATGTTGGACGAGTTGCCTGGCTGCGATCACTGCCCACAGCTATTCGCGGACGAGGGTGCGTGGACTGAATGTTATGAGGAGAACGATTGGGGCAAGTGCTTCGGAGAGCGCCATTGTACTGCGGAAGGGCTCACCGACTGTGATGCGTCCGAACCCTCGGAAGAGGTGTGTAACGGGAAAGACGACGACTGCGACGGCGATGAGGATGAAGGCACTTCCGGTGAACTGTGCGTGAACGAAAACGATTTCGGGTCCTGCGAAGGTGAGACTCTTTGCCTGGGCGGCGTGCCCATGTGCGACGCGGCAGAACCGGAGGAGGAGGAGTGCGACGGCGATGATAACGACTGCGATGGCGAAGTCGACGAAGGCTTTGACGACACCGACCGGAATGGTATTGCAGACTGCATGGAGAGCGACAAGGATGGCGACGGCGTGGTGGACGGGAAGGACAATTGCCAGTACGTGGCCAACCCGTCCCAAGAGGACTTCGACCTGGACGGGGCGGGGGATGTATGTGACCTGGACGACGACAACGATCTGGTAGGGGACGAAGAGGACTGCGCACCTTTCGACCCGGACGTCCATCCGGGCGCGGCCGAAGGCTGCGACGGCAAGGACAACAACTGCGACAACGTGGTGGATGAGGGGCACCTTGACACCGATGCGGACGGCTACAAGGATTGCATCGACGAAGACGACGACAACGACGAGTTCGTCGACGATGTCGACTGCGCCCCGTTGGATTCCATGATCTATCCGGGGGCCATGGAGGCGTGCGACGGGAAGGACAACGATTGCGACAACCTTGTCGATGAGGAATTTCCCGACAAAGACGGGGATGGTGTGGCGGACTGTCTGGACATGGATGCAGATGGTGACGGCGTCGCCAACGAGGATGACAACTGCCCGGGTGTGGCGAACCCCGGCCAGGACGACCTGGACGGCGACGGCCAGGGGGATGCGTGTGACCCTGACTTCGACGGAGACGGCGTGCCCGACAATCTGGACAATTGTCCCGGGGTCTTCAACCCCTCCCAGGCAGATTCCGATGGCGACGGCGAGGGGGATGCCTGCGATGATGATCTGGACGGCGACGGTGTCGACAACAAGGACGACAATTGCCCGGACGACGCCAATCCGGGTCAGGAAGACAATGAGGATGATGGAGTGGGAGATGCGTGCGACCCGGACGATGACGCCGACGGCATCGATGATGCGGTGGACAATTGCCCCATGACTCCGAATCCGGTGCAGGTGGACAGCGACAACGACGGCACCGGGGACGCGTGCGAGGACGACGTGGACGGTGACAAAGTGCCCGACGTTCAGGACAACTGCCCGGTGGACTACAATCCTGAGCAGTTGGACGGAGACGGGGACGGCGACGGGGATGTGTGCGACCCGGATGACGACAATGACGGCGTGGACGACAGCGCGGATAATTGTGTTGATGTGGACAACCCCGGGCAGGAGGATCTGGACGAGGATGGACTGGGGGATGCTTGCGACTCCGATGTCGACGGCGATGGGATCGCCAACGGCCTGGACAACTGCCCGGAGTTGTTCAATCCGGGGCAGGGGGATCAGGACGTAGATGGGAACGGGGATTTGTGCGACGACGACGCGGATGGAGACGGCGTTGACGACAGTGCGGACAACTGTGTTGGCGTAGAAAATCCGGGGCAAGAGGACTTTGACGACGATGGGGATGGAGACCCGTGCGACGAAGATGATGACGGTGACGGGGACCCGGATCTCACCGACTGTGCGCCATATGACCCCGACGTCAACGCGGGCGAGGTTGAAGAATGCGACGGCATCGACAACAACTGCGCGCTGGGCGCGGACGAAGGGTTTCCGGACACCGATCTGGACGGTTTCAAGGACTGCGTGGACGCGGATGATGATGGCGACGGAGATTCCGACGTCACGGACTGCGCTCCCCTTGATCCGGATATCCACGCCGGAGCAGGTGAGATTTGCGATGGAATCGATCAGGACTGCAATGGCGCGGCTGACGAGGGCTTGGGGGAAGTAACCTGCGGAGCGGGGGAGTGCCTGCATGCTGAGGCCTACTGTCAGGATGGTAAAGTTACCCCGTGTGATCCGTTCGCCGGGTCTGTCCCCGAGGTCTGTGATGGCCTCGACAACGACTGTGACAACCAGGTTGACGAGGAATTGGGAGTCACCATGTGTGGCCTGGGCCAGTGTTTCCATTTTTCACCCAACTGTGTTGACGGCTCATCTGTCGAGTGTGATCCGCTGGAAGGGATGACGCCGGAGGAGTGCGACGGGCAGGACAACGACTGCGACGGGTTGCCGGACAATGCTCTGGGGTCCACGACGTGCGGGCTCGGGGAGTGTGAGCACACCGTGGCCAATTGTGTCAACGGTGAGACTAAAGTTTGCGACCCTCTGGAGGGTGCGGAGGACGAAACCTGCGACGGCAAGGACAACGATTGCGACGGAGAGATAGACGAAGAACTGGGTGAGACTGAATGTGGGCAAGGGGCGTGCATCCACACCGTGGACAATTGCGTGGATGCTATCCTTCAGGTCTGTGATCCCTGGGAAGGAGTTGGCAACGAGATTTGTGACCTGGTAGACAACGATTGCGACGGGGCGGTGGACGAAGAGTTGGGCTCCACCACCTGCGGCCTTGGCGAGTGCCTGCATACCGTTGAGAACTGCGTGGCTGGAGAGGAGCAGTTGTGCGACCCGCTAGCGGGAGCGGTTCCCGAGGTTTGTGACAACAACCTGGACGACAACTGTGACGGCGATATCGATGAGAACTGCACCATCGAAACGTGCGCAGCCCTGCACGCTGACAACCCGGATGCGGCCAGTGGCGTCTATACCCTGGACCCCGACGGCGACGGCGGCAATCCTCCGTTCGAGGCTTACTGCGACATGGACACCGACGGCGGCGGCTGGACCATGATCGCGTGGTACACCAGCAACCAGGAGCTACACATCTTTGACCCCACGAAGCATCAGGTGCAATCCGGCAACAACGGTTCGACCGTGGCTTCTCCGCCCGAGATCTGGGAGGACGGCATATGGGGTCACATCGCGTACAACTGGTTCCAGGTCAGCGGGCGCCAGCTCAAACTTGAGTGTCGCAGCTCACCTGCCGGCAACTGGTACAGTCATGTGAGAGATGACCTCTTTGCCAACTGGAACCAGGGTGAGAAGGGGTCATACGGCAACGGCTCGGGCTGGGGAGTGTTGCGCTGGACCAGCGGCCGCAGCAGCCACTGGGTCTGCGGTTCTCACGTCGGCAGTGAGTATCCAGGGGTGGCCTACTGTAACGGTCCGGGGTCTGGAGGGAGCTGGGGCAACCACCTGGTTTCGATTTCCTTCGATCCCAGCCACGGGTATGGAGGCGGCACGGCCATCGGCTGCAACGGCACTGGCATCAATCACGGCAAGGACGGCGCCTGGCAGGGAAGGATCTGGATCCGGTAGACTCTGGCGGCGAGGTGACGGAATGCGAATGGGAGTGGTGTTTCTGGGGGCTCAGTTGGTTTTGGCGGGCGCTCTGAGTGGATGCGGAGAGCCGGAGGGGAACTCGCGGCGGGATTCGGGAGAAGGAGACGGTGCGGTTGATGTCTGGCGCGGCGAAGTCCTCTCCGACCTGACGGCTGTGGAGTCGTGGGAGCTGTGGGCTCCCGACCTCAATGCCTCGGACCATCCGGATGCTCAATCGGTTTCGGACGTCTTCGAATTGTGGTCCTTGGACTCCGGCCCTGATCTCGCCGATGCTCCGGGCGACCTGCCGCTGTCAAAGGACAACAGTGAGACGTTTCTCGACGCCGGCGGCGGGGAGGAAGCCGTTGCCCCGATATGTACTCCGGGTGAAAAGGCATGCTTGGATGACAATGTCCTCCTGGTCTGTAACGTGGAAGGAAAGGAGCTGGAGTTCTTTGCGTCTTGCTGGGACGATGGTTTCGGACACGTCTGCCACAACGGCGATTGCATCGATGCCTGCGACCTGGCCACAGAGAAGCAGAGTTACCTAGGGTGTGAGTTCTGGGCTGCGGATCTGGATAACGCGTTTGTCCCCGGTGGGCGTTCAGGTTTCTATGATGCTGCAGGTGCCCAATACACTGTCATAGTTTCCAACTCTCACCATCAGTGGGCTGCGTCCGTTGAGATCCACGATTCCGACGGGCCGGTGCTGGCGAACGGCGTCCCCCTCTCTTCCGCACCGATTCCGCCGGGGGAGGCAAAGATCTACAATCTGCCACGCCGGGATGTGGATGGAACCGTGGTAGGCTCTTTGGCCTACCGGGTGACGTCCACAATTCCGGTATCTGTCTACCAGTTCAACCCCCTTGAGAACGTGGATGTCTTCTCTAACGACGCCTCCCTGATCCTCCCTTCCAGCGCGGCCGGAAAGCTGTTCTACGTAATGACACGGGAGCAGTCCTTCGAGTCGCTCAGGAGTTTCTTCACCGTGATTGGCATTGAGGAGTCCACCACGGTCACGGTGGAGGTCACTGCGTTCACGTTGGCCGGCGTCAACCAACTGAACGGTGAGGCGCTCAAGGCGCTGGCCCCCGGGGAGAGCATGGAGGTGAAACTCGGCCCCTACGACGTGCTGAACGTGGAGACCGACGAGATCGGTGGGGACCTTACCGGGTCATTGATTACCGCGACCAAGCCGGTGGCGGTTTTTGGCGGCAGCGAAGCTGCCAACGCGCCCAATACCGATCATTGCATCGACGGAGTGTGCGAGTGGGACGGGGCGACCCCCTGTACCGACAACGGTGACTGCAACATGGCAGGTTTCAATACCTGCTGCGCCGACCATCTGGAGCAACAACTTCTCCCGGTAGACAGGTGGGGGACTGGCTATCTGGCCGCCAAGACCTACCCGCGGGGCCAGGAGAAGGACATCTACCGGCTCATTGCTGCGCAAGACGGCACCGAGATTCACACGGAGCCGGCACAGGCACCTCCCTTCATCCTCAACGCAGGGGAGTGGACGGAATTCGAGTCCGATGCCGATTTCATGATCGTGGCCAGTCACCCAATCATGGTGGGTCAATTCATCCCCGGCGAGGATGCACCGGACCCCAACCCGATGGGCTTACCCCAGGCGGGGGACGCCGGCATCGGCGATCCGGCTTTCATACTCCTTGTCCCTTCTCAGCAGTTTCGCAACGACTATGTGTTTGTTGCACCCGACAAGTACGCTCTAGACTATGTGACCATCGTTGCCCCTGCGGGCGTGCAGGTGTGGCTCGATTGCCCTGATGTCGTTCCCTTGGAGATCCAACAGAACTGCGTTCCTATAGAGGCCGGCGAGTTTCAGCCGTTCGGGGACGGCCAGTACGCTGCAGCTAAACTTGTCGTCGAGGACGGGGTTCACCGCGTCTATGCCGCCCAGCCCGCAGGTGTGTACGTGTATGGCTATGACCAGTATGTGTCGTATGGATATCCTGCGGGGATGAACAGCGGAGATCTCGGTCTGTACGACTAGCTGGCCGGACGGTTCATAGCTGCCCCTTTCTTGTCGCGGAGGTCGGGGTTTTTTACGAGTGGCGGTAGTTCTGGGCGACGTCAAAATCACATTCGCCCCTCTTTTTCAAAGATTTCTTGACTAAGTGATTGCGTCTTGGTAGATCATGGATCGGTAAAATACCAATGTGCGATTGTCGCACAAATTTTATTTCGTTGGTTTGTTTTGGAGAGTAGGACGATGGCGAAGGGCACAGTGAAGTGGTTCAATGATTCAAAGGGATTTGGTTTTATTTCGACTGACGACGGGCAGGATGTATTTGTCCACTACTCAAGCATCAGCGGTGACGGCTTCAAGACCCTCACCGAAGGTGAAGATGTAGAATTCGACCTCGAGATGGGGCCGAAGGGACCGAAGGCCGTCAACGTGATGAAGCCTGTCTAGTCTGACTCCGAAGGGGTTGGTCTAAGGCATTTCTCGTTTCGTTACATTAGCAAGTTAACCCGCAGCTTGCGTTGGGGAGCAATGCACTTTTTTGCTACCGCGCCGCGCGGCTTAGAACATGTATTGGCCGGAGAACTGCGGTCGCTGGGGGCGGAGTCTGTCGAAGAGCGCATCGCGGGTGTGGCTTTTACCGGCCCCCTGGAAGCCGGCTATCGTGCCTGCATCTGGTGTCGGTCGGCAAGTCGGATCCTGGCTGAGCTTGTTCGTTTTCCGGCCCCGGATCCAGAGGCATTGTACCAGGGCGCTTTCGACTTTGACTGGTCGGAGCATCTGGACGCCAGCCTCACCTTTGCGGTGGATTTCACCTCCGCCCGTTCCGCGATTACGCACACCAACTTCGGCGCCTTGAAAGTCAAGGATGCCATTGCCGATCGATTCCGTGATCGCACAGGGTCGCGCCCGTCCGTGGATCGGGCTGCTCCGGACGTGCAGGTCTACGCGCATATTCATGACGACGTTGCCACTGTCGGGTTGGACCTTTCGGGGGAGCGTTTGCACCGCCGCAGTTGGCGCCGTATGAGCGGCGCCGCGCCGCTGAAGGAGACCCTGGGCGCCGGTCTGCTGCTCATCGCTGACTGGCCCGAGGTCGCAAAATCCGGCGGCGGTTTGGTGGACCCCATGTGTGGGGCCGGCACCCTCCCGGTGGAGGCCGCTCTGATGGCTTTGGACGTGGCCCCCGGTCTGATGCGCGCCCGGTTCGGTTTCGAGAAATGGAAGCAACATCGTCCGGACCTCGCCGAGAAACTGCTTGCCGAAGCGAGAGAGAGGGACCGGCGGAAGAGTCGTGACGCACTCAACATCTTCGGGTACGACAACGACCCTCGTGCCGTGCGTATTGCGCGGGCTAACGCACGGGCCGCCGGGGTAGGTCACGCGGTGCGCTTGGAGCGGTGCGAACTGGCCATGGTGGAGCCACAAGGTGAGGCGCCGGGAGTGTTCATCACCAATCCTCCCTACGGCGAGCGTCTGGGCTCCTCGGCCGCGTTGATGCTGCTCTATCAGCGGCTGGGCATGACGCTGAAGCACCGTTTCCACGGGTGGACGGGATACGTGTTTACGGGTAATCGGGAACTGGCCGGCAAGGTGGGTCTAAAGGCCGCCCGCCGCCACGAACTGTACAACGGCGCCATCGAGTGCCGGCTGTACAAGTACCCTATGTTTCTTCCCAAAGAAGGAGCGGCCGAGGCGGCGGAGTCTGCCCCCGGTGATATGTTCGCCAATCGGCTTCGCAAGAACCTGAAGAAGCTGAAGAAGTGGGTCGCCCGGGAGGGTATAAGCTGCTACCGGGTTTACGATGCAGATCTTCCCGAATACGCAGTTGCGGTGGAGCGGTACGGCGACTTTGTTCACGTGCAGGAAAACCAGCGACCGGATACGGTGGACCCACTCAAGGCGGAAGGCAGGCTTCACGATGCGCTGGTAGGAATTCAGGAGGTGCTGGGAGTTTCGCCGGCCAAGATCTATGTCAAGCACCGCAAGCGGCAGCGAGGGAGTTCGCAGTACGAGAAATCCAACGAGACGGGAGACATGCTGACCGTCGAAGAGGCTTCGCTGAAATTCCTGGTGAACCTGGTGGACTACTTCGACACCGGGTTGTTTCTTGACCATCGGCCGATTCGGGGTCTGGTGCGGGAGCTTGCGGAGGGCCGCCGCTTCCTCAATCTATTCGCCTATACGGGCAGCGCCACGGTCCATGCCGCGGCGGGCGGGGCCGTGGCCACGACCTCGGTGGATCTCAACCGCACCTACATCGACTGGGCGCAACAGAACCTCGCCCTCAACGGATTCAAGGGGCAGCAGCACCGGCTCATTACCGCGGATGTACTCCAGTGGCTGCAGCGGGAGCGCAACCGATACGGGTTGATCTTTCTGGACCCCCCGACGTTTTCCAACTCCAAGGCGATGCGCAAGGATTTCGATGTTCAACGGGACCACGTCGAGTTGATCACCCGGGTGTCCAATCTGCTCGAGCCGGGGGGGATACTGCTGTTCTCCAACAACTTCCGTCGCTTCAAGATGGATTTTGACCCGCTCAGTACATTGAAGATCGAGGAGATTAGCAGGGCTACTATTCCGCCCGATTTTGCCCGTAGTCAGCGTATCCACAACGCTTGGAAAATCACTCGGCCAGAGTGATCAGGCGTCATCCGCTTTCTGCATGTATTGCACTTCTCGCTGGAACCAATGGTATACCCACGTCCCACCCGCAACTGCGGCGCCGAAGCAGCACGCCGCAACGGCGTAGTTCTGGAACAGCGTGTAGCCAATTCCCAGGGAGACGCCGAAAGTCAGCATCAGTCCGCCGAAGAAGTCGAGGATTGTGCGTGCAGAGAGCACTTTTCCGGGGAGGTTCTTGACCTCAGGATTGATCACTCCCCAGGCGCCGCCCGGGCGGCAGCGGCGGTAGAATTCTTCCAGCTTGTCCGTCGCCACTGGTGGCGTCAGGAATGTGACCAGGAAGGACACCGGAATAACGATGGCGATGAACATGGTGACTTTGAGTTCGAAGCGCATTTCGCCCCAGGGGATTCCGAACATCTCGAACTCGGGAGCAAAGCTGGTGAGAAGCATGTTTCCGATGGAAAGGATCGCTGCGGTAGCCAGCGCGGTGATCTCGGTGTAGGCGCTGATTCGCCACCAGAACCACCTGAGGAACGCGATGATGCCGCCGCCGGCGAGGAGAAGCGCCAGGAACTCCCACGCTGCGGTCACGGACTTCATGAGCGGCACGAGAGCCGCGGCGCATACCATCATGACTATCACGACGGCTTTGGTAACGAGCATGTAGTGCTTCTCCGTTGCCTCCTTCTTTATGAAGCGGCGGTAGACGTCGGTCATGAGATAGGACGCGCCCCAGTTGAGGTGGGTGTCGATGGTGGACATGTATGCAGCGAGAAACGCGGTTACCAGGATCCCCTTTAGACCCGGGAACAGGTAGGTGTTCATCACCATGGGGTATGCCTGGGTGTCGCCGTACTGGGTGTGACCCAGTTCGGGAAAGAGTACGATGGATACCAGGCCGACGCCGATCCACAGCCAGGCTCTGGACGTCTGGAAGACTGCGAAGAAAAGGGTCGCCAGTACTGAGTGGCGTTCGTCTTTGCACGAACTCATGCGCTGCATGTGATAGCCGCCGGAGTCGTTCCACCACAACACTCCGACAAAGATGAACAACGCGAGCAGGTCCATGTCGAAGGTGGCAAAATCGGGGAACAGGTTCAAAGTCTCCGGTCCGTAACCCTGGGTTTCAGCTACTTTCTGAACGATCACCTCGAATCCGCCCACTTTCACCCACGCTATGACCACCAGTGCGAGCATGCCGCCCACTGCAATGAAGAACTGGATGAAGTCTGTGACCACGACGCCGTAGAAGCCGGAGAAGGTCGCATAAGTGAGGGCCACTACCACACAGGCGATGATGGCGGTCCACTTGTCGAAAGGAGTCAGCGTGGTGATGATGCTGCTCATGGCCAGGGTCACCCACGCCATGATGATGAAGTTCTGCACGGTTCCTGTCCACGCTGCCTTGAACCCCCTGAGGAACGCCGCGGGCTTCCCGCCGTACCGCAACTCGTAGAACTCCGCGTCGGTGGTGATGTTCGCCCTTCTCCACAGCCGGGAAAACAGGAAGATTCCGGTGGAAATCCCGATGCAGGAGCTTAAGAACCACCACACCCGCTGCATGCCGTAGGCCCTGATCATCTCCGTCACCACCAGCGGCGTGTCCGACGCATAACTGGTTGCGATCATGGAGATGCCGATGAGCCACCAGGGGAAATTCCTGCCGCCCAGGAAGTAGCTGTCCGAGTTTTCGGACGCCTTCTTGGAGAGCACGAAACCGATTATGAGGGCGAAGGCCATGTACCCGAAGATGATTACGTAGTCTATGGTTGCCAGCGTTGGCTGCATGCCTATCCTCCCTTACTGCCAGTGGATGAATTCCTTGGGGAATTCTGGTGGGGCTTCCTTGGGGAAATCGAGTTCCCTGGCCCGGCGGAGTATCGACTGCGTTCCTTCAGCCGCGGTCTTGTCATCGTCCAATACTGCGTGGACCTCCTCGGCCAGCATGAGGGAGAAGTTGTGGTAGTAAGGGCTTTTCGGTCTCATTCGCGTAGTTCGGGACAACTCTTTGAGCGCGGCAAGTTGGGGAATTCCCTCTGGCACTCCTGCGTACAGCTTGCTCAATACCGGCCCGTGGCCACGGTCGACCAGGAACCGTTTCTGGCTGGCCTCACCCGCCATGAAGCTGGCGAATTTGAACGCCGCAGCCGGATTGCCCGAGCGGCGATTGATGGCCAGGTGGAAACCGCCGGTGAGAGCGATTCCCTTGCCGGGCATGGGGGCGAGTGCGAAGTTCTCGCCTATCTTGCCCTCTCGAACGTACATAGCCGCGGCCTGAGTGTTGATCATGAACGCGGCTTTGCCCTTGCCGAACAGGCGGTCCGAGTCTTCGCCCAGATGCTCCAAAACGTCGTCGGGAGTTACTTTGCTGTCGTGTAGAAGCCCTCTCAGCAGGGCCAGCGTTTCGCCCAATACAGGCTCATCGAACACCACCCGCTCGTCGGTGATGCGAATTTCGCCGCCCAGATTGTGGTAGAACTGGAGGAAGTTGCACACAAGCCCTTCGTACTTCTCGCCTTGGAACAGCAGTCCATGGATTCCTTCCTTATCGCCGATGGTGCGGGCTTGCTCCACCAGTTCTTCCCAGGTGGCGGGAAGGTCGAAGTTGTATTTCTTCATGAGGTCCGGGCGGTAGAACAGGGCGGCATAGGTCATGTAGTACGGCACCGCATACAGTTTGCCTGCGTAGGTCGCCTCGGCGATGGCCGGGGCGATCCACTGCTTTCGCATCTCCTCGGTAACGTACTCGTCCAGGGGAAGCAGGAAACCGCCGGCCGCGAACTCGGAGGTCCAGATGACGTCGGATTCGAAGACATCGACAAAGGTGGACTGGGCTGCGAAGCTGGACAGGTAGAAGGCTCGCTCCATGTCGGTCACCCCGGGGAGGGGGTGCTTGCGAACTCGGAGGCTGGGGTTCAGCTTTTCGAACTCGGCGATAAGGTCGTCGATGATCTTCTCCTTGATCTCGCCGCCCTCGTCGTAGCTGAAGACTATGACCGTCTTGGATGGGTCCGCCTTGGAGCAGCAGACCAGTGCGGCGGCCGTGAGCAACAGAGCGGCGGCTCCAGTCACCCTTGCCAGGTACATCAGTCGGTGCCTCATCATGCACTCCCGAGTCAGTTCCAAGTTGTTGTTCAGGTTCCAGTATAAAGCAGACGGGGGAGAGAAGATCAAGAACTACCCGCGTGTCATCTTGGGCATCGCCCGTCATTCCGAGCAACGTCGAGGAATCTCGACTGCTACTTGAGGGGGCGCAGCATGATATCGGAATTGCCGTCCGCCCCAACGGAGGACCAAACCACGACGTACAGCCCGTGGGCCCCGGTGGCGACGTCGGGGTTCCTCTGGTCGCCGGATTCGCTCTCGTTGACCAGGATTTCGCCGTCCGATATCAGGGATCCGTCGACGGTCACCCGTTTTGCGGCCACGGCGTCTCCGTCTGCGTCCAGGTTGTTCGTCTCCCACACGACCACAACCGAGTTGTCCGGGAATACCGCGACTGCGGGGTC
Source organism: uncultured Myxococcales bacterium (assembly GCA_964626565.1). Lineage (GTDB taxonomy): Bacteria > Myxococcota_A > UBA9042 > CAIXZC01 > CAIXZC01 > CAZVFX01. Next base: position 22,716 of record CAZVFX010000047.1, read on the forward strand.
GTCCTGGCTGCCCGCGGTGACCGCGGTGTTGACCTGGATATCCGCCCAGTCAAGCTTCTGCCCAGATTGGTCATAGGGCAGCATGAACACCCCCAAGCCCCCGCCCGGGTCCTGGCCGTGTGACTCCCAGGCGATCATGAACTGGCCTGACAAGTCGTCGTCGAATCCGACGGCCACGCCCCTCTTCTGGATGCCGGCCTGGTAGTAAGTTGCATATTGCTCCTGGCCCCACTCTGCACCGGAGGGTCCGAACAGGTCGAAGAACACTCCGGAGGCCGACTCGTCCTGGCCAAATGAAGTCCAGGTGACTACGAAATCCTCGTCATCAAGTTTGGCGACGTCGGGCCAGCGCTGGTCGTCGGTGGTAGTGGTGTTTACCAGTAGCTGTGGCCCTACCGGCTCGCCGTTGCTGTCGAATCGCTGGGCGTAGATACCGAAGCCATCGGGGTCTTCTCCGTCAGTGCCCTCCCAGACGACGACAAAACCGCCGTTACCCAAGGTCGCTACCCGCGGCAGTTGTTGGGCTCCTGCCGCACCGGGGTTGACCTGGAATTCCTCCCCCAGAACATCTCCCCCCTCGCCGAATCTCTGTCCGAATATGCCCCAGCCGTCACCATCCTGTCCCTGTGACTGCCAAACCACCACAAACCCTTCATGTCCGGCCGGAAACGATGCTACGGCCGGGTGATCTTGATTGTGGTCCGTCTGGCTGTTGACCAGGAACGGAGAGCCCTGGGGCGATATGCCGGTCGAGTAAAGTCTGGCCGCGATCTCGTTGAGGTGCCCTCCGCCCAGGCTGTCGGTCTGCCAAACTACCACCGGGCCGCCGCCGTTTCTCAAGGCGACTACCGGTGACACGTCTTGAGTGAGGGCGGAAACTCCCTCAGCGACCACTGCCTCACTTGCATCGGCGCACTTCCCGTCCCCGGCGCAAAGGTAGCCTTCGCCACAGGGCCCGATCTCCTCCCAAGCGTCGCCGCTACCGGTGCATTGCATAACGGTGTTGCCGTCACATGTGTACCGCAACGGGGTGCACACCCTACACGTGCCCGCGTGGCACACCGGCTGGTTCCCGCCACAGGCGGGCAGATTGCAGTACCAGGTGCCCAGCGCTGTGCACAGGCAAGGTTGGGTGGCGGTTTCGCAAGTCATGGCACCGTCCCATACCGTCTGGCACTCGCCGGTCTCAGGATCGTCCAGGAGGCAGCTCATGGCGTTCAGCGAGCACCTCCATTCACCCCCCAGCGTCTTACGGCAAGCGCCGGAAGCGCAGTCGGAATCTCCGGCGCAAGGTTCGCACACATCGCAGGCCCCTTCATCGGTGTCGCCGTCACAGTCGTTGTCCAGACCGTCGCACGAGGTCTCGACGGATTCCCATTCGGGGATCAGATCGTACAGGCACAACCAGCCCCCCTCGCCGGTGCAGAAGGCTGAGAGCTCCTCTGCAGTGCACACACCGTCCAGCGAGCAAGCGGCCGAATCGGTCCAGGCAAGGTCTTCGTCCACCAGTCCATCGCAATCGTTGTCCAGTCCGTCGCAGGTGACCTCCTCCGGTCCGTCATAGCCGGCAACGTTGTCGTACCAGCATGCGTATTTCCCCTGGACGCAAGAGGCCGTCACCCCCGGCTGGCTGCACACCCCGATGTCATTGCAACCGGCTCCTTCTTCGGAGATGTCGTCCAGCCCGAGGTCGGTGACTCCGTCGCAGTCGTTGTCCACCCAGTCGCACGATACCTCCACCTCCTCCCAGCCCGGCACCATGGATGGGTCGCAGTACCAGGTGGGAACGCCGTTCACCTCTTTGCAACTCCACATCATCGATCCACCACAGTAGCCCTTCAGTGGGCAACCACTCTTGAGCTTGGGGTTGAGGTTTCCTGCCAAGATCCCGAGGTCGAGGTCCAGACCCTCGTCGGTTTGCCCGTCGCAGTCGTTGTCCACGCCGTCGCATTCCACCTCCACGAGTCCTTCCGGGCTCTGCCAGGTGTAGCCCATCCATTGGGTATGGTAGGGTATCTGAGAGTCGTCGCAGGTCCACTCACCGGGGGTTATGCCATCGCTGTTGCACATAGCAATCATGCCCAGCTTGCACGCTCCGGTCGTTGGGCAATCGGAAAAGGCAGCCACCTGGGCCGACGTGGTGATGATCATCCCTTCGTCCGTCAGGCCGTCACAGTCGTTGTCCAGGCCGTCACATAGGGCCGGATCTCCGTCTTCCAGCTTCGCATAGACCGGCCCCAGGGCATCGAAGTTGCAGATGTACTCCTTAACGCCGGTCACGGGGTCGAATCCGCAGGAGACAGTGAGGAAATTGCTGGCGCAAACGCCTATTCCGATGTTCACGCCGCATATGATTTCGATGTCCGTCCCCTGCAGCGCCTCATCGGTAGTTCCGTCGCAGTCGTTGTCAACGCCGTCGCAAACCTCCACGCCATCCCCCAGCGGAGTCGGCAGGCAATCCCCACTCTCCGGCTCGCACAATCCCGGACACCCCTCAAAGCCCACTGAAGAGCAGTCCTTGAGCACTGTCCCCACGCATGCGCCCGCCTGGCACTCGGACTCGATGGTGCACGGGGCGCCGTCGTCGCACGCCCCTTCCACAGGCTGGAAAACACAGTCCCACCCCTGAAGGCAGATGTCAGTCGTGCACGGGTTGCCGTCATCGCACGGTAGCCCGTCGCCACAATCCCCACCGCACCCATCGCCCTGCCCGCACAGCTTGTCCTGGCAATCCGGGGTGCAGCACCCGCCCCACGTGCAGACCTGTCCCTCCTCGCAGCACTCCCCGCCGCAATCGACAGTCGGGCAAGGTGTCCACACATCGGTTTCTCCGACATCAATGCCAAGAGCTGCATCGTCCCCGCCGGCGTCCTCCACTTCGCCTTCCCCGCCCCCATCTTCATCCCCACCAACGTCAAGTATCTCCACACCGATTTCTCGCGTAGCCTGGTCCCCAATCTCTAATTCGGCCGCCGTGCTCTTGTCGACAAATCCGAGGTCTGTCCCCAGGTCCCCAGGCCCCGGGGCCTCGTTTCCACCGCACCCAGCCAGCAACCCAAGAAGCCATACTGCAGCTAGATTCCTCATGGGGCCGCAGCCTTGAACATTCTTAGATAGATGTCCGGGTTGTTGTTTGCCTGTAGTGAGGACCACACCACCACGTAGCTCTGGTTGAGGCCGGCGGCCACGTCCGGGTTCTGCTGCGCCCCGGTCTGGGTCTGGTTGACCAGGAATTCGTCTTCGGTGATGGCTGAGCCGTCGGGATTCAACAGCTTGACAGCAACCGCATCCTTGTCCGAATCGAGGTACATGGTCTCCCAAACCACGACGATGGTGTTGTCGTCCAGAACTGCCACCGCAGGGTCCTTCTGGTTACCGTTGGTGACCACGGTGTTCACTTGAACGTCCTGCACATTCTGCTTCTGCCCGAGCTCGTCGAAGGACTGCATGAATACGCCGTTGGCGCCGCCCGGGTCCTGGCCGTAGGATTCCCACGCCGCCATGGAATGACCCGACAGTGAGCCGGAGAAGCCGCCGACCACACTCATCTTCTGGCTGCTGGTCTGGTAGTTGCTGCAGATGAACTCCGGAACGTCCGGAATACCACCGAAACTGAACAACTTGCAGACAACTCCCTGGCCACCTTCGTCCTGGCCCATCGAGGTCCAGGTGGTGATAACCCCGCCGTCATCCCGGTTGGCAACGTCCGGCCAGCGCTGGTCGTTCTCGACGAACTGATTCAAGGGATACTCCGGCCCCATCACTTGCCCGATGCCGTCGAAGAACTGTCCGTATATGTCTCGGCCTTCGAGCGCATTGGGGGTGTCGCTTTCCCAGATGACGAAGAAGGTGCCATCCCCGAACGTTGCCACACTGGGGTTCTCCTGATCTCCTGCAGTGACGGTATTCACCTGCAATTCCGGCCCGTACTTGCTGCCGTTTTCGTTGTACATCTGCCCGAAGATGCCCCAGCCGTCGCCGTCCTGCCCGTCGGATTGCCACACCACCACGAAACCTCCCGGGGAGTTCGGGAACGAGGCGATGGCTGGATTCTTCTGGTGGCTGTTGGTGTAGCTGTTGAACTGGAACGCCTCGCCCTCGGCAATGAGTTCAGGGCTGTACAGACGGCCTGCAATGTCGAGGAAATTACCCCCGGGTACAGTGTCGGTCTGCCACACTACCACCGGCCCCCCGGTTCTGCGTATGGCAACTACCGGGGACACGTCAGGTGCGATTCCCGATACGTCTTCCGCCACTGGAACCTCGTCGTTGGCGACGCACACGGCCTCACCTACGCAGATGAACCCGGGGGTGCAGTCTCCGAGGGACTCCCATCCGTCGCCCGGATTCGAGCACTGCATCTTCGTGTTGCCGGAGCATTTCTTGTCAAAGGGTAAGCAGGGCAAGCACTGCCCGTCAAGGCAGACCGGTGTCGCACCTGCGCAGAACTGGGCGCAATCCCAGATTCCCAACGGGAGGCACTGGCAGGACTGACTGTTCGACGAGCACGCCCAGGTGTCTTCGGGGACGAGGAGGCAGGCGCCGGTCTCCTCGTCCACAATGGGGCACGAGGAGCCGTTGGCCACGCAGAATCCTTCGCCATCGGGGGTCGCAGTGCAGATGTTGGTCACGCAGTCGGAGTCGTCCATGCACGGTTCGCAAATCTGGCACACGGCCGCATCGACGATCCCGTCGCAGTTGTTGTCCAGATTGTCGCAGGAAACCTCGACGCTCTCGTAATTGTCAATCTGGTCGTAGTGGCATTCCCAGCCGGCCTCGCCGAAACACTCGGCGGTAAGCGTGGGCGATGCACAGACCCCCTTCGTATTGCACGCGTCAGTTTCTTTCCAATCGAGGTCTTCGTCGATCAGGGCGTCGCAGTCGTTGTCCTGGCCGTCGCACACCTCCACTGCACTCTCCAGCAACTCAAAGATGCAGCCGATGCCGAACAGGCACGTGTCGGTAGTGCACGGATTGTCATCATTACAGGTGAGAGCTTCACCACACACCCCGCCGCAGCCGTCGCCTCCCCCGCACTGTTTGCCTTCGCACTCGGGCGTGCAGCACACGTCCAGGCTGCAGGTCTGTCCCTCTTCGCAGCAGACAGCCCCGCATTCGATGAAGGAGCACTCCGCCGCCTCCTCGCTAATCACATCTTGGACGTCAGCACTCCCGGCGGAGTCCGCCTTCGCGTCAAAGACCTCGGTCCAGTCCACCGGTAGGTCTTGGATTACATCAGCCAACTGAGTGTCCGCACTCCCGATATCGCCCCCCGTCCCCGCTGTTTCACCGCCCCCGACATAGCCACCGGTCCCCGTCGTTATATCGCCCCCCGTCCCCGCTGTTTCATCGGCTTCATCCGCGAGGTGCCCGTCGACAAAACCGAGGTCTGTCCCCAGATCTGCCGGCACTCGAGTCGGTTCTGTGCTGCATCCGACGATCAGGCAGATCAACCAGATGGCGCCTGCCGATCTCACTGCGGGAATCCCTTGAACAATCTCATGCGAATGTTCGGGTTGTTGTCGGCGGGCACTGAAGACCAGACTACGAGATAGGTCTGGTTGGGACCGGCCGCGACGTCGGGGTTTTGCTGCGAACCGGCCTGGGTGGAGTTGACCAGGAATTCATCCTCTGAAATGGGCGAGCCGTCCGGGTTGAGCAGCTTGCCAGCGATCGCTTCCTTGTCGGAATCGAGGTACATTGTCTCCCACACGACAACGACGGTGTTGTCGGCCAAGACTGCTACCGCCGGGTCTTTCTGGTTGCCGTTGGTGACCACGGTGTTGACCTGGATGTCCTGGACTTCCTGCTTCAGCCCGAATTCGTCATAGGGCAGCGTGAATACGCCGTTGGCTCCGCCCGGGTCCTGGCCGTAAGATTCCCAGAAGAGCATGAACTGGCCGGTGAGGGAGCCGGAGAAGGCTCCGGCTACTCCCCGTTTCTGGCTGCTCGCCTGGTAGTAGCTGGCGATGAATTCCTGGCTGACCTGGGCTCCGGTCATGTCGAACAGGGCAAAGATCACCCCTTGTCCCGACTCATCCTGGCCCACCGACGTCCAGGTGATAATGAAACCTTCGTCGTCGAGATTGGCGACGTCGGGCCAACGCTGGTCGTTGGTGGTGGTCGTGTTCACCAGGAACTCGGGCCCCTCCGCCTGCCCCAATCCGTCGAAGCGCTGGGCATAGACTCCGCGCCCTTCCGCGTCCGCGCCGATGTTGCTCTCCCATGTGACGATGAAACTGCCGTTGGCGAAGGCGGCCACCCGGGGATTTTCCTGCGCCCCTGCCACGCCAGTGCAGATTTGCAACTCCGCGCCATATTTGCTGCTGTCTTCGTTGAACATCTGGCCGAAAATGCCGTAGTCATCCCCGTCCTGGCCGTTGGACTGCCAGACGACGACAAACCCGGCCGGGTTGGAGGGGAACGCAGCAGCGGCAGGGTTCTTCTGATTGGAGAATGTGTAGGAGTTCACCAGGGTGGTTGGGCCCTCGGGGACCAGCTCAGGGGAATATCGTCGGGCAGATATGTCGTAAAGTTGGCCGCCCGGAGATTTGTCGGTATGCCACACGACCACGGGACCGCCCGATTTGCGGACGATCACCTGAGGGGAGACATCGACTCCAGTGTCCAAAACGTCATCGGCCACCGGTATTTCGGTGTTGGAAACGCATAGTGCGTCTCCAACACAAATGGCGTTGGCCCCGCAATCATCCAGGGTGAGCCAGGCGTCACCAGCGGCGGAACACTGCGACCTGGTATTGCCGTCGCATTTCATTTTGCCGGGTTTGCAAACCTTGCACACGCCGTCCACGCACGCCGGGGTCGCACCGGTGCAAGCTTCCCAGGGGCCAGCGCAGTACCAGGTGCCCAGCCCAGCGCACAAGCACGCGCTGGATTCGTCCTTGCACGCCTTGGTCCCGTCGGACACCGACATGCACTCACCGGTCTCGTAGTCGGTCAGCACGCAGTTGAAGTCGCTCACCGCGCAGAAGCTTTCGCCACTGGGAGCCTGCTTGCACGCATTTGTCATGCAGTCGGGGTCTTCCTGACACGGTTCGCACACCTGGCATACCGCCACGTCGGTGGTGCCGTCGCAGTCGTTGTCCAGGTTGTCGCAGGAGTATTCCACCTGCTCCCAGTCTTCAATTATTTCGTAGAAGCAGTCCCAGCCCGCCTCCCCGAAGCATTGGGCCGTCAAGGCAGGTGAGGCGCAAACACCTTTGGTGCTGCACGCCTCCGCCTCCTTCCAGTCAAGGTCTTCGTCGGTGAAACCGTCGCAGTCGTTATCCAGGCCGTCGCAGGTGACCTCCTGGTCCCATTCGTAGTGCGCCACCTGTTCGTAGTAGCAGATCTGCTGTCCACCTATGCACTTGGCGTAACTCCCGCCTTCGCCACACACTCCAAGCTGCGTGCAGCCGGCCACTTCGGGCTCGATCTTATCCAGGTCTTCGTCGGTAACACCGTCACAGTCGTTGTCAACACCGTCGCAAGTGACCTCTACCTCCTCAAAGCCCGGAACTGCGGAATGATCGCACACCCAGGTGGGCGCGCCGCCGACGTTCTCACAGTCCCACTTCATGTTCGCGGCGCACGGACCCTCGATGGGGCAGCCGCTCTTGACTTTGGGATTCTCGTCCCCCGCCTCCTCGCCGAAGTCCATCCACAGATCTTCATCGACCTCACCGTCGCAATCGTTGTCCAGGCCGTCGCAGGCCGTTTCCAGCGGGCCCAGCGGGCCCGGCCAGGTGTATCCCTCGTCGGAACTGTGGAACTGGACATTGTCGTAGTTGCAGGTCCAGTTGCCGGGGTCTTCCGCCTCGATATTACACATGGCGATTACGCCGTTCTTACACACCCCCTGGTGCAGACAGGGGACACCCGCCGCGCCGAAATCGGAGCTTGACCCGGTAACGAGGTTTTCATCCGTGAGCCCGTCGCAATCGTTGTCCTTGGCATCGCACAGGTTGAGGTGTCCATCCTCTTCCTCGATGTACAGCGGGCCCAGGAGACTCAAATCACACAGCATAGTCTTCAGACCGGTGGCGGGGTCCACGCCGCAATAGGAGTCCAGCGAATTCAAAGTGCACACGCCTACGCCGGTCAGGCTCCCGCACGCTTCCTCCACCCCGAGTCCGGCCAGTCCTTCATCGGTCCAGCCGTCGCAATCGTTGTCCAGCCCGTCACAGGTCTCCACTCCGTCCCCGGTGGGAACAAGAATGCAGTTGCCCGAATCAGGGTCGCACACCCCCTGACATACTCCCTGCGTAAAGGGGTTGCAGTTCTTGGGTTCGCCTTCGCAAATCCCCTCGTCGCAGTGATCCCCCATCGTGCAGTTTTCTCCGTCGTCGCACTCTCCTTCCTGGGCCTGGTACACGCAGCCCAACTCGGGTTCGCAAAGATCGAGGGTGCAGACGTTTCCGTCATCGCAACCGGCGAGATTGCCGCAGAATCCCACACATCCGTCGCTCTCCCCACATTGTTTGTCGGTGCAGTCGGGCTCGCAGCATTCATCACCTACACAGACCTGGAGGTCGGAGCATTCTCCACACGAGCCGCCGCAACCATCCCCACCGCATTCGGCATCTCCGCAGTACGGATGGCAGCACTTGTCGTCAAAGCAGATTTCCTCTGCCGCACAACATGTGCCGGCACAATTATCGAACAGGCACGAACAGGTTCCACCAAGGCACTGTTGAAGGTCCGAGCACGCGCCGCACAGCCCGGAACAGCCGTCCGGTCCACACTCTCTACCCTCGCAACTCGGCGTGCAGCACGAGGCATTGGAGCATACCGCATCTTCCGCACAACAGAATCCCCCGCACTCCTCGAAGGGGCAGGCGCACAAGTCGTCTTTGCAACCTTTGCCCGGCGGGCAGCTACCGCAGACGCCGCCACAACCGTTGTCCCCGCATTCTTTGCCCATGCAGTCGCTGAGGCAGCAGGCGTTTTCGAAGCATACCTCGTTGGTTTGACAACATTCGCCCCAGCATTCTCCGAACGGACACAGGCAGGCTCCCTCCACGCAGTCCCGGCCTTCAAGGCACTGGCCGCACACGCCGCCGCACCCGTCCGGGCCGCACTCGATTCCGTCGCACGCCGGAACGCAGGGCGCCAGTTGGACCACTCCCCAGACGCCCAGTTGAGAAGCGTCGACCTTCAGGGCCTCCTCAGCTTTGTTGTGGATGGAGCTGTCGATCAGTTGCCACTGACCGTCATTCACCCGGGCCAGGTAAGGGACTCCTGCGTCCGGGTCTACGAGCATTCCTTCCAGAGAATAGGTGAGAGAAATATCCTTGTTGAGAGCGAGTTCCGCCGGGGAGATCTCGTAGGCCGGACCCAGGTTGCCCCCGGGAGTCTCCTTCGCCTTGGAGATCATTATCGTCGCACCGTTCTCCAGCGCACCCGCAGGAATCGTTACTTCCAAGCGCCCCAGCGCGATGGTTGCGCCTTCCGGTCCAACGGTTCTGAGCCAAGGCACACCTTCTCGATCCTTCACCTCCCCGCAACTCGCCAGGGCGACAAGGGTCAGCAGTATAATCGGTCCGGACAGCCGTCTTGCCTTCACTTTCCGCCCCCCCATCAGAACTCCCAGCCCAGCCCCAACAGGGCTTTCAGGGTGAACTCGTTAATCAGCTCCCCGCTGCGTCGGAAGAACAGCGCGTCTCCTTCCCACGCCGCCAATATCGAGACCGGCTCGAACACTTTCAACTCCACTCCCACCAGGGCTCCCGCCGACATGGTGGTCGCGGTGTAGCTGCCGCCCGGGCCGATGTCCTGCATCAACAGGCCGGCGCCTACCAATGGGCCGCCCAGAAAGTGCACATCCCGGAATCCCACCTTCCACAGCATCCCCACGGCCCCTTCCATCACCTGCATGTCGTACTGGAATCCCTGCTCGTCCACAGAGGTGCCGGCGAAAGAGAGGCGGCCGAACAGTTCCAGCGGCCCGGCCTGCCTCATGACCATCATGCCTCCCGAACTGAGCGCACCCATGCGTCGCATGAACTCGGCCGACAACCCGTAGTAGCCGGCCAGCATCCACTTGCGGGTCACTCCGGCGCCCCGGGTGCCGGGCAACTCCATCTCCGCCCTCACAAGGGTATTCGGGTCGAGGTTGTGGGTCTGGCCCTTCTCCAGGTGAACCTCCGAGCTTTCAACTTTGCTGCGGGTCCGGCGCACCACACGGTAGTCCCCCGGGGGTAGGAAAAGACGCCGGGAGTTTGGCGTCGGTACTTTTAGCTCGGCCACTACACGATCCGTAGCTCTTTCAACCACGAAATATGCCCCTTCTACGTTCTTGGGAAAGACCAGGAGTGCGGCGTTGGTCGTCAGGCGCGTCAGCGTGACGTCACCGCCCTTCCCTTCCAGCCGGTAGCTGTAGGAAGGGTGTTGCGTTCCAGCCAGGCTCTCCAGGGTGTCGGCCAGGGTGCGGCCGTACGCATACGCGTAAACCTCAGACAACGAGACCTTCAAGTCGCCGTTGGCATCTGCGGCCCCGTACAAACCGGAAACCAGGTGGTGGGTAAAAAACGCGCCGCGGATGCGGCCGCTTTCCTGGGCCCGCTCTCCTACCGCGGACGAGGTGATGATCGCGGTGCCTTCCGCACGCAGGTCCCCATCCATCTCCACGTCAAATGAGGGGCCTGGCCGCATGCCTTTGACGCTGATGAGTTGCCCGCTGTGGCACGCGTCCAGCACCACTACTGTGACCTTGGCCCCGGTGTTGCGCAGCCACTTGCGAACCACCTCAAAGGGAACCGGCTCCCCGTTCATCTCCAGGTGGTAGCCGTCGGAGTGGCCTGAGAAATAGAACAGGAAGAAGAGTTGGGAGTCGGTATCCTCGAATCTCAACTCAACGTCTTGCAAAGCCTGCTCCAATTCATCGTGATCCCGTCCCAGCAGCAGGTAGACGTTGTCTTCCTTGAAGCCGGCAAGTTTGAGCAGCACGTCCCGCATGCGGGACGCATCCGACTCCGCGAATCTTAACTCCTCCTGCTGTGCGGCCCCGTGGTTGTTCCCTACCACCACGGCGACTCGAATCACTTTCCCCTCTTCGGCAAACAGCGGGCCGGGCAGGAGCAAAATTGCCGCAAGAATGAGGAGGCACCGGTTCATGGAAGGGCCACCTCTTTATTCAGCGTCAGGTGAACCACTCCGATGGACTGCCCGCCCACGTGGGAAGTGGCTCCTACTGCGCTCCCGTTCTGTCTCGCAAGCCACACCACCGCGTCGGGGGCTTCCAAAGGTCGGTCGCTGAACAGCGCGAACAACTGCTCTTCCCCAGGCACTTCGTCCAGGATGAGGCTCCCTTCCAACGGCTCACCAGGTTCGGGTAGCGGCGCACTCGAAGTCCCCCCGAATGGATAGACCACCTGGACGCGCCCGGTAGAATCCCGATTGACCACGAGAACATACCGATGTTCCGGTGCGTATGGAATGAGCCTCACTGCATCCCCGGGGAGAAGCGGAACGCCGGGCCAGAACCAGAACCGCATGTCTCCCCTCTTGACCACCAGTCTGATAGAAGCGTGCCCCTTGGTGCCCAGGTAGTCGGGGTCCACCGTTTCGCCTTGCTGTCCGGCCACCGGTCGTCTGTTCTTCACTCGGTGTTCCTTCCACACCGGCACCAGAACCACGAGCGCTATCACCACCGCTGCGGCGACCGCACCCGCGAGACGGGGGAGGGGAAAGGCGTACCAGGGAGACCTTTCGTCGTCGGTCCCCGCTTCTCCCAGGCGCCGGTGCAGGTCGGGCAGCAGCCGCGGCGCCACCTTCTCCAGAAACTCCCCTTCCATCATTTCCGCTTCAGCCAGCGCCACCGAGCACCTGGGGCAACGGCCTACCGCTTCCCTCACATCATCCCCGGAAGGGCGGCCCACGAGCCTCTCCAACTCGAGAGGGTCAAGGCATTTGTGCTGAGCGCTATTCATCCTTCACCTGTTGCCGTGCCCGGGCCCGGAACTTCTTGAGCAGTTTTCCAACGGTCCGCCGGCTGAGCTCCATCACCTCGGAAATGCGCTCCTGGTTCATACCGTCCACGTGATGCAGCCAGCCCGCCTGCGCCACCCTGGCGTCGCTCTGCTCCAGGGCCAGCTTCAGCATTTCCCTTCCCGCCGCCTCCCGTTCCGGGTCGATTCCGCCCGCGGTAAGCTCCGGCCTGTACTCGTAGAGTTTCGGACGGCGCCGCTGAGACTTGATCTGATCGAGGCAGTAGTTGGTGGTGATTCGAAACAGGTAATTCTGCACCTTGTCGCGTTCATCGTATGCTTCGATCTTTCGCAAGACGCGCACGAACACCTCCTGCACCGCCGCCTCAGCCTCCTGCCGGTCCCCTAGCATGCGCCAGGCTCGCCGGTAGACGAGTCCGCCGTACTCTCTGTACAACGCCTCTACTCGCCCCGGGTCCATATATTGCCCATTGCTAGCGTTCCGGCCCCCAGCGCACTACGTCCACACTAACGACTCTGCACAACGATTTGGGAACCTTACCTATAGAGTGTAACAAATATGCCGGCTTTGTGGTATCGCGGTCTACTCTGCGGTCTCCAGAGAAACGCCGGTGATGGCGCCGGGGATTGTGGTGTACTTGACGCCGATGGACGCGGCGTCGAGAACGCCATCGTCATCAGTATCGATATCTTCGGTGACAAACATGACGATGAGGTTCTTGAGCATCTCCTTACCCACAGGGAGTTGCTCCAGCAGGCTCTCGGGCAGCATGTCGATGGCCTCCAGCATCTTGTCCTTGCGTACGGCCGCGCCGATAATGCCGTTCTTTATGGTGGTCTCTCCGCCATCAACGACAACGTCGCCCACCATCTGGGCCATGTTGGCAGTGACCTGGAACATCGCACCTTCGGAAATAGGAATTGAGATGGTGAACAGTGCATCCGGCCCGCCGGCGTGGAGCTTGCCGTCGTTCACCGTCGCGTTGTCGAAAACAATGAGCGGCTTGCAGGTGGCCGGGTCGAAGGAATCTCCCTTGGCCAGATAGTCGCATTTGGCCGCTTGCCAGTCGCACACGTCCTTGTCTTCTACCGGGTCTCCGATGTACATGTTGATGGTGAAAGTAGAGCCGTCGTCCACCATGGCCACCGTCTCGGCCAGGAGCACAAGTTCTCCTTCCTCCAGAGCATTAGCGATTTCCTGGTCCGGATCGACGAATGCCCCAAGTTGAATGAGCAGGTCGGAGAGCTGATTGTTGTATCCGCCCTCGCAGTCCCCTGAAGGTGAGCAGGTGTCCGGGTCGTCATCCACGTCCAGCGCTTCCCCGGGATGGCCGCCCTTGCCGATGGCCATGTAGTCGACCTTCTGCGCGGTCTCGAAGGTGTACTCGCAAATCGATGGGTCGTGGCACAACGAGTCGGAGCCGCAGTTCCAGCCCCCGTCGCAATCGCCGCAGTTTCCGGAGCAGCCGTCGGATCCACACTCTTTGCCGGCACAGTCGGGAGTGCACACGCACGCGCCGTCTTCACACTCGCCGTTGCCCAGGCACGCCCCGCAATCGCACTCCGCATCGGAAGGACTGCATTCCTTACCCGCGCAGGCCTCAAGGCACGGGTCCAACTCGACGCACGCACCAGCCGTACAAGTGAGCCCCTCTCCGCACTCTCCACACGGGCACCCTTCCAACTCGCCGCAAGCAACGCCGTCACATACTCCTTCACAGGGATCTGCCCCTGTTTCCTCCACCGCATCAGCCTCCGGTTCCGGCTCGCAAACCCCGCAATCGCACCCCTCCACCGTTCCGCATTTCCCCGTGCACACAGAAGCACACTCCGTCCCCGCATTTTCTTCTTCCCCGCCACCCGCGCAACCCCATGCAAACAGAGCCAACACCGCAACCATCAACAAGCCATGTCTTCCAGTCATGTTTACCCCTCGTTTGGTAGTCATTTGTCTTTCCTCCACGCCTCCACGCCTCCACGCCTCCACGCCTGCCTCCCTGCTGCAACCAAGTCTGACGCCTGTGAGAGCATTTTTGGCAACGACGGGTGAAAATTTTCATGCTATCATTGCCAAAACTGGACCGCCGGGCGTCACAATGGCTGGAAGACGGAGCACTGCAGACGATTACCGCGAACACGTGCGGATGGTGCTGCGGTTGTGCCTGAGGATGTTGGGTAACCGCGCCGATGCGGAGGACGCAGCCCATGACGCTTTTGAACGATTCTTGCGCGGCGATTTTCAGGGGCGCAGCAAAGTGTCCACCTATCTCTACTCTATCGCCACCCGGGTGTGCCTGGACCGTTTGCGCAAGATCAAGCGGGACGAGCGGCTGTACACCGAGTGGCGGTTGCGGCAGGAGTCGGAAGGGGTGCCGCGCGCGGGAAGGGCGGACAACCTGTTGCTGGCAGTCCAACTGCTGGGGCACGCTGAAATGACGGAGGAAACCGCGGAGATCGCGGTGAGCTACTATTTTCACGGCATGACCGAACGGGAGATCGCAAAGATGATCGGCTTGAAGAGGCGCACGGTAAGCAATCGGCTGGCGACGTTCCGCAGCCTTGCCAAAGAGCGCCTGATGGATGGTGGTGACGATGGGTAAGAGACGACCAGGCTCGCTGCAGCGTCCGTGGCCCGAGGGATGCCCTTCGGATCTGCAACTCGATGCGTATCGCGCAGGAGAGCTCTCCCGGCGAGAGGTGCGGCGCCTCACGACCCACCTGGAAGAATGCGAGAGCTGTGGCGAGAGGGTGGACGAGGAGCGCCCCGAGCTGGAATCAGCCGAAGACTGGATCGTGAAACTCATCGACCGCCGCATGGACAAGCCCCGGCAGGCCGGCGCCGGAAGGCCCCGAGCGTGGCGCGGCGCCCTCATCCTGGCGGCATCCGCGGCCTGCCTGGCCGTCGCCGTACCTCTGATTATGGAGCGGCAGGAAAGGGTGGAGAAGCCTGTGCCTGCTGCTCCCCCGGCGCAAGAAGAGATTCTCTTGAAAGGAGCGGACATTTCCCTGGCCGTGTTCGTTCAAAGGGACGGGGAGGTAACCCAGGCCGCTGACGGTGACACGTTCCATCCCGGTGAGCGGATCCAGTTTTCCGCGGTTTCCGCAAGGCCACGCTACGTTGCCGTCTACGGGATCGATGCCGAAGGTGTTACGCGCTACATACCTGCTGCGTTCAAGCAGCCCCTGCGGCTCTCGGCAGGGGCGGAGACGCCTTTGGAGCCGGCCTTCAATCTGGATGACACACTTGGTGAGGAGGTCGTTGTCGGGTTGTTCTGCGAGCGCCCCTTCGACGCAGCAGAGGTGAAGAATCGGCTGCTGGCGCGGGACGCTCCGGATGTTCCGGGAGCGTTGTGCACCAGCGTCCGGTTCACCATGTTCAAGAAAGCGCAGGACGGGGGAGAATGAGGCGGTTGCACCCACTGGTCGTCCTGCTGATCGCCTCTTGGGCCGCCGGTGCGGTGGGCCAGGAACGCACTTCCCGTCATGCGATCCTGGTAGCCAACAACGCAGGCTCGAAAACCGATGGTGCAACGCTCAGGTTCGCGCACCGGGATGTAGAAGAACTGCGCCAGGTGCTCGTGGACCTCGGCGGCTTCTCTCCGGACGACGTCACCGTGCTGCTGGAGAGAGCCCCCGACGACCTGGCCCGGGCCTTCGAAGATGTCGCTGAGGCAGTTGCAAAGGCCAACTCGAAGTCGGACTCCACCATGTTTCTTTTCTTCTACTCGGGCCATGCGGATCGAGACGGTTTGCACCTGGGTGAGGAAGTGGTGTCCGGCAAACAACTCAAGGAACTGGTCGCCGGCGTACCCGCACGGGTCCGGGTAGGCATTGTGGACGCGTGCAACGCGGGCGCGCTGGTGTTGACCAAAGGTGGGACGCCCGCGGCGTCGTTTCTGTCCGGCGTGGAGGAACTTAAGGGTGTCAAGGGCACCGCGTTCGTCATGTCGAGCGGGGCCAGCGAGAAGGCCCAGGAAGCGTTGGAGTTCAGGCACTCGGTTTTCACCTATTGGCTGCTGGCGGGCCTGAGAGGGGCTGCCGACTACTCCGCCGACGGCTGGGTCACCCTTGCCGAGGTCTGGGACTACGTCAAGAGCGGCACTCGACTTACATCATCCCGCACCGGTATTCCCCAGCGTCCGACCTGGGAGATCAACCTCAGGGGCCAGGACAGCGTGCGGCTCACCGATCTGAACCGTGCAGACGGCTCCAACGCAGTGCTGGAGTTCCGGGGAGAGGGAGAGTATTTCATCTTCAAGTCAGGGCGCAACCTGGTGGCTGAGGTTAGTGCGCAATTGCCTGGCCACCGCCTGGTGCTGGGCCCCGGCGAGTACCTCGTGCGCCGCCTGCAAGCCGGCGAGCCGCTGAGGGAGGCGACGGTCACCCTGACCAAGGGCTCCACTCTGGCGCTGGAGCCTTCCAGGATGGAGAAAATACCCTACCTGAACCTGGCGGCCAAAGGGCGGGCGCGGAGCAACTGGTTCCGCCAGGGATTTTCGAGCCTGGTTCACTTCCACGGCCAGACTCTGCAGGGGCTGGGGTCGCTGGTGGGCGCGGGGCTGGGTTGGCCCATGATCTTTGGCAGCGTCTGGGTCGCCCCCCGGGTCCTGTTGGGGGGCTCAAGTTTCCAAAGCGTGGATACCTCCGTGGACATGCTCGAGGTGGAACTGGACAGTGCAGTGGGCTACGGATTTGACTTCGGCCGCCTGGTGTTGCGCCCTCAGATTTCCGTGGGCGGAGTGCTGGGGCACCAGGACGTTAGCGAGCCCGGCGGAGACTACACTCGTACGTCGTTGGGCGGAAGGCTGGGCGGCGGATTAGGGCTGGTGTACATGCCTTTCGACCGGCGCACTTACGTCGACGTTGTTGCCGAAGGTGCGGCCTATTTTCACCGGCGTCAGCGGGCTGGAGGGAGTGTAGAATGGATAGTTGCACCCACCTTCGGCGTCCTCGTTGGACTGGGGTTTGTATTATGAGGGGAGGAGAAGACAACATGAACTTGCGGCACCTGATTTTCCTCCTCGTTGCGGCACTGGTTCTCTCCTGCCAGGCGCTGGTGGACGAGGGTTCTTTTGGAGGAAAAGATCTTGAGGTCGAGGTGGCGTTGGTCCCGGACATCGGGGAGGACCTGGGCCCGGATGTTGCAGACGTGACTGACGTCGTTGAAGTGGACCTGGTGAATGACACCGCAAATGACGAGACTGCAGACGTAGTTGACGCGATCGACGATACCGAAGACGCACTTGACGGGGAAGGTGTGGAGATACCGTGTGAGCCCCAGTGCGAAGGCAAGCAGTGCGGGCCGGACGGGTGCGGCGGCTCTTGCGGGACCTGCTCCACCCTCAACTGCCCCAACCTTTTTTTCTACCCCACAGTACAAAAGGTGGTTGGCCTCGCTATGGGTTCAGGCGGCCACGCCGGGGAGGCCCTTGACATCGACGACGACCCCGACACCTGCTCCCCTGCGGGGGACTGTGAGGGCGGGTACAACAACCAGCTCTCGGGGCTGGTCAATCAGCTCACCGCGTTTGTGAGTCCGGATGACGAGCTGACCAAGGCGCTCGAGGACGGCCAGATCGTGTTGCTGCTGGAATTGGCCGGCCTGGCCATGGACGGAACAGAGTTCCCCATCAACATGTATTTGGGGGAACCCGAGGCGGAAAAAGAGGTCTGTGACTGGCAGGCCGAAAAGTGCGAATACCTGGTGCTGCCCGAGTCTTTCGACCCGGATAGCTGTGCACCAATGGTGAGTTTCACCAACGCGACGGTGACGGGGGGAGGGAAAATGGTGGCGGGCGGTTCGGGATATTTCATCGTGTTGTCCATTCCCATCGCCGAAGGGGTGGCCTTGAGCATCACCGCCAGCATGGCAAGAATTGAGGGTGATCTCTCGGGTGAGGGTGAAACCATGACCATCGACAACGGCCTCATCGGCGGCGCAGTGCGCAAGGACCAGCTCATGGCCGCAGTTGACGCAATCCCTCCGGAAACAATGGAGGAGTTGCCCGTATCCCAGGACATGATCAAGAACCTGTTGGACATGTTTGTTCAGCCCGACGTCGACACCGATGATGACGGCGAACTGGACGCAGCCTCGGTAGGGATAAAATTCAGCACCATCGCCGGCACGATCACCGGCGCCACTTCAGCCGTTCCCACCCATTGCAACGATGATGGGGTCTGCGTACCGGATTAGGGCGCTGGCCGCATGGCGCCACTACGGCAAACCGACCACCTGGACCGGGAACGGCGTCCAAAGAGCGCCGTCGCCGAGTTGACCGGAACTGCTTGCGCCCCAGCACCACAGCGTGCCGTCTGCCTTGACTGCGCATGTGTACCGGGAACCGGCAGACAACGAGGTTATGTCCACAAGATCGTCGACCAGCATTGGCATGGACTGGTCTTCCAGGGGCCAGCAGGAGGGGCCAACGGCGTACCCCGGATAGTAGCCCGTTCCCCAGCACGACACGCTTCCGTCAGTCATCAACGCACAAACATGATCGCTGCCAGCGGCCACAGTCGACACTCCTGCCAAGCCAACAACCGGTACCGGCGTTGTGGAGTTTTCGTTGGTTCCGTCGCCTAGCTGTCCCCCGTCATTGACCCCGCTGCACCACGCCGTCCCGTCAGCTTTCGAAACGCAGGTGAAACTGGAGCCAGCCGCGACCGCGGTGACCCCGGCGAAGTCTGCGAACTGAATGGGGTTGGGTGCGACGTTGCAGCCATCCTCCCCGTTCCCCATCTGCCCGTAGCAGTTGGAGCCCCAACACCACGCGGTTCCGTCTGCCTTCAGGCCGCAGGTGTGGGTATGACGTGCGGACAGCGCCACTGCATCCTCAAGACCGACCACTTGCACCGGTGCGGGATAGGGAGCGAAGTCACCTTGCCCCAATTCGCCAAAACCGTTGTTACCCCAGCACCAGACAGTGCCTTCCTCCTTCAGAGCGCAGGTGTGCCTTGTGGCCGCCGCAACCGCTGCCAGAGAACCCCCAAGCCCCACCACCTGTGCGGGCGAGAATTCGTTCTCATCGCTCCCGGTTCCCAGCTTTCCAAAAGAAGCGTTCCCCCAGCACCAGGCGCTCGAGTCGTCCGCCACCGCACATGAGTGCGACTCACCGACGGCCACGGAGGCCACCGAGGTCAGTCCAACCACTTCCATTGGAACTGTCTGGCCGCCGTAGCAGTCTCCACAGCCCAGCTTGTCGTTGCTGCTTTGAGGGTAGTATGGGGTGGTGTTCAATCCTCCCCAGCACCATGCCGGACCGCCCGATTGCCACGCACAAGTGTGGTTCGATGCGGCTGCGATTCCAGCGACATCGGAAACCAGCGGAACCTGCACCGGCTCCGCCTTGTAGTTCTTGATGCCGCCCAGCCCGTTTCCGAGTTCGCCCCACTTGTTCGCGCCAAAACACCAGACCGTGCCGTCCTGTCTCAAAACGCAGGTGTGCGAACCGCCGGCCGCGGCCACCGTGACGCCGCCAGCGTCTGCCACTCCGGCCGGTGACAGGATCGGCTCGCTGATGCTCCCAACCCCGAGCTGCCCCTCGTCGTTCCTGCCCCAGCACCACAACGAACCCGTGCCGGTGAGCGCACAAGTGTAACCGTAGCCCGCCTGAACCGCCACTATGTTCTCCACCCCAACAACCTGCACCGGTGTGTTCCTGTTGTCCGTGGTGCCGTCTCCGACCTGGCCACCGTCGTTGGCCCCCCAGCACCACAGCGTGCCGTCACCTTTCACAGCACAAGTGTGACTCCACCCTGCCGCCAGACCCACTACGTTTGCTAAGTCGACGACTTGAACCGGAGTCAATTCGTCCGCCTGACTTCCGTTGCCCAGTTGGCTGGCTGAGTTCTTCCCCCAGCACCATACCGAGTCGTCACTCTTCAAGGCGCAGGTGTGGGAAGACCCGGCCGTCACATGCACGATGTCCACCAGACCGGCCGCCTGCACCGGAGCAGATTCGTCGGTCTGACTTCCGTTGCCAAGCTGCCCGTGGTCGTTCCGCCCCCAGCACCAGACGCTGCCGCTGTCCTCGAGTGCGCACGAGAAACCCGAACCTGCAGCCAACGCGGCGGGGTTGGCAAGTCCCTGGACCTGCACCGGCTCAGTCGTGCTCTTCTTCGTCCCATCTCCCAGCCCGCCGAAACCGTTCGAACCCCAGCACCACGCAGTCCCGTCCAGTTTCCATGCACATGTGTGGAGTCGCAGGGCGGTCACTCCGGCGATGTTGGTGAGTCCCGTCACCTGCACCGGAGCAGGCTCCCCACAGTCTCCCGAAGTCCCGTTGCCCAGTTGGCCGGAGGAATTGTCGCCCCAGCACCAGACGGTGCCGCCATTCCTCACCGCACAGGAGTGTTCGTCGCCTGCGGTCAGGAGGTGTTGCGCCGAGGCTGCGTCGATACACTTGCCTGCGATCCGGATACGCCCTTCGTCGCACGCTGGTGTCACGTCGCTGCCGTCGAAGGCTTCCAACCCTCCCCCGCCATCAGTCAGGGAGCCACCTTGGTCGTTGGGGGCATCTGCGTCGCCGAGCTGTCCGTGCCTCTCGTCCGGCAGGAATTGTCCGTCAACCTGAACCTGGCTGTCCCCGCCAGGTTCCGCCTTGGCGTCGGCATTCTGGAACTCCGCAGCGGCGTCCATCACGGGAAAAGCGGCTTCGGTGGTCGCGCCGGAGACGTCCTGAGCGCCGTCAGCAGCAATCATCCGGTCAGCAGAGGCGGACCCTTCACCGGCCTTCTGCCCGCATCCGGGCGAGATGGCCAACCCTGCGCAAACCACAACCCAACACAACAGCCGCATTCCGCTTCCCTCTCGTCCAAACGGAACCCTCACTCCTCCCAGACCCACTGGAGTCCCCAGAATGTGCAGTATAGCAGTGCCTGAGCGCTTTTTCCAACCACTGCCAGAGAGTACGGGTAGTCCGGGAAGGGTTCGTACATGCCTTCCTCCCAGTCGAAGAACTCGCAGGCCTTCTCGGCAAACTCGTCGGGCTCGAGCGCCAGCGGGACGCTCAGCGGACGATAGTTGCAGTCTCCGCCGATGCCACAGGCCGACAGGTAGGCCGCCGGGTCCATCGGCATCGCGAGCGGTGGAAACAGACTGCGGTCAACACCGTCGCCCCAACTTTGCACGAAGATCCCTTGAATCGCCGCGCTAGCGGCCAGGTACGGGCCGTTGATCGCCTCCAAGATGGCTTGGAGTTGTTCCCGAAGCGACTCGGACTGGTCCGGGAAATTGCTCGCACCGTCTTCAGCCTTCATTCCGGCAGCCGCGTTGCACATGTCGCTGGGGGTATGGCCCACTGACTCCCCGTTTTCATCTAAAATAGGACAGCAGCCAAATTCTACTGATGCGGCCTTTACTTGTGTGACCAGTAGGGGTTTGTAGATTTGGCCGTCCTCCGGAGGAACAAAGTCAGGGTCATCATAGGCCTCAGGCGAAAGGCCTCCTGCGTAGGCAAGGGCGGCATATGTGGCGGCCTTCAGGTTGCCCGGAGGAAAGTCAGTACAGTAGCCCATATTGAGGCCGACGGCGTCGAGGAGGTTCCAGAACTCGGCGCCGATTTCCTGCGGGGTTCCACCGATTACGAGAGCGTCGTTCTCGCACATGTCAACGCTCATAATCCCGGCCGCGTAGGTGATTCTTCGGTTGTCGGAGTCCGGGCCGGCCTTGTATTCCTCCAAAGCAGCCTGTATCAGCACGTCAATCCAACCGTTGACGCTGCCCGAGTCGTCCACGTATCCGGCCTTGGTCGTAGACCAGAGACCCGAACCAAGGCAGAGCCAATCGATTTTCTCCTCCCGGGCGATGTTGCCATAGTAGGCGATGAATTCTCCGTATCGCGTGAACCACTGCTTCCACCAGTCGTTTGCTTCCTGTGGGCTTGCGTCCGTGGGTGGGCCGTAACACGCCACCGCTGTCTCACCACCAGGGGCTGTGTCCGCCAACGGTGTCACGAGCAACGTCAACATGACCGTCATTCCGAGCGACTGTGCAAGGCTGATGGTTGCCCGCAATTGGGCATCGGTGGCAGTGGCATCGTTGGCCCCGGCTGCTGAATCCGCATAGACTCCGGATTCGTTCGAGTACCCGGGAAACGAAATGTTGGCGGTCTCCAGGTTCGTCGTCGAAGCGTTTACCGTCAGCGACACTGCGTTCACGCCGTTTCGCTTCATCAAAGGGAGGTTGGCGGCTCCCCGACGGGCTAAAGCCACGATGGCCTCACCGTACTCTGTGTACGTGCTCTGGTCGGGGTCCTTGATGAGAGTCTCATCGTAAGCCCAGACTACGGGCTCCCCGCCGCCGTAGTTGGCGCCCCGCAGAGGGATGCTCGAGAAATCCGGGGGCACAGGCAACTCGTCCAGTTGCTGCTTTTCATCAAGGAGCTCACACCCGACCCTGCCGTCGATGATCTCCCAGTGAGGCGCCCCCTCGCTATCATAGATCATGCCCACCAGGTTCAGTCCCACCGCCCGCCAACTCAATTCCTCAAAGGTGCCGATAATGTACGGAACCTGATTCTGCATCAGCTTCGTGACGCAGAGGAACGGCTTGTCATCAACGTCGAAGGATTTCCACTCGACGACCTCGGGAGCACCCTGCGCGTTTTGCCCCATAACCGCCTTCGGGAACGGCCCTGCCAGAAACTCCTGCAACTCCGGTGCGAACCCGGGGAAAACACTTGCGATGACAATGTTCTGTGCGGGTACCCCGACGTCATTTTCGAGGTAGTCGAACATGACGTCTTCGCAGTTCTCGATGACATCCGCGTGAATGGTGCGGGATGAGTAGTGAGGCGGCTTGAAAACCAGCAGGAAGCACGTGTCGGCAAACGGGCTTTCGTCGATTGCAGTGTCATGCACTCCGCTGAGGTCGCTGAGCACGCGGCCGATGAAGGTGTCTTCCTCAAACCCCTCGGGTAACTGGCCGGGTGGAGCCACGAACTGGTCCAAAGACGCTAGGGGCTGGTAGATTAGAACCAGATGCTCAAAGTCAACATCGATATTCAGGTAGGCGCTCCTGATATTCGTCGACTCAGGATCGTAGATTCGGTACCGAGGCAGGAGGTCGCCGGGTAGCTTAGGCGCCATTGCCCTACTCCTTCAGCTCCATCCCGAACCAGAAGCAGACGGTCCAGGTCACGTCGGTGGAGACCACCTTCCAACGCACAAAACGCTCCAACTTGTTGGTCGCGTTCTCCTCGGCCTGGATGTATACCGTCCCGGTGGCCGCGATGGTGGCCGCCGTGTTCCACGGCCCCGCCTCGGTAGCCGCGGTCTCGATGGTCAACGTTACATTGGTGAGCTGGTACACCTTGGCGCTCAGCACGAATCGCTTGTAGCCCCGGGTGTCAATCCAGAACGGTCGTTTCTGGATCGCCTGCTGCGCCGCCGTATCTCCGGTCAGAGTGGTTGCGGGCTGGAAGACCTCAGGGATTCTGGCTGTCCTCGGCATCACCTACCTCCGTCGAGCAGTGGTTCGGGTTCGTGTCGTCCTGGAAGGGCCGGCTCGCCGGCTTCGCGAAGCTGGTGGGTCTTCCCCCACCTTCTGGAAAGCCGCAGAGATCATGAAGCACACGTCCCAGGTGGCGGCCGTGGCCGCCACCTGCCAACGCACAAAGCGCTCGAGCTGGTAGGTGGCGTTTGCATCGCATTCCAGCTCGGCGGTGTTCTCACCCGACGACGAATAGGTCAGCAGATCGGTCCACGGCCCCTCCATGGAAATGGCCGTCTGGATCTTCAACTCAGCGTCCGTTATCTGCGAAATATAGGTCATCAGCCGGATGGAGTCGTAGCGGTCCGAGTCCACCCAGTCGTCCGAGTCCTGGGGTACGACATCGGTGGCCAGCGCCCCGATGAGTCCGGTGTGTTTCTGAATGGTTACCTCATTGAACATGGCTTCCCCCTACTTCAAGAAATAGTCAAGGCTGAAGGTGAGCTTGTAGTTGGCGCCCGTGGCCGCCAGGCGCCAGCGCAAGAAATTCTCCAGGAACTCGGTGGTCAGGCCCGCGTCACGGGTCAGCACGATGCTGCCGCTGCCCACCGCGTTCCAACTCTGCGTGGTGCGCCAGTACATCTTGTCCTTCACCTGTGCGGTTTCCAGGTATAGCGTCACGTTGTCCGCATTGAGGATGTTGTAGTTGACCACCACCTTGTTGTGCAGGGAAACATCGACCACATACTCGTGGTTCTGCCTCTTCATGTCGGTCGCGCTCGTCCCGAATAGCGTCGTGTAGTCCTGTCCGATCACTGCTTTCGTTCGCGGCATCCGTCCCCCTCCTGTTCTTTCATTTCCCGTTGCCGCCGAGGGGGCACGCCCCTCCGGCTGAAGTCATCGCCTTCGCACCATTGCTGCCTCCACAAACTACCGGGTTCAATTCTCATACTATCGTCTTTTTTTTTTTGAAGCACTATTCTGCGAGGAGCGAACGCAATCGGGAATGCTCAGCGGGAGTCTAAGGTCGTACCCGACTAATCGTGGATGGGCGGCTCGTACTGCTTCGCCGGGTCCAGGTCGTGGGCGTAAGGAC
Organism: uncultured Myxococcales bacterium; assembly: GCA_964626565.1. Taxonomy (GTDB): domain Bacteria; phylum Myxococcota_A; class UBA9042; order CAIXZC01; family CAIXZC01; genus CAZVFX01. Next base: position 47,194 of record CAZVFX010000047.1, read on the forward strand.
CGTTCCAGCCCTGCTCGAAGATTTTTACGAGCCTCGAAACAACGGCTGGGGCGGTCACGATCACTTCGATGTTGCGGGACTCGGTGAAATAGCCTTCCGACCAGTTGCTCGTACCCAACCAGCCAACGGAGTCGTCCACCACCATGTACTTGGTGTGGTCAACTCTGGAATACGGAATGTACCCGCCGCTCCATTGAGGGATCGAGTTGAATCGTACAGTGATGTTTTCGGTGGATGTGAGGCTTTTCAGCGCGTCGATACGAGACTCCTTGAGGGTCCAGTCCGCCAGGTTGAGCCGGACCTCTACCCCTCTCGCCGCAGCCCGTCGCAAAGCGTCATCGATAACCCGCCACGGTTCCGGGTCACCCCGGTTCAGACTGTACGACATGACCTGAACCACGACCGAACGTTCCGCCCCGTCAATCAGCCGCACAAGCTCCCCCAACGCAGCCGGAATTCCCGGTGGATTGAGGTCCAAAGGACTCGCCACCACCGACGACAAACGTCGCTCAGCGACAGGGGGCGGGGGGCGCCCCAAGGCAGGGGACGGGGGGCCTTCCGAGGCAGGGGACGGGGGGCCTGCAGCCGCCCAATCGCCGGTGGTCATAAAGGCCCAGTCGGCCTCGAAGATATCCACCAGCTCTCCAACGGTCGCGGCGTCGTTGATGCGCAATCCCAGCTCATGGATGTGCTTGATGGCTCGCCAGTCGAAGTTCTGGCTGCCCACGAACGCTTCTCTGCCGTCCACGATGAAGTACTTGGCGTGGAGAATGCCGCCGGTGATCTCGTGGATGTCGAAGGTGACGATCTCGATGTTGGGAAAGGGAGCCAGCAGGTCCAGCGCCTCGGTACTCTGGTCCAGCATCTCGAGTTCGATGAGGAGCCTCACCCTTACTCCCCGCCCGGCTGCGGCGACTATCTCGGCCAGTACCGGCTCCAACGGTTCGAAATCCCTGGTGGCGAGGTAGAACTGCGCCAGGTCCAGGGTTTGTTCGGCGCCTCGAATCATCTCCACCCACACTTCCTGCGTATTTCGCACGTCCGGTCTGTCCCAACTGGTTTCCACCGGCACGCTCTCGACGAGCTCAAATACAGGTCTGTCCCCAGCCGACGCAATGCCGGTGAGGGCCAGGACCAGGGTGCCAACCATCACTATTTTTCGCATACTACCTCCACGCCATACCATTTGACCCGCATCGGCGCCGGCTGTCCAGAAAATGCCCCCCGTCCCGCTTGACCGCCGGGTTCAGCGTTCTTTTCTTTTTAGTGTCGCCCGGATGCAACTTGCGGAGTAGCCCATGAGGTGGCCGATTACACTCTTCCTGATATTGGGAATCTCAGCCCTGGTGTCCGCGTCAGCCGCCGCCGCCGACGACAAAGAACGAGGTCTGTCCCCAACTGAGGCCGCCGGGCGGCCTGTTTCAGAGATCCGCATCGAGGGGCTCAAGCGCACGGAGTCGTTTGTAGTGCGGCGAGAGTTGCTGGTCGCCAAAGGCGTTCCGCTGGTGCCGGCCGACCTGGCCGAGAGCGTGCAGCGATTGAAGAACCTGCGTATTTTCAGCAGCGTCGTCCCGCGGCTGTCCGACGGACCGGACGCCTCGGTGGTGCTGACGCTGAAGGTACGGGAGAAGTGGACCATTCTGCCTTTTTTGAGATTTGGCGGTGGTGGCGGCACCAATTTCCTGATTGCCGGATTGTACGACATCAATCTGCTGGGAAGGTACCTGGAACTGGGCGGGCAGTACGAAAACCTCAACGGCGCTCACTCCGGGGTGGCGTGGTTCCGGGACCCCAGGTTTCTGGGCGAGCGGCTGCTGTTCGGCATCGACTTGTGGAAGGTCAACAGAATCAGGGACCTGTACTACCGCGACGGAAGGCGACAGGGCGCCTACAACATGGGCCGCAACAAGGTCAACTCCATGCTCGAGTTGGAGTTGCACAGCCATTTTCGGGTGGGGGTCGGCGTTGAGTTGGACGACGATTCGTTTTCGGAAGATAGCCTCACCTCTGCACAACGTGAAGCCAATCTTACTGCGGGGTTAAGACTCCCTGCGGACGGTCTGGCTGTCATCGGGCGAGCCAACGCGTTGTTGGGGCGGCTCGACTACGACGATTGGCTCGTAGAGGGGGCAACCCTGGGGGCCGTTGTGGAGCACGCCTCCGGCCTGTGGGGGTCCGACTTCGATTTCACGAGGCTGACGCTCCAAGGAATCGGATTCGTGCGATTGCCCCTCGACTCCAACGCAGGTTTCAGGCTTACCGTTGGTCACACCGACACGACCGCTCTGCAGCATCTTTTCTACATCGGTGGGCTGGAGTACAAGCGGGGGTTTAAAGACGGCCAGTTCCGGGGGCAGGAGTTCTGGGACGCCAACTTCGAGTATCGCATCCCCAGCTTGCAGACTTCCTGGCTGGTCCTCCAACACGTAGTCTTCTATGACGTCGGCCATGTGATGGAGGATTGGGGCGAGGCTTTCGACGGCGCCCCTTGCATGAGCACCGGGCTCGGCGTCCGCTTGGTTTCGCCCCGTATCGCCCGCCTGGTTCTGCGCCTCGACTACGCCTTCGCCTTTGGCGAGCACGACGAGCACGGCATATCCTTCGGAGTCCAACAGTTCTTCTAGGTCTTCTACCCACATACCCCCTTGAAAAAGGGTCGGCCGGTTTTGTACACTGCTATTGACCCCGAGTACATTTGAGGAAAGAACTATGCGAGTTGTGTTATCCCTCGGGATCTGTGTGTTTGCCGTTGGGTTGTTGTCGGGATGCCCGGCGAGCAAGCAGGGGAATCCGGAGGACCCGGCGCCCGACGTTGTGGAACTGGTCGCTGGTGACATGGTCGACGGCGGGTCGGATTTGGAGACCACAAGCGCTCCTGACCATCCGCCCGTACCCTGCGTTCCGCAAGAGATAACCTGCACGGCCGGAGTGGTGTGGCAGTGCGGTGAGGATGGTGGCCACTGGGTCTTTGTCGACCCGTGCGCCGGTGCGTACGGGTGCGTGGAAGGTGCGTGTGAGTGTGTGGGTAGCTG